>CACMYJ010000022.1 GCA_902617895.1 uncultured Pelagibacteraceae bacterium | reverse complement strand
TGATGCTTTATCTCCATCTGGATGATATAAACTTTGCATAGCAGTAGGGGATAAAAAAATTGGCATATCCATCTTTGTTCCAAAAACCTCAGTTTTTAAATTAGGTTCACCAACACTATTAAGTATATTTGGAATTAAATCACAGTCATTAAATGAATCTGTGTTTCTATTCATTGTAACTTCATCATCAGCTCCTCCATCTATATAATGAAATATCGGTGCTGGAAGTTTTTTCTTTGCTAACTTTCTAAAGTCATCAAAGTTATAACAATTTTTTAAACTCATTGTCTTCTAAATCTTAAATTACCTCTATTAAGATCACTAATTTTTGTACAACCCATTAATTTCATGTCACGTTGTAATTCAGTTTTATATTGATTTAGTGCCCTCTCAACACCTGCTTGACCTGCTGCTGCTAGGGCATAAAGATAAAGTCTTCCACCTGAGCAAGCTTTGGCACCCATAGATAATGCTTTAAGCATATGAGTTCCTCTATGTATTCCTCCTTCACATATGACATCAAGTTTGTCTCCAACTGCATCAACAATTTCTGCTAATTGATCAAATGGAGATCTAGAACCGTCGAGTTGTCTTCCTCCATGATTAGAAACCATTATACCTGTACATCCAATATCTACTGCTCTTTTAGCATCCTCAACACTCATAATGCCTTTCAATGCAAAATGACCTCCCCATTTGGAACAAAGATTTTCAGCATCTTTCCAATTCATAGATTGATCTAACATGGTAGAAAAATATTTTCCAATCGAAGAGTTAGTACTTGTACCTTCTTTAACAAAATCTTGAAGATGAGGTAATTCAAATTTACCTTTTGTTAGATAGTTTATTCCCCACATTGGCTTAGTAGCAAAACTAAATAAACTTGATAAAGTTAGTTTTGGTGGAGATGTAAAACCAGTTCTTAAATCTCTCTCTCGGTTTCCACCGGTAATAGTGTCTACTGTTAAAGCCATTACATCAAATTTTGCTGCTTTCGCACGCTCCAAACATGAGTCGTTAAGGCCCCTGTCTTTGTGAAAATAAAATTGGAACATCTTTGGTGTGTCAATCATAGAAGAAATTTCTTCTACACTAACAGTAGCCAAAGCTGAAACACCAAACATAGTATTAAATTTCTTAGCTGCTTTTCCAACTGCTCTTTCTCCATCATAATGAAAAAGTCTTTGTAATGCTGTAGGTGATAAATAAAATGGTAAATCCAATTTTTTTCCAAAAATTGTTGTTGAGAGATCAACATTTTCAACTCCCCTTAAAACATTTGGAACTAAATCAACATCGTCGAAAGCGCTAGTGTTTCTAGCATAAGTTATCTCATCATCTGCAGCACCATCTATGTAATGAAAAATTGGAGAAGGTAATTTTTTTTTAGCCAATTTTCTAAAATCACCGTAATTGTGACAATTTTTTAAATTCATATTATTAAATTAAAATTTTTTTATATAATTAAACATATAACTATTTGCCCCAGGATTTTTATCTCCAAGACTCGCATTTGATATGTGGTTATATGATACTGCTATTTCACTATTTGACGAAAATTCATACGAAATTTGTATTTCTGTTTTAAACTCAATTACATGTCCTAAATCTTTACCATCACCTTTAGAATATAAGCCAGGAGTAAAGCTTGGGGTAAATTTTAAAGGACCTTCATTGTAAATTTGAAAACCAGTATAGACATAAGCAGCATTATCTCCAGTTACCATTAGGCCTGTTACTGGTTGAAGGACTCCAAGAAAACTATTTTTATCTTTTCCTGTATTAATATGCTGAATACCAAATAAATTTGACTTTTTGCCTTCGTCACTAAAATCAAACATTCCAGTATAGAAACTCCAATTTTCATTAGTTTTATGTCCATCAGCTTTTGCTACATTAAAAACTAACAAAATATAAATTAGAAGAATTTTTGTAATGGCTCTCATATGAAAAATTATAACTACTTTATAGATACTTTTCTAATAATTAAAATAGCTCCAAAAACAAACAAAATCAAAGGTAATAACCAGAGTAAAAAAGTATTTTTCGTAATTTCAGGATCATAAACAACCCACTCACCATATTTACTTTTTAGGAAATCATAAATTTGTTCATCATTTTTACCTTCATCGATTTTATTTTGTATTAAAATTTTCATACTTAAAGCAAAGTCAGATTGAGAGTCGTAAACTGATTGGCCCTGACAGATTAAACATCTCAAATTTTTTGAAATTTGATTAACCTTTTCAGGATTAGCTCCATGTGAAATATTTAAAAAACTAATTAAGTAAAATACAGTCAATACTAAAATTTTAATTTTCATTTTTTATTATCATTTTAAGTTCAGCAAGTTTTTCATCATCTAATGGACCTATATATTTTTTTAAAATAGTTTTAGTCTTGTTATGAACAATAAATGTTTCGGGTACACCATATGCACCTAACTCAATAGAATTCACTCCAGAAGGATCAACTACAATTTTAGAATAAGGGTTACCCAGTTCTTTAATAAATTTTTTTGCATTTATTTCATTATCTTTATAATTAATTCCTATTACATTTAATTTATCCAATGATTTGAGGTTCAATAGAAAAGAATGCTCATCCCTACAAGGTAGACACCATGAAGCCCAAATATTAATTATTGAAAAATCTTTATCATTTATCAATTCATATAATGTTGTTTCTTCATCAGAGTAAAGAAACTTTGCTTTAAAGTTAAAATCAATTTTACTTGAGTTTAAATCAGGGGAATAATTATTTGTTTTATTCAAGCCTTTAAGAAGAATAAAAAAACTTACAATAACTAATGAAACTACTGCAATTAGCTTAATGTTTTTAACCATTTTTTTTTACAATGCTTAATATGCCCCCAAATGAAATTAATATTATTGATA
>CACMYJ010000021.1 GCA_902617895.1 uncultured Pelagibacteraceae bacterium | reverse complement strand
AATCTTTAGTTGATAAGACAACACTTGAGTTAGAAAATTTTATCAAAAGAAATGATCCAGACGCTAAGTCTCAATAATTAAAGTGTCAAAAGTGTCAAAGGAAACTTTAAGAAAAAAATTACTTAATCTAAGAAAAAAAAATTTTAAAGATAAAGCCATAACTTTAATTCAATTTAAAAAAATATTGAAAAAAATGAATTTTAAAAATAATATAGAAATTGGTGGTTATTACCCAATCAACAGTGAGACTGGATGTTTACATATTTTAGAAAATTTAGAAAAAAAAAATTTTAAAATATCACTACCAGTTATTAAAAAAAAAAATAACATGGACTTTTATCAATGGTCTTTTAAAGACCCACTTAAAGTAAGTAAGCGAGGTATTCCTGAACCATATATTAAAAAAAAGGTTTTCCCAGATGTTATAATTGTTCCTCTTGTTGGATTTGATAAGAACAAATTCAGGTTGGGCTATGGTGGAGGATTCTATGATAGATATATTGCAAAACTTTTAAAATTAAAAAAAGTTTTAACAATTGGTTTTGCTTTTTCTTTTCAACAAACAAAAATTATTCCTTTAAATAATTTTGATCAAAAATTAGATATTATTTTAACAAATAAAGGTAATGTAAAATGAATATTTTATTTTTAGGAGATATAGTAGGAACTAGTGGTTGTACCGCGATAAAAAAATTTTTACCTAACATTATTAAATCAAAAAAAATTAACTTTGTTGTTGTAAACGGAGAAAATGCTGCAAAAGAAGGGGTTGGTATCACAGAGAATATTGTTAACGAATTATTAAGTTGTGGTATTGATGTAATTACTACTGGTAATCATGTCTGGGATCAAAAAGAAACATTCGAATATATTAAAAAACAAAAAAGGCTGTTACGACCATTAAATTTATCGAACGATGCCCCAGGTAATGGATTTGGTATTTACGATTCTATAGGTGGCTATAAAGTTGGGGTACTAAATTTAATGGGAAATGTTTTTATGAAAAAATGTGACGATGTCTTTATAAAAAGCAAAGAATTTTTAGATCAAAATATGCTAAAAGAAAAATATGATTTTCTTGTAGTCGACTTTCATGGTGAAATTACGAGCGAAAAAATGGCTATTGGCCATGTATTTGATGGCAATGCAACTTTTGTTGTAGGTACTCATACCCACGTCCCAACAAATGATGGAAGAGTTTTAGACAAAGGAACTGCTTATTTAACAGATGCAGGAATGTGTGGTGATTATAACTCTGTAATCGGTATGAATGCTGAAAATTCAATTAATAGGTTTTACAAAAGAGACTCAATAAAACATTTTCCTGCTGAAGGAGAGGCTTCACTTTGTGGGGCAATTATTGAAGCTAATCCGAAAAATGGTTTGGCATTAAATATTTGTCAGTTTATATTTGGTGGTCAACTTCAGAAAGACAATTAAATAATGGCAGGACATTCCCATTGGGCAGGTATCAAGCATAAAAAAGGAAAGGCGGATAAACAAAGATCTGCTATTTTTTCAAAACTTTCAAGAGAAATAACAGTAGCTGCAAAACTTGGAGATAAAAATCCAGATATGAATTCAAGATTAAGATCTGCGATTCAAGCTGCTAGGTCAGCCAATATGCCCAAAGACAATATTGAAAGAGCCATTGATAAATCATCAATAGCAGCTGATACAAACTTTGAAAATATAAGATATGAGGGATTTGGACCTGCAAAAACAGCAATAGTGGTTACTACTTTAACAGATAATAAAAATAGAACTGCTTCAAATATAAGAACAATTTTTCAAAAATATGGAGGTGGACTTGGTACTCAAGGTTCTGCATCACATAACTTTATTCAACAAGGAGTTATAAAAATTGACAAAGAAGAAATTGATGAAGAAAAAGTTTTTAACCTAGCAACTGACGCCGGTGCTAACGACTGTATATTTCATGAGAATTATTATGAGATTCATACAAATAATGACGAGATATATGATGTAAAAAATTTATTGGAAAAAGAGATTTCTAACTTTATATCTACAGAAATTGAATGGATCCCAATAAATAAAATTAACCTTAATGAAGAAGACAAAGAAAAAATGATTAAGTTTTTAGAAATTTTAGAGGAAGATGATGATGTTCAAAATGTTTTTACAAATGCAATTTAAATTAATTTTATGTTAATAATTGGAATAGACCCTGGGATTACTGGTGCAATTTGTTTTTTTGAAAATGGGGAATTAAAAGATGTAATTGATATGCCTACTATGGCATCAGGTAACAAAAATAAAAAGCAAATTAATGGTAGTCAAATATTTAACGAATTATCTTTAAGGATTCAAAACCACAAATCTGAGAATATAAACGTAGTGGTAGAGCAAGTTTCAGCAATGCCTGGACAAGGTGTTACTAGTATGTTTAATTTTGGACAATCATTTGGAGTTTTGAAAGGTGTTTGTGCTGCAATGCAATTACCAATTTTTTTTGTAAGACCAGCCAAATGGAAAAAATATTATGATTTGATTAATTCTCAAAAAGATTCGAGTAGAGTTAAAGCAATCGAAATGTTTCCAAAGTTTTCATCAAAGTTATCTAGAAAAAAAGATACCAACAAAGCAGATGCAATATTAATTGCTAATTTTCATATAAATTCTCAAGAAAAGTAAATATAGCCAACTTTTAAAGACAAATTCATGACACATTTTAGTGTGAAATCAATTAAATGGACGCAGATATAACTTCACAAGCAGTAGGATTAGCAAGTAATACAGATTTTTCAATTTTAAGTTTATTTTTGAGAGCGGACTTTATCGTTAAATCAGTGATTATCATTCTAATTGCTAGCTCAGTTTATTCTTGGGCAATAATTTTTGATAAAATTATAATGTTTAGAAGAATTAATAAAGACTCTGAGGATTTTGAGGAAAGATTTTGGAAGTCTAAGTCAGCA
>CACMYJ010000020.1 GCA_902617895.1 uncultured Pelagibacteraceae bacterium | reverse complement strand
ATCTTTTTGAAAGAGATGAAATTGAACTCCTAAGAAGTAATGGAGTCGATAATTTTAAAATTACAACTATAGTCTCATTAGTTTCTCTAATTATGGGGATAATATTAATATTTGTTTATTACTCATTTTCAGCAAATTTAAAGAGTTTATACCTTAATATAAAATATCAATATTCAAATAGTAGTGATCATTTAGCAGTAGTAAATGAAGGTGGATTATGGATTAAAGAAAAAGGTAAAGATAATCAAAATATATTTATAATTAATGCTCAAACTTATAAAAAAGATACTTTAGAGAATATAAAAATAACACAAGTAGATAAAAATTATAGACTAGTTAATACAATTTTAGCAAAAGAAGGAGAAATTTCAGAAAAAGATTGGATATTAAAAAATGTAAGAATTTATTCTAATGAAAAAAAAACTGAATTTATTTTGAATTATAAATATTCTTCTTCATTCAATAGTAAAATTATCGCAAACCTATATTCAAATTTAAATTCTTTGAATATATTTCAATTATTAAAATTAGAAAAAAATTATGAATCTATCGGTTATTCTGCTACAGATGTAAAATTACATTTGAATAAAATTTATAGTCTGCCAATATATCTTACCTTAACTGCGGTAATTGGTGCCCTCCTAATGTTTAAATTTAATATAATTAAATCAAAGTTTTTTTTAGTTGTAGTTGGAGTTATAGTTTCAGTAATATTTTACTATATAAATTATTTTTCTATTTTATTTGGTAAAAATGAAACATTACCAGTATATATTTCAGTATGGCTTCCTCAAATTATTTTGTTTCTTGTATGTATGATAGGATTAACTAGGTTAAATGAAAATTAAATTTTTAAATTATATAATCTTTTTTTCACTTTTTTTTATATGTCATCAAATTAAAGCGGATGTAATATTATTTGATTCTAAAAGTATAGAAATAGAGAATGAAGGAAATATAATTTACTCTGGAAAAGGTACTGCTAAAATTCCAAATCAAAAATTAATTATTAAAAGTGATAGATCAGTTTATAATAAGTTAATTTCACAATTATTAATAAAAGACAATGTTGAATTCTTTGATGATTTAAATCAAATATTTATAAATAGTAGTGAGGCTATATATGATGAAATTAATAATACAATTTTATCAAAAGGAAAAACATTTATAAAAATTGAAGATAAATACGAAATTTTTTCAGAGGACGTATTGTATGACAGAAACTCAATGAAGATAATTAGTAAATTAGATACAAAAATATACGATGATTTAAATAATTTTTACAATTTCAAAGATGGGTTTTTGTTTGATAAACTTGAAGAGGTTATTTCGTCAAAAACAACAAATATAATAGACAACGATAATAACAGTTATTTATTTCAAAATGCTAAGATAAACTTAAAGACAAAAGAACTTATAGGTAAAGAGGTAAGTGTAGATTTTATAAATAATTTTTTTGGAGACGAAAATAATGATCCTCTGCTTAAAGGAAAGTCTGTTATATCAGATAACAAGGAGACAATAATCCAAAAAGCTGTATTCAGTACGTGTAACACGGATAATAAAAATTGCAGGGGATGGGAAATTCAGAGTGATGAATTTAAACATAATAAAATAGACAAATTATTTGAATATAAAAACTCATGGTTGAAAGTTTTTAATCAAAGAGTTTTTTTTCTACCCTATTTCAATCATCCTGATCCATCTGTAAAACGTAAGTCAGGTTTTTTAACACCTGTATATTCAAGTTCAGATAGCTTAGGAAGGTCAATTAATATCCCATATTTCCATGTTTTATCTGATAGTGAAGACATGACTTTAAATCCAAGGATATATTCTGAAAATGACAATTTTATTCTTCAATCAGAATATAGAAAAGCTTTTGAAAATTCAGATTTAATTGCTGACTTAAGTTTTAACTATAATGATAAAAATACGAGTACACACTCTATAGTCGAGTTAAAAGGAAATTTTGATCAAGATACCTCTTATCGTTTAGAATTTGAGAATGTATCTGGAAATGATAATTATTTAAAAATTCATGATTTTCAAAATATTCAGGATACCAATAAATTAATGAAAAAGATAAATTCTAGTTCATTAACTTCATTGTTTGAAATAAATAAAAATATTGATGAAGAAACTGAGCTAAAAAGTGCAATTAGAATATACGAAGATTTGAGTGTTACAGACTCTAATGACAAATACCAGTATGTTTTCCCAGATTTTTCATTTTATAAAGAAATCGATTTTGAAAAAGAATACAATGGAACATTATTTTATAATACGTCTGGATATCAAAAACTTCATTCTACAAATATTTATGAAGCACAATTAAATAATGATTTCAACTTTAGATCTTTTGATAATATAAATTTTGGAATTATTTCAAATTATAATTTTTTACTTAAAAATTTTAACACTTATGCAGAAAATTCTTCAATATTTGATAACAATAATGATCATGATTTATTTGGTACAGTATTGTTTAACTCAGAATTACCATTAAAAAAAATAACAAATGATAGTACAAACTTTTTAAGGCCTAAAGTACAAATAAAATTTAGCCCAACAAACGGCAAAAATATTTCCTCAACTGGGTCAAGATTAAGTTATGACGGTTTATTTTCACCAAATCGAATTGGAAGATCAGATATGGTTGAGGAAGGTAAATCTTTAACATTGGGCTTAGAGTACGAAAAACTTAATTTTGCTAATGAAAAATTAATTGAGTTTAATATTGGTAATATTCTTAAAGATAAAAAGAATTCCTCAATGCCTTCAATATCAAAGCTTGACCAAACTAGGTCTGATATAGTTGGAAATTTTATTTATAATCCAAATAGCAAAATTAAACTTGGATATAATTTTTCTTATGACAGAGACTTAAATTTTTCGAATTATGATGCTATTTCTGCAGAATTCGGAAATAATAAATTCATAACAAGTTTTGATTATGTAACAGAAAATCATGAATTAGGTAATTCCGAGTCGATAAAAAATAACACTCTAATATATTTTACAGATGAACATTCACTAGAATTTAAAACAAGTAAAAATTTGATAACTGATTTTACAGAGGTAATTGATTTTAATTATGGATATAATACAGATTGTTTATCTATTTCGTTAAATTATAATAAAAAATTCTTCAGA
>CACMYJ010000019.1 GCA_902617895.1 uncultured Pelagibacteraceae bacterium | reverse complement strand
AAGCTTATTAAAATTAAGATTATATTTCTCCTCAACTTCAATTTTTGAAACAACAAAAGTTTTTGCGTATACGGTGTTTGTGGAAAACTCTAGAAAATTAAAGGTTAAAAATATAAAAAATATATATAAATACATACAAATTTTTTTTTTAAAAAAAAATATAATTTTGTTATATGGCATCAAACAAATTAACATACAGTAAGAGTGGAGTTAACATTCCAAAAGCAGATAGTTTTATTAAGTTCATAAGTTCACTGACAAGAAAATCAAGCAAAAGTGGTGATTTTAAGAATATAGGTGGTTTTGGTGCAATCTCTCCAATTTCTAAAAAGTACAAAGAGCCTCACATTGTTACTAGTACAGATGGAGTTGGAACTAAAATTGAGATTGCAAATGATCTAGATAAATTTGATACAATCGGAATCGATCTTGTAGCTATGTGTGTAAACGATTTAGTGGTTCAAGGAGCAAGACCATATTTATTCTTAGACTATATATCGGTAAGTAAAATAAATTTAAGTAAATTAAAGAATATAGTAAGAGGAATTATCAAAGGATGCAATATAGCAGACTGTAAATTAGTTGGAGGAGAAACTGCAGAGATGCCTGGAACATATACAAAAGGCAAATTTGATATTGCAGGTTTTGCTGTTGGTTTAGTTGAAAAAAAAAAAATATTAAACAATAAGATTAAAGATAAAGACCTAATTTTAGCAGTGCCATCTAATGGACTACATTCAAATGGTTTTTCATTAGTAAGATTTTTAATTAAAAAAAAAAAAATTAATTTAAAAACAAATAAATTTCTCAAAAAAGAATTAATTAGACCAACTAAGATTTATGTAAAAGAATTATCAATTATAAATGAAAAAGAATTGATTAATGGATGTGCGAATATAACTGGAGGTGGTTTGGCAGATAATATTAAAAGGGTAATCCCCGAAAAATTAGGTGCAGAAATAAATCTAAGTAGTATTAAAACATTAGATATTTTTAAGTGGTTACACCAGATGGGCATAAGTGAAAATGAGATGTTAAAAACTTTTAATTGTGGTGTAGGTTTTTGTTTAATTGTAAATCCAAAAAATTTTAATTCTGTAATTAAATATTTCGGAAAAAATTTTAAACCCTATATAATTGGAAAGATAGTTAAAAATTCAAATAAAGTAAAATTAAGTGGAAAAATATCTTGGTAAAAGCAATATAGCTGTATTTATTAGTGGAAGAGGCAGTAACTTAAAGTCTTTAATAAATCACTCAAAAAAAAAAAATTCTTTAATTAAAATTATATTAGTTATTTCAAATAATCCAGATGCGAAGGGATTAAAATATGCATCTAAAGCAAAAATAAAGGCTTATGGAATTAAATTTAAAAATAAATCAAATTTCGAAAATAACTCACTTAAATTACTAAAAAAATATAATATAGATATACTTTGTTTGGCTGGATTTATGAAAATTTTGTCAGGTAATTTTATTAAAAAATTTTCTAAGCCTATATTAAATATTCACCCATCACTTTTGCCTAAATATAAAGGATTAAATACACACGAAAGAGCAATTAAAAACAAAGATAAATTTGCAGGGGCTTCAATTCACAAAGTAACAGAAAAATTAGATGCAGGTAAAGTTATTTTACAAAAGAAAGTGAAAATTTTAAGATCAGATAATGTAAAGAGTTTGAAAAAAAAAGTTCTTAAGATTGAACATGAAATTTATCCAAAAGCTATTAATAAGATATTAATTAATCCTTAAAAAAAAAATCTAACTCTATCTTAGCATTTTCAATACTATCTGATCCATGAACAGAGTTCTTATCAATTGAAATACCATATTTTTTTCTTAGAGTTCCCTCTTCTGCGTCTTTAGGGTTAGTTGCTCCCATTAATTTTCTATTTTCTAAAACTGCATTATCTTTTTGAAGATTCATTACAACTATTGGTCCAGATGATAAATAAGCACATAAATCGTTATAAAACGGTTTAGACGCATGAACTTTATAAAATTTTTCAGCTTCATCTTTAGAAATATGAATTTTTTTTTCTTTTAAAATTTCGAATCCATTATTTTTAAATTCATTTTTAATCTGATCTTGTAAATTTCTTTCAACAGCATCTGGTTTAATTATAGATAATGTTTGTTCAATATTACTCATAATTCTCCTCTATAAATTTGTTTAATAATCTAACTCCATATCCTGTTGCACCACCAGAATTTAATGCTCCAGCGTATTTAGAAAAAGCCATACCAGCAATATCTAAATGCGCCCAGGGTGTGTTATTAATTATAAATCTTTGTAAAAATTGAGCAGCAGTTGTTGAACCAGCACCTCCAACATAATTAATATTTTGCATATCAGCGTTATTTGAATTCATTAATTTATTATAATTTTCGTGTAAAGGCATTTCCCATACTTTTTCCTCTACCTTTTCTCCTGCATCAAAAAGTTGTCTCGCCAATTTTTTATTATTTGACCACAAGCCAGCATATTCAGATCCTAGTGCAACTATTATAGCTCCAGTCAAAGTTGCTAAGTCTATAATTAAACTTGGTTTAAATTTCTCCTCAGTGTAAGTAAGCACATCTGCTAACACAAGTCTTCCTTCAGCATCAGTATTTAAAACCTCGATTGTTTGTCCACTGTAAGATTTTACGATATCTCCGGGTCTTTGTGCGTTTGCTCCTGGCATATTTTCGACTAATCCTACAACTCCAACTGCATTAATTTTAGATTTCCTTAGAGCTAGAGTTTTCATAAGACCGACTACAGTTGCTGAACCTGCCATATCATATGTCATATCTTCCATAAATTTTGCTGGCTTAAGTGAAATACCTCCAGTATCAAAACAGACACCTTTTCCAACGAAAGCCAAAGGTTTTGATTTATTTTTATTTCCATTCCATTCTATAGTCACCACATAAGAACCCCTGATACTTCCTTGTCCAACACCTAGTAATGAATTAAAACCTAATTTTTTTAATCTTTTTTGATCATAGACTGTTACTTTTAATCCTAACTTTCTTAATTTAGTAATTCTCTTTGCATATTCATCTGGATGTAAAATATTACCAGGTTCAGAAACTAAATCCCTGGTAAGAAAAACTCCTTCCAAAAGAGCATTTAATTTATTCCTTAATAAATTATTTTGTTTTACCTCTTTACCAACAATACTTAATTTTATATCAAAATTTTTTTTATTAACTGTTTTGTAAAGATTAAAGCTATAAGATTTTAGTTGTGCTCCATGAAGAAATTTCTCTAATTGTACATTTGTAAAAGTATTATTGTCTAAATTAATAAATGAGTTCTCTTTCTTATTTTCCTTAAGAAATACATATAATTTCGATCCAAGTTTTTCAAAATCTAATGCAACTTTTGACTTTGTACAATTTACGAATATATAACTTTTTTCTTTATAATCTTTTGCTAAAAAATTCTGTTCAGAGAAAAGTTTATTGGAGAAAACTGATTTTATAAATTGTTTAATTTCTTTACTTTTTGTAACTTTTTGAGAAAGTAGTATAATCTCGGTATCCTTTGCTGTTTTTGGGATTTTATTTACAAAATTTAAATTAAGCTTCATTTTTTAGAAATTATTTATTAGATAATGTTGTATATTTATTAAAACATAAATTTCAATGAATAAATTAATATTTCGTAAATTTTCTTTAGATATCTTCAGTTTTTTTCTAATAGCATCATTTAGTATTACTTTTATTGTTTGGATAATCCAGGCAGTTAACTTTTTAGACCTAGTATCTGATGACGGACATAGTTTAAAAGTTTATTTTTACTTTGTTTCACTAAATCTACCAAAAATATTCAGTAAAACTATTATTTTTGTTTTTTTTCTGTCTATTTTTTACGTAATAAACAAATATGAGAATTCAAATGAGTTAATAGTTTTTTGGAATAATGGAATTAAAAAAATTCAATTAATTAATTTTATACTTAAATTTTCAATATTATTTTTAATTCTGCAACTTATATTAACATTAATTGTTGTACCTAAATCTCAAAATTTAGGAAGAATTTTTATTAAAGAATCTAATATTGATTTTTTACCTAAGTTAATATCTGAAAAAAAATTTATCAATGTAGTAAAAGGTCTTACTATTTTTGTTGAGGAATATGAGAAAGATGGAGAATTAAAAAAAATTTATATAAACGAAAAAATTGACTCCAATAGTTCAAAAATTATAATTTCAGATTACGGTAGAATTATAAAAAAAGATAATAAATATATCTTAAAACTTTTTGATGGAGGAATTACAAATATTAACTCAAATAATACTTTTGTGTTAAATTTTTCTGAGACTGACTATGATTTATCTAATTTTACAACTAAGACAATTACACGATCAAAAATTCAAGAATTAAATTCTCTTGAATTAATAAAATGTATACAAGAAGATTTACCAAAAAATAATTTTAAAGGAGTAGAGATAATTAATGATAATAGTAATGCTACTTGTAATACAAGAAGAGTAAAATCTATAATTGAGGAATTATACAAAAGAATAATAATTCCATTTTATACACTTGTAATTGCATTAGTTGCCGCAAGTTTAATTATTGAACCGAAATCTAGTTTTTTGGGTAAATCACGTAAA
>CACMYJ010000018.1 GCA_902617895.1 uncultured Pelagibacteraceae bacterium | reverse complement strand
TTCTGAAAATTATATAATAATGATAGTTTTCAAAAGCAAAAAGACTATTAAATTTTATTCAAAAATAAATTTTGAAGATAAACTCGTAGTATTAAATGAAAATTTTATAAATAAAAATATCCAAGACCTGTCAGACTTAAACTCAATGATATTGCATATAAAAAATAAATATGAAGATAATTGGAAATCTATTAATAAGATGGATCCATCTGCGTCTGTACCAATTCGATTGTCTTTAAAGTCATCAAATACAGAACAATCAATAAAATTAGAAAACGCTTTGACTAATTTGGATTTTGTGAATAGCTTTGAAATTGAAAAGTTTGATAGTAATAAAATTATATATAGGATTTATTATAGCAGTAACCCAAAAAAATTTTTAGAAGATATTCTTTCTTATGATATTAGAATTGATACTACCTCAACTAATTGGAAAATAAATGAGTGAATTAAATCAATTACTCCTCGAGTTAGACTATAAAACCAATTTTAATGAACATGATTTTTATATATCAAAAAGCAATTCCAATGCATTTAATTTAATAAATAGTTGGCCTGAATGGGATAAAAAAATATTAAATATTTCAGGTGAAAAATTTTCTGGAAAAAGTCACTTAGCAAATATCTTTAGGTTAAAATCTAAAGCATTTTTAGTTAAAGGAAATGAGATAGATAATTCAATTTTTAAAAGTATTAAATTGCATGAAAGTATAATTATTGATGATATTGAAGAGTGCGATCAGGAAGAGATACTTTACTCAATTTTTAATCTAATAGATCAGGATAACAAGTACATGTTGATAAATTCATTAAGACCAATTAATGAAAATAAATATAAACTACCTGATTTAACCTCAAGATCAAAAAATTGTCTTTACGCTGTAATTGAAAATCCAGATGATGAATTACTTTTTGCTATAATTTTAAAGAATTTTTCTGATCGTCAGATTAAAATAGAAAAAAAAATTATAAATTTCATAATTAGTAGAATTGACAGATCTTATAGAAAAATTGATGAATTTATATATAAGATTGACGAGTTAAGTTTAAAAAAAAAAAAACCAATTAATTTAAAAACTATAAAAGAGATTTTATAAATTGAATAAATATAGAACTCATACCTGTGGTGAATTAACCAAGTTACATAAAGAAACAGAAATTTCTTTATCTGGATGGATTAATAAAAAAAGAGACCATGGAAATCTTTTATTTATAGATTTAAGGGATAACTTTGGAATTACTCAGTGCGTTATAGATAAAAGTAATGAAATTTTTAAGAAAATTGAAAAACTTTCTTTGGAAACTGTAATTAAAATTACAGGAAAGGTAATTGAGAGATCAAATGAAACAATAAATAAAAATATTTCTACTGGCGAAATAGAAGTCAAAATAAATAATATTGATATTCTTGGTGAAACTAAAGAACTACCAATGCCAGTTTTTTCAGATCAAGAATATGCAGAAGATATAAGACTAAAGTATAGATTTTTAGATTTAAGAAGAAAAAAAATACATCAAAATATTATTTTAAGATCAAAAGTAATCTCATTTATTAGGAATGAGATGCAAAAACTAGGTTTTTTAGAATTTCAAACACCCATATTAACTTCCTCTAGTCCTGAAGGTGCAAGAGATTTTCTTGTGCCAAGTAGATTAAATCCAGGAAAATTTTATGCTTTACCACAAGCACCCCAACAATTTAAGCAACTTATAATGGTTTCTGGTTTTGATAAATATTTTCAAATTGCACCATGTTTCAGAGATGAGGATGCAAGAGCAGATAGAAGTCCTGGAGAATTTTATCAATTAGATCTCGAAATGTCTTTTGTCGAACAAGAAGACGTATTTGATGTGATAGAAACTTTATTTTTAAAATTATTTAAAACATTCAGTAATAAAAAAATTCTTCATGAAAAGTTTCCAAGAATTACATACGAAGATGCAATGCTTAAGTATGGATCGGATAAACCCGATTTAAGGAACCCATTAGAAATTTCAGATTTAACAAAAATTTTTGAGAGAGAGGATGTAAAATTTGAAATATTTAAGAAATTAGTTAAAAGTGGCTCAATAGTTAGAGCGCTAGTTACCAAAAATACAAAGGATAAACCTAGAAGTTTCTTTGATGGAATTGACAAATGGGCAAAAGATCAAGGTTCGTCTGGACTCGCATATTTTACACTAGAAAAAGAGGAAAAAATTAGTGCTAAAGGACCAATTGGAAAATTTTTTTCAGAAACTTCATTAATCGAAATTATTAATCAAACAAAGGCAAATATTGGAGATACTGTTTTTCTCTCCTGTGGAAAAAAAGATGATGTAGAAAAAATATTAAGTGCTGCAAGAGACAAAATAGCTAAGGAATTGGATTTAATTGATAATGAAACATTTTCATTTTGTTGGATTGTTGATTATCCGATGTATGAAATTGATGAAACAACTAAAAAAATTAAATTTAGTCACAATCCATTTTCTATGCCTCAAGGAGAAATAAATCAATTAGACCTATCTAATCCATTAAATGTTAAAGCTTATCAATATGATATTGTGTGTAACGGAATTGAGTTATCATCAGGGGCAATTAGAAATCATATCCCTGAATTAATGTATAAATTATTTGAAATTGCAGGGTATTCAAAAAATGATGTTAACATCAAATTTAGTGGAATGATAAATGCATTGAGTTATGGAGCACCACCCCATGGAGGAATAGCCCCAGGAATTGATAGAATTGTTATGCTTTTGGCAAATGAAAAAAATATAAGAGAAGTTACTATGTTTCCAATGAACCAAAATGCACAAGATTTGATGATGAATGCACCATCTAAAATTTCAGATGATCAATTAAAAGAATTAAATTTAAACATTAAAAAAAAAAAATAATTATTTCTTTCCTTTAAGATTTATTTTTATATCTGATAAATCTACTAATTTCTTTTTATAATTACTTCTTACGAAACCTTTGCTAGTAATGTCTTTTACTAATTTTAAGAATTGAGTTTTGTCCTCACTATTATCCTCTATTGCAGCTTCATCCAAGTTTTCTGATCCTCCTATAGAAGGAGTATGAGCAAGATCTTCTCTGTTAAGATATGATATTGCTAACTCTCTAAATATATAATCTAGAATTGATGATGCACTTAAAATTCTATCATTACCAAATACTTTACCTGAGGGTTCAAACTTAGTATCTACAAACGCATTTACAAATTCATCCAATGGAACACCGTATTGCAATCCAAGAGAAACTGCTATTGCAAAGTTATTCATAGTTGCTTTTACTAGCTCACCTTCTTTACTAGTATCTATAAATATTTCTCCTATTTTACCATCTTCGTACTCTCCTGTATGTAGGTACACTTTATGATTTCCAATCGATGCTTTTTGTATATATCCTTTTCTTCTATCTGGCATACTAAATCTTCTACCATTATTTTCTTTAATATTTTTAGTTAACATTTCTTGATTAATTTTAAGACTATTTTTTTGCTCAGGTTTAGGAAGGTCATTTTTAACGACATTTATGTTGTTTTTTTCAATTTTTTCTAAATTTTTAGTTTTTCTTTTGTCAAGTTTGACATCTAATATTTCAAATTTTCCGTCATCTCTTTTCTCTATATTCTGTATATTTTTCTCATCGATATCATCTAAATAATGACTTACTTTGAAGCTACATGTGTAGTATGTCTCTACTAAATATTTTGCCATTTAATTTCCTTATTTATTTATAAAATTGAATCTTAAAGATATAATGTATATAGAAATTTAAAATTTTAGTCTAATTTAATTTTTACAATTTTAAATTGAAAAAAAAATAAACTTTTATGTTGACATTATTCAAACAAATTTTTACCTGGTGGAATCAACAGACGTTTGGAACAAGATTACAAATATTTTTTTCAGGAAAATTAGTAGGCGAAGATAGAAATGGGAATAAATATTATGAAAGTAAATCAGGAAGAAGATGGGTGATTTATGCTAGTGAAGTTGAGGCATCAAAAATACCTAATGAATGGTATTCTTGGATGCACCACATGAATAATAAAATAGAAAATGATCATAATTTGAAAAAATATGATTGGCAGAAAGAACATTTGCCAAACCAAACAGGATCAGAAAATTCTTACCATCCAAAAAAATATAATAATGTCATTAAAAAAAAATATAAAAGCTGGAAAAGTTAATTTTTTATTAGCAACAGTTTTAACTATTATTATGATAAATAACACAAATGCCGAGTCCTTATCTAAAAACGAGACAACTGCTGAATTAAGTATTCTTGATAAAGTAAGTTCAAAAAATACTAATATTAAAGTTCAAGTTGGAGAAGAATTTTCTTTTCAAAACCTAAGTATAAAAGTTTTAAAATGTTATAATTCTGAATTTGATGATGACCCAGAAGTCACGGCATATATGCAAGTAAAAGACAAAACAATGAATAATAATGATAAAGTTTTTGTTTTTAATGATTGGACATTTGCGTCAAGTCCGTCTATCAGACCATTTGACCATCCTGTTTATGATGTTTGGTTAAAAAAATGTTATAGTTAAATAACTTTTTCTTTATCTAGCCAACTTACATTGAAGTCTGATGTTATAAATTTTTCACTGTTAAGCAATACTTTATGTAACTCAATAGTAGTTGTTATCCCATCAATTACAAATTCGTCAAGAGATCTTAACATTCTTTGAATTGCTTCTTGTCTGTTTCTTCCATGAGTTATCACTTTACAAACCATGCTGTCATAATAAGGTGTAATTTTATATCCTTGATATATCGATCCATCTACTCTTGTTCTAAAGCCAGATGGTTGATGACACATGCCTATTTTACCAGGTGAAGGTTGAAAATTATTACTTGGATCTTCGGCATTAATCCTGCATTCAATTGCATGACCTCTTGGGTTTATATCACTTTGCTCCAAAGCTGTATTACCTGAAAAAGCTATCCATATTTGCTCTTTTATGATGTCAATTCCTGTAACCATCTCTGTTACTGGATGTT
>CACMYJ010000017.1 GCA_902617895.1 uncultured Pelagibacteraceae bacterium | reverse complement strand
TAAAGAAGAAGTAGATATTTTGAATAAGAGAATTAGCAATCTTGAAAAAAAACTAGAAGAAAAAAAGAAAAGAAAAAAAACTAGTAAGGCAAAGAAATAGTTACTTTCAAACCACCTAATTTTGACTTATTAAAGTTTATATCTCCTCCATGAGACTTTATAATGTCAGACGAGATAGACAATCCTAAACCGACACTTGATTTTGATTCGGACCTACTTTTATCAATTTTATAGAATGGTTTGGTAATATTTTGAAATTCTGATTTTTTAACTCCAGGTCCGTCATCATCAATTGATATGAGAATGGTTGAATTTTTTTTTTCTAAATTTACTGAAATTTTTTCTGCATACTTAATTGAATTATCTAACAAATTATTGATACACCTCGTGATTAAATTTCTTCTTCCATTGAAATATGTGTTTTTCTTTATTTTTTTCTGAATATTTTCATTTTCATGTTTAAGAATAATTTCATCCAAAAGTTCTGAGATATCAAAAGTTTCGGTTTTATCTTTAGCACCTGTGCTTGCAAACTGAAGGTATTCATTTAGCATTTTTTCCATTTCATCTACATCCTTTGATATTTTTTCTGAAAGATCTTTGTCCTTAATAACAGCAAGTTGTAGTTTAATTCTTGTAAGAGGTGTTCTTAAATCATGACTTATTCCAGATAGCATCTCAGATCTTTGATTTAAGTGTCTTAGAATTCTTTTTCTCATCTTTTCAAATTCTAGACCTGCTTTTCTTATTTCCAAAGCTCCTGATGGCCTAAACTCCTCAACATCTTCACCTCTACCAAACCTCTCTGATGCTTGAGCTAATTTTGTTATAGGTCTAGTTTGATTTTTTAAGAAAATCATCGCGACTGCAATCATCAAAATTGCTGGAACAGTAATCCAGAATGCGAATATTCTTATAGATGATGCCTGGATTCTTTCTTTTGGAAAAAATATTTGTAGAACTCCATCTCTAAATTTAATTCTTAAATCTACAACTTCTTTGTATGAAATTGTATTAAACCAATGCGCACCAATTTTAGGTTTCAATTCCCTCCTTAATGTCCTGTCCATTGGACTAAACCATCTTTCAACTTTTATATCTGGTAATGTTTCATTTTCTAAGAATCTTACAGAAAAGCTAAAGTTTTTATTATAAAGATCAGTAACTATTTTCTTATTATATTCACTTTCATTATTATAAATATCTATAATAGTAACTATTTCGCTCACCAAAGCTTTAGTTAAACCTTTATTTGTTTTAATCCATAAACTGTCAAAAAAAACTAAAGAGATGGTTATTTGTAAAATTAATATGGGTACTGCAACAATGAGTAATCCTCTATAAAATAATCTTTTTGGTAGTATATCTTTTAATAATTTACTCAATCCAAAGGACATATCCTTCTCCTCTTATTGTCTGTAAGTATTTTGGGCTTTTTGGAGTTTCTTCAATTTTTTTTCTTAGTCTTGTAACTATAACATCTATCGATCTTTCTTTATTCAAATCTATTAAACTTGCAATTTCTTCTCTTTTAAAAATTTTACCAGGTGAGTTTAACATTTTTTCCAAAATTAGCTTTTCAGTACTATTAATTTTAAGTCTTTGATCGTTTTTAAAAATAAAAAGCTTTTTTAGGTCTATCTTTATATTGCCGAATTCAATAACTCTTTTTATTTCTAATGATTTAGTTTTATTTAAAATATTGTTTATTCTTAAAATTAATTCTTTTGGTTCAAAAGGTTTTGTTAAATAATCGTCCGCACCTACTTCAAGTCCTTCAATTCTTTCAGATGGTTCTCCTTTGGCTGTTAATAATAAAATTGGTGTATCAATTTTTTTTTTATAATCTTGAGTAAATTCTAGTCCAGTTTTTCCTGGCATCATTATATCTAGCACTATTAAATCAAATTTAATGACTTTAGTCTTTTCAAAAGCATCATTTGAATCTTTAGCAGTTGAAACAAGATAATTATTTTGATTTAAATACTCTTTTACCAGATCTCTAATTCTATCATCATCATCTACAATTAATATATGCGCTTTAAAGTTTTTCATTAATAATTTTTTTTAAGTACTTTATCAAAACTTATAACATCATTAGATTCAGAACTTAAAAATGCATCATAAATTCTTTTTTTTTGAGCAGAAAAAATTTCATCAAAAATTTTTTCTCCTTCTTCTGTTAAGTATACATGTTTAACTCTTGTATCTATTTCGTCTCTTTTAAATTCTATAGCCTTAATCTCTACTAAATCATTAAGAACTCTATTTAAACTTTGTTTCGTAACCTTAAGCTTTCTCAACAAGCTCGAAATAGTTATGCCTTCATACAAAGATATAAGGTGAATTACTTTATTGTGAGCAGTTCCTAAAGCATGTTTATCTAAAACTTTTTTAGCATCAGCGACAGTTTCTCTATATCCATTGAATATTTTTTCGATATATTCTTTTAATTGATGATCTTTTAGATATAAAAGTTTTTTCATAATGGTAAGTTATATTGACATATTATATATACAAAGATATTTTTTCTAAAAAATAAATCAAATGATACCTTACGATAAAAGAGAAGGAAAAATCTGGTACAATGGTGATCTTGTAGAATGGCAAGATGCTAAACTTCATGTAATAAGTCATGGTCTACATTATGCTAGCTTAGTTTTTGAGGGGCTAAGAGTTTATGATAGCGAGATCTTTAAATTAGAAGATCATACAGACAGACTTTATCACTCAGCTAAAAGAATGGATATTACAATTCCTTACACAAAAGATGAAATTAACAAAGCTTGTAATCAAATAATTAAAATACAAAATGTCCAGAATGGTTACGTAAGACCTTTTGCTTGGAGAGGAAGTGAAATGATGGGTGTCTCAGCTCAAAAAACAAAAATTAATGTTGCAATCGCTACGTGGGAGTGGGGTGACTATTTCGACCCTAAGTTGAAAACTGAAGGAATTAAATTAAATATTTCAAATTGGCGTAGACCCGCCCCAAATACCATTCCATGGGATAGTAAAGCAGCAGGTTTATACATGATTTGTACGCTTTCAAAGCATGAAGCAGAAAGACAAGGATATAGCGAGTCGTTAATGTTGGACCATGAGGATAATGTGGCTGAGTCAACAAGTGCAAATATATTTTTTAAAGATAAAAATGGAGAACTTCATACCCCAATTCCTGATTCTTTTTTAAATGGTATTACAAGACAAACTGTAATTGAATTAGCTAAATCAAAAAATATTAAAGTTCATGAAAGAAAAATAAAACCTGAAGAATTAACAAACTTTGAGGGTTGTTTTTTAACTGGCACAGCTGCCGAAATTACACCAATATCACAAATTGCAGAAAATAATTATAAAGTTTGTGATGTTATTTTAGACTTATTGTCTAGCTATGGAAAACTAGTAAGAAAAAAAAGAGCTGCTGCTTAATTTTTATTATCTTCAGATATTGCATGGTCAATACCTTTTCTTAAATATTCGTACCCAGTGTATAATGTAAGAAAAGCAGAAAGCCATAATAAAATTATGCCAATTGTTTGAGCATTATAGTCTTGAAAATTAATAATTTTATTTCCTGTTTCACCAGTTAGTAAAATAGAAATTGAAAACATTTGAAGAAATGTTTTTACTTTCGCTAGACTTGAAACTGGTAGTTTTACACTTCCTTTAGCCAAAAACTCTCTCAAACCAGAAATCAATATTTCTCTGGTAAGTATTATTATTGCAGCAATAACTTCATAGTTTTTAATAGTTCCATCCATAACAAGTAATATTAGTGCAGTGGCTACTATAATTTTATCAGCAATTGGGTCTAATAATTCACCAAGTTTGGACTCCTCCTTAAACATTCTTGCTAATAATCCATCCAAGAAGTCGGTAAATGAGGCAATTACAAAAAGTGCAAAAGGAATTACATCTCCATAAAACCCTGGCAAATAAAATGCAAAAACAAATATAGGAACAATTATAATTCTTCCAATAGTTAGATAATTTGGAATTTTCATATATTACTCGTGGAAGTAATTATATATCTTTTTCGCAACTTTTTCCTCAACTCCTTCAACTGTTTTTATCTCATCTAAGCTGGCGGATTCAACTGCTCTGGCTGAGCCAAAGTGATTTAAAAGCGCTCTTTTTCTAATAGATCCAATCCCATCAATTTGATCAAGTAAAGACTTACTAATACCTTTCTTTCTCTTTGCTCTATGTGCACTTATTGCAAATCTATGAGACTCGTCTCTTAATCTTTGTAAGAAAAAGAGGGTAGGGTCATTTTTTTCAAACTTAAATTCTTTACCATTATGAAAAAAGGTTTCATTACCACTATTCCTAAATTTACCTTTTGCAATTGCAATCATTGGAATATCATGTAATCCTAATTCATTAAGTGTTTCTCTGGCTACCGAGTATTGTCCTTTTCCTCCGTCAACTATTACTAAGTCTGGCATTGTTAAATAATTATCTTTTTCTTGAACAGCTCTTTTAAATCTTCTATTTAAAACTTCTCGCATCATTCCATAATCATCTTGTTCATTTTTCTTAATTTTAATATTAAATTTTCTATACCTTTTTTTAATAAAACCCTCATCACCAAAAGTAATGAGTGCGCCAACACTGTTGGTTCCTTGAATATGACTATTGTCATAAACCTCAACTAAATTAATATTGTTTTCTAAATTAAATTTTTTAGAAACATTTTCAAACAACTCTTTATTATTTTGGCTCTCATAAATTTTTCTATTTAAGCTATCTTTTGCATTTTTTAGAGCTTGATTTACAACTTTTAGTTTAGAACCTCTTTTTGCAACAGAAATATTTATTTCTTTGTTTTCTTTTTGGGAAAGTGTTTTTTCAATTAGGACTTTTTCCTTTATTTCATCACTTAAGATAATGGAGCTTGGTACACTTTTGTTTTCATAAAATTGAGAAACAAAAGAATTTAAAATTTCTTTTAGGTTATCGTCTGGGTCGTGTTTTGGAAAAAAGGCTTGGTTTCCCCAGTTTTGTTTTGATCTATAGAAAAATACTTGAATACAAGTCTTACCAGACTCTTTGTATCCAGCTATAACATCTGCTTCAACTAAATTTGCCTCATTTATTCTTTGAGATGATTGAATGATGTTTAAAGATTTAATTCTATCCCTCAAGATTGCTGCTTTTTCAAAATCTAAATCAGTACTTGCTTTTTCCATTTGTCCTGATAAATTTTTTTGTATCTTTCTTGATTTACCAGATACGAATTCAATTGCACTATCTACTGATAGCTTATAATCATCTTTTTTTATGTATCCAACACATGGACCAGAACATCTCTTGATTTGATAAAGGATGCACGGTCTTTCTCTTTTTTTAAATACTGTATCATCACAAACTCTTAGTTGAAAAATTTTCTGGATCATTTTAATAGTCCAATTTGCAGATCCAGCTGAAGCAAATGGTCCAAAGTAAAAACCCTCTCTAGTTTTTTTTCCTCTATGTCTTCTAATTTGAGGCCATTTATCCTCATTTCCAATAAAAATAAATGGAAATGATTTGTCGTCGCGTAAAAGTATATTGAATTTAGGTTTATATTTTTTTATTAAGTTTGCCTCTAGTAGAAGTGCTTCACTCTCATTAGAGGTACTTGTGATCTCAATTTTCCTTGTTTGAGATAGCATTCTCTCAGTTCTAATAATATGATTTTTCTCCGAAACATAACTCTTTAATCTGTTGGGTAAATTTTTTGCTTTACCAACATAAAGTATCACATTCTTTTCATTCAACATTCTGTATACACCAGGAAGCTTGGGTATAAGTGGTAGCTCTTTTTTAATTGCTTCTTTACCTATATCAGAACTTATCATGACTTCTTTTTTTTGAAATTTGAATACCTACAGAAGAGCAATCTTTCATAATTTCTAATTTCTCAATTTGAAGACTTATTTTATCAATTCTTTTATCTTTGAATAGCTCATCGAATACATCTTCCGCCAATGTTTCTAAAAAATTATAATGTTTATTTTTAATTAATTTTTTTATCAGTCTTACAATTTTTGCATAATTTACAATCGATTTTATATCTTTATCATTCGAAGGCTTTTTATCTTCGTAATTTACTTCTATATTAAATTTTACTTTTTGAGGCTTTTCTTTTTCAAAGTCAAAATAACCAAGTTTTAAATCTAGAATAAGTTCTTTAATGATTACTTTTTTTTCGTAATTAAAAAGACTTTTGTTATTGTTAATTTTAATTACTTTAAAGTTATTTTTTTTCATTCTTTTCCACCCATGATATCTGGTGTTTGCCAATTTAAGTTTTGACCACTATCTATTGCCAATACTTGTCCAGTAATAGATATATTTTTAATAAAAAAGTCTACTGCGTTGCATATTTGTTGAACATCTACTTGTCTTTTGAGAGGTGTTGCCATGTATTGTTTTTTAAAATGTTTTTCACTTTGTCTCATGTTTTTAATTGTAGGACCAGGGGCAATTCCATTAACTCTTATTTTTGGTGCCAAACTCATAGCACTAGTTTTTGTAAGGGTATAAAGTCCAGTTTTACTTATGGTATATGAAAAAAAATAGGGAGTAAGTTTAAAAACTCTTTGATCAATTATATTAATAATATTATTGTTTTTACTCTTAATATTTTTAGCAAATTCTTTTGACAAAAGCGCAGGTGTTCTTAGATTTGTTCTTAAATGTTGTCCCCAACTATCTGTGTTAAAGTTTTCTAATTTATCATTTTCAAACAGAGAAGCATTATTTATCAAACAATCAAAATATTTTAATTTGGATTTTGCAAATTTTACAATCTTATTTACATCATTTTCAACACTTAGATCTCCTTTAATTAAATAAACTTTCGTACCATTTATAGATAATTCTTTTTTAAGTTTTTCAGCCTTTACTTTTGATTTGTTATAATGAATTACGATTTCTACTCCCTTGCCTGAAAGCTTTCTAGCTATGGCAGCACCAATTCTAGTGGCTCCACCAGTAATTATGATTTTATTTGCTTCCATTTTTTTTTACCTTTTTGAGCTCTTGTTCCCGGCATTCCCATAGTTGATCTTCCCTTTGGATATATTTTGTTGTTGAGGCTATATTGTTTAACCTTAGGGTTAAGTGTAACCTCCAATTCGGTACTTTCAAGTTTTCTTATTTCATCCCTTATTTTAGCCGCCTCCTCAAATTCTAAATTTGTTGCAGACTCTTTCATTTTTTTGTTTAAAGCTTTTATATGTTTTTTAAGATTTCCCCCTACGTTTGCTCCAGTACCAATTTTAACATAATCTTTTTCATATACACTTTCTAGAACATCGCTTAT
>CACMYJ010000016.1 GCA_902617895.1 uncultured Pelagibacteraceae bacterium | reverse complement strand
AGTATTAATCGAAGTTTTAGATAGCAGCGAAAAAACTGCTGGTGGTATCATCATCCCTGATTCCGCACAAGAGAAACCACAAGAGGGCAAAGTAGTTGCTGTTGGAGGTGGATCAAAAACTGAGGATGGAAAAATTATACCGATGGATGTTAAAGTCGGTGACAAAGTTCTTTTTGGAAAATGGTCAGGAACTGAAGTTAAAATTGATGGTAAAGAATACAGCATAATGAAAGAATCAGACATTATGGGTATCTCTACTTCTAAATAAAATTAAAAAAAGGAGAGTTTAATAATGGCAAAAATAGTAAAATTCGATTCAGATGCTAGATCAGCAATGCTGAAAGGAGTAGATATACTTGCAAACACAGTTAAGGTTACTCTTGGTCCAAAAGGTAGAAACGTCGTTATAGACAAAGCATATGGTGCACCAAGAACAACGAAAGATGGTGTATCGGTTGCTAAAGAAATCGACCTAGATGATAAATTTGAAAACATGGGTGCTCAAATGGTTAAAGAAGTTGCGAGCAAAACAAATGATGAAGCAGGCGACGGTACTACAACTGCAACTATTCTGGCTCAAGCTATTGTAAAAGAAGGTTGTAAGTATGTTACAGCTGGCATGAATCCTATGGATGTTAAAAGAGGAATTGATGCTGCAGTAGAGCATGTAAGAAATGCTCTTATATCATCAGCTAAAAAAGTAAAAGATAGTGATGAGATTGCTCAAGTTGGAACTATTTCTTCTAATGGAGATAAAGAAATTGGAAATATGATTGCTAAAGCTATGCAAAAAGTTGGTAACGAGGGTGTTATCACTGTTGAAGAAGCAAAAAGTATTGAAACAGAACTTGATGTTGTTGAAGGTATGCAGTTTGATAGAGGATATTTATCACCATACTTTGTTACAAATGCTGAAAAAATGACAACAGAATTGGAAAATCCATTAATTCTTTTACACGAAAAGAAATTAACTAATCTTCAACCTATGGTTCCGCTACTTGAAGCAGTTGTTCAAGCAGGCAGACCTTTAATGATTATTTCAGAAGATGTAGAAGGTGAAGCTTTGGCAACTTTAGTTGTAAACAAACTCAGAGGTGGACTTAAAGTTGTTGCAGTTAAAGCTCCTGGCTTCGGGGATAGAAGAAAAGCTATGCTTGAAGACATCGCAATTTTGACTGGTGGACAAGTTATATCTGAAGATCTTGGTATAAAATTGGAAAATGTAAAAATCACTGATCTTGGATCTGCTAAAAGAGTAAAAGTTGATAAAGAAAATAGCACGATCGTAAGTGGTACTGGAAAAAAATCAGACATTGAAGCAAGATGTGATCAAATTAAACAACAAGTTGAGGAAACTTCATCAGATTATGATAGAGAAAAACTTCAAGAAAGACTTGCTAAATTAGCAGGCGGTGTTGCAGTAATTAAAGTTGGTGGTGCAACAGAGGTAGAAGTTAAAGAGAAAAAAGACAGAGTTGAAGATGCTTTAAATGCTACAAGAGCTGCTGTTGAAGAAGGAATAGTTGTTGGTGGTGGTTGTGCTCTTCTTTATGCTTCTCAAGATCTAGACAAGTTAAAAGTAAAAGGGTCTGATCAAAAAGCAGGTGTTGAAATTGTTAAAAGTGCATTAGAAGCACCTATAAGACAAATTACAACAAATGCTGGTGTTGACGGTTCAGTTATAGTAGGCAAACTTTTAGAAGCTAATAAATCTTCTCAAGGTTATGATGCTCAAACAGAACAATATGTTGACATGTTCAAAGAAGGAATTATTGATCCTGTCAAAGTTGTAAGAACAGCTTTACAAGACGCGGCCTCAATTTCTGGATTATTAGTAACGACTGAAGCAATGGTTGCTGATAAACCTGAGGAGAAGGATGCTGCTGCTGGAGGAATGCCTCCAGGAGGAATGGGCGGCATGGGTGGCATGGGTGGCATGGGTATGTAACCCAAACAGTCTAACTTAAAAATTTAAAAAGGGCAGATTACTCTGCCCTTTTTTTTTGTTTTCAATTAAAGGTATAAATGTATAAGAACCTCAATTATGAATAATAATATTCGAAACATCACTATCATTGCTCACGTTGATCATGGAAAAACAACACTGATTGATAATTTGATGAAACAGAGTGGTTCTTTTAGAGACAACGAAGTAGTTGATGAAAGATTAATGGACTCTGGAGAGTTAGAAAAAGAGAGAGGAATTACAATTCTTGCTAAGCCTACTTCGATTAATTGGAAAGATACTAGAATAAATATTATTGATACTCCTGGTCACAGAGATTTTGCAGCAGAAGTTGAAAGAGTTTTAAGTTTAGCAGATGGTGCATTACTATTAGTAGACTCTGCAGAAGGCGTCATGCCTCAAACAAAATTTGTGTTAAGCAAAGCATTAAAACAGGGATTGAGACCAATTGTTGTTATAAATAAATTAGATAAAAATGATCAAAGAGCAGATGAGGTTTTAAATGAGACTTTTGATTTATTTGTTAGTTTAGATGCAAATGAGGAACAATTAGATTTTCCTGTATTATATGCAAGCGGAAGATCTGGTTGGGCATCTAAAGATATTGACGGACCAAGAGAAAATCTTAACCCACTATTAGACTTAGTTTTAGATCATGTAAAGCCCTCAGAATTTGATAAATCAAAACCATTTGCAATGCTATCGACGCTACTTTACGCTGATAACTTTTTGGGCAGAAGTTTAGTTGGAAGAATTTCACAAGGGACAGCAAAAGCAAATCAACAAATTAAAGCAATAAATTTAAAAGGTGAAAAAATAGATGAAGGTAGACTTACAAAGATCTTTAGATATGAGGGTACAAAAAAAGTGCCCATTGAAGTTGGAGAAGCTGGAGATATCGTAGTTATAGCTGGATTAGAAAAAGCAAATGTAGCAGATACTATTTGTGATTTAGAGGTAAATGAACCAATTGAGGCAACACCGATCGATCCACCAACAATGTCAATAAAAATAACAGTAAATAGTTCACCCTTAGCAGGAACAGAGGGTAAGAAATTAACAAGCACTCAAATTAGAGATCGTTTAATTTTAGAGGCCCAAAACAACGTTGGGATTTCTTTCTCAGAAAACTCTAATAAAGATGCATTTGAAATAAGTGGACGAGGAGAATTAATGCTTGAAATATTATTAACACAAATGAGAAGAGAGGGGTTTGAAATGACCGTCAGCCCTCCTAGAGTTTTATTTAAAACTGATGAAAATTTAAAAAAGTTAGAACCTTTTGAAGAAATAACTATGGATTTGGATGAAGAATACTCATCAAGAATTATAGATTCTATGAATAGAAGAAAAGGTAAATTAATTGAACTAAAAGATACTGGAAAAAATAAAAAAAGACTTATTTTTCAAGCCCCAACAAGAGGTTTAATGGGATACACGAGTAGATTTTTAACTTTAACTAAAGGAACTGGTGTTATCAATAGAATTTTTCATTCTTATGGAGATTTCGAGGGAGACATGGAAGGAAGAAGGAATGGTGCTTTAATTTCTATGGATCAGGGCAAGGCTGTTGCATTTTCAATTTTTAATTTGCAGGCCAGAGGAGAAATGTTTGTTACACATAATGATCCAGTTTATACAGGAATGATTGTTGGCTTAGCTCCTAAACCAGGTGATATGATAATTAATGTTATGAAAGGAAAAAAACTTACGAATATGAGAACACAAGGCACAGATGAAAACATAGTTCTCACACCGGTAAGACAAATGTCGATTGCAGAACAATTAAGTATGCTTAACACAGATGAAGCTTTAGAAATCACACCTAAATCTTGCAGACTTAGAAAAGCAATTCTAGACCCTCACGAAAGAAAAAGAAGCGAAAAACAGCATACTGCTACTTAGTTCATTATTTTATCTATAATATATAAACTTAAAGCAATGCAGGGACCAATTCCAAAAGCAAACATTAAAGTTCCAATTCCGATTGTTCCACCTAAATACCAACCAACTGAAGCTACAGAGATTTCTATGAAAGATCTGACAGCAGCAATCGGTAGATTAGTTTTTTTTTGTAAACCAGTCATTAAACCATCCCTAGGTCCTGGACCTAGATTAGCAATCAAATAGATACCACTCCCCACTCCGACTATCATTACACCGACTGCAGCCATTAATAATTTCATAATATAAGTTTCAGGGGTTGGTATTAATGCAATTGTAATATCTAACATTGCTGCAATAATTACGATATTGAATATGGTACCAAGACCAGGTTTTTGTTTTAAGAAAAACCATGAACATAAAACGACAACACTTACTATAAAAGTGACAATTCCAATGGATAATCCTGAATTAATTGAAATTCCTTGTGCCATTACAGTCCATGGAGAATTGCCAATAAATGAAATAACGACTAATGCTTCACCAAAACCAAATAATATAAGGCCAAAACACAGAAAAAATAATGTTGATAATTTTGGCTTTAAATTAAAAGTCTCTTGAGAACTCCATGAGACTTTAGGAATATTTTTGATAGTAAGGAACATATATTTAGCTATTATTTATACTTTCTTTAACTAAAATCTATGAAAATGAAACATTTTATAATCGCATTAATAATTATTATGTTTGCTTCTAAAGTGATGGCACATAGCAGTCATTATAAAGGCCTTAAAAAAATTGAGATGGATGTTCTAAGAAATAATGAAATTATTGGAAGTACCAGCTACTTCTTTGAATTTGACGAGGATTTGTTTGTCGTAAAAAATTATACTAATTTTAAAGTAGAGTTATTTGGAATAACAGTTTTTTCAATATTAAGTGAAACAATAGAAAAATATAGAGATGAAAAATTAGTTTTTTTTAAATCAAATACTTTTCAAAATGATAAGGAAAAATATGTGAATTTAAATTATGATAAGGATACAAATAAATTTATTATAGATGGATCGTCTTATAAAGGTGAAGCTAGTTTAGATTGTACAATTGGAAATTGGTGGAACCACAAAATTTTCAATTCGGATAAACAAATCAGTCCTTTATCTGGTAGTATTAAAAAACAGACTGTAAGTTTAATTGGAACTAAAAATATTACTATTAATGGCAAAGAATATTTAACTGAACACTTTAATATTAAGTCAAATGACGAAGGTCTTTCTGATGAAAAAAAATTTGAATTTGATGTTTGGTATAATCCTGAAAATAATTTAATATTAAAAGTGACTTATAATAAAATGGGAAACTGGGAATATAAATTAAGGAGTTTTGAGTAATGGCAATATGGGGAAGCATAATTGGTGGAATGCTGGGTTTTTCAATTGGCGGACCTTTCGGTATGCTTTTAGGATCCTTAATCGGTGGAAAAATGTCAAGAGCCAGATCAAGTGGTGGATTTAGATCTTTTGCGCAGCCTCAACAAATTTTTGCTCTTTCTCTCATTGTTTTATCGGCAAAGCTAAGTAAGGCTGATGGGCAAGTTAGTCGTGAAGAATTAATTGCTGTTAAAGATAAATTAAAAATACCTGAAAGTGAATTAGATCAGGTTGGTAAAATTTTTAATAAAGCTAAAGAGGAAAGTGCTGGATATGAACCATACGCAAAACAAATTGCTGAGGTTTATAAAGGAAACATAAATGTGTTAGAGGAGGTAATTAATACTCTTTTCTATATTGCAGAAGCTGACGAGCATATAAGTGACAATGAATTAATCATGATAGAAGATATAGCAAGAATTTTTGGATTAAATCAGACACAAATTAACGGAATTAAAGAAAGCAGAAAGTCATCAGATAAAGTTAATCCTTATATTGTTTTAGAAAGTAAGCCTGATGACTCGCTCGAAGAAATAAGAAAACGTTATATTAGACTTAGCAAAGAGCATCACCCTGATCTTTTATTAAGCAAAGGTGTTCCTCAAGAAGTAATAGATGAAAGTAAGGCTAAAATGAGAGCTGTCAATTCAGCATGGGACCAGATTCAAAAATTAAAGAATTAGTCCTAATAAACTCGCCATAAAATACATAGAAAATACAAAAGCAAGGACTACAATAAAATACATTATTGTAACAATTTTATCTCGTTTCCTTCTTTGTCGCACAAATGGCTTATCATCCAAGTCACAGATATCTCTTATGCCAATAACTTTATAATCACAGGTATAACGCCATATTGAGTCAGGCATTCTAGGATCGGTTTGATTATAATATTGAATCCATTGAACTGTGTATTTAAATAAAAAATAGCTTACTATTAATAGAAGAGCACTAGTAAACATTAATCTATCATCTAAAACTGTTCTGACTCAGTTGAGCCTTCCATTGCCGTAGTTGAGCTTTTACCTGAGCTTATTGTATTTGAAACTGCATCAAAATAAGATGTACCTACTTCTCTTTGATGCTTCACACTTGTGTATCCATCTTTTTCTCTAGCAAATTCATGCTGTTGAATTTTTGAGTAAGCAGTCATACCTTCTGATTTATATTTTTCTGCTAATTCAAATATTGCGATATTTTGAGTGTGGAAACCTGCTAATGTAATGAATTGAAATTTATATCCCATTTCTCCAATCTTTCTTTGAAATGATCCAATTTCCTCATCGGATAAATGTTTCTTCCAATTAAATGATGGAGAACAGTTATAAGCTAACATTTTACCTGGAAATTTTTTATGTATAGCATCAGCAAATTTCTTTGCTTCCTCTAAATTTGGAGTAGCGGTTTCACACCAAATTAAATCTGCGTATGGTGCATAAGCAAGACCTCTAGAAATTGCTTGCTCTATTCCATCTTTAACATAAAAGAAACCCTCAGGTGATCTTTCGCCAGTTAAAAATGGTTTATCATTTTCATCAAAATCATTAGTGATTAATTTTGCAGCATTTGCATCTGTTCTTGCTAAAATTATTAATGGTACATCTGCAATATCAGCAGCAAGTCTAGCAGCCTTTAAATTTCTAACCATTGTTCCAGTTGGTACAAGAACTTTTCCACCCATATGACCACATTTTTTCTCACTAGCTAATTGGTCTTCAAAGTGAACCCCAGCAGCACCCGCTCTAATAAATTTTTTAGTTAATTCAAATACATTTAGTGGTCCACCAAATCCTGCTTCACCATCAGCTATAATTGGCAACATGTAATCAGTTCTCTTACTTTTATCCATATCACCATCTATCATTTCCATATGTTGAATTTGATCAGCTCTTATTAAGGAATTATTCATTGTCTCAACTAATTTTGGTGCACTATCATATGGATATAAAGATTGATCAGGATACATTTCACCTGCACTATTAGCATCAGCTGCAACTTGCCAACCACTTAAATAAATTGCCTTTAAACCAGCTTTTGCATGTTGTACTGCATGATTTCCTGAAAGTGACCCAAGGGTGTTTACATAAGCTTCAGTATTAAGCAGTTTCCAAAGCTTTTGGGACTGCATTTTACACATAGAATACTCAATTTTGATTGAACCTCTTAATCTTTCAACTTCTTCAGGAGTATAATCTCTTTTAATACCTGCAAATCTTTGTAAATCGTATGAAATATTCTCAGCTGACACCTAAACCCCTCTCTTTTGATTAAATGACTAGAAATGACTAATGACTATTTTGAGCTGTATTCTTCAGTAAATTCGTTCATTCCGCTAGATCCCCAATCGCAATGATCGTCTCTAATGTAAATACCTTTTGACTTATGCTCAGAATGCTCTTCTTTATTAGTAATTTGGTAGTTATTTTCGATATTATTAATTTTGTTTTTTTCCATGTAAACCTTATAATTTACAATATTTACAAAATCTACAACTAAATTGATTATGCTTGTAAAATGAGATAATTTTGTGTAAATTTTAATTTACAAAATTTACATATAGTAAAATGAGTCAAATAGATACAAAAATTGGTCCAAAAATCAAAGCATTTAGAAGGCAACTAGGAATTCAAGCTAACAAACTAGCAGAGGAAATGTCTATTTCACCAAGCTATTTAAATCTAATAGAGAGTGGGAAAAGAAAAATTGATGGAGACTTACTTTTAAGGGTTTGTGATAAACTTAAAATAGAGCTTTCAGACCTTACAAGTAAAACTGACATAAATCTTGAGAATAATATTTCTGAGCTTTTGGGTGATGAACTTTTTGAGGATCTTGATATTCTTGGACCAGAAGTAAAGGATTTAGTTAATACAAATCCAAAAATTGCTAAAGCTTTAATTAAATTAGGTGATAACTTTAAACAAAAAGATCATGAAATTTTTAACAAATTAGAAAATATTTCAGGCAAAATTATTGATGGGAGAAAAAACGCATTTCCTGGGGAAGTAATTTCAGATTTTTTACAAGAAAATAAAAATTTTTTTCCAAAATTAGAAGAATTTGCAAATCAAATATTTGATAAAGTAAAACAAAATAATAGAACA
>CACMYJ010000015.1 GCA_902617895.1 uncultured Pelagibacteraceae bacterium | reverse complement strand
TCAAGCTAAGTATGACAAAATAAAGAAAGAAATAGAAGAAATGATTTTTTTAGCAAACTTTAGTTACAAAATAAATCAATCTAAAACTAAGATTGCCAAACCAAAAATTAAATCAAATATCTCAAAAAAGAAATTCCTTAGCAATGTTTCTAAGGCTAAAAATTACATTAAAATTGGAGATATTTTTCAAGTTGTTCTAAGCCAAAGGTTTGAAACGGATCTTAAAAAAGAACCTCTGGATATTTATAAAAAATTGAGAATTACTAACCCTTCTCCTTTCATGTATTTTTTTAACTTTGAAGACTTTCAAATTATAGGTGCGAGTCCTGAAATACTTGTAAGGCTTAGGGATAATAAAATAACTATTAGACCTATTGCTGGGACAAGACCTAGAGGTAAAAATAAAAAGGAAGATAAATTTTATGAAAAGGATCTTTTAAAGGATAAAAAAGAGCTTTCAGAGCACCTGATGCTTCTTGATCTTGGAAGAAATGATACTGGAAAAGTTTCTAAAATAAACTCTGTTAAGGTTACTGAAAGTTTTAAGATAGAGCGATATTCACATGTAATGCATATAGTCTCCAATGTTGAAGGTGTATTTAATAAACAATTTGGTAAATTTGATACATTATTAGCTGGTTTTCCTGCTGGAACAGTATCAGGTGCACCTAAAATAAGAGCCATGGAAATTATAGATGAATTAGAAACAACAAGAAGAAAAGTTTATGCAGGAGGTATTGGTTATTTTTCTGCAAATGGTGATTTTGATACTTGCATCGCACTTAGAACAGCAATTTCAAAAAATAAAAAGTTTTATGTACAGTCTGGAGCGGGAATAGTTGCAGACAGTAAACCAATTAATGAATTTAATGAAACTGTAAATAAAGCAAAAGCTTTAATTAAGGCTTTGGAATAAGGATTATGAAAATAATTTTAATTGATAATTATGATAGTTTTACATTCAATTTATATCACTATGTTTCATCTTTTGCTAAAGTGGATGTTTTTAGAAATGATAAAGTAGATCATCATTATATTTTGAAAAAAGGGTATAATAAAATTGTAATATCTCCAGGACCTGGAAATCCTAATCAATCTGGAAATTGTTTAAAGATAGTAAAAAATTTGTATAAAAAAATGCCAATTCTTGGCGTTTGTTTAGGTCATCAAATCATTGGTCAAATATTTGGTTCTAAGATAATTCAAGCTAAAAAACTTGTACATGGAAAGACAAGCAATATTATAAATAAGAAAATTGGTATTCTTAATAATTTACCAAAAAATTTCTCAGCTACTCGATATCATAGTTTAGTAATTGATAGAAAATCTTTATCTAAAGATTTAAAAATTACATCTAGTACATCCGATGGGACAATTATGGGTGTTATGCATAAGGAATACAAAATCCACGGAGTTCAATTTCATCCTGAAAGTATTAAAACTAAATATGGTTTAAAAATTTTAGAGAACTTTGTAAAAGAGTAAAAATGGATCAATTTTTAGAAAAGCTCAGAAATAATATAAATTTAAATTTTGATGAAAGCAAAGATGCATTTAAGATTTTAATGAATGGTGAGGCTAGTGATCAACAAATTTACGATTTTTTAACATTATTATCAGCTAAAGGTGAGGTTTCAGATGAAATAGCTGGAGGTGTATATATATTAAGAGATAAGTCAAAAAGAGTAAAAGCTGAAGATTGTATTGATACTTGTGGTACTGGTGGAGATGGAAAAGATACTCTTAATATTTCAACTGCATCAGCACTCTTGTTGGCAAGCATGGATGTTAAAGTAGCAAAGCATGGAAATAAAGCAGTTTCGTCAAAATGTGGGTCGGCTGATGTTCTTGAAGCCTTGAAAATAAATATCAACTTGGAGCCAAATCAAATCGAAGAGCAAATTAAAAATAATAATTTTGGCTTTATGTTTGCTCCAAATTACCATTCTGCAATGCAATATGTTGGTCCAACGAGAAAAAAAATAGGAAAAAGGACTATTTTTAATATGATAGGTCCATTAAGCAGTCCAGCACTTGTTGAAAGACAGGTAATTGGTGTTTTTGATAATAAACTTCTAAAAATTTTTGCTAATGCACTAAAAAATCTAGGTTTAAAATTTGCTTGGATTCTAAATAGTGAGGATGGTTTAGATGAAATATCACCTTACGCTAAAACTAATGTTGTGCAATTGAAAAATAATGAAATATCTGAGTTTATAATTGATCCAAATGAATTAAATGTAAATGCAGATAAATTTGAAAATTTAGTCGGAGATGATGCTAAATTTAATTCTGATAAAATTTTAAAAATATTTCAAGGTGAAGATAATGATTTTTCAAAAGCTGTATGTTTAAATGCTGCAGCAGGGTTAATGATATCTGAAAAATATGATGATTTTAAGATTGCTTATAATTTTACTAGAGGTTTTATTAAGTCTGGCGCAGCATTCAAATTTTTAAAAAGTTTACAAAATGTCTGAAAATATCCTTCAGAAAATAATCGATCAAAAGAAAACTAAAATTGAAAAATTAAAACTTGAAATTGATATAAACAGCTTACTGCATGCAATTAGTGAGAAGGACATTTTTTTTGATTTCAAAAAGAAAATACAAACGAAAATCTCAGAAAATAAAATATCCGTAATTGCTGAAATAAAAAAAGCAAGTCCGTCTGCAGGTATTTTGATAGATGACTATGATCCGGTTAAAATTGCCAATATATATAATTCTAAGAATGTCACATGCTTGTCTGTATTAACCGAAGAAGATTTTTTTTTAGGAAATCTATCTCATATTTCTGAAATTAAAAAAAAAATTGAATTACCCATTCTTTGTAAAGATTTTTTTGTTGATAAATTTCAAGTACCTTTGGCAAAAAGTTACGGTGCTGATGCGGTTCTGATTATATTAGCCGGTATTTCTGAAAAAACTGCTGATGAAATTTACGAGGAAGCTTTGAAGCATAATATGAGTGTAATTGTTGAAGTTCATACAATTGAAGAGGCAGAAAAATCAGTAAAATATCCAAATGCTTTAATTGGTATTAATAACCGAAACCTAAAAACTCTTAAAACTGAGATAAATACAACTTATGATATATATGATGTTGTTTCAAATCACGCCTCCCCTCTAATTTCTGAGAGTGGTCTAAAAACAAAAGATGAATTGCTTGATATAAAAAACAGGACCTCAATAAGCACTTTTTTAATTGGTGAATCACTTTTAAAAGATTTAGAAAATAATAATATTTTTTCCCTTTTATAGAAATTTTCCAACAATTATAATGCTTTTTAGCTGTTGTATAAATTAAGGAACTTTTATAGAACATCGATGTACTTAATTTGTTCTATGTTAACTAAAAAACAAAAAAACCTGCTTCTCTTTATCAACAAAAAGTTGAGATCTACAGGTGTTTCGCCTTCATATGAAGAAATGAAAGAGTCTTTAAATTTAAAATCAAAATCTGGGATCCACAGACTTATTAGTGCATTAGAAGAAAGAGGCTTCATTAAAAGATTAGCCCATAAAGCGAGAGCATTAGAAGTAATTAAGTTACCTGAAACTGCATCAGCTAACGATATTTATAACAGTTTTTCTCCAAGCGTTATTAGGGGAGGACTAGACGAGGAAAATTTAAATAATTCTAACGATACAGAAATACCTGTTCTTGGAAAAATTGCTGCAGGAACTCCAGTTGAGGCTATACAGAATGAAGTTTCAAGAATTCCACTGCCAGCAAATATTGAAAAAGATGGAGAATTTTTTGGTTTAAAGGTCCAAGGAGACTCTATGATAGAAGCTGGGATTAATGATGGTGATACTGTTATTGTCAAGAGAGCAGATACTGCAGATAATGGAAAAATTGTAGTAGCTTTAATAGATGATCACGAGGCTATGTTGAAAAGAATTAGAAGAAAAGGTAAAACTGTTGCATTAGAAAGTGCAAATAGAAATTACGAAACAAAAATTTTTGGCCCAGATAGAGTAAAAGTTCAAGGAATTCTTGTATCTTTATATAGAAACTTTCAGTAAAATAGTCTAAATAAATTCCATGAAAAAAGTAGCAACTAGATTTGCTCCTTCTCCTACCGGCCCTCTTCATATTGGTGGAGTAAGAACAGCTCTATTTAATTGGTTATATTCAAAAAATAAATCGGGTAAATTTTATTTAAGGATAGAAGATACTGATAAAGAAAGATCTAAGGAAAAACATAAAGTTCAAATAATTAATTCTCTAAAATGGATGGGAATTGAACATGATGGTGAAGAGTATATTCAATCAAAAATGGTTGATGAACACGTAACCATTGCTAAAAGATTATTAGAAAATGGAAATGCCTATAAATGCTTTTGTAGTGCAGAGGAAATAGAGGAACAAAAGAAAAGAGCTAAACAAAAAAGAATTCCTTATGTGTATAATCGAAAATGGCGTGATATTTCTGAAGATCAAGCCCCAAGTGATATAAAACCAGTTATAAGATTTAAAAGTAAAATAGAAGGCACTTCTCTACTAAAAGACTTGGTTCAAGGAAACGTGGAGATTGAAAATAATACTATTGAGGATTTTGTTATTTTAAGAAATGACGAAACGCCAACTTATAATTTATCTGCGTCAGTTGATGATCATAATATGGAAATGACTCATATTATAAGAGGAGACGATCATAAAATAAATACTTTTAAACAAATACAGATATATGAAGCATTAGGATGGGATATTCCACAATTTGCTCATATACCACTTATTCATACAATAGATGGTAAGAAACTATCAAAAAGAGACAATGCCTCAACATTAGAAGATTACTCAAAAATTGGTATTCTACCTGAGTCACTTAGAAATTACCTACTAAGGTTAGGATGGTCTTATAAAGATAAGGAAATTTTTAACTTAGATGAAAGTATAAAACTTTTTAATTTAGATGGAATAGGTAAATCACCTTCAAAACTTGATATGAGTAGAATTCTTTCTATGAATGAATATTACATAAAAAATAGTGAAGAAAATATATTGTACAAAAAGTTAAAAGAATATTGTGAGATGTATAAAGATAGAATTAAAGAAGATAAAGAAAATACAATAAAGAGCTCATTAACTTTTTTAAAAAATAAAGCAAAAACACTTGAGGATATATTTAACAATTCTAAATTCATATTAAATGATAAAGTTATTTTTAATGAAAGTGATAAAGAGCTGATAAACGATGAAGCAAAAAAAATAATACATTTATTTAAAGAGAAGATTTCAGAATTAGAAGTTTTTGATAGAGTAAATTTAGAACAAATCATAAATGGGTTAATAAAATTGAACAATACAAATTTTAAGGGTATTGGGCAGCCATTACGAATAATGTTAACAGGATCTAAATTTGGTCCAGGAATATATGATATAATATTATCTCTTGGAAAAAACGAAGTAATGAAAAGATTAGGAAATATAGGATAATATAATATTTGAAGCTTCTTCAGACGAAGAGCTAGGAGAAGTCAAAGTTTCAAGAGTTTTTTTTATTTCATCTTTTTGTTTGGCAATTAAATCTGGTTTTTTTAGAAAATAGTAAACGCTTCTAAATATTTCCTCAGCATTACATTCAGATTGTATCAACTCTGGAATGACTTCTCTATTATTGATAATATTTATCATATTAACAAATTTTATATTTAATAGAAATTTTGCTAAATAAAAATTAACAAAATTCATTTTATATATAATTATTGACGGAACATTCATTTTACAAACCTCCAAAGAAACTGTTCCAGATTTTACCACAGCAAAAATTGATTTTTTTAAAACTGCAGTTTTAATTTTATCGTCATTTATAATTTCTAGATTTTGTATGTATTCTTTTGAAATATAACTTGATATAAGTTTTTTATTTTTATCAGTTGCATGAAATATGAAATTATAATTGGGATCATTGCTATTCATTTTTTTAATAAAACTAATTAGAATTGGCATATGATGGTTTATCTCTGAAGTTCTGCTTCCAGGAAAAATTGATATAATTTTTTTTTTATCTAAAAATTGGTCTATTTGGATGTTTTCATTCATTTTTTTATCTAACAAAGGATGACCTACAAAAGTGTTGGTTAGTTTTTCTTTATCAAAATATTCTTTTTCAAACCTAAAAAGTAATAAAATATGGTCTAAAAATTCCTTCATTTTCTTTACCCTACCCTCTCTCCATGCCCAAACTTTAGGGGCAATAAAATGAATTATTTTTATTTTTGGATTTTTTTCTTTTACTAGTTTTGCTACTCTTAATGTAAAATCTGGACTATCAACACTAAATAAAATATCTGGGTTAAATTTCAAGACTTCATTAACAGTATCTTTAATTTTACGTTTTATTTTAAAAAAATTTAACAATATATCGGTAAAAGCTATATAGGTTATTTCTTTTTGGTCATAGATTGTCTTTATACCTAATTTTTCCAAGTTTGTTCCACCAACACTTAAGAATTCTAAATCAGCTTTTTTTGTTTTTATTTGTGATATTACTTCTGACGCTAATTTATCCCCTGAGGGTTCACCTGTAAGAACAAAAATTTTTTTCATATAGCTATTAGAAAGAGTTTATTTTGATTAGCATATTTAATACAAGCTTCTTTATTTAATATAATATTTTGGTTTGATTTAATAACAATTCCCTTGATGCCAACCTCTTTACAATCTTTAAATGTATCAATTCCAATTGTGGGTAAATCTACCCTTAAATCTTGTTTTGCTTTAGGTAGTTTTATTAAAATACCTTTTATTTTGGATTTAGTAACAGATTTTATCATTACTTTTGTTCCTTTTCTTGTTTCTCTAGAAATGATTTTGTTATCTCTTATTATTACTGCTTGTGTATGATTGTGCGAATTTATCTTTTTTAATTCTTTAATCCCTTTAACTATCTCTTCCTTTTCAAATAAAGTTGGTCTAGTTTTTGTATAAATTCCTCTCTTTAATGTTAACTCAGGGTTGAAGGTATTTAATTTAATAACTTTAATTTTATTTTCAGACAAAATTTTAATTAAAACTTTTAATATTGCTGCGTCACCTTTTTTTGACGCTTTAACTATTCTTGGAATATAAAATAGCCCTCTTAAGTCTAATTTTAGTTTTGATATTTTAGGTTTAACTATATTTCCTGCAAATATGACTTTTTTACATTTTTGTGATTTGATAAGATTTAAAATTTCACCAAATTTACCTATGTTAATAAAAAAGCTATGCTTATTTTTTTTAAATTTGTTGTTTTTTGTAAGATCTATAATGAAATATTTTATCTTCTTTTTTTCTATTTTTTTAATAATTTCATTTGGTAGATCTTTTTCACCTAAAAAAAGTCCTATCATTATTTGTTAAGTGGAAGTGATATTGGTCTTTTTTTGTCTGTATTTATGAAACTAAGTATTTTTTTTATAAACTCATTTTCTTTAAGATCATTATTAAGTTGTTCTATATTTTCTCTAAAATTTGGAGTTTTAAATATTATTTCATAAGCTAATTGTATTTTTTTAATATTTTCATTTGAAACTTTAGATCTTCTTAATCCAATAAGATTTAATCCCATTAAATTATTTCTGTTACCCATTGATAAACCAAACGGAATGACATCACTCAAAACTCCAGTCATTCCACCTATCATCGCATACTCACCAATTCTAGAAAATTGATGTATCGCACAACTTCCACCTACTATCGCGTTGTTTTGAATGCTAACATGCCCACCTACTTGAACGTTGTTTGCTAAAACAACATTGTTTGATATCTTACAATCATGTGCTACATGGCAATAAACCATTAATAAGTTATTATCTCCAATTCTGGTTATTCCACCACCTTGTTCTGTTCCAGGATTTATATTAACATACTCTCTAAACCTATTGTTATTTCCAATAATTATTGAATTTTTTTCTCCTTTATATTTTAAATCTTGAGGAGGAGTTCCAATAGATGAGAAAGGATATATTTGGTTATTCTCTCCTATCTTTGTATTGCCAACTATATTTATATGAGAATGTATAATTGAGTTGTTACCTATTTCTACCTCTGGGCCAATAAAACAATAAGGCCCTATCTGAACATTATCTGCAATTTTTGCTTTTGAGTCTACAATTGCTGTTTTATGGATCACACATAATTGATAACAAATTTAGAATTTATTTCTTATCAACTATTACTACTGATTATTACTTTCTATCAACAATTGTTGCTGACCATTGCGCATCTGCCATTTTTTTATCACCAACAAAAGCTGTTCCTTTATACTTCCAGACTCTACCATGTGATCTTATAGCCTCAATATTAAGTTCTAGAATACAATCTGGTATTACTGGATTTCTAAATCTAGCTTTTTCAATTGTCATTAAAAAAACTAACTTATTTTCATACGTAGCTTTATCTAATCCATTTGCAGTTAAAGCAGCAGCAGCCTGTCCAAAAGCTTCAACTATTAGAACGCCAGGCATTACTGGTTCTCCAGGGAAATGTCCATTTACAAAAAAACTATCTTTCTTAACTTTTACTATGGCAGTGGCAGAGAAAAGTTTTTTAATATTTCTTAGTTCGTCAATTAATAACATTGGTTCCCTATGAGGGAGAAGATTTTTAATTTGTTCTTTACTTAAATTAGTCATTTAATTTACTGTCTTTTAAAAAGTTTCTAATATTTTTTGCAGGGTATCCCATTACTTTGTTATTTGCAGGGATATTTTTGATGACACCACTTCCACCTCCAATTTGCACATTATCGCCAATAGTTATATGACCAGAAATTCCAGACTGTCCTCCAATCATTACTTTATCACCAATAGTTGAACTACCAGCAAATCCAACCTGACCAGTAATTATACAATTTTTTCCAATTCTAACATTATGCGCTATATGGACTTGATTATCTAAAAACGTTCCGTCACCAATAATTGTATTTGTCAATGATCCTCTGTCTATTGTGTTATTACACCCGATCTCCACATTATTTCCTACAATAACCATTCCTACATGTGGGTATCTTATATTTTTATATTTGTCAGGGAAAAAACCAAATCCTTTTTTACCTAAAATTGCCCCATCAAGAATATTTGTATTATCTCCAATGATAGTGTTCTTAATAATTACATTACTACCAATATTGCAATTTTTGCCAATTTTTACATTTCTTTCAATTATTGTGTTA
>CACMYJ010000014.1 GCA_902617895.1 uncultured Pelagibacteraceae bacterium | reverse complement strand
TATAGAAACCACCTTTTCCTTTTCTTCCTGTGTATCCAGTTTCTATAAGTTTTTTAACTAATGGTATTTCTTTTGCTACAACTTGAAAGTCATCAGTTTCTGGAAGTTCTTTTATAAAACTTTTCAAAACATCGGCCATCAAATCAATTCCAATTAAATCATAGAGACCGAAAACTCCTGTTTTTGGTATTCCCATTGGCCTTCCAAAGACGGCATCAGCTTCTTCAATTGTTAATTTCATTTTAAAAGCTTCAGTCATAGCCACTTGCATAGCGTATACACCAATTCTATTTCCTAAAAATCCTGGAGTATCATTACAAATTAATGCACCTTTTCCTAAATTTTTTTCACAAAAACTTTTAAGTGAGTTTATTTGATCTAAATCATTATTTTCATTTTTTACAATTTCTAACAAATCCATATATCTGACTGGATTAAAGAAGTGAGTTATACAAAAATCTTTTTTTTCTTCATCTGAAAGTTTTTCTGAAAGAACTTTAATTGGAATAGAAGATGTATTTGAAGATACTATTGATCCTTTCTTTCTTTCTTTAAAAATTTTTTCATAAATATTGTGTTTAATATCAATTCTCTCAACGACAGCTTCAACTATCCAGTCTGCTTCACCAACTTCATTAAAATTATCATTTATATTTCCAACATTGATATTGTTTATTTTTGACTTATCTATTAATAAAGGAGGTCTAGATTTTAAAATTCTTTCTCTAGCTTTTTCAGAAATTTCAGTAGTTAAGTCTAACAATGTTACTGGAACATTTGCATTACATAATTGAGCGGCTATTCCACTGCCCATTGTACCTGACCCTATGACTACTACTTTATTAATTTTCATAATGAGAATTAAGACTTATAATGAATATCTTATTCAAGAGCAACTTAAAGCGATTAAATATTTTTAAATTATTATTTAATTATTTTTGTAATTGATGGAATTATTGCCACTGCTAGAGCAATTTTGAATAATTCACTTGGTAAAAAAGGATATAGACCACCAGCTAAAGCCTTCTCATAACCTATAACTGAGCCCAAATAACCCACCCCAATAATAAAAATAATAGAAGTTGCTATTAAAAGAGAAAATAAACTTTTGATATAGGAGTCATTAAAATTTCTATCTGCCAAATAACCAACAACACCAGCTGCAATAGTCATTCCATAAAGATAGCCAGCTGTTGGACCAGTTAAATAAAATAATCCTCCACCTTTAGCAAAAACTGGAAGCCCGATAGCCCCTTCAAATAAATAAAGCAAAAGTGTGAAAAAAGCTAATTTAGATCCAAATGTCATTCCAATAATAAAGACTACAAATGTTTGCATAGTCATAGGAACTGGCCAAAATGGAACCTGTACCTTTGATGAAAAAGCTAAAATTAACGTCCCAATCAACATTAAAGAAATATTCTGGAAATAAATATTTATTCTAAAGTCTGAAAGTAAATTTTTCACTAGTGTAGAGTTATTTTTCATACCGGAGGTATTTAAGCACAATAAAATAAATTTTAAAATAATTAATTAATCTATTTAAATTGTTCTTTTTGCAATTCTTTAATAGGTATATGACATCTAATAGCATTACCACTATCAGTTAATTGCCAGGGCGGTATTTCTTTTTTACAAATATCTCCAACAATTCTTGAACATCTACCTTGAAAACTACAACCTTTTTCAGGTGGTTTCTCCTCTACTATATCCTCGGCAACTAATTTAGGTTTTATATCAGGATCTGGCTCTAGAACTGCGCCTAATAAAACCTCAGTATAAGGGTGAGATGGAAATTTATAAACATCATTTGAGGGTCCTACCTCACAAAGCCTTCCTTGATAAAGAACTGCAACTCTATCACTTATTGCTCTAACAACAGCTAAATCGTGTGATACAAAAATATATGTGGTTCCAAAGTCCTCTTTTAGTTGTTGTAATAAATTTAATACGGCAGCTTGTACAGAGACGTCTAATGCAGATGTTACTTCATCACATAATATAATGTCTGGTTTTGCAGCAAAAGCTCTTGCGACTGCTACTCTTTGTTTTTCACCACCAGATAATTGCCTTGGATACCTAGAAATATAAAATTCTCCAAGTCTTACTTTTTGCAAAAGATCAATAATATTTTTTTTCAATTCCTCACCTTTTAATCCAAAATATAATTTTAAAGGTTGGGCAATTATTTCCTCAACTGTGTGGTTTGGATTTAAAGACTCATCAGGGTTTTGAAATATTAATTGAATGATTCTTAAATCATTAGGATTTCTTTCTTTCAAGTCAGATGATAAATTTCTACTTTCTTCAAATCTTATTAAACCATCTTTAGTTCTTAGCAATCCAGCAATGGATTTAAGAATTGTTGATTTTCCACTTCCTGACTCTCCTACAAGAGCTATTGTCTCACCTTTTTTGATATTAATATTAATATCTTTAACTGTTGGATTGTCATCGGTAATTCTATTAAAAATCTGGTCTAAGAGTTTTTGTTTAGCATAACTTATAGAAATATCTGATAAATTTAATATTTCTTTGTCTTGCGAGTTGTTTTTTATTTTGTTTACATTTTGGTTAATTTCCCCCTCTTTCAAAAGTTTTTCATAATTAAAACATCTGACGCTAGTATTAAATTCTTTTAAAAATTCTAACTCTGGTGAATTATTTTTACATTTCTCCTCTGAAAAATTACATCTATCAAAAAAACTACAACCACCCTGAATTGTTCCTGGTTGAGGCTGACTCCCAGGCATTGACTCGGGAAGACCAGCTAAAGATAATTTTGGAATAGATTTAAGCAATCCATGTGTGTAAGGATGAATTGGTTTTTTAAGAATATCTCTTGAAGGGCCTTCTAAGACAATTTCTCCTGAATACATAACAATAATTCTATCACTCACTTGAGCTATTGCCCCCAAGTCATGACTTACATAAACCATTGAAGTTCCTGTATCTTTTGCAATAAAATTGAGAAGCTCTAATACGTGAGCTTGAGTTGTCACATCTAATCCTGTAGTTGGCTCATCTAAAAGAAGTAAATCAGGAGTTCCTGCTAACGCCATTGCTACGGCAACTCTTTGCTGTTGTCCTCCTGAAAGTTCATGTGGATATCTAAGGGCAATTGTTTCTGGTGAAGGAAGTCTAACTTTATTTAATAATTCAGAAATTTTTTTCTCTCTTTCTTTTTCATTTAAATCAGAGTGTAATTGCAAAGCTTCATCAATTTGATAACCTATTTTTAAGTTTGGTGTTAATGCTTGACCTGCATTTTGTGGTATCATTGCTATCTTTCTACCTCTGATTTTTTCTAAATCTTTACTTTTCATATTTAGCAGATTTGAAGAATTGAACTCACATTCTCCTCCAATTGTATAAAGGCCATGCTTAACATATCCCATCATTGCAAGTGCTAATGTACTTTTCCCAGATCCAGACTCTCCAACAATACCAACTGTCTCACCTTTTTTTATATTTGTAGTTATATTTTTTAAAATTAAAATTTCTTCACCTTTTTTACTTTTAAATCCAATAGATAAATTTTTTACTTTTTGAATTATAACAGTCATAAATTAAACGGGAGCTTTAGTTGATCTGTCTATCCCTAATGCTTTAGCAAAAGCATCAGCTGTTAAATTGATGCCAATTATTAAGCTACTTAAACCAACTATTGGAGCAATGACTGACCAATAAGCAAAAGACATTAAACCTCTAGCATTTGATATCATCAATCCCCAATCCGGAGTTGGAGGACTCACACCAAATCCTAAGAAAGATAAAGAACTAAAACCAAGTAACATCCAAGACCATCTCATAGCACCTTCCACTAATATTGCATCTCGAACATTTGGAATTATCTCATTCCATATTATTGAAAAATTACTGTGACCTCTTGCTCTAGCTGATACGATAAAATCTTTTGCAATAACATCATGAGTAGCAGCTCTTGCTACTCTTACGATTCCCTTACCATAAAAGAAACCTAAAGCAGGTATCAGTACCTCAGTTGATGTTCCTAACAAAGATACAATTAACAACATTGCTAATATCCAGGGTATAGATAAAAATGCATCAACAATTCTCATCACTATATCGTCAGTTTTTCCGCCAACTAGACCACAAAAAATTCCAAGTAGTCCTCCCCAAAGCAAAGCAATCAAAGATCCAAAAAAAGTTATTGTCAAAGCTGTTCTTCCACCTAAAATTGTCCTAGTAAAAACATCTCTTCCAAGATCATCTGTTCCAAACCAATATTCAGCAGATGGAGCTTGGAGCATTAAACTAGGATTTATTGCTTTAAAATCATATGGCGCAATAAATGGGCTAATAAATGCAAGAATTACGTGGAAAACCAATATACTTAAGCCAATAAAGCCTGATGGCCTTGAGGCCATAGTGATTATTATGTCAGAGACTTTTGCAAAATTACTTTTCTTTTCTTCTTTGTATATATTATCTAATTTCATATTATTTTCTTATCTGTAAAGTCTTTAATCTTGGATTAAGCATCAATGTCATTAGATCTGCCAATAAATTTATACTAACATATATAGATGCTAGAATTATTGCTAATGCTTGAACTGTAGGCAAATCTCTATTTGAAATCGACTCAATTACCAATCTTCCAAGACCTGGATAATTAAATACAACTTCAGTTACAACAACTCCACCTAATAACCATGCAATTGTTAAAGCTACAACATTAATAGCTGGTAACAATGCATTTGGTAAAACATGTTTAAAAACCATTTTCCAATATGGAACACCTTTTAAAATTGCCATTTGAACATACTCACTTGCCATAACTTGAATGACACTTGATCTCACCATCCGCGCCATGTGTGCTGTCATAATCATTGCAATAGCAATTACAGGTAAAATTATATTGGGTAATAGTTCAAAGAATGAAACATCAGTTGGAACAATTACTATACCAGGTAACCACTCTAACCATATTGCAATTATTAAGATTAATAAAGTAGCACTTATAAACTCTGGAATAGTCATAGCAAATATAGTAACTGTTGAAATAGCTACGTCAGGTAATTTGTCTCTCCATAACGCTGTTACTATTCCAAGTATTAAAGCGATCGGTATACCAATGAAAATAGCAACTGATGCTAAAACTAAAGAATTTTTAATTCGTGGTCCTAAAACCTCTTTGATTGGCATTTCTCCACTTAAAGAGTATCCAAAGTCTCCTTGAATAGCATTTACTGCCCAGGAGACGTATCTCTCATAGGCAGGAATATTCAAACCTAATCTTCTATAACAAGCTTCTAATTGCTCTCCAAATGCTTGTCGTTCAAGATATGTTGTACAAGCATCTCCAGGTAAAATTTCAGTTCCAACAAAGGTGATTAAAGATACTATAAATAAAGTTATTAGACCTAATAGAATTCTTTTAATAATTAAAAAAAGCATAAGAGTACTTAAATTTTAAATTATTTATTTAGAAATGAAAGAGGTTTTACAGGCCTTTTTAAAGGCCTGTAAAACAGAAATTATTAGTCAACACTAACTGTGTGCCATCTTATTGAGAAATACTCAACTTCGTCGAGGTTTTTCACTTTAGAAGATGTGACAACCAGTCTAGACACATGGTAAGGAATCATAGTTCCAGACTCTTCCCATAGTGTTTTCTGTGCATTGATATACGCTTTTTTTCTTTTGTTAAAATTTAACTCTCCTCTTGCTTCAGCTAAATTCTTGTCAAAAGAAGCACTTTTATAGAAAGACTCGTTCCATTTTGCTTCACTATGATAAGCTTCATGCAAAATACTGTCTGCAGGTCTTTCATTCCAACGTGTCATTGCTACAGCTTTTTTCATCCAAGTTTCATTCCAATAACTTTTTGAAGGTGTCATTTGGATATCTGCTCTTATGTTAGCTTTAGCAAATTGTTGTTGTAAAACCTCAGCAATAGTTGGCCAAGTTGGTTCTTTTGTAGAAACGTGAATTGTCATATCAATTCCATCTGGATAACCTGCTTCAGCCAGTAGTTTTTTTGCAGTTGCTGGTTGAGGTGGACAACTCTTCTTCATTCTATATTGATCAGAAGGTGCAACAGGAGTATCGCAAGATACTGTTGCTGCTCCAGCCATAACAAGATCAACTAATTCTTGTCTATCTACAGCTATTCTGACAGCCTTTCTTACTCTCACATCGTCAAATGGTGCAACGTCAGTTCTCATTACCATACCTCTCCAGTTTCCTGTAGGTATAACTGAAACGTTAAACTTTGAATTACCATCAAATATTTTTTTCTGATTGAATGGAACATATCTATTCATATCAATTTGACCTGTAAGTAGAGCTTGAATTCTAGCTTGACCATCTGGGATAGCTATAACATGTACTTCAGCAAGTTTAGGCGCCCCTTCCCAATAATCTGGGTTTGCTTTAAGGATTGTTGTACCCTCAGCATCAAACTTTTCTACTATAAAAGGTCCAGTTCCAACACCTGTTTTACCAATAGTATCTCCTGATCCACTAGGTATCATTCTTAGTCTATAATCAGTTAATAAAAGTGGAAAATCTGCAAAAGATGTATTTAACTTCATTTTAACTGTGTGTGAGTCTACAATCTCAATATCTGTTACTGCGCTCATACTTTTCTTTGCAGGCGAACCAATTTCAGGATCTTTAACTCTCATCAAAGAATATTTTACATCCTCTGCATCAAAATCAGATCCATCATGAAATTTAACACCTTTTCTCAAGTTAAAAGTCCATTCTGTTGCATCTGCATTTCCTGACCAGTCTGTTGCTAACTCGGGAGATGTAACCCCTTTAAGATCTTTTCTTACAAGACGGTTCTGTGTCATTATCACTACCTGAAACAGTCGTCCTTTAGTAATTGCGTCTAAATTTGTATCTTTTCCAAAACCAACATCATGAGATAATTTAAAAACTCCACTTGATGCATTGGCAAAAGAAAACGTTACAAATAGTGATACCAATGAAACTGATATCAATTTAAAAATGTTTTTCATAATTTCCTCTCTTTAAAAAAATAAAAGGTAACAATTAGCAACTTATATAGCAACAGTGAAAATGGTTCTTTTTTATTTGTTTTATTGATGTATTTTGATTATTTAAAAAAGTAATGAAAGATTTAATCAATAAATATAGATTTACGGTTAAGCCTGTTAGCCTTGAAAATTCTAACTCTTTAGAGCTTGCAAGATCAATTCAAGTTCATCCACTAACTTATCAAGAACTTCCTTATGACCCTGAATATTCTAATTATGCTGGAAGATTAACACTTGAGAAATTGTCAAATGTTAGCTCGGAGGAAATGTATTGGAAAGGAAGACAAGAAATAATATTTAGACATACTGGTGAACATCCATTTGAAATATCTGGTCCAGATTCCTTAAAGTTATTACAAAAAATATTTCCAAGAGATGTATCAAAAATATCAAAAGGAAGATGTTCTTACCAGTTTGCTTGTTATCACGATGGAGGGATGATTACAGACGGAGTTTTGTTAAAAATTAAAGAAGATAAATATTGGTTTGCTCAAGCAGATGGAGATCTTTTTTCTTGGTATAAAGCTCACTCAAAAAATATGGATGTTGAAATAAAAGATCCTGAAGTATGGGTAAGTCAAATACAAGGTCCTTTATCAATGAAACTGTTAGAAAATATAGCTGAAGGTTTTTCAGAGAATGATTGGAAGTATTTTGATTGGAAAGAATTACAAATCTTAGATCAAAAAGTAATTATAAGCAGAAGTGGTTTTACAAATGAGCTTGGTTGGGAAATTTATTTTAGACCTGAAAATGAAACTGAAAAAATAGGAGATTACATTCTTGAGGAGGGAAAAAAATTAGGCATGATTTTAGTTGCCACACCAGGTTTTAGATGTAGACGAATTGAGGCAGGTCTTTTATCTGCAGGACAAGATTTTACAAAAACAACAAATCCATTTTCGGTCGGTCTTGGGCGTTTTATAAATTTTGATAAAGAAGATTTTATTGGAAAAGAAGCTCTTATGAGATCAGATAAAAAATGTAAGACATGGGGAATTAGAATTGCAAAGGGAACTGCTATTAAAGGTGAAAGTATTAAAATAAATGAAAAAAATATCGGTAAAATAACTTCTAGCACTTGGTCACCATATCAAATTTGTGGAGTTGGTATTGTACACCTCGATAATAATGAAAATGGACCAGGAGATATTGTTGATGTTAAATGCACTGATGGAAAAGTACATAAAGGAGAAATCTGTAAATTGCCAATGTATGATGCCAAAGGAGAAATTGTTAGAGGTCTAAACAGAAAAATTCCTAAAGCACCTAATCCTTGGCCTGGTATTAAAACCACAAATTAAAAAAATTTATTTAGTGAAGGGTAAAAAACAAATAATAGCAGTTGGAGGTGGCGGATTCACTCATAATGAAGATAGAGATTTAGATCAATTTTTCTTAGATAAAATAAATAAAAAAAAATGTTCTCTAGGGTTTTTGCCAACTGCTAGCAATGATGACGTAAAAAAAACTGAGCTATTCTATAAAAGATTTAAAAATACTAATTTTAAAGTTTCTCATTTCAATCTTGTCTCAAATGTTAAGGGTTTTGAAAACTGGATTTCAAATTTAGATGCTATTTATGTTGGTGGAGGAAATACTAAATTTATGCTCGACTTATGGAAAAGAAATAATTTATTTGAAATTTTTAAAGAAGTTTATAACTCAGGAATAATTCTTTCTGGTGTAAGTGCCGGGGCTGCATGTTGGTTTGATTATTTTCTTACAGACTCAGATGGGCCAGGTTTTAAACCATTAAATGGTATTGGACTTATATCCGGAAGCTTTACTCCTCATTATTCAGATGCAAAAAGAGCAGATAAATATAGACAAAATATAAAAAATAAAACTTTACCAAATGGTATAGCTGTTGATGATGGAGTTGCGGTACTTTTTATTGACGGAAAACCAACTGAGGTTTATTCTTCGAGAGAAAGTCATAATGCTTATTTTGTTGATCAAAATAAACAACTTAATTTAAAAGAATATATTAAAATTAATAATGAGTGATAATATTTTGCCAAGTCAAAAAATTTTTAGCATTAAAGATGCAAGAGAACTGTCAAGAAAACGTCTACCTAAATTAGTTTTTGATTTTATTGATGGAGCATCTGGAGATGAAAAACTAGCAGAAATAAACAGCAAAGCATTAGATCAAATTAGACTTGAACCTAAAGTTTTAAGAAATGTTGAGAAAAGATCTCTAAAGAAAAAAGTATTAGGTTATGAATTTGATTTTCCATTTGGTTTTGCTCCAATGGGAATGACTAATTTATCATGGCCTGGAGCAGACTCTATGTTAGCTGCAGAAAGTGCGAGAAATAATATTCCTACATGTGTATCTATGGCTTCTACTACAACTTTAGAAAAAATGTATGAACTTTCAAAAGGTCACGCGTGGATGCAGTTATATATTTTCCAAGACGAAAATTTTGTTATGGAACTTTTAGATAGAGCTAAGAATACTGGATATGAAGTTGCAATATTAACTGTGGATGTTCCAGTGCTATCCAGGAGAACTAGAGATGATAAAAATGGTTTCTCTTATCCTTTTAAGATTGGTCCAAAACAATTTTTTGATTTTGCGACTCACCCAATTTGGTCTCTTTCGACTTTGCTGAGTGGGATTCCCAAACCAATGAACTATGTAACATCTAAAAGTGGAGATGGTATTTTTAAAAGAAAAGAAAGTAGAGGCTCTACAGATTGGGATACTCTTAAAAGAGTGAGAGATAAATGGAAAGGTAAGCTTATTATTAAAGGGGTAATGTCTCCTGACGATGCTACACAAATTAAAGAAGCTGGCGCTGATGCAATACAAGTTTCAAATCATGGTGGCAGGCAATTAGATAGTGCTACAGCAGCAATAAATATGCTTCCACTAATCAGAAAATCAGTGGGAAGTGATTTTCCTTTAATCTTTGATAGTGGAATCAGAAGTGGAAGTGATATCGTGAGAGCACTTGCATTTGGTGCAGATTATGCAATGATTGGTAGGCCCGTAATGTATGCAATGGGTGCTGATGGAAGAAAAGGATTGAGGAGAATTGTGGAAATAATTAAAGAAGAAGCCAGTACGACACTCGGGTTAGTAGGATTAAATGATATTAATGATGTAACTTCTAATATAGTAATAGATAATACTGTAAATAAGGTAGATTACTAAATGAGTGAAAATAAAATTAGGGGTGGAGCTTTACTTGCAAGGGCTCTAAAAGATAAAGGAATTAGCAAAGTTTTCACTCTTTCGGGGGGGTTTTGTAATCCAGCTATTGAAGGTTTTGCTGAATGCCAAATTGAAGTCATAAACACTCCTCATGAACAGATTGCAGGCCATTTAGCAGACGGCAATACAAGAATTACTCGTAAACCTTCGGTATGTTTAGTTGGACCTGAAGGGTTTACTAATGCTGTGCCTTCAATGATGGAGGCTTGGGGTGAAAGAAGTCCTATTATTTACATCACAGGATCTAGTAGTCTTAAAAGACAAGGCTCAGGTGGTTTTAAAGAAATTGACGATGTTTCAATTGCAGCCCCATTAACCAAATATAGTGCAAGTATTACTGATGGAACTAGAATAAGAGAATTTGTAGACAAAGCATATCATATTGCAACTAACGGATATCCTGGCGCTGTACATCTTAGTCTTCCCGTTGATATTATGTTTTCATCTTTTGCAGAGGAAGTTGGTTTAGAGGAAAGACCATATTCTCAAAAAGCAAAACCTATAGCCAAAGCGTGGCCAGATCCAAATTCACTTTCAGAAGTCTTAGAACTTGCTTGTAATTCAAAAAAACCAGTCATCATTGGTGGACACGGTGTTTGGTGGTCACATTCAGAAAAAAATCTTGAAGCAGCTGGTAATAATTTAAATATACCAATTTTTAATGTTCCGTATCATCAAAAATTATTAGGAGAGGAGGCTAACGCTTATATGGGGTTAGCAGATATACATCAATACCCTCCTTCAGAATTTGCATTACACAATTCAGATCTGGTTCTTGTCGTTGGAGCTAGGTTAGATAATCAATTAAATTTTGGAAATCCACCTTTTATACCAGAGTCAACAAAATTAGTTTGTGTAAATGGTTCACATGAAGAATTAGAACTTAATAGAGCTGCAGATTTAAGTTTGCTAAGTGATCCTAGTGTTTTTTTAGATACATTATCTAACTTAAAAAAAAATAATAAATGGTCTTTAGATACAAAGTGGTTTCAAGAGAATAAAATAAAGAAGAAAGAGTGGGTGGATAAATCTTTGAAAGAATTAGAAATTGAAGCTGAAGCATCTAAAAAAAATGGAGGAAAAATTCACCCTCTACAACTTTCATTGGATGTTCAAGATGCAATGAGTGAAAATGATTGGCTTGTTATCGATGGAGGAAATACTCATTTTTGGTCAGAAATTGCAATCAACATAGCAGGTGCCAAAGGGAAAAAATTAAAAGGAATATTGCATCCTGGAACTTTTAGTATGTTAGGTGTAGGAGTTTCATTCGCTCTATCTGCTAAAAATCATAATCCAGATTCAAATGTAGTTCTGATAAGTGGTGATGGTGCGTTTTTATCAGGAGGTATGTCTATTGAAAGCGTATTTTATGAGAAAAAACCTATCACTGTTGTAATTGATAATAACGGGGGCCTTGCTTCAATTGGTCAGCAACAAGAGAGATTATTTAAAAGTGGAAAAAGTGTAGGAACTGATTTTCGTGATATACCATTTCACAAGATATTTGAGGGTTTTGGAGGACATGGAGAATTAGTCAATAAACGAGAAGAACTAGGTCCAGCACTTAAAAGAGCTATGGAAAGTGGAAAACCCTCGTGCGTGAACGTTAAAGCAAAACCTGTATTAAGCCCAATAGTCTCTGCAGTTGCAAGTAAAAGAGAGAAATCATCAATAGAATAATCGTGGCAACTTTCTCTTCTCACTTATTGGATGCAACAAATGGCTCGCATGCTGCAAATGTTGAAGTAATTATTTATCAAATTGATAAAAATGGTAAAAAGAAAGTTTTCTGTGAGACTAAATCTGATGAAGGTGGCCGAATAATCCAAGAATTTGAATTAAGTAAAGACGACTGCAAGTGTGAGTATGAAATGGTTTGTAAAACCGGCAATTATTTTTCAGAAAAAAAAATAGTTTCAGAAATTAATATTAAATTTCAAATGGAAGATCAAAATAAAAGATATCATATTCCAATAGTAATTTCTAAAAATAGCTACACAGTGTGGTGGTCTAAGTAAAATGAGTAAAGAAAATTTAATTACACAAAAAAGTATAAAATTAAATATGTCTAGGCGTATCAGACGAACTCCATTTACAAATAAAGTAGAGGAATGTGGAGTATCTGATTTTACTGTTGTTAATCACATGCTACTACCAAAAGGTTTTAAAAATACTGTAGAAGAAGACTACTGGCATTTAAAAGAGCAGGTTCAAGTGTGGGATGTGTCTTGCCAGAGACAAGTACAAATTACAGGGCCTGATGCTGAAAAATTGGTTCAAAAAATGACACCACGATCCATAAAAAAAATGGAGACTGGTAAATGCTTTTATATTCCAATAATTGACGACACAGCTGGGATGATTAATGATCCAGTTTTATTAAAACTAGACGATGATATGTTTTGGATTTCTATTGCAGACTCTGATATTTTACTTTGGGCAAAAGGAATTGCTTTGGGATCAAAATTAAATGTAGAAATTATAGAACCAGATGTATATCCACTAGCTATTCAAGGTCCGAAATCTGAGGATCTTCTAATTTCAATTTTTGGTGAGGATATAAAAAAGTTAAAATTTTTTAATTTTAAAGTGTTTGATTTTTTAGGAACTAAACAAATTATTGCAAGATCTGGTTACAGTAACCAAGATGGTTTTGAAATATATTTTAAAGGATTTGAAACACATTTTAATGAGATAGAACTCGGAGAAAAACTTTGGGATACTATATGGGAGAGCGGACAAAAATTTAATATTTCTCCAGGATGTCCAAATTTAATTGATAGAATTGAGGCCGGGTTAATGTCTTATGGAAATGACTTTACAAGAGAAAATAATCCACTTGAGTGTAATCTTGAAAAATACTGCAAACAAGAGGATGATCATGATTTTATAGGTAAAGAGGCTTTAAGAAAGATCCAAACTGATGGAATTGTACAAAAAATGAGAGGAATTTTGTTTGATGGAGATCCGTGTAAGCCAACCGGTATACCTTTACCAGTATACTCAAAAGATAATGCAAGAATTGGGCAAATTGCATCTGGAATATATTCTCCAGGATTTCGAAAGAATATAGGCCTTTCTATGATTTTAAAAGATTATTGGGAAATTGGAAATGAGGTTTTTGTAAATACTTTCAATGGAAAAAATAGAAAAGGCATTATAACTTCTTTACCATTTCCAGATTAACGGTATATTTATTGAAATGTTTAAACCTGTAATTGTTGGCTTCTCAAGATCGCCTTTCACAATGG
>CACMYJ010000013.1 GCA_902617895.1 uncultured Pelagibacteraceae bacterium | reverse complement strand
TAAAATGGAAATAAAATGACAAATGAGAATAAAACAATTCCAAAAAGAGTTAAAAAATCAAATACTACTAGTTGTGATGAATGCTCGGATGCTAAGTATTTTTGATTATACTTATTAATTTTAAATGAAAAAAATATCAAAATTGCAAATATTCCAATATTGTACCAAATGGGCATTATCTGAACGATATATCCATCAACAAAAGTAAATATAAAGGCAAAAAAAGTTGATTTTATATAATAATTTAACTTTTCTCCTATAAGTAAATTTAAAAGACTAATAGCGATACCTAAAGTAATAATTATTGCAAAATTAAAATTTTTTATCTCAACTCCCTGCAACGTTACTAAAATTTTCCAAATAGAGACCAAAGAAAACAAAAATATAGAGGATATTAATGCATAGTATATTACACTTTTAGTTTTCATCAGCCCTCTTACCTATTAATTTAAAGTAAACGAACATAAATACTAGCAGCAGAGCAACTATTACAATTGATACTGCTGATCCCATGCCAATATCGGAAATAGTAAATCCTTGCTCATAAACATTTATTGGCAAAGTTCTAGTTCCTGAGGCACCTCCTGTTAATAAAAAAATATCCTCAAATTTATTAAAGTTCCAAATAAACCTAATCATAAAGAGAATGGATATCACAGCTGTTATTTGAGGAAGTGTGATATTAATAAATTTTTGTAAAGGACCAGCACCATCCACTTCAGCTGCCTCATATAATTCTTTAGGCACTGCTTGCAGTCGAGCTAATATAAATAAGAATGCTAAAGGAAAGTATCTCCAAATTTCAAAAATAATAACAGTTGTTAATGCTAATCGTAATTTAAGATCAAAACCAAAAAAATTTACAGTTAAATATTTTTGACCTAGTAAATTTAAGGGTTCCTGGATAACTTGAAAATTCATAAGAAGATTGTTTAAAGTTCCACTGTAAGGATCTAGTAATAACTCCCAAGTATAAGCTAAGGCAACAACTGGACCTACATATGGAAAAAGCAAAACACTTCTCATAAATGTTCTTCCAAAAAACTTCTGGTTTACGAGTTGTGCAGTTAGTATTCCAAATACAATTGAACCAATTGTACCAAAAAAGGTATAGTAAAAAGTAGTTGATAATAACTCAAAAAATTCATTTTGAAAAAAAACCTTTTTAAAATTCTTTAATGTAAAATTAGTATTTAATAGAATATTATCTGATTTACCTGTTAATTTTGGTTTAATGGTTTTTAATTCTTTTTTATTTAATTCTTTGCCATCAGAACTCTTTAATAATATTTGAAAATTTTCCTTGTATTTTGCTTCCCAATTTCCAAATTCACAATAAATTTTATTTGATTTGACCCTGCATCTTTCATCTAAATTAATAGGCTTGATATTCTTAGGTAATTTATCTTGAAATTTAACATCCCTTATTTCTAAAATTAATGAACTATTTCTAAGTTTATAAATAACCTTTAATTGATCTGGATTATCTTTAATGGATTTTACAATTTTTTTTGCTCTAGGTTCAGGGATCCTGATATCTTTTAAACCAACCTCTTTAAAACTTATCCATACATTTGCAAATATTGGAAATAAGATGATTGAAAAAACAAGGAAAACTGCAGGTAATATTAATATATATGCAGTTCTTTTTTCTATTTTTGAAAGTGTGTCGCTCATAATAAAAGCGGATAATACATATTATCCGCTTTTATTTAAATTAAAATTATTAGATTAAAATTGAGAGAGTTTTTGATTGATCATGTCTACTGCTTGATCAATATCAATCTGTCCATCAACATAAAGTCTAGTTATTCTATTAATAAACTTGTTATTAATAATTTTAGAAGCTCTAGAAAGTTCACCTTCTTTTACACCCCATCTTTGAGCCTTATCTAATCCAGCAACGATATTATTTATAACATCCTCTGAATATAAGTCTGATAAAGGAGCTTTTCTATCAACTCCAACAGGTAGTTTACTCCATGCTTTTGTAAATGCCTCAGGGTCGCTTGCATTTCCTCTTCTTACAGGAAACTTACCTTCTGGTGCGATTGAAAGAGTTTTTGTATAACCTTCATCCATTGAGTATTTGATAAAAGCACTTGCTTCTTCTGTATCAGCATCAGCAGTTATTCCAAAATATCTGACATCAGCCCATGCAGCCCCTTTATTATTGTTAGGACCTTTTAGGTTCGTGATAAAGCCAGTTTTTGAAGCTAACTCCCCAGATGTTGGATCACTATTTATTGTTGGCGGCGCTGAGTCTCTTAAACCAGCTAATTCATCCATAATAAATGGAGACCAAATTATCATTGGAGTTTTTCCAGCAAAATACAATTCTCTTGATTGCTTCCAGTATAATTCTCCTGGAGGACTTGCATTTGCAATAACTTTATAAAACTCTAAAGAAGCTTTTAACTTTTTGCCTTGTTTTCTTATTGCGCCTTTTTTAACAACATTTACTCCATTTGCTAAAAGAACATGTTCTAAAACCTGACTCATAAAGTTTTCGTCAGTTTTTGTTGCTGCAACAAATCCAAACATTCCATCACCAGAAAGTGCTTCAACGGCTTTAGTAATATTTTCATAGCTTGTTGGTGGTGCAAGACCTGCTTTTTCAAATAAGTCTTTTCTATAAACGACCATTTGCGTCCAACCATCAACTGGTACAGCGGCTATTTTTGATCCTTTTTTAGCCATATTTAAAGCGCCTGGCGCAAAAGTTTTTTTGCCAAGTTCTTTAACAACTGCATTATTAGCATCTACATCTAATATTCCAGCTTCTGCCCAAGGTAGTACATACTGTAATGTATGATAGATTACATCAGGTAGATCACCAGCTGCAGCTGCTGCAGTTGCTCTTGTTCCTAAATCTTTTTCTTCTACAGGAATAACTTCAACTTTGATGCCAGTTTTAGCTTCAAAATCTTTAGCCATTGCCTCTTGTTTAGCCATTCTAGCTGGCTGAACTTCTGTAGTCCAAAAAGTGATGTCTGCGTAACTAATATTTGAAATTAAAAATATAAGCGTACAGACGGTTATTATTGTTTTTTTAATCATTGATTCCCCTCTTTTCGTTGATTAATAAATTAAATGTATCAGCGAGAGAAATGAATGACAATAAGTTAAAAAAGTCTCCCCTAATCAAAAAGTCAATAAATATAATATTTTTTAAATCGAAAATTTTTTATTTTTTAGAATTGCTCTAATCATTCTAAACATCAAAGGAATTTTTTTTGAATTAAATTTTTTTAAAATAAATGGCGCGATTTCTCTCACAAGTTGTTCGCCTTCTACTGTATCATTTGCCATAAACTTTTTTTTGGCACTTTTGAAAGTAAAACCTTGTCCTAAATAGTTTCCCATTTTGCTATTTCTTCCACCTGCAGCGCTTACATACAGGTCTCCAACTCCTGCTAGACTTAAAACTGTTTCTTCTTTTCCTTTTAACTGTCTAGTTATGTATTTCATTTCTAATAGTGATTTTTGAAATAGACTTGAAGATTTATTCAAACTTAAACCAGAGCCAATTATCATAGAATAAATATTTTTTATTGCTGAACATATTTCAACACCAATTACATCTTTAGAGTATTCTATTAAGTAATATTTAGTTGAAATCATTTTACCTAACAATTTTGCAATTTTAATGTTTTTGTTAGCTATAATTACACTCGTTTGATTTTTTCTTGCCAATTCTTTAGCTAAACAAGGTCCCTTCAAAACTGATACATTTAATTTAGGAATATTTTTTAAAAGAGTTTGCGAAATAGTTGTAATTTTTTTATTTTTCTTTTCATATTTGAGACCTTTTGTAAGAACTAAAACTGGAGATTTTACTTTATACTTTTTTAATTCTTTACTAACAAAATTAATACCTGATAAACTTAATGCAATAACAATAAGATCATATTTTTCAAAAAATAATTCCTTGGCATATTTTTTAAATATTAATTTTTTTGAAAGATTAATTTTTAAACCTGAATGAAATATATTTTTTGATGATAAATTTTTAATAAATCTTTGGCTATATGGTTCTGTAATAAATACTTTATTATTATTATCTATACATGGAACAGAGAACGCTGACCCCATAGCTCCGCCTCCAATAATTAGAATTTTTTTCATAAATAAATTCACTAAAAATAAACTATTTATTAATAACAAGTAAATTTAAAGAAAAAATAGTTTTATTTTTTTTGATTTGTTTAATAAGATAAACTTTTAAAATTATACGGTTTATATGAATAAAATAGCAATAATTGGTGCAGGGCCTTGTGGTTTATCAATGTTAAGAGCCTTCGAACATGCTGAGCAAAAGGGAGAAAAGGTTCCAGAAATCGTATGTTTTGAAAAACAAGATGATTGGGGAGGACTATGGAACTACAGTTGGAGAACTGGTTCAGATCAATATGGTGATCCAGTACCCAACAGTATGTATAGATATTTATGGTCAAATGGACCAAAAGAATGTTTGGAATTTGCAGATTATTCATTTGACGAGCATTTTGGAAAACCTATTCCATCTTTTCCACCTAGAGAAGTATTATATAATTATATTATTGGAAGAGTAAGTAAAGGAAACATTAAAGGCAAAATTAAATTTAGCACGAGTGTAAAGAGTGTAAATTATAATTCAGATAAATTTGAAGTTATTTATCAAGATAAAACTAACAATAAAATTTTGTCTGACAAGTTTGATTATGTAATTGTTTCAACTGGACATTTTTCAGTGCCATTTATTCCTGAATACAAGGGTATGAGTTCTTTTCCAGGAAGAATAATGCATTCTCATGATTTCAGAGATGCTGAAGAATTTAGAGATAAAAATGTGATAGTGCTTGGAAGCAGTTATTCAGCTGAAGATGTTGCTCTACAATGTAATAAATATGGAGCTAAAAGTGTAACCATAGGTTATAGACATAATCCAATGGGTTTTAAATGGCCTGCTGGTATGAAAGAAGTCTACTATCTAGATAGATTAGACGGTAACAAAGCAATTTTTAAAGATGGTACAGAGCAAGAAGCAGATGTAATTATATTATGCACTGGCTACCTGCATCATTTTCCATTTTTGAACGAAAAACTAAGTCTCAAAACTCACAACCGATTATATCCACCAAAATTATATAAAGGAGTAGTTTGGCAAGATAATCACAAGCTAATGTACCTGGGCATGCAGGATCAATTTCATACTTTTAATATGTTTGATTGCCAAGCATGGTTCGCAAGAGATGTGATAATGAATAAAATTAAAATTCCAAATGATAGTGAAATAGAAAAAGATATTTCTAAATGGGTTTCTATGGAAGAAAAATTAGAAAATCCAGATCAAATGATCGATTTTCAAACTGAGTATACTAAAGAGCTTCATGATATGTCTGATTACCCAAAAATTGATTTTGAATTAATAAGAAAACATTTCAAAGATTGGGAACATCATAAAATGGATGATATTTCAACTTACAGAAATAAATCTTTTTCATCACCTGTGACTGGATCCATAGCTCCTGTTCATCACACACCTTGGTCATCTGCAATGGATGACTCTATGGATACTTTTTTAAAATAATAGAATTTACAATAAAGTTTTCTCGACTGACAGCTTCCACCCATTCAATAGTTTTTTTCTCATTGTCGAACTTAGTTTAGGTTTAAAGGTTCTATCTTTTTTCCATTTTCTCTTTATTTGATCCAATGATTTAAATATTCCTATTTGGTATCCAGCAAATAAAGCAACACCAAGTGCTGTAGTTTCCAAAACTTTGGGTCTTTCTGTTTTAATATCAATAATATTTGCCAAAAACTGTGAAAACCAGTCGTTTTCTACCATGCCTCCATCAATTTTTACTATATTTGGTTTTAATCCATCTTTTCTCATGGCATTAAATAGATCATAGCTTTGGTATGCCACAGATTCTATAACTGCTCTTACTAAGGTTTTCCAATCACTATTTCTAGTTAATCCAGTTATAACTCCTCTTGCGTCAGGTCTCCAGTATGGAGCTCCCAGTCCACTAAAAGCTGGCACAACATAGACACCTTCATTATTTTTTTTTGATTTAGCAATTTGTTCTGTGTCATAAGCATTATTAATTAATTTTAACTTATCTCTTAACCATTGAACACCTGCTCCAGCGATAAAAATTGAACCTTCAAGAGCAAAAGTATTTTTTCCGTTTAATCTGTAACAAATTGTGGTTAGTAATTTATTTTTTGAAAAAATTTTTTTTGACCCAGTATTCATTATTACAAAAGCACCTGTGCCATAAGTACTTTTAATTGAGCCTTTTTTAAAACAAGATTGTCCTACAGCTGCAGCTTGTTGATCACCTAAAACTGCAGATATAGGAATTTCATATCCAACTATTTTTTTATTTGTTATTCCAAAATCATCCGCTGAATTTTTTACGTCAGGTAAAATACTTTTTGAGATATTGAGCTTTTTTAAAATTTCTTTATCCCATTTATTATCATGAATATTAAATAACATTGTTCTACTTGCATTTGTTGCATCTGTTAAATGATGTTGTCCATTAGTAAGTTTCCAAATTAAGAAAGTATCAACAGTGCCAAACAATAAATTATTAGATTTTTGAAGTTTCTTCGAAATTTTTACATTTTCTAAGATCCATTTAATTTTAGTAGCTGAAAAATATGGATCAATAAATAAACCAGTTTTTTTTCTAAAAATTTTTTCATATTTTTTTTGCTTAAGTTTTTCGCAAAATTCTTGCGTTCTTCTATCTTGCCAAACTATTGCATTGTAAATTGGTTTACCTGTTTTCTTATTCCAAAGAATAGTTGTCTCTCTCTGGTTGGTTATTCCAATACTTAATATTTTTCCTTTTAGAAGAGATGCTTTTTTAATTACTTTTTTTAAAGCTTTAAGAGTTGTTAACCAAATTTCATTTGGATTATGCTCTACCCATCCATTTTTTGGAAAGTATTGATTAAATTCAAACTGATATGTAAATTTTATATTGCCATCTAAATCAAAGAGAATTACTCTAGACGATGTTGTACCTTGGTCGATAGCAACAAGAAATTTTTTCACAATTTTAGTCTATACCTAGATGTTTTTTTCTCTGTCCTACCCAAGTTCTAATTAAGTTGTCAAAAATTAGTCCAATAAATGCAACACAAATTCCGAGTGTTAATCCAATACCTGCCCCTTTTTTATCTGATAGAGCTTTTAGAATGTACTGACCTAAATCTTCAGTTCCAATAAAGGCACCAATAATCACCATAAATAATGCAAAAACTATTGTTTGATTAAGCCCCAACATCATGTGTGGAAATGCTAATGGAAATTCTATTTTAAATAGTCTTTGAAACTTTGTGACGCCTGACATCGTTGCAGCATCATGTAGTCCAGCTGGAACACTTCTAAGACCCTCAATTGTGTATCTTGTTGCTGGTATCGTAGCATAAACTATTACAGCAATTAAAACTGAAGTATCTGTAATTCCAAAAAGCATCATCACAGGAATTAAATATACAAAAGATGGAAAAGTTTGAAATATATCACAAACATTTAACATAAAGTTTGTTGAATGTTTATTTTGAAAACATAAAGTTCCAACAGTAAATCCAATTGTGCAAGATACTAGTACACCAAATGTAGCCATGTATGTAGTTACTAAAGCTCTATCCCACCATGGGCTTAGAGCTATAAATAAAGTTAAACCACAAACAACTAAAGCAGATCTAACTCCACCAATTAAATATCCAGCTCCAACGACTAGAACTAATGTGGCTACGGCTGGCATTCTCAAATATAAAGCTCTCATCGGTTGGAGTACATCAACAATTAGCCAAGTGTTAAATGCTTTTATATATACAAAGAAAGTATCAAATATCCAGTCAACACCTTTATTCCAAAAGTCTGCTGTTGATATTCCTTTATTATGCGGAACTTCAAATAAATAATTATATCCATCTTTAAAATAAATTGATCCAAAGTAAGCTAATAGAATACCTACTATTACTATAACTCCAAAGAATAATGAATTTTTATTTCGTTGAAAAAAATTTAAATTACCAAAATAATCAACCTGTTTATTTGCCCAAGCTAAAGACATCTTATCTAATAAAATTGCAATCAAACTAATACAAAGACCTGCCTCTAATGCTAATCCAATATTCAACTGATTTAGAGCTAATAATAAATTAAAACCTAAACCTTTTGCTCCTATAAATGCAGAGATAACTGCCATAGAAAAACACACCATTATAACTTGGTTAACTCCTATTAAAATATCTCTTCTCGCTGTTGGAATTAATACTTTTGACATTAGTTGCCAGTTGCTACATCCACTCATTCTACCAGCTTCAATTACCTCTGGGGGAACAGCCCTTAAACCTAATAAAGTTAATAGTATCATTGGTGGCACAGCAACAATCATTGTTATAATTACTGCAGCATGGTCTCCTACCCCAAAAAGAACTAGTGCAGGAACTAATACCGCATACTGGGGCATCGTCTGCATAACTAATAGTATTGGATATAAAGCTTTTTCTACTCTTTTACTTTTGTATGCCGCAACACCCAAACCTAAACCAAAAATAAATGACAGAGGTGCTGCAACTAATATAAAAGACAGTGTTTGCATAGACGGTTTCCATTGTCCAAATATTGAAATGTAAGTCATTGATAAAAGTGCATATAAGGCCAATCCTTTGCCTCCTAACTTATAAGCAAGTATCGCTGATCCTGCTGCTACAATAGTCCAAGGTAAGCCTGGCAATTCTGCCCAGGGATTAGCATCAATCCAATCCCAACTAGTAAAAGCAACAATTGTTTCAAGACCGCCTAATAAAATCTCTCTAATTAATTCTATTAGAAAAGTCATAAATGCGGTTAGGTTTCTAGTTATTTGTAAAACTAAAGGTCGTGTTTTATATTCCTGCGTATCTTCATTCCAAAATTCCATTGGCATCCAATCATTCATTAAAAAGAATAATGAGTCATTTATCCAAATTGGAAGCCATCCAAGCAACGGAGGTAATCTCCAGAAAACGTCAAAAGCGTAATATCTAACCTCTTTACCCAGAAATACGAAGGCACTCTGATTAGGATCTTTTACAAATTCAGCTTGTCCTCTAATAAATTTGTAAGTTTCAGGAACATCAATTGCGAAGCATAGTGCAAAAAATACAGCTAATAAGAATAACCATTGAAATAATTTAGGATATTTTTTAAGTAATTCCATAATTTAATGATTATTTTTTCTTCCCCCAAAAACTGTATTAATAATTTTTGCAGGATTAATTGAACCTACGATATTATTTTTGCCATCTGTAACAGCTACTGTTTTTTCTTGAGTTAATATTTTTTCAGCAACATTTTCAATAATCTCGTCTTTTGAAACTTTTATATCACCCATGTTATCAGAGGTTATTTCATCCATTACATCTTTAATTAATAAAACTTTTTCCCTTGGAACTTCTTCTGTAAATTTTCTTACATATTCTGTAGCTGGATTTAAAACAATGTTAGCAGGTGTATCTAATTGCTCAATTATTCCATCTTTCATAATTGCAATTCGATCAGCAAGTTTTAAGGCTTCATCAAAATCATGAGTAATAAACATAATAGTTTTTTGTAATTTTTCTTGAAGTCTTAAAAATTCATCTTGCATTTCTTTCCTTATAAGAGGATCTAATGCAGAGAAAGGTTCGTCTAAGAACCATATATCTGGCTCAACTGCCAATGATCTTGCAATTCCTACCCTTTGTTGTTGTCCTCCAGATAACTCTCTTGGAAAATAATTTTCTCTTCCATCGAGACCAACAAGTTTGACCATATCCATTGCTTTATTAATGCTATCTTCAGTTTTAATACCCTTAATTTGAAGAGGAAAAGCAATATTTTCTAAAACTGTTTTATGTGGAAGTAGCGCAAAACTTTGAAAAACCATTCCCATTTTATTTCTTCTTAAATCAATAAGTTCCTTGTTATTTAAATTAAGCAAATCTTGACCTTCAATAAAAATTTTTCCACCAGTTGCGTCCGTTAATCTAGAAATACACCTTAACAATGTTGACTTACCTGAACCTGATAAGCCCATTACAACTAACATTTCACCTTTAGATACCTCAAAAGAGGCATTGTTAACTCCTACAATACATCCATTTTCTTGAAATGTTTTTGCATCAACATTACCATTTGCTTCTTTAAGCATACTTTCAGCGTTTGCTCCAAAGATTTTATAAACAGATTGGCATTTAATTACTGGTTCAGACATAAATAATATTAAGGTTATACGAATTTAAGATAAAATAAAATCTCTATAATTTGTTAAATTACCTCCTAAAAATTTTTAATAAAATAAACTCTTGTATCAATACCTGTGCTTAAAAAACTCAAAGCTTCTCCACTTACTTTTACAGTTTCATCTACACCAACATTATTTCCACTTACAACGAAACCTGCAAAACATTTATTTTTTTCATCGTCCCATTTTACAAATGTTTCATCTATTTTATTTCCGTTAATTGTATAAATTTCATGGGCTCTAAAGTTTAGAAAATTAGCACCCATAATTGCACGTTGAGGTATAAGTTTAGTTGCCTTGCATACAGCCTCATATAATTCGTCAGATAATTTAAAATTATCAGTGCCGTCAAACGAAACCAAAACTCCTGAGGGGAGACTAGAAATTAGCTTATTAAGTTTTCTTTCTTCAGCTATTCTTTCTTCTTCTATTTTCATTTTAGCAACCAGTTCATCACCTTCACCAAAAATATTATTTAAAACAAAAAAAGTTAGAAAGATAAGAATAATTATACCAACTAATCCACCAAATTGTTTGACTGGCTCTGACAAAGTTTTAAAACTATTCTTGAAAGCTTCCATTTTTCCAAATACCTTTTTTTTGTTTACCGTCTGACCAAGTAAAAGTACCTTCCCCGTTCATAAAACCATTAGCCCATTCACCTTCATAGGTTGAGCCATCAGGAAAATATAAAATTCCTATACCGTTCCACTGACTTTCTTTAAATTCACCTTTGTAAATATATCCATTCGGCCATGTTTCAGTACCTTGGCCATGTTTTTTCGTAGCTACCCATTCGCCTTCATAAGTTGTTTTATCTGTGTAAACCCACTTACCATAACCATTTTCACAATTTCCCTCTTTACACCCTGTACTTCTTGCTGATGCTAAAGATGTGATTAATGACGAAAAAAGTAAAAAAAATATAAGCTTTTTCATGGAAATATATTACACAAAATTTCTTAAAAAAAAATTAGGCATTTTTTGATTTATTCTTACAGATATAAATTGAAATATCTTTTTCTGAATTTTCGGTATTTATATTATTGGTAATTTCATGAATTAATTCGCCTGATTTTCTTGTAATTATCGCAGATTCTGAATACGTTTTTTCATTATTAAAGGCTTTAAATAAAACTACGTCCTTATTAACTATTTTGACATCAAAATTTGAATTTTGAGAGAAAAATTTTGATAATCCATTTACCATTAATGTGCTTGGTTTATTTGAATAAATTTGAAATGAATCTAAATTTTTAACATTTAGGTCTTTTGCTAGAAAAGTTTTATAATTATATTCCGAATTCTTAACAATTTTTTTTTCTAACTCACATGTAAACTCTAAATTTAAATTTTCACCAATACTTATATCTTTTGCATAGGCAAAATTGAAAATAAAAAAGTTTAATAATATTAAATAAAATACTTTTACCATTAATTATTTGAGGTGATAAAAAAAATCTCCCCCAATAAAATTGGGAGAGATCTTAAATTTATTAAATTAACCTTAATGATCGTGTGTAAATTCTTCCCACACACTTTTATTGTCAGCTAACCATTTTTTTGCTGCATCTTCGTGAGTCATTTTGTCGACATCAACTAAAGCTGCCATTGCTCCAATTTGACTTGTAGAGAATGACATTTTTTTAAACGCTTTTGCAGCTGCTGGATGAGTTTTTGGAAAATCTTCATGTGCTGCTTTTTTCAAATAACCATCCGGAGAACCACATTTTCCATCTCCACCATCTTCTGGTCTACAACCAGCTGTGTATGGTGGGAAGTCGATAAATGTAAATCCAGCACCATCTGTAAAGTTTGGTGTCCAGTTAAATATGATAGTTCCTCTTCCTTCTTTTTTAGCTGCAGCTAACTCTGCCCAAAGTGCATCTGCACTTCCAGCAAATTTAACCCACCAAAGATCTCCTAGTCCTAGAGCGTCAACTCTTTGAGGTATTAGATCTCCGTGCCATGTTTGTGGACCTTCCAACATTCTTCCTTTTCCATCTGGTGAGTCAGGTGTTGTGAAATTTTTCGCACAATCAGGATTCTTTAATGCTGTCCAGTCTGGTAGACCTGGGCATAAGCCTTTTTCTACAACCCAGTTTGGATATCCCATATCCTCAAGAGTTCTAGCTTCGTGATCACCCATATCTAATAAACCACCTTTATCTAAAGCAGTTGTGAATGATTTTCCGAATGCAGATTCCCATACTTCATGAGATATAGTTACGTCACCGATTCTAATCGACTCATAAACTGCTTGCGAGTCAGCATTAACATATTTTACATTGTTCCCCATACTTTCAAAAATTCCGCCAATTACGTAAGCCATTACAATTTGGCTTGACCAGTTATGAGTTGGGATAACAATCGGTTTTTTACTATCTGCTGCGTTTGAAATCCCTGCAAAACTTACAAGAGATATCACCATAGCTGATAATAGAGATATTATTTTTTTCATTATTTCCCTTTCCTTAATATTAAGTGATTAAAGTATCCCCTCTATTAAAGTTACAGTCAACTAGCAAAATAGATACAAATGTATATATAAAATTTATATATAAATTTATTTATACTTTTGTATAATTTTTTAATATTTTTTAAAAATGCAAACAAGTTTAAGTATTAAAGAACCTGGTTTAAACGTATTACCACCTGGAGTTGAAAGATATGTAGTCAATGCAGGTGGAATTACTGGTATTCAAATATTTCCTGAAGATGAAATTGAAATAATAAATAATGAGGGAAATCAAATTTGTGAAATTAGTATTTTTAACAAAAATGGAAAATCAGAATTGGGAATTTTAAATTTGAAAGAAAATAAAAATTCATCTGCAATAAAAAAAATACTTTTGAAAAAAGAGGAAAGTTCTTTGCAGGCATTACTTCAATTAAAAAAAAGAAATTTACAAATTGAAAAAGCTACCTCATCAATTCTCTTTGATAAAAATACTATTGCTGGAGAAAAAATAACTCTAAATGCAAAAGATAATTGTTATTGTATATTCGCCGCTCCTGGGAACGATATGCTTGTTCATGATCAAAATCCACCTTCAGATTTGACTGTATTAGTTAAAAGAGCAAAAATTAAAAAATCTGAAAAAGAATTTTCAATAATTCCTGATCCAATTTACGATCCTGACTATGAAGTTAATATAGATAGAAAAACTGCAACAGGATATCAAGTTAAGGCTGGGGACTATATTCAAATAATTACACCAACTGGAAGACAATGTTCAGATTTTGTTGCTTATGATACAGCTAAATTAGAAAAAGGCAAAGAGAGAGGTCTTGATTGGCAAACAACTAGAACTTTTATGGGAAATACTTTTCCTGGTCCTGGTTTGTTTTCAAAATTCTATGATACTGATCATGAACCATTGGTAGAAGTTATAAGAGATACAGTGGGTATTCATGATACATTTAATTTAGCTTGTACCTCAAAGTATTATGAAGATTCTGGATATTTTGGTCATGCAAATTGCTCTGACAATTTAAATGACTCAATGAAAAAATATGGTGTAGAAGAAAAAAAAGGTTGGCATGCAATTAATCTTTTCTTTAATACATCTTCAGGGGGTCAAAATTCTGTTACATCTGATGAGTCTTACGCGAGACCTGGTGATTACGTAATTTTTAAAGCTTTAAAAGATTTAACATGTGGAACTACTGCATGCCCTAGTGATATTGATAGCTGTAATGGATGGAACCCTACTGATATTTTTGTTAGAACTTATGAAAAAAGTAAAGAATTTACTAAATCATATGGTTTTAGAATGAAAACAGATTCAGAAAATAAACTTACAAGAAATACAGGTTTCTATGAAAGAACATCAAAATTAACTAGAAACTTTGTTGATGCTAGAGGTTTTTGGTTACCAAATGATTATACAAAACATGGTGTAATTAATGAATACAATGCATGCAGAGAAGACGCCGTCTTAATTGACTTATCTTCATTGAGAAAATTTGAAATTCTTGGGCCAGATGCAGAGGAATTAATGAATTATACATTGACACGAAATGTAAAAAAACTTTCAGTTGGTCAGGTTGTTTATTCAGCAATGTGTTATGAAAATGGAACCATGTTTGATGATGGTA
>CACMYJ010000012.1 GCA_902617895.1 uncultured Pelagibacteraceae bacterium | reverse complement strand
TAATCGATAAAACCGTTGCGTATAATGGAACAGCGAAAGTTAAAGCTGCTGCCTTTTCCAATGCGATAAGGCTTATGCCAGTAAAAGTTAATAACATCGATATTGAATTAATAGTGCCTCTCAATAAATGAATTTTTAAATTTTTTGTTTTAAAAACATTAATTTTACTTTTAATAATTATTGGTAAGAGAATTATAAGGCCAAGAAAAGCTCTAAAGAAAGCAATCATATAAGTGTTTAATTCAGATGATAAATATTTAATAATAAGAAACATTATTGATGATGCCAAGGTTCCACAAATGGTCAGAATTATTACGTACAACTTAATATTATTCATTGATCAAGCTTATTTCTATACCAAATAAAATTAATTCAAAGTAAAGGAAATGAATTCTAGATATTTGATGGTCTCAATTTATTTCTTAATTCGTCAATAGGTTTTAGAGAATTGCCAGATTTATAATGCCAAAATGTCCATCCATTACAACTTTCTGCGCCAATAATTTTTGCTGCAACTTTGTGAATTGAACCCTCTGATTGTTGATATTTTATACTTCCATCCACCATAATTTTAGCATTCACTTTTTTCTTTTGATCATAAATTTCTGTTCCAGGTTTAATAAAACCCATTTCAACTAATGATCCAAAAGGAATTCTTGGTTTAGATCTATTATTTTGAAGTGAATCCAGATATTCATCTTTTATGACGCCTGTATTTTCTAATCTTTTTTTTGTAGCATCAAAATAATTTTTTTCCTTTTCAATTCCAAAATAAATTCTACCTAATTTTTTAGAAACAACAGCTGTGGTACCTGATCCTAAAAATGGATCTAAAATAAAATCATTTTTATTTGATGAGGCTAATATTATTCTATGAAGCAACGCCTCTGGTTTTTGTGTGGAATGGACTTTTTTTCCATTATTTTTTAATCTTTCTTTGCCATTACAGATTGGAAGGTTCCATGTAGATCTCATTTGGAGGTCATCATTCAAGCATTTCAATGATTGATAATTGAAAGTGTATTTCGAACCCTCGCTTTTTGATGCCCAAATAAGTGTTTCATGTGCATTAGTAAACCTTGTTCCCCTAAAATTTGGCATTGGATTATTTTTATTCCAAATTACATCGTTTAGTATCCAAAAGCCTAAATCTTGTATTGTAGCACCCACTCTAAAAATATTATGATAACTACCAATTACCCAAATCGATCCATTCTTTTTTAAAATTCTCTTACATTCTTTTAACCAATCAAAAGTAAATTCATCATAACTTTTAAAACTTTCAAATTGATCCCATTTATCGTCTACAGCATTTACCTTAGATGTATCTGGTCTACTCAATTCTTTTTTTAATTGAAGGTTGTATGGAGGATCAGCAAAAATAAGATCAAAAGTTTCATCAGGAATTTTTTTTAATTCCTTTAAACAATCTCCATTAATAATTTTGTTTTTTAACGTTTGATTACTCATTTTTTAATTATTAATTAGACTCCAGAGTAGAGTCCCCGTCAACCTGAGATTGAATTATTTTGAGTCTTCTTGTTACTATTTTTTTCTGTGTCTCAATATGTTGTGTATAGGGTTAAATGTTTTTCGATGAAACCTAGTTACTCCATATTTTATAATAGCATTAATGTGATCTCTAGTCCCATAACCCGAATTTAAATCCCATTTATATTTTTTAAAACGTTCTGATATTTTGATCATCAGTTTATCCCTTGAAACTTTTGCAATTATTGATGCTGCTGAAATTTGTTTAATTTTCTGGTCTCCTTTAATTATAGTTTTAACAAGATAATTTTTTAACTCTGGTGATTTATTTCCATCAATAAGTACTAAATTTGGTTTAACTTTTAGTTTTTTTATGGCTCTCTTCATTGCTAATAAACTAGCATTTAAAATATTTAGTTTTTCTATTTCCTTAACCGAGGCAGATCCTATTGCCCAAGTAGAATTTTTTTTTATATATTTTGCTAATTTTTCTCTATCAATCTTATTTAACTTTTTTGAATCTTTGATCTCTTTCTTGTTAATATTTTTTTTTAGAATAACAGCTGCAGCATATACTGGGCCAATTAAACTTCCTCTACCAACTTCATCAACTCCAGCTATAATTTTTCTCATTAAGTAATAAAAAAATGATATAAAAGTACTCCAATTATCAAACCTTTAATAAAAGTAATCCACAATAATCCATAATTTGAAAGATTAAGTTTTTCTCTCAACCAATTTATATATTTTTTATGTATTTCTATCATCGTAAAGTTAGACTGATATTCTTAATTCATCAATTTTCTTCCTGATTTCTTTTAAATCAGCCCAAGAATATTTTTTTTGTTCAGCTTGCCTTAATAAATATGCTGGGTGAAATGTGATCATTGTCAAGTATGTTTTATTATGAATGATTAAATCTTTCCAAACACCTCTTTCTTTTGAAATTTTTATCTTAGATCCAAAAAGTGATTCCATAGCTGTACTACCCATCAGAATTAAAATTTTAGGATCAATAATTGAAATATGTTTTCGAAGAAAATTCGAATATCTATTAATTTCTGAGGGTTCGGGCTTTCTGTTATTTGGTGGTCTATAGTTAACTACATTAGTAATATAAATATTATTTCTTTTTATTTGAATAGCCTCTAACATTTTATTCAATAATACCCCAGCGTCTCCTACAAATGGTTTCCCTTGCTCGTCTTCTTTTTGGCCAGGACCTTCACCGATTACCATAATTTTACTTTCACTATTCCCATCAGCAAATACTAGTCGAGTAGCACTATTCTTCAGTTCACAATTATCTATATTTTTGATTTCATTCTTTAATTCTAAAAGAAGTTTTTTTTTATCTTCTAGCTGTGGTTTAGTTTTAAGTCTGTTAATTGGCTTATCGTTAAATATATATTCAATTTCATTTGAGTTAAGATTTTCAAGGTTTAATATGTCATTTTGATTTTTGAGATTTAAAGTCATAAGTTTAAATATGAAAATTTTATTAGTAATTTTATCATTTTTAGTACTGCAGACCAGTACATATTCAAGTACTTCTGAAGATAATAAATTCAATCAAAAGTATCTCTCTAATTATTTTTCTGCCTTAGTTTCATCAGGTAATCAAAAAAATGAGGCAGCACTTGATTATTTTAATTCATCTAAATTTCTTATCCAAAAACATGATAATTTTTTAAAAAAATATGTATTTTCACTAGTTTTAAATGGACAAGTTAAAAAAGGAATAGACCAAATAAAAATTTCAAAAAATGATATTAATTCAAATACCTTTGAGCTTAATCTTCTCCTTTTAGTTGATAGCTTTAAGAAAAAAGATTTTAAACAAGCCAATAAAAGAATCAAAGAATTTCAAATGGACAAAGATGATGGAACTTACGAATACGTAATTTACAAAATTTTAAAAGATTTTAATTATCTGTTTATTAAAAAAGAGGCTATTGAAAATAATAAATATGGATCATTAAGTTTAATTTCAACTGCTTTTCAAAATTGTTATTTAAACTCACAAAAAACAAATTCATATTTTGAAAGGTTATTAAATAGCTCTGATGGAGATTATTCGAGATATATGTATTTTTATTTTGCAAATCTGATTGAGAATAAAGAACTAAAAAAAGTAAATGAAGTATCTAAAAGAATTGAACCTTTAGGAGATAGTATATTATTACATCAAATAAAAGATTGGATCGATAATGAAGATTATAAAAAATTTAAAACCCATTTTTCTTGTAAAAATGAAAATGATATTTTGGCCGAGATCTTTTATTTGGTATCTAATTTATTTTCTACCCAAAATATTTTTGATCAGTCAAATTTTTATTTAAGAATATCAGAATACCTAAATCCTAAATTTTATTTCAATCGGACTTTGCTTGCTGAAAATTATTACTTAAATAAGAATAATTACCAAGCTAATAAAATTTTAGAAGATTTCAAAAAAAAAGATAAATTATACTTTTGGTATAAAACAAAAAAGATTGGGAGAATACTATCTGAAGATAATTCAGAAGAAGAAGCTGCAATTTATATTAAGAAGCATTTCAATTCTATAAAGTCTCCAACTTTAAAAATCCTTTATGACTATGCAAACATTAATAAAGGTTTTGACAATTATGAAATTGCTATCGAATATTACACCGAATTAATGAAAAAAGTGGAAAAGAATTCTTATGCACTCTCTAGGATTCTATACAGAAGAGGTAGTAGCTATGAAAGGATGGGAAATTATGAAAAAGCGGACAAAGATATGTTGGAGAGTTTAAAAATATATCCAAATGAACCATATACTATGAATTATCTTGCTTATAGTTGGCTAGAAAGAAACTACAAAATAGATGAAGCAATAGAAATGATACAGGCAGCCCACAAACAAAAAGAAGATGATCCATATATAACAGACTCTGTTGGTTGGGGATATTATTTGATTGGTGATTATATTAATGCTGAAAAATACTTAAAAAGAGCCTTGCAGCTTATGCCAGATGATCCAATTGTTAACGATCATTATGGTGATGTTCTTTGGAGACTAAATAAAAAATTACAAGCAAACTATTATTGGCGTGCTGTTCTAGAGCTTGAAGAAACAGAAGATAAAATGAAATCAAAAATAAAATCTAAGTTACTATTGGGTTTAGAAAAATCATAATTAATGAGATTTGAAAAGATCAAATCACACGCAAAAGTTAACTTATCTCTCAACGTGCTAGGAAAACGAAAATCAAAATTTCATGATTTAGAAACTCTAGTTGCCTTTGTCGACTTACATGATCAAATTTATATAAAAAGAACAAATAATAAAAATCATATATTAAAATTTTCAGGGCATTTCTCTAACAAAGTCCCAAAAGTAAATACAGTCAGTAATTTGCTAAATATTCTCGATAAAAATAAAAAATTAAAAAATCATAAATATTCGATTTTAATAAAAAAAAATATTCCTCAAAAAGCTGGACTTGGTGGAGGCTCAATGAATGCGGCCTCTTTGATAAATTACTTTGAAAAAAAAAATAAAATTAATTTAACATTAAAAGAGAAATATAATTTATGTTCAAAAATAGGGTCAGATGTAATCTTGGGTATTGATCAAAAAAATTTAATTATTTCTTGTAAAAAAAAAACTAAAAAAGTAAAAAAAAATTTAAAAATATTTACTTTAATGGTTAAGCCAAATTTTGGCTGTTCTACTAAAAGTATTTTTAACCGAGTTAGACATTACTCAAAACCACAATTATCAAAAATAAGGTCAAAAAATATTGACTTTAACTTATTGTCAAAGTTAAAAAATGATTTAGAAATCATATCTACAAAAAAATATCCTAGACTTCGTCAACTTAGAGATTATTTTTCAAATATTGATAAAAGTTCATATGTAAGAATGACAGGATCTGGTTCAACAATCGTTGGGTATTTTAAGTCCAAAAAAGCCGCACTAAATGCAAAGAAAATATTAAGAAAAAATTATAAAAACTATTGGTGTAATTTATCAAAAACTATATAAAGCTTTTTTTTTGTGATATATGAAATTAATTTTGGGGTGTAGCCAAGTGGTAAGGCAGCGGTTTTTGGTACCGCCATCCTAGGTTCGAATCCTAGCACCCCAGCCACTTATGTACAATTTTTTTAAAAAAATCTTTAAAACAAACAAAAAAATTACTCCTAAAGATAGCTCTTTTTTAAAAATTTATAAAAGCACTGAAATCTCAAAACTTTTTGACTCGATATCTAACTTTAATGACACAAGTGAAATTAGATATGTAGGGGGTTGTGTAAGAAAAATTTTAAATCAAGAGGATGTGGATGACATTGATTTAGCAGTAAATTTAAATCCAAACCAAGTTAAAGAATGTTTGCAATCACATAACATCAAATTCTTTGAAACTGGCATAAAACATGGAACTATTACTGCAAATATAGGACAAAAAAATTTTGAGATCACATCATTAAGAGAAGATGTTGATACCGATGGAAGACATGCAAACGTTAGATATACAACAGACTGGTTGAAAGATTCATCAAGAAGAGATTTTACCATTAATTCTATTTATGCTGATAAAGATGGTAATTTGTTTGATCCAAATGGGGGTGCCAAAGATATAGAAGAGGGAAAGGTAATTTTTATTGGTAATGCAGATAATAGAATTCAGGAAGATTATTTAAGAATTTTGAGATATGTGAGATTCTTTATAAATTATAGTAATCACCCCCATAATTCATCAGTAAAAAAATCTATCAAGCAAAACATTGCTGGTGTAGGCAATCTTTCAAAAGAAAGATTAATGAGTGAATTAAAAAAAATTATTTTATCTAAAAATTTTTTACAAATATCAAAAGACTCTTTTTCATTAGAAATTTTAAAAACAATTTTTCCTCAGCTTGTTAATCTTAATAATTTAGAAAAAATGAATGACTACTCAAAAAATATATTTAAAAACAAAACATTTATTTTTTTGATTTCCTACCTAATTATAGATGAAACTGATAATTCAAATTATTTTTTATTTAAGTATAATTTATCAAATGAAGATAAAAAAAGAATAAAGTTTCTTATTGAAAATTATGAATTGTTCTCTAAAAAAAACTATTTCAATATAAAAAATCTCCAAAGGATTTTTTATTTTAATAATAAATCTTACGTTGTTGATTTATTAGATTTAAAAATTTTTAACTCTAAGACAGCACCAAAAAAACTAATTGAATTAAAAAAATATTTTGAAAAGTTTGAGAAACCTATTTTTCCATTAAAAGCCCAGGATTTACTTGAAAAATACAAATTAAAAGAAGGCAAAGAATTTGGACAAAAATTTAGATTACTCGAGGAAATGTGGTTAAATAACAGCTTTAAAATAAGTAAAAAGGAAATTGATAACGTATTTAGAAATTAAATATATTTAACGTCTTTTATTTCAAAATTTTTTACACCTGCAGGAGTTTTAATTTCAACTAAATCTCCCTTATTTTTACCAATCAGACCCATACCAATTGGCGATTTAAAATATATTAGTTTTTCTTTTAAATCTGCCTCATCTTTTCCAACAATTTTATATTTCACACTTTCATCAGTATCTAAATTTTGTAGCATTATTGTTGAACCAAATATAACTTTTCCATCGTTATCTAATTTAGAAACATCAATAACATTTGCTCTAGCAATTAAATCCTCAACTTCTTGAACTCTTCCCTCATTGTGAGATTGTTGTTCTTTTGCAGCATGATATTCGGCATTTTCTTTAAGGTCCCCATGTGATCTTGCTTCGGCTATAGCTGCAACTATCTCTGGTCTTTTTTTCTCTTTTAAGAAAATTAATTCTTCTTTTAATTTTTCCAAACCTCTAACTGTGATTGGTTCTTTTTCCATAATTTATTTCCATTTTGCAACAGGTGGTAATGACATTAAAATAGCTTCAACATTACCATTCGTTTGTAAACCAAACTTTGTACCTCTATCATAAAGTAAGTTAAATTCAACATATCGACCTCTTTTTTCTAATTGAATTTCTCTTTGTTTGTTTGACCATTTTTTTTTATATTTTTTTAGTATTATTTCTCTAAAAATATTTTTAAAACTTATTCCTACCTCTCTTACAAAATTAAAATCTTTTTCCCAATTTTCTTTTTTATAATCAAAAAAAATTCCCCCTATACCTCTTGGTTCTTTCCTATGTGGCAAATAAAAATATTCATCACACCATTTTTTATATTTTTTATAAAAATTTTTATTGTGTTTGTCACAAGATTTCTTTAATTCATTATGAAACCATTTTTCTAAACTTTTATCTTTCAGGCAAGGGGTAACATCCATCCCTCCGCCAAACCATCCATGAGAAGTATAAATATATCTAGTGTTAAAATGCATAGCAGGAACATGAGGGTTTTTCATATGCATTACTACTGATATACCCGCTGCCCAAAAGTTTGGATTTTTATCTCCTCCAGGGACTCTATTTCTAAATTCTTTTGAAAATTTTCCATACACTTCTGAAAAATTTACACCTACTTTTTCGAAAATTTTTCCATTTTCTAATATTCTAAATTGGCCCCCACCTTCATTTGAGTTTTTACCTCTTTCCCAATTTTTAATTTTGAAGATATTTTTTTTCGCTTCTAATTCCTCAATTTCTTGACAAATTACTTCTTGCAAAGTCTTAAACCAATTTCGAGCTAGTTTTTTTTTAATAGTTTGATCCATAGATATTTGATTGTCTTATATTTTCTGACAATACTATTGCAACTGAAGATGCGAGGTTCAAGGATCTTTTTTTTTCAATCATTGGTATTTTTATCCTATTCTCTAGCCTTTTATGAACCTCATCTGGAACACCAGCACTTTCTCTTCCAAATAGTAATGTGTCATTGAATCTAAATTTAAATTCAGTATAAATTTTAGTGGCCTTAGTGGTCATCAAAACCACTCTATCATTCTTTTTTGCTTCAAAAAATTCATCTGAACTTTTGTAAATCTTCATCAACTTTTCATCCAGGTAGTCCATTACAACTCTTTTAAAGCGGTTGTCATTTAGTAAAAATCCACAAGGCTCTATAATCTCAAGAACAGCCCCAAGGCAAGAACAAGTTCGAGCTATCGCAGCCGTATTTTGTGGTATATCAGGCTCGTAAAGTGCTATTTTAGGCATCGATTTAGTTTTTTTGTGTGTCATTGTTACCATGGAAAAATAACGTTTTTCTTCATATATGAAATCATATATTAAGAAAAAATTAAAATAATAATAAATGTCCGATTCTGAAAAAAAGAAGCCAAATAGAAGAGATTTTATAGTGACTGCAACAACGGCAGCAGGTGCAGTAGGGGTCGGCGCGGTTGTTTGGCCATTAGTTGATCAAATGAACCCAGATGCCTCGGTTAAAGCCCTAGCAAGCACAGAAGTAGACATAAGCGCTGTTGAGCCGGGTCAATCAATAACAGTTTTGTGGAGAGGTAAACCAGTATTTATAAAAAGAAGAACTAAAGAGGAAATTGATAGTGCGAGAGCTGTTGATTTAAGTGAATTGAAACATCCTGAAAAAGATGAGGATAGAGCAAAAAATCCTGAGTGGCTTGTGATGTTAGGAGTGTGCACTCACCTTGGATGTGTGCCATTAAATGATAAAGGTGATTATGGTGCATGGTTTTGTCCATGTCATGGTTCACACTATGATACATCTGGAAGGATAAGAAAAGGACCGGCACCTACAAATATGGAAGTGCCAAAATATGAATTTGTAAATAGTAACACTATAAAAATCGGATAGAAAAATTTTATGAGCGATCACGAATACACTCCTAAATCAAAAGTTGGAAAATGGTTTAATGATAGACTTCCATTATTAACACTTGCAAACCATTTAACAGATTATCCTACTCCTAAAAACTTAAATTACTGGTGGACATTTGGAGGAATTCTTACCTTTTGTTTAATTACACAAATAATCACAGGAATTGTTTTAGGCATGCATTATGTGGCACATGCTGATTTAGCGTTTCAGAGCGTAGAACACATAATGAGAGATGTAAATTATGGTTGGTTAATAAGATACGTACATGCAAATGGAGCATCTATGTTTTTCTTAGCTGTTTATATTCATATCTTTAGATCTTTGTATTATGGTTCATATAAATCACCAAGAGAAGTAATTTGGATTATAGGTATGTTGATTTATTTCCTTATGATGGCAACTGCATTTATGGGGTATGTTCTTCCTTGGGGACAAATGAGTTTCTGGGGTGCAACAGTAATTACTAACTTATTTAGTGCTATTCCTTTAGTAGGAGAGAGTATCACGAATTGGCTTTGGGGAGGTTACTCAGTTGATAATCCAACTTTAACAAGATTTTTTAGTTTGCACTATTTGTTTCCTTTTTTAATTTTAGGACTAGTTGTGCTTCACATTTGGGCGCTACATGTTCCAGGAAACAATAACCCTATTGGAATAGATATAAAAAAACCCTCTAAGGATACTGTTCCTTTCCATCCGTATATTGTGATTAAAGATGCATTTGCTCTTTTAATATTTTTATTAATATTTGCATTCTTTGTATTCTTTTCACCCAATATTCTAGGTCATGCGGACAATTATATTGAGGCAAACCCACTAGTCACACCAGCTCACATTGTTCCTGAATGGTACTTGTTACCATTTTATGCAATCTTAAGATCAGTCCCTGATAAATTGCTTGGAGTAATAGCAATGTTTGCTGCAATATTTGTATTAGTGATTTTACCCTGGTTAGATACTTCTAAAGTTAGATCAACTGTTTTCAGACCTATATATAAACAGTTCTACTGGTTTTTAGTTGCTGATGTATTAATACTTGGTTATGTGGGTGCAATGCCAGCAGAAGGCTTATATTTATTAATCGCAAGAGTTGCAACAGCCTATTATTTTGCGCATTTTTTAATAATTTTACCTTTCTTAGGTATGAAGGAAAAAACTACTCCATTACCTCTAAGTATAACCGAGCCTATATTGGGTGGATCTCCTGATATGGCAATGGCTAAAAATAATTCAGATTTTAAAGAGAAACTGTGAAAATCTTTTTAAAGTTAACTTTCCTATTTTTTATAATTTCATCATTAATTTTATCAAGAGCGAATGCTGCGGGCGAACAGCAAGAATTGTTGAAAGTTGATTGGTCTTTTAAAAGCTTCTTTGGCAAGTTTGACAGAGCCTCTTTGCAAAGAGGCTATCAAGTTTATACAGAAGTCTGTGCTTCATGCCATTCACTTAAACATTTAAGTTATAGAAATCTAGCAGAAAAAGGTGGACCGGAGTTTACAGAGCTTGAGGCTAAAGCAATTGCCTCAAATTTTGAAGTAACCGATGGACCAAATAGTGATGGTGAAATGTTTGTAAGACCAGCAAAATTATCAGATAAATTTGTAATGCCTTATGCAAATGTTCAAGAAGCAATTGCAGCAAATGGTGGGGCATATCCTCCAGATATGTCAGTTCTTGTAAAAGCTAGAAAAGGTGGAGCAAATTATATTTATTCTGTCTTAATGGGCTACGATGAGCCACCAGCAGGTATGGAACTAGATGATGGCGTTTATTACAACAAGTATATGTATGGTAACAAAATTAAAATGTCATCTCCTTTAGATGATGACATTGTAGAGTACGCCGATGGAACAAAAGCAACAGTAGATCAAATGGCTAAGGATGTAACAACATTTTTACAATGGACTGCAGAACCGCATTTAGAAACAAGACACAAACTAGGTTTTAGGGTAATTATATATTTATCAGTGTTAACTATTTTAGTTTATTTTAGTATGAAGAAAATATGGTCACGTATTGAAACGAAAGTTTAAAATATCTCCATCTTTTACAATATATTCTTTACCTTCCAATCTCATTTTTCCAGCCTCTTTGGATTTTAACCATCCCTGATTATTTAAAAAATCTTCGTAAGAAATTGTTTCAGCTCTAATAAATCCTTTTTCAAAGTCAGAATGAATTTCCCCTGCAGCATTTGGAGCTGTAGATTCCTTTGTAATAGTCCAAGCTCTAGTCTCCTCTGGTCCAGATGTAAAAAAAGTTTGTAAGGATAAAAGTTCGTATCCCTTTCTTATTAATGAATTAAGTCCTGTCTCTGACATATTAATCATTTTCATATAATTTTTTTTTTCATTTTCATCTTCTAATTGGTTTATTTGATTTTCTATATCAGCAGAAATTATCAATGTATTATTTTCATCAAATTTTTTTATAAAGTCCCCAGTATATTTATTACCTGACTTAATACTCTCCTCGTCTACATTGCACACATATAGTTTTGGTTTTATACTAAGAAGTCCACTGCTTTTTAAAAGTTTTTCATCAAATTCATTTATAATTAATGAAAAATCACCATCCTCATCAATTATCTTTTGGGCTGTCTCTAGTAATTTAAGCTCTTCAATATCAACATTTTTTCTATTTTTTTTGTTAAGTCTTTTTTGAATTGACTCTAAATCAGCCAACTTCATTTCGGTTTCTATTATCTCTAAATCTCTTACAGGATCAACGGTAGGGTTAACATTTTGAATGTCATCTGAGTCAAAACATCTAATCATATGAATAATTGCATCAACCTCTCTGATGTGAGATAAGAATTTATTTCCTAATCCTTCCCCTTTAGAGGCTCCTTTAACAAGACCCGCAATGTCAACAAAAGAGATTGTGGTGTTAATTTTTTTTTTTGAAATCGAAATTTCAGCTAGTTTATCAAGTCTTTCATCCGGAACTGCTACAATGCCAATATTTGGATCAATTGTGCAAAAGGGAAAATTTTCTGCTTGTGCTTTATTAGAGTTTGTTAAAGCGTTAAACAAAGTAGATTTACCAACATTTGGCAATCCTACGATTCCACATTTAAAACCCATTTAGTTGTTATTAACTGTACTAGAAAATAAGTCTAATTTTTTATCAATCAAGATAGTTAAAGATTCAATTATATTGCTTGTGATTGAGTCCAAATGAACTTGTTCATCTTCATTAAAGTCATTTAAAACATGGTCAGAGATAGATATTTTATTTTCTGGTTTTCCTATGCCAATACGTACTCTTGAATATTCTTTACCAATAAACTTATCAATCGATGCGATACCATTGTGACCTGCACTTGATCCACCAAATTTTGCTTTAATCTTTCCAAATTCAATATCTAAGTCATCATGAAATACAATTACATCTTCAGCATCTATCTTGAAGTATTCAAGTAGTTCTCTTATACAAATTCCAGAGTTATTCATAAACGTTAGAGGTTTAATTGCGTATACTTTCTTATCGCCAATGTTTCCAGTAGTTAGCAATCCCTTAAATTTTGGTTTTTGTTTTGACAATCTAAATTTTTGGTTTATAGCGTCAACAATTTTAAAACCTATGTTATGTCGATTATTTTGACTATTTGGAGTCGGATTTCCTAAACCAACAAGTAACAACATATCAAATTAAATTTAGAAAAAAACTTTCACTATTTGTTATTTTTTGTCAGCTGAAGACTTATCATCTTCCTTAGATTTTTCACCATCAGCTTTTTCACCATCCGTCGGAGTGTTATCACCACCTTCTGTAGCTGCTGCCTCAGCCCCTTCTGCAGCTCCTTCTTCGGTCCCTTCCGCAGTTTTTTCAGGCTCTTTAACTACTGTAGGTGCTGCAACTGTTGCAATCACGAAGTCTCTCCCTTGAATTGTAGGAGTAACGTTTTCAGGTAAATTAATAGAAGAAATTTTTATACTTGTACCAATATCTAATCCATCTAAATCTACAACAAGCTCAGTTGGAATATTTTCTGCTGGACATCTTAATTCAACCTTACGTCTTACAATATTTAGTACACCTCCACGTTTAAGTCCTGGCGATAATTCATTATTTATAAATTTCACAGGTATTTCTAAAATAATTTTTCCACCTTTAACAATTCTCATTAAATCAAAATGTATTGGCTCATCAGTAACAGTGTCAAAAGCAATATTTCTTGTCAAAACTTTTTGTTCTTTCCCATCTAAACTAATAGAAATTACATTAGATAGAAAATTTTCTTTATTTATTAAATTCTTTAGCTCTTTAGTTGTAATTGAAATTTTTTCATTTGGCTCTTCTCCACCATAAACTATACCTGGAACATTTCCCGTACTTCTCAAATCATTCACTTGGCCTTTAGTTTTTGTTTCTCTTATTGTTGCTTGTATTATGCTCATAAATTGCAGGTTTTATACCGCAGTTTGGTAATTTTACAAGTTTTATTTAAATAGATCTGAAACAGATGTTGAATTAGAAATCCTTTTAATAGCCTCAGCTAATAATATTGATATTGATAATACTTCAATATTTCTTACTTTTTTAAATTTATCTGAACTATCTATACTGTCTGTAATAACTAAATTTTTAATTTTTGATTTTTTTATCTTTTTAACTGCATCACCACTAAAAACACCATGAGTAGCATAAACATGAACTTCTTTTGCCCCTCTTTTTAATAAAGCATCAGCCGCATTAACAATTGTTCCCCCAGAGTCAATTATATCATCAGTTAAAATACAAATTTTGTTTTTTACATTTCCAATGACATTCATAACTTGTGATCTTCCAGGGCTTGGCCTTCTTTTGTCAACGATTGCTAATCCAACGTCTAATTTTTTTCCTAAGGCTCTTGCTCTTTCAACTCCTCCAACGTCAGGTGCAACACAAATTATATTATTACTTTTAATTTTCCTTTTAATATGCTTTGCAAAGATTGGGGTAGCAAAAAGGTTATCAACTGGGATATCAAAAAAACCCTGAATTTGTCCTGCGTGCAAATCTACTGTCACTACTCTGTCGGCTCCTGCATTTGTAATTAGGTTTGAGACTAATTTTGCAGAAATAGAAGTTCTAGGCACAACCTTACGATCTTGTCTCGCATACCCAAAATATGGAATTACTGCAGTGATATTTTTTGCAGATGATCTTTTAAGTGCATCTATACAAAGAAGCAACTCCATTAAATTATCATTTGCAGGGGAGGACACTGATTGAATTATAAAAATACTGTTACCTCTTATATTTTCATTGATTTCAATATAGATCTCACCATCTGCAAATTTTCTAATACTGGTATTTACTAATTTATTTTTAAGATTTTTTGAAATTTTATTACTTAGCTGCTTGTTGCTATTTCCAGTGAGAATCTTCATTTTTTGAGAACATATTATTTAATCATAATTACAGAAATATTTCTACCATAATCATGTAATTTTTTTTTAATTGATCTCCTAGCACTGAAAAAGTTGTTACTTGATAAATATGTATCTTTTTTGATAATTTCAATGTTTTTAACACCAAATTTCACAAGTTGCTCTTTAATATAATCTATTAAACTGAAATATATTTTATTTCTTTTAATTTTAAAAAATTTTTTATTAGATCTTTTTTGATTAATAAATTTTTCTAAGAAATCATTTCTTACCTCATAGTTTTCTTTTCCTATACAAGGCCCAATTACAACTATTAAATCTTTAAAGCTACTACCACTTGACTTAAACTTTCTTAATGTAGTAAATACTATTTTTTTGTATGATCCTTTCCATCCTGCATGCATCGCACCAATTAAATTATTAACTGGGTCATATATCAAAACAGGAGCACAATCAGCTGTTAAAATTCCTAAAGTAATACCACTTTTATTTGTTATTAATGAATCACCTTTTAATTTTTTTTTTGGAATTTCCGATATTTTATGAACTTTGTTGCTATGAATTTGATCTAATAATATAAGATTATGTTTATTACAGCCAATTTTTTGGCAAACTATTTCTATATTTTTCCTAACATCTATAATTTTATCATCAGATCCTAGACCACAATTTAAACTTTTATAAATACCTTTTGAGACACCTCCCAATCGATTAAAAAAACCATGTCTTATCTTTTTAAATTTAGAAAGTTTTTTTGATTTCAACATTATTCAAAACCAAAAAAATCATTATTTTTATTTTTGTATCCAAAAATTACCTTAAAGAGGCTGCCCATTTGTTTTTCTTCTAGTAACCGAGACAAAGTTTCTTTCATATATTTCTGCTCTTTATTAGTCCTTTTTTTCTGTAAAATCTGTGCTCTTTCAATTATACCCATTCTTTCTAGAAAGAATCTTTGAGTGACTACTTTTTTTACTTTAAGATTATTTTTAAGGAAATACTCTTTTAATAAATTAAAATTTACTAGTGAAGTTATATCTGCTTTACCAAGATTTTTTAACATCGTCTCAGATGAAATTTTTTTATTACCCATCACCGCCTGAATGGTATTTGAGTTGTTACTATTCAAATAACCGTAATCTATAAGTAAAATACCACCAGAAAGTTTATTTATTTTCTTTATTATTGGATTTAACTCTATCAACCCCTTTTTAGGAAACTCAATAAATTTAAGTTTTTTTAATGTCCCAAAAGTCATTATTTGTGTAACATCTTTTTTATTACTTCTTATGAACTTTTCAATAATATCAATATTGTTTTTCACTAAATAACATTTTTCAAATATCTCATTATTTATATTCGAAAACTGTTTAATTGGTATTGCATCAAAAAATTCGTTACCAAAAAAAATAACTGGTCCTTTTTTTATTGAGTTAAAGTTTTTGATCCATTTAATTCGTTTATTATCTATATTTTGCTTTTGTAATTTTTCTAAAAATAAACTTTTCTCATATAAGTAAATTTTTATAGCTTTATTTAATTTTGGAAACTTTTTTAAGGTACTAATTATAACTTTAGTTAAACTTCCATCTCCTGGTCCAAGCTCTACAAAATTAAAAACTTCAGGTTTACCCATTTTTTCCCAGGCAGAAATCACCCATATGCCTATAATTTCTGAGAATAGATTTGAAATAGTAGGAGATGTTATAAAATCTCCATTTTTACCAAATGGATCTTTACTAGAATAATAACCTATCTCTGGTTCGTATAGAATTTTTTCAATAAAATCATCAACAGGTAAAGGTTTTTTTGATGTAATTTTAAATTTTTTGAGATTTGGTTTCATCATTTCTTTTAAAATAAAGTAAAAACCCAATCAAAATCATTATGGCACTTAAAAGCATTCCCATACTGAAATGTCCAAATAAATATCCAATTTGAACATCTGGCTCTCTAAAAATTTCAGAGGTAATTCTAAAACATCCATAAAGTATTAAGAACATGAATGAGCAGGTTCCAATTTTATAATTTTTATTAAAAAAAATTACGTTCATTAAAATAAATAAAATAATACCCTCTAAAAATGCTTCATATAATTGAGAAGGGTGTCTCAATTTATCATCGTAGTTTGGAAAAAAAACTCCCCAATTAGAATTTGTAACTTTTCCAACTAATTCTCCATTTATAAAATTTGCAATCCTACCAAATAAAATACCTATTGGTGCTGAAATAGATACTAAATCTAAAAAAATAAAAATATCTTCCTTATTCTTTTTTGAAAATAAATAACTTGCAATAATTATACCGATTAACCCCCCATGAAAGGACATACCTCCGTTCCATATCATAAAAATTTCAATTGGATTATTCAGAAAATAGGGAAAATTATAAAAAATGACATACCCCAGCCTTCCTCCAATGATAATTCCTATTATCAAATATGAAATATAATCCTCAAATAATTTTTGAATTATATGATCTTTAATTAGAATTTTTTTACAATATAGCCAGCCAAAAAAAATTCCAAATATGTATGCTAGTGAATACCATTTGATGCTTAAAGATAATATTTCAAAAGCTACTGGGTCAAAATTATTAG
>CACMYJ010000011.1 GCA_902617895.1 uncultured Pelagibacteraceae bacterium | reverse complement strand
TCTATCAATGGATGCAGTGCAAAAAGCTAATTCTGGACACCCGGGTATGCCAATGGGTATGGCAGATGTAACTACAATTCTTTTTAAATATTTTCTAAAATTTAATCCAAAAAATCCTAGCTGGATTAATAGAGACAGATTCGTTCTATCTGCTGGTCACGGATCGATGTTGCTTTACTCTTTACTTTATTTAACTGGTTATAAAAGTGTTAAATTAAAAGATATTAAGAATTTTAGGCAAATAGACTCAATTTGCGCAGGTCATCCTGAGTATGTTAAAAACTCAGGTATTGAAACAACAACTGGTCCTTTAGGTCAAGGGATTTCAAATGCCGTTGGTTTTGCGTTAGCAGAAGAAATTTTAAAAAGTAAAATTGGTAAAGATATTATAAATCATAAAACTTATGTTATCGCAGGAGATGGTTGCCTAATGGAAGGCATAAGTCACGAGTCTATGAGCTTAGCTGGACATCTAAAGCTTAAAAATCTAATAATGTTGTTTGATAATAATTCTATTTCTATTGATGGACCAACAAGTTTGGCAGTTTCGGATAATTTTAAAAAAAGGTTTGAAAGTTATGGCTGGGATTACATAGAAATTAATGGTCATAAAGAAAATGAAATATTTAAAGCCCTCAAAAAAGTTCAAAATGCAAAAAAACCAACTGTTATTTCGTGTAAGACTAAAATTGGTTATGGATCACCAAATAAATCTGGAAAAGCTTCTTCGCATGGAAGCCCACTAGGCATGGAGGAGATTGAATTGGTACGTAGAGAATTAGGATGGAATTATAAACCATTTCAAATTCCAAAAAATATATTAGAGATTTGGAGAAAGATTGGAAAAAAAGGAGAAAAAATTGAACACAAATGGAGTAAAATTTATAAAAAGAAAAAAAATAAAATAAATAAATTTTTCAAAAATGATTTTATGAGATCTGCTTTAAAAGAAAAAAAAATAGCTTTAAAAGAAGATAAAATTCTCGCTTCAAGAAAATCCTCAGAGTCAATTATTAGCTCTCTTGTTAAAAAAAGTAATATACTTATTGGTGGATCGGCAGACCTTGCTGGATCAAATAACACCAAGACAAAATATCATGAAATAATTAAACCTGGAAATTTTAACGGAAATTATATCCATTATGGAGTAAGAGAACATGCCATGTGTGGAATTATGAATGGATTAGCTTTACATAGTAAAATTATACCTTACGGAGGAACTTTTTTAATTTTTTCAGATTATTGCAAGCCATCAATAAGATTAGCGGCTATGATGGAACGACAGGTTATATATGTAATGACACATGACTCTATTGGTCTTGGAGAAGATGGGCCAACACACCAACCTATTGAACAATTATCTGGATTAAGATCAATTCCCAACCTTAATATTTTTAGACCTGCAGATAGAATAGAAACTATTGAATGTTGGGAGCATGCTTTAGAGAGTTATAAAACTCCAAGCATCTTATCCTTAACTAGACAAAACCTTAATCCCATTAGAAATAAATACTCAAAAACTAACAAGTGCTCATTGGGAGCTTATGAAATTTTAAGAACTAATAAAAAAATTAAGCTAACAATTTTAGCAAGTGGTTCTGAAGTAAACTTAGCTTTAGAGACCAGCCATAAATTAGCCAAAGATAAGATATATTCAAAAGTTATATCAGTACCATGTATGGAGCTTTTTGACTTACAATCAAATAAATATAAAGATAAAATCTTAAAAGAAACTAAATTGAAAATTTCAATTGAAGCTGGGTCAAGTGATTGTTGGAAAAAATATTTAGGTGATAATGGAATGACTTTTGGAATTAACGTTTTTGGGAAAAGTGCTCCTTATAAAGATATTTATAAATATTTTGGATTAACATCTTCAAATATTGCAAATAAATCAAAAAAATTATTAAAAAACTGAAATGACTATTAAAATTGGAATTAATGGAATGGGAAGAATTGGTCGTATGATAGTTAGATCAATTATCGAGACCCATAACAGAAATTTAAAAATTCAACATATAAACAACAGATCTAATGCTGAAGCTACTTGTAAACTATTAAAATACGACTCTATTCATGGTAAATTTAATGCAGAATTAAAATTTGATGAAAATGAATTAATAATTAATGAAAATAAAATTACATTTTCACAAGAAACTAAAATAGAAAATATTAATTGGAAAAAATATGATGTTGATTATGTCTTTGAGTGCACTGGTAAATTTAATTCAAAAGAAAAATTAATCACACACATCAAAAATGGAGCAAAAAAAGTAATTGTTTCTGCTCCATGTAAAAATGCAGATAAAACAATAGTATTTGGTGTAAATGAAAAAATTATATCAAAGGATGATAGAATAATTTCTGCTGCTTCATGTACAACTAATTGCTTAGCACCAGTTGTAAACGTTCTTCATAATCATTTTGAAATTGAAAAGGGTTTTATGACAACTATTCATGCATTTACTAGTGATCAAAGAATTTTGGACAATTCCCATAAAGATCCTAGAAGAGCAAGGGCTGCGAGCCAATCAATAGTGCCAACTTCAACAGGGGCATCAAAAGCAATAGGAGAAATAATTCCAAGCCTAAAAGGGAAATTAGAAGGAGTTGCAATGAGAGTGCCTACGCCCAATGTATCACTTGTTGAGTTGGTATTCTGTACAAAAAAAGAGATTAATATAAAAAAAATTAATGATGTATTTGAGACTGCTTCTAAAAGTGAATTAAATAAAATTTTAGAGGTCACAAACGAAAAATTAGTTTCTATTGATTTTAATCACCGATCTGCCTCTGCAATTATTGATGCATCTTTAACAAATGTGGTTGGAACTAAGATGGGCAAAATCTCAGCTTGGTATGATAATGAATGGGGTTTTTCAAATAGAATGTGCGATATAGCAGAGAATTTATAGAAAATCTCTTAATGAAAAGTATTTTAAATGAAAAAAATCTTAAAAGTAAAAAAATATTATTAAGATTAGACTTAAACGTTCCTTTAGAAAATGGAAAAATAAGTGACACAACTAGAATTGATAAAATACTCCCTACTTTAAATTTTTTAATACAACAAAAAACTCAAATAATAATTTTATCACATGTGGGAAGGCCAAAAGGAAAAGTTGTAAAAGAGCTATCTTTAAAACCAATAGGTGAAGACTTAAGAAAAAAACTTAATAAAAGTGTAAAGCTAATCACAGAAAACATTTATGAAATAAAAAATAAAGACTTTTTTGAAAAATTTGAAGAAGAAATTTTTATTTTAGAAAATATTAGGTTTTATGCTGAGGAGGAAAAAAATGATCTTAAATTTGCAAAACACCTTGCAGGATTTGGGGATATTTACGTAAATGATGCTTTTTCCTGTTCTCATCGAGCACATGCATCAATTCAACAAATTTCTAAGTATTTACCATCTTTCTCTGGGATCCAACTCGATTTAGAGGTGACCGCTCTTAATAAAATTACAACTGAGATAACAAAACCTATAACATGTATAATTGGAGGATCTAAAATTTCGACTAAGATAGATATTATTAAAAATTTAATGCCAAAGTTTGATAATATTATAATTGTTGGGGGTATGGCTAATAATTTTATTGAATATTTTGGAAATAACATTGGAAAATCAATAAAAGAAAAAAATTGTAATGAAATAGTTGAAAAAATTTTATCACTTTCAAAAGAAAAAAGATGTAAAATAATTTATCCTGATGATGTTCTTGTAGCTAAAGATTTAAATGGGTTTCCTGAAAATAAAGAATTAAATCAAGTTTTGCCTGATGAGATGATATTAGATATAGGTCCAAAAACAATTGATAAAATAATAGACATAATTGATAATAGTAAGACAATATTGTGGAACGGACCAGCTGGATATTTTGAAAATCCAAATTTTGCTAATGGAAGTATTAAAATAGCAAAAAAAATAATTGAAAATAATAAATCAAATAAAATTTTTTCTGTTGTAGGTGGTGGAGATACCGTTTCATTATTAAATAGCTTAAATGTTATAAATAATTTTAATTTTGTTTCAACTGCAGGTGGTGCTTTTTTAGAATATCTTGAAGGCAAAAAGCTACCTGGTATAACCGCCTTAAATTGATATGTCAGAACTTAATAAAATTGCACTCAAAATAATTTCTGATGGCAAAGGTATTCTTGCAGCCGATGAAAGCAATGGTACTATGACAAAAAGACTTGAGGCGGTAGGTTTGCCCTCAACACCTGAAAATAGACTTTTGTTCAGAGAGTCAATTATGTCATCTCAAAGCATGAAAGAATGCATTGGTGGTGTAATTCTTTATGATGAAACAATAAATCAAACTACAAGTTTTGGAAAATTAATCCCTGATTTAATTTCTTCTTCAGGCGCAGTACCTGGCATTAAAGTTGATATAGGTGCGAAAGATTTGGCAAACTCTTCAGAGGAAAAAATAACCGAAGGCTTAGATGGACTAAGGGAAAGATTAAAAAAATACTATAGTCTTGGGGCGAGATTTACAAAATGGAGAGCAGTCTATATTATAAGTAAGAAGTATCCGAGTAAGTTAGCAATAAATAGTAATGCGCATGCACTTGCTCGCTATTCGGCTTTAGTACAAGAAAGTAAAATGGTTCCAATAGTCGAACCAGAAGTGCTAATGGAAGGAGATCATTCTGCTGATAGCTGCCTAAAAAAAACATCTGAAGTAATTAAAAAATGTTTTGATGAATTAATATTACATAAAGTTGATCTTTCAGGAATTATTTTAAAACCGAATATGATATTAGCTGGTAATCAGTCAAAAGATAAAATTTCTAATGAAGAGGTTTCTGAAAAAACACTTCAGTGCCTTAAAGACTCAGTCCCAAATGAGGTGCCTGGAATTGCTTTTTTATCCGGAGGACAATCAGAAATAGAGGCTACGGAAAATTTAAATTTAATTAATAAAAATAATAAAACAAATTTTATTATGACATACTCCTATGGAAGAGCTCTGCAGCAAAGTGCTCTTAAAATGTGGTCAAAAAATATTAAAGATATTGAGGCAACTCAAAATACTTTTAATCATAGGGCTAAAATGTGTACCTTAGCAGCTCAAGGAAAATGGTCTCACGAACTTGAAAATAAGTAAAACAAAATTCATTTATCTTATTTCACCAAATAAAATAAATAAAGACTTCTTTAAGAGCCTGAAATTAGTTTTGAGTACAAATAAAGTAAGCTTCTTTCAAATGAGATTAAAAAATTATTCATTAAAGGAAAAAATTTTGATTGGAAGAAAAATTGAAAAAATATGCAGATCTAGCAAAGTTAAATTTATAGTAAATGACGACCCTTGGTTGGCAAAAAAACTTAATGCGGATGGTTGTCATTTAGGACAAAAAGATATTAATATTTATGAAGCTCGTAAAATAATAGGAAATAAGATTATAGGCATTACATGCCATAATTCTGTTAGACTTGCAAAAATAGCAATTAAATCAAAAGCGAGCTATTTAGCTTTCGGTGCATTTTATTCAACAAAAACTAAAAAAACTAAATTTAATGCCACTGCTAAAATTTTAAAGAAAGTTAAAAAATTGACCAAAATTCCTATAGTTGCGATAGGTGGTATAAACTCCAGTAATTATAAAAATCTGTTATTGAATAAAGCGAATTTTTTAGCTATCTCAAGCTACATTTGGAATAATAAAAAATACATACCAGAAAAGGCTATTAAATTATTAAAATGAAAATAAACGCAGGGGAAATCAGAGTAGGAATGCTTTTAGAGTATAAAAATGATTTATGGCAAGTTCTTAAAACGCAACATGTTAAACCAGGAAAAGGTGGTGCATTTGCTCAAGTAGAAATGAAAAGCGTTGTAAAGAACACAAAACTTAATGAACGGTTCAGATCAAGTGAGTCTGTTGAAAAAGCTACAGTCGAGGAAAATAATTTTAATTATCTATATTCAGATGATAGTAAATATTTTTTTATGGACCCAAAAACATTTGAACAAATAGAAATTAAAAAAGACATAATAGGTGAAAAAGGAAAATTATTGACTGAAAATCTCGAAGTTTCAGTCAGCTTCTACAACGAGATTGCAATTTCAATTGAACTTCCTAATCAAGTAACTTGTAGAGTATCTTCAACAGATGTAGCTTTAAAAGGTCAAACTGTTTCATCATCATATAAGCCAGCAATTCTTGATAATGGAATTAAAATACAAGTTCCTCCATTTATTGGGGTAGAAGATAATATTATTTTAGACACTAGAACTTTAGAGTATGTAAAAAAGATTTAATGTATGAATTCAATCTCTCCAAATTTAAATATCATGATTAAGGCTTGTGAAAAAGCATCAAAAGTTATTATTAGAGATTTTGGAGAAGTAGAAAATTTACAAGTTGCGAAAAAAGGACCAAGGGACTTTGTAACTAAGACAGATAAACGAGTTGAAGAAATTCTTATAGAAGAATTGACCAAAGCAAAAAAAAACTATTCCTTCATAACTGAGGAAAGTGGAAAAATTGAAAATAAAGATAAGGATAAAATATGGATTATTGATCCGATAGATGGAACGACAAATTTTTTACATGGAATACCTCATTTTGCAATTTCAATTGCTCTGAAAATTGAAAATGAGATAAAATCTGCTTTAATACATGATCCAATAAAAAATGAAATATTTTTTGCTGAAAAAAATAATGGAGCATATTTTAATAACCATAGAATAAGAGTTTCAAATAAAAGTGATATTGAAGATTGTTTATTTTCATCTAATCCTGAAGGTTTAAAGACCATATATCCTAATTTGAATATAAGGAATTCAGGATGTACGGCGTTAGATTTGGCTTATGTTGGATCAGGAAGGTTGGATGGTTTTTTTCATAATAAAATTAATTTATGGGATATTGCTGCTGGAGTGCTTATAGTAAAAGAAGCTGGAGGAACTACAAATGATTTTAGTAAATATAAGGAGAATAATATCAATATAAGAGCTGCGAGCACTAATATATATACAAAAATGATGGAAAAATTATCTAACTTTTAATTGTTTTTACTCAACTTTTTGCTATAAAGCCCGCTATGAAAAAAAATATTCATCCTAATTATCATACTATAAAAGTAGAGATGACAGACGGGACACAATTTGAAACAAAGTCAACTTGGGGAAGTGAAGGAGAAATTCTTAAGTTAGAAATTGATCCTAAATCTCACTCAGCATGGACTGGTGGAAAACAAAGAATTCTTGATAAAGGTAGAGTTAGCAAATTCAATAAAAAATTTCAGAACTTTAGAGTAGAAAATAAGTAATGAGTAATGCCCCATTAATGCCAATGGCTACAGCGGTTTGGCTTGTGGAGAATACTCCACTAACATTTAAACAAATTGCTGATTTTTGTAAACTTCACGAAGTTGAAATTCAAGGAATTGCTGATGGAGAGGTTGCTAAGGGTATTGTAGGATACAATCCAATAATTGCAAATCAGTTAACAAAAGAAGAAATAGATCTTTCATCTCTAGATCCAAACAGAAAATTAACACTAAAATCTAATTATGTAGAAATTAAAGATGACGAAAAAAAATTAAAAAAATATATTCCGCTATCAAAACGTCAAGATAAACCAGACTCTGCACTTTGGTTAATTAAACAACATTCAAATTTAAAAGATTCACAAATAGCTAAACTAGTTGGAATCACAAAAAATTCAGCAACTGCAATTCGAAATAAGAGCTATTGGAATTTTAATAATCTTAGTGCTAAAGATCCAGTTGCTATGGGTCTATTCACACAAAAAGATTTATTAGAAGCATTAGAAAAAGCTGAAAGAAGAGTGAAGAGAGAAAAAAAAGAAAAAGAGAAGTCACAATTATCAAAATGAAAACATTCGATTCTCATAGACAAACATTTAATAAAGTGATAATGAAATCGCTTTTTGGAGGTGGTTATTAAAATAGAGGTAAAAGATAATAATATTGAGCAAGCTTTGAGGGTTTTGAAAAGAAAACTACAAAGAGATGGTTTTTTCAAAGTAATTAAACTTAAAAATACCTATGAAAAGCCCTCAGAAAAGAAAAAAAGGATACTTCAAGAAAATATTAAAAGAGTTAAAAAACTTAATAAGCTCAAAAATAGAATTTAAATACCGCGGGGTGGAGCAGCCTGGTAGCTCGCAAGGCTCATAACCTTGAGGTCGGCGGTTCAAATCCGTCCCCCGCAACCAATTTTCATTACATTAATCTAAAAACAAAAAAGTTTTTTATCTATACTCATAAATATTATATAAAATTTAATATGAATATTTTAATCACAGGTGGCGCTGGGTATATTGGAAGCCATATAACTGAACAATTAATCAATAAAAAAAATAATATCATAATTCTTGATAATTTAGAGACAGGTTTTAAAAAATTAATTAACAAAAAAGCTATTTTCATAAAAGGTGATATTAAAGATAAAAAAAAATTGGTTTCAATTCTGAATAAATATAAAATTGAAACTATTTTTCATCTTGCAGCATATCTAAATGTAAGTGAAGCTGAAAAATACAGATTTAAGTATAAGAAAAATAATATTCAAGGTACTAAAAATTTATTACTATCGTGCAAAAATTCTACAGTTAAAAATTTTATATTTTCATCATCCTGCTCAGTTTATGGTAATGTTAAGGGAAGTGTCACCGAAACAAAAAAATTAAATCCGCAAGGCTACTATGCTTATACCAAATATAAAGGTGAAGACCTTGTAAAGAAGTACTCAAAAAAATTTAATTACAAATACGGCTTACTTAGATATTTTAACGTAGCTGGAGCAAGTAATTCAGGAAAAATTGGACAAATTGAAAAATCTCATGGTCAACTAATAAAAAACTTAGCTATTCAATCAATAAATAAAAAACCTAAAATTAGTATTTATGGAAACGATTATCCAACTATAGATGGTACATGTGTTAGAGATTATATACATGTTGTTGATCTAGCAAATATACACATTCTAGCAATGAATTATTTAAATAAAGTTAAAAAATCATTCATCGTTAATTGTGGATATGGAAAAGGTTACTCCGTTAAACAAATAGTGAATATTTTCAAAAAATATAAAAAAAATTTATCTGTAAGATATGAAAAAAGAAGGCCTGGTGATATTGCTCAAGTTTATTCAAATACTAAAAAATTTCAAAATTTATTTAAATGGAAACCAAAGCATAACAATATTAATAAAATAATTAAAAGTGCAATTAATTGGGAAAAGAAAATTTCTACTTTTAAGTAATGTTAAATTTAGATTTGTTACTATCAATTAGAAATGATTTAACTGTTTCTGTTGTTAACTGATCATAAGACTTTCCAAATTTTTGAATTTTTTTAATAATTAAAGGAGGAATTGTTATGATGTGACAGCCCAATTGTTTTGCTTGTAAATAATTATAAGGTTCTCTTACACTTGCCCATAAAATTTCTACATTTTTAAATTTTTTTGCCAATTTTATACTTTTTATAAACTCTGGAACTGGGTCTTTTCCAACGTCTCCTGCTCTTCCAGCAAAAATAGATATAATTACTTTTGTTTTTTTATTAATTACTTTTAGAATTTTGTCTGTTTGTTTAGCGTTATAAACAGCTGTTATATTTAATTTGATATTACTATTGTTTAGCTCTCTTATAACATTACCTGTAAATTTATTTTTTGAATTAACTACTGGAACTTTAACGTATACATTTTTGCCCCAACTATTAATTTTTTTTCCCTGCTCAATCATTGATTTTTGATCATCAGCAAAAACTTCCAGAGAAACAGGTTTGTGTCTACAAATTTTAAGTATTTGCTTTGAATAAGATTTATAATCTTTTGCTCCTGCTTTTCTCATTAAACTTGGATTTGTTGTAAAACCTTTTACAATTTTAAATTTATTAAATTTTTTTATTGAAGATAAATCTGCAATATCACAAAAAATTTTTATATTCATCAAACCTATAAGTTTTTTGTAATATCTTCTGTCATTTTTTTAGCATCTGCAAATAACATCAAGGTATTTTCTTTATAAAATAGATCATTATCTATTCCAGCATATCCAGGCGATAAACTTCTTTTTACAAATAAAACTGATTTACATTTTTCAACATCTAATACTGGCATTCCATAAATTGGGCTTTGAGGATCAGTTTTTGCAATAGGATTTGTTACGTCATTTGCACCAATTACAAATGCAACATCCGCATTAGCAAAATCATTATTTATTTCTTCTAATTCAAATACCTCATCATATGGAACATTTGCTTCTGCTAATAAAACATTCATATGTCCTGGCATTCTACCTGCAACTGGATGAATAGCGTATGAAACTTTTATATCATTCTTCTTTAAAGTATCTACCATCTCTCTTAACGCATGCTGTGCTTGTGCTACTGCCATCCCATAACCAGGCACAATTATAACTGATGAAGCATTTTTCATTAAAAAAGCTGCATCGTCTGCATTACCACTTTTAACTGGTCTTTGTTCTTTATTTTGTGATGATGAGGATTCTTCAGTTGCACCAAAACCACCTAAAATAACATTAAAGAATGATCTATTCATTCCTTTACACATTATGTATGAAAGAATAGCTCCAGACGATCCAACCAATGCACCTGTAATAATTAAAGCTGTATTTTCTAAAGTAAAACCAATTCCAGCCGCCGCCCAACCAGAATAAGAATTCAACATTGAAATCACTACCGGCATATCTGCACCACCAATTGGAATAATCAATAAAAAACCGATTAAAAAAGAAACTGCTAATAATATCCAAAACAAATTAGAAGATTGTGTAGAGCAAAGTAGATAAGTTAATACAATTATTGAAATTAAAATTAAGGCATTTAGTGGATGTTGTCCTTTAAAAGTTATAGGTGATCCTGACATTATTCCTTGAAGTTTTAAAAAAGCAATAATTGAACCTGAAAAAGTGATTGCACCCACTGCTGCACCAATTGACATTTCAATTAAGCTTCCAAGTTTAATGTTTCCTGGAGATCCTAAATTAAAAGCCTCTGGATTTAAAAAAGCAGCTATTGCAACAAATACAGCTGCAAGTCCAACCAAACTATGAAAGCCGGCCACTAATTCTGGCATTGCTGTCATTGGAATTTTATATGCAATGAAAGCACCTATTAATCCTCCTATTAAAAGGAATATTAAAACAACTACAAATCCAGTTGAAAAATTACCAATGGATAAAAAAGTAACTGTAATTGCAATAATCATTCCTAAAATACCAAAGAAATTTCCCTGTCTAGATGTTTCAGGTGAAGAAAGTCCTCTTAAAGCTAAAATGAATAATACTCCTGAAATTAGATAAAATATGGCTGATAAATTTGCTGATAACATTATTTATCCTTTTTCTTTTTTTTATACATTGCGAGCATTCTTTGTGTGACTAAGAAACCACCAAATATATTTATAGCTGCTAGTGATATTGCTAAAAAGCCAAAGATACTTGAAGTGCTAAATATAGTATCAGAGTTCCCTGCCAAACCTGCAATAATTGCACCTACAATTATGACAGATGAAATTGCATTGGTAACAGACATTAAAGGTGTATGAAGTGATGGAGTTACACTCCATACCACATAATATCCTATAAAAATTGAAAGGATAAAAATACTTAATCTGAATATAAAAGGATCTATTTCCATAATTTTATTTTATTAACGTTTTTTCAATTATCTCGTCTTCCAAATTTATATTAATTTTATTATTCTCTTTATCATATAAATTCGACACAAAATTAAATACATTTTTAGCATATAAATTAGATGCTGAAGTTGGAAGTTTATTTAAAACATTACTTTCCCCCATTATTTTAACACCATTGCTAACTACAATTTCATCAACTTTAGTGTGTGCTGTATTTCCACCTTGAATAGCAGCAAGATCATATATTATTGAACCTGAGCTCATATTATTAATCATGCCTTCTTTAATAATTACTGGTGCTTTTTTCCCAGGAATTAAAGCTGTACAAATTACAATATCAATTTTCTTTAATGTTTCTGACAATAATTCTTCTTGCTTCTTTTTAAAATCATCCGATGCTTCTTTGGCATAACCTCCTTCAGTTTCTAAATTTTCAGCTCCTTCAACTGTTAAAAATTTTCCTCCTAAACTTTCAACTTGTTCTTTTGACGCCATTCTTACATCTGTTGCAAATACTATTGCACCCATTCGTTTTGCAGTTGCAATTGCTTGTAGTCCTGCAACTCCTGCACCAACCACTAATACTTTTGCAGCCGGTATTGTTCCTGCTGCAGTCATCATCATTGGAATTGCTTTTTCAAAATGGGCAAACGACTCGACTACCGCTTTATAACCCGCCAAGTTTGCTTGCGAGGATAATATATCCATAGATTGAGCTCTTGTTATTCTTGGAAGTAATTCAAGTGAAAAAGTATTAACTTTTTTTTTAACTAAATCATTTATCTTCTCTTTATTATCATAGGGGTTTAACACCCCAATAAATATTTGGTTTTCTTTTAATAAAGAACTTTTGTCATCATCTAATAAACCTAACTGAACAATAATATCTGCACTAGATATGATTTCTTTTTCATTTTGTGAAATTGATACTCCTAATTCTATATATTCTTCATCTTTAATTCCAAGATGACTTCCATAATTTTCAGCCAATGAAACTTCAAGACCAAGGGATATATATTTTTTTGCAATCTCAGGAGTAATTACTATTCTTTTTTCAATTTTTTGATTTTCTAAAATAGAAGCAATTTTCATACATTTATCTTATAGTAAGAATATTGCCATTAAAACTAAAACACTAATAACTGCGACTGTTCCCCACAACACAAAGTTTGTGAAATTGTTCCAGGTATTTTCATGGTTTTCATTATCCATAAAAATTACTTCTGTCTTGCTTTAAACTTTGGATTAGTTTTATTGATAACGTACACACGACCTCTTCTTCTAACTAACTTAGAATTAAGATCTCTTTTTTTAATAGATTTTAATGAGCTTTTTATTTTCATAATTTTTCACCTTTAATAAACGAAGTTATATAATCTTTCAAATCTATTCTTCCATATTTATTAATTATTTTACGATTATTTGATATTTTTGTTAATGCTGATGCATATCGCTCACCGGATCTTGGTTTTAAATAAATTATTTTAGTTTTAAACATTTTAGCAAGATCTTGGATAGAATAAGATTTTTTGTGACTTATGCTATATTGGTTGCATTTATTTTTTCTCCATGCCTCAATGCAAGTATTAATAGTATCATCAATATGAGTAAATCGTCTTGTCTGAGTTCCAGGTTTTACAACAGTTAGTGGTTTATTTTTTTTATATTGATCTTCAAAAATTCCAACTACCGTTGCCATATCTCCTAATTTGATTTGACCAGGTCCATACACATTATAAAAATAAATAATTTCAAATTTAAAATTAAACCATTTTCTTAAGTTTTCTAATAATTCTAAATTTTTAGATTTTGTAAAAGCATAGGGAGATAAGTTTTTATCATTCCCTTTATTACCAAGTGAGGCTGAGGTTGCTGAATAAATAAGTTTTATATTATTATCTAAACAAAACTTAAAAACTGCATTTGATCCAATAGAATTTGATTTAAAACATTCATCAAATTTTTTAAAGCTTTGATATATTCTTGCAAATTCTCCAAAATGAAAAATTGAATGAATTTGTTTTTTAAAATTTTTTAAATGTTTTGAGATATCAATAGTTTCTGCTTTTATGTATTTAACTCTAGCATCTTTAATGTGATTTTTTTTATTGCCTGATGAATAATTATCTAAACTAATAATTTTTTTATCAGTTTTTTTTAAAAGAGATTTAATTAAATTTGAACCAACAAATCCAGCACCACCAGTTACAATAATGAGATTTTTCATTTTAGATATGCCTGGCAACGTCCTACTCTTCCGTGTCTTAAGACAAAGTACCATTGGCGCAGAAAGGCTTGACTTCCGAGTTCGGAATGGGATCGGGTATTACACTTCCGCAATAATCACCAGGCAAAATTTAATACAATTTAAATATTTATTTGTAAAGGAAAAGTTTCAAATAAATTTAATTGTACAAACAATTAGAATTTCAATAAAACCCATACAAATCAGTAATATTGCCTCAATTTTAAAAATTTATTATATTTAATTTTTTTTTACTTCTTTATAAAATTTTTTAAATTTAAAATAATTTAATAAATATTTGCCATTAGAATTGTTGTTTTTTTGTTTTGTCAAAAAGTAATGGTAATTTATCTTAAAAAGGTTTGATAATGCAAAATTAGAGTTTTGATATTTGTTAAAAGATCTTATCTCTAAAACCTTAGAATAGGGCTTCATCCAAATCAAATTTGTCAAACCAGCTCCATGAGTTGAAATTAAGAAATTAGCTTTGGAAAAAGTCTTTATTTGTTTAATAAAACTTAATTTTTCAGGGTAGACTATTTTAAAATTTTCACTTTTAAGAAATTTAATAATTTTATTTTCATTATTTAATCTTCTATGCTTTGAATATTTTCTACTAATATAAATCTTTTGAGCTGCTAGATTATCTTTATTAAATAATAATAATTTTTTTTTTACTTTTTTGATTAAATCTGGTCTAGGACAACCACTGATATTTAGTTGTGAAATATAATAACATTTTTTTAGGAAAATATTTTTTTTTATCACCTTAACATTTTTTGTTATCATCCTTATGCTATCTCTTTGAAATGACGATTTAAAATTTGGAATTAAAATCGTAAACTTATTTAAATCATGTCTTTTTTTTATCAGATATACTTTTGGTAAAACATCAGTCACCCAATGATAATAATTCGATGAATGTCTATCTGTAATTATTATTCCATTATCAACTACAATATAAGTTGAAAAATATATTTTTATTTTTTTTAAATAAAATAATAAAATTAAAATTATTTTTTTAATCGTTATAAATCCACTTAAAGAATTAGTTCTTAAATAATCAAAAACAAGTTTTTTATTTGTTAAATTTGGCTCTCCATGTTTTGATATTAAAATATTTTGTATTTTATATAAATAGACACTTTTATATTTTCTGTATATTTCATTTCTAAATAGCTCTTTGTCTTTAACTTTTTTTAATTTTGGATAACAAAGTTTATATTTAAATTTTTCTAAAATCTTTAATTTGACTATTTTTTGATCCATTTCAAAAATTAATAAAAATATCTTTCTATTTAAGTTTATGAATTTTTCTTAAATTTTAATATCAATAAAAAATAGAAAAGTATTCCAAATAAAATAGATAAATTTATAGATAATTTAAAATAAAAATGTGAAATTAAAGGTCCAATAATATTTATTTGAATTATTATGAATGATATAGTCTCGTTAAAGTTACTTGATAATATATGATGTATATGATTTCTATCACCAGTAAATGGATTTTTGTTTTTTGATATCCTAGTTAAAAAAAGTCTCAACATATCAATTACAGGTATAAACATGATTAAAAATATTTCTTCAATTGAAATATAATTAAAATTATAAAACTTTATTGCAAAATAGGAAATTAAAAATCCAAAAAAAAGTGATCCACTATTACCTAAAAAAATTTTAGATTTATAATTAAAAAAAAGAAATAAAAAAATGAGGGTATATAATATATGAAAAAATTTTGCTTTAGTACGAATATAAAACAAAAAAAAATAGTAAAAATATAAGTCCCTGATTGCAGATTTAAGCCATCAAATAAATTTAATGCATTAATGAATATTAAAAAACAAATACAAGTAAAAAATAAATTAAAATTTTCTAATTTAATAATGTAGTCAAAAGTTTCAAAGCTTAAGTTATTAACTAGAAGATTATTATCGAGTGATATACAAATATAAATTATTAAAATTAAATAAATAAACTTAATTTTATAGCTTAAGTTATATTTATCGTCAGAAATACCTAAAATAAAAACACAACATAGTCCAAAAAAGAATACAAATTTTCTTTTTAAACCTTCTAAAAAGAAAAATTCAGTTTCAAAGAAAAAAATTTCAGAAAAAAATATAAAAGTAGTGATTATAAAAAATATAACTCCACCTCCTAAAAAAACTTTATTTTTATGTAATTTTAGTTTTTTATCTGGAGTATCAAAAACTTTTAATTTTTGAGAAATAAATTTTAAATTTAAAAAAAATATTAATGAAAGAATTAATGTGGCAAAAATTATAATTAAGTTTAAATTATCATACATAATTATTTGTATAGATTAATATAATATAAAAATAAACCTAAAGGCATGTAGCTAGTTATTGAAATATAATTATTAAAAAATTGACCAGAGGGCGCTAGGAAAAAGAACGTTTGAAAAAAGGAAACATAGATTAACATTATTGAAATTCTATGATTAGTTAAGACCTTTTTATTTATAAAAACAAAATTGATAAAATTTTTAATTAGATATATTACTAAAAGTAAATAAAATATAAGACCAACAGTACCCAATTCAGCTAAAATTTGTAATAATGTGTTATGAGGATGGGTTGAGCAACTATAATCATTTTTGTATTTTTCGTTATCACAATTAAATCTAAACATTTTGGGGCCAACCCCAAAAATAACATTATCTTTAAACATTTTGAATGCAGATTTATAATGACCCTCATGTGTTGTGGAGAAAATAATTATTCGATTACTTTTTATTGTTTGCTCATCAAATTTATTTTTAGGACATGATAAATCAAAAAAATTAATATTCATTGAACAAAATGTATCTTCAATCATTCTGGTTTTTACTGTCTCTTTTTGAAATGCTACGCCTAGTAATAAAATTATAGAAATTAAAAATATTAAAAAATATTTTTTTTTATTTTTAAAATCATTAAAAATAAAAAAAATAAATACGAATATTGAAAAATAAAAAAAAGAAGTTCTTTCACCTGACAAAAAAACTAAGACATAAATAATCAAGAGTAAAGCTAATTGAAATATAGTTAAATCTTTTTTATATGAAAAATAAATCGCAAACATAAAAGGAGTAATTTTAGCTAAGTAGCTACCAACTATTAATTCTTCATCAAAAGGTCCTGATAATCTAGCATCAGGATGAGAAAAACCAAATATATCTTTTCCAGTAAAAAATTGGATGTAAGTGTCAAAAACAACGAAGACAAGTATCACAACAGTCGTTACATAAAGAATTTCTTTAAATGTTTCAAATTTCTTTAAGAGAAAAAAAATACAAACAGAAAATAAGAAAAATCTAAAGTAAAATAAAGATGATTTAAGTGAAAACAAAATCATATCAGTAAATAATGATCTAAGAATTAAATAAGAGAACAAAATAATAAAGAAATTAAATATTGAATTATCAATATTTAGCGATAAGTCTTTTTTCTTAAATATATAAAAAAAATAAATAACCGATATAGATAAAAATAAATCTGGTAAGAATGGCCCTGAAGGATAAGTCAATATGACAATACAACTTAGAAATGTCAGAACTTTATGATCTGTACGTGCATCAGAAAATTCATTATAAATTTTTTTAAGCATAAATTTAAGAGCCAAACATGAAATTTCTTATAGCTTTAACACTTAGAGACTTCAATAAGAAAAATAAAAATTACTATGACCAAAAAAAATTTATTGATGAAATTTTAAAAAATAAATCAGATAATATAGATTTCGTATTTACTCAATTTAGAGAAAAAAATGTCTTTGATTTAATCAAAAAAATTCCAAAAAAAAGATATTTCTATTTTAAAAAAAAAATTCCAAAGTTTTATAAATGGTCACATTCAGAAGTTTTTTTGAATGGTTTAAAAATATTTAATAAAAAAAACTATGATTATTTAATATGGTGTTCATCTGACATAATTATTGAAAAAAATATTTTTAGCTATCTTTCAACTAAAAAAAATGATTCTATATATACTTTTTTTCCAAACATTAATATTGAAGAAGAAAATAAAACTTTTTTTGGTTTAGACTTCTTTGCATTTAAAATTTCGAAGAAAGATAGAAAAAATTTAATTAATATTTTTTCAAAATATAAAAATTATGACTGGGGAATATTTGAACATTATTTATTTTCTCTATCCAGTTATCTAAAATTGCCAATTTATAATTTATTTAAATATGGAAAAATCTTAAAAGCATCTAATTTAAAAAGCAAAGGTGTTTTTCTCAAACAAACCGATAGCTGGCTTAAAAATCAAAAATTATTTGAAAAATTCCTAAATAACGAAAATATATCTATTCTTTATAGTAAAGGATCGTTTTATTATTTAGCTTTAAAACTAATCAAGTTTAGAGATATAAACTTTAAATTAACATTAGTTTACATTAAATTACTACTATATTTCATTTGGAGAATAATCAAATTTGAAAGATAAAAATACTATCTTCGTTGCATTGTATAATGGATACCCTATGACAAGTGGGGCATCTACTGTAACAACCAGTTTGTTTAAAAGCTGGCCTACTCCTAGAAAAAAATTATTTCAAATTACTCACGAAAAAATATCCAGTAATCGAAGTGTTTTTAATTTTAAAATTCCATCAAATAACAAATTTATAAAACTTTTTTCACTCCCATTTTTTTTATTTTTTATATTTAAAAACTCTTTTAAAGAAAAAATTGATTACTTTGTTATCGAAGGTGCAACATGGGTCGGGTACATTTATTTTTTTCAAAAAATATTAAAAATGTTATTTAAAAAATCAAAATTTATATATCATTCACACAATATAGAGGTGGATATTAGAAAAAATAAATATCTAATATCAAAATTAACTTTTTTTTTTGAAAGAAAAGTGTTAAATAATTTTGATTTTGTAACTGCTGTTTCTAAAAAAGATCAAAAAATTTTTAAACAAAAGTATCAAAAAGATACTTTATTATTAGAAAATGGAGTATTTTTAGAAAACATTAAAATTAAAAACATAAAAAAAAATTATAATTATATAATTTTCCCAGGATCACTTGAGTTTATAGAAAATAAAAAAATATTTGAAAAACTTTATAATGAAATTTTCCCTTTTTTAAAAAGTATTGATAGTAAATTTAAAATTTTAATCACTGGAAGTGATATTAAATTTTATGAAAACGATAAAAATGTTATAGAATTAGGTGTTTTAGATAAAAAATCTTTTTTGAAGTATTTAATTTCTAGTTGGGCTCTTATAATTCCCTCTAAAAAAGGACCTGGTACAAAAATCAAAATTATTGAGGCTCTTTGTTACAACAAAGTAGTATTTGCCTCTAAAGATGCACTAAGTGGAATAGAAAATAATTTAACACAAAATATTGTTTATAAAAATAGAAAAGAATTATTTAGAAAAATTGATTTTTTTTATAATAATCAATCTAAAACTTTAAATAAATTTAAAAGTGTTGGAAAAATTTATCGACGAAAATATAATATGAAAATAATTGCAAAAAATTTTTATGAAATTATTAAAAGAAAATAAAAATCTAATTTTTATTTTAATTTTAAATTTAGTAATCTTAGGTTCTTTCAATATAAATCCTAATAGTTTTTTTTATGAAGAAATTTCTATTCAAGACTTAATATTAAATTTAAACTTAATTAATTTAATTAATATAATCAGATTTTTTTTGCCAACTTTGCTTTGTTTAATTTTTTTTTTTTATAATTAT
>CACMYJ010000010.1 GCA_902617895.1 uncultured Pelagibacteraceae bacterium | reverse complement strand
CCCAAGTCCATTTTATATCAAATTCGTTATTCATAAGATCTAATTCATTCCATAGATCTTTATTTTTGACAGGTTGTTTATTTGCAGTTTTCCAATCATTCTTTTTCCAATTATGTATCCACTCTGTAATTCCAGACTTAACATATTTGGAGTCTGTAAAAATTTGAACTTTAGTACCTTTGGGAATATTTTTAAGTGCTTCAATTGGAGCAAGTAACTCCATTCGGTTATTTGTAGTATCTTTTTTACTTCCTTTTATTTGTATTCTCTTTCCATTTTCTATGATTATAGCAGCCCAACCTCCATTTCCAGGATTACCCAAACATGACCCATCGGTATAAATCTTTATCATTAGTTGTAGTCTTTAAAAGAATTTAATTTTCTATGAAAATTTAATTTATCCAGATATTCTTTAGGATCTTTAATTTTAATTAATGCTTTTTTAGGAGTATTTAAATAATCATATGATCTTGTAAGAAGATATCTTAAAGCTGAACCTCTACATAAAGTATTGAAATTATTCTTTTCTTTAGCATTTAATTTACGTATTGATTGGTAACCTCTTAATAATTGAGCAGATTTACTTTTGTCTAGCACAAAAACTTTATTTCTTTTCTTAAAACATAATGCATTTACACATGTGGCTAATTCATAAGCTAAGAAATCATTTGCAGAAAAATAAAAATCAATAAAACCGTAATATTTTTTCTTATAGAAAAAAATATTATCAATAAAAAGATCACTATGAATTATTCCATTTGGCATATTTTTTGGCCATTTTTTCTTAATATCAATTAAATCAGTTTTCATTGTCTTAATTAAATTATTTGAAAGTTTGTTAATTCTTTCATCTATTCTATTTAGCAAAGGTCCCCAAGAACTTACTGATAACGAATTTTTTCTATACAATCTTAATTTCTTAGCAGCTAAATGTAACAGAGCAGCGTTTTTTCCAACTTGAAAACAGTCTTTACTTGTTAGTTGATTTTTATCTTTTCCTTCTAAAAAACTTACCAAACATGCAGTTTTATTTTTAATTTTGAATAAATATTTACCTTTTTTATTTTTTATTGGTTCAGGACATTTAATTTTACGTTTAGATAAACCAAACATTAAGTTCATAAAAAAAGGTAAATCTCTTTTTTGAACTCTTTTTTCAAATATAGTCAGTATTATTTTTTTTTTATTTGTTTTTATTAAGTAATTAGTATTTTCAATTCCTTTTTTTATGCCTGAAAAAGACACGATTTTACCAATATTAAAGTTTTTTTCGATCAAGCTTAAATCGTTTTGATTTATCTTTGTATATACAGCCATTAATTTAATTTTCCTGGAATTTTAAATGTTACATCTTCTTTTACTATTTCAACTTCCTCTATTTCTACAGTAAATTTTTTTTTAATATTTTCTATGAATTCATTCACTAATACTTCAGGAGCCGAGGCACCAGATGAAATACCTATTGTTTTGCATTTAGATATTTTTTCTAGTGGAAAAGTGCTTTCTGAATGAATTAATTCAGCATGTTCACATCCATTATTTTTAGCTACTTCAACTAATCTAACTGAGTTAGATGAATTTCTACTACCAATTACAAACAGATTATCACACTCTTTTGCAATTTTTTTTACTGCTGTTTGTCTATTTGTTGTTGCGTAACAAATATCATCTTTTTTTGGCTCGTGAATATCAGGAAAGCGTTCTTTTAAAACATTTATAATATCTTTAGTATCATCAACCGACAATGTTGTTTGTGTAATATAAGCAAGTTTATCGTTTTTACCTCTTTGATAATTTTTTGCATCATCTATAGTTTCAATAAGATCAATCTTTCCACTAGCTACTTGGCCCATTGTGCCAATTACTTCAGGATGGTTTTTATGACCTATTAGCAAAACTTGAACATCTTTTTTATTTAAATTTTCTGCTTCTCTGTGAACTTTAGATACCAATGGACATGTTGCATCAACAAAAATCATGTTTAAACTTTCTGCTTCTTGAGGAACAGATTTTGGTACACCATGAGCTGAAAAGATAACAGGCCTTGTTTTATCTTCAATTTCATCAATTTCCTCAACGAATATTGCACCAATTTTTTTTAAGCCATCTACTACGTGCTTGTTATGAACTATTTCATGTCTTACATATACAGGGGCACCATATTTTTCTATACTTTTCTTCACAATTTCAATTGCTCTGTCAACACCGGCACAAAATCCCCTCGGAGCTGCTAAAAGTATTTTAAGATGATTATTCTTCACTTTCATCCTTTCGAAAAAATGGGATTAAAAAAACAATACATGCAATTAGAAAAAAAAGACTGCCAAACATAGCCCAAAAATTTCCTAAACTTGATATAATGAAACCCAACGCAGAAATAATGAATAGAATCCACCCAATTAAATTAATATTTTTATTGCTCATTTTTTTCAATTAAATATTCGAGCAATATATGTGGAAAAGTTAATGAGGCCAATCCAATAAAAATTACTCGATATATAGTTTCGTTAAATTCGTTATAATTATTCAGAATTGATATTGAAACAACATATCCAAAAATTGTTAAAATTGTAAGTGGAAGGGCTTTTTTAATGAATATTGGTAAACCTTTTGTCAAATTTTTATTTATTTTTCTAATCAAAGAAATCGAGTGCCTGATAGAATGTAAAAAACAAAAGTAAATCGTAAAAGCAATTATTGGATTAAGAAAATAATTTAGGATTAATATTGATAAATAATCCATTAATAATAATGACTTTGCTTCGATACTTTTGTTTAACGATAAAATAATTCCAGAAATTAAAGATAGTAAGAAAAATATGAATAATATCTCGTCAGATATTATTAAATTGTTTGAAATATAAAAATTTAATGTCTCAAATATTGCCAGTGTCTCTTCTTTGTGAAAAAATAAGGGTGAAGTAATTATTAATGATCCTTTTAAAAAATAAATTAATTCAAAGTTTTTCTTTTGGTTAATAAATTCGGAGTCCTCTTTTCCAAAATGAAAAGCAGCGATAATTAAAAATAAGAAAAGTAAGGATTTTGGAAATATTAACCAAATCAATATTATAACTGCACCAACAAGCAAATAACTCAAATAAAAAATACTCATTGATTTATATCCAAAATATTTAATCAGTTTTTTACCTTTAATATGATCTAGAGAACCATGAGATATTCCAATTGTTAAAATTAAAAACAACGAAATTAGTAAGAAACTGCCTTCTCTCAGATATTTTATTCCAGATAAAAGTATACATAGATTAAAAAAAATTAAAGAGTGATAAAAATTAATTCTAATCATTTAATTTAAAAAAGTGCTTTAATAAAAATCCATTTAGGCATTTTTAATATTATTGATAAATCTTCAAATAAATTACTTCTATTAGATAAAAATTTTATAACAGTATTAGATTTATTATTAAACATCCTAAAAAAAATACTTGGCATTATGCTTGGGTTATTTTTAAGAACTTTTAAAAAAATATTATCAAGAAATTGATATTTTTTTTTTATTTGAAAAGTTTTCAATTTACTTATGTTTTCGATATTTTCTCTTATATATTTACTTTGTTCTTGAATATTTAGAAAAGTATAACCAGTACTTAACCTTGTCATACCACCAGCCGTTCCAATATGAATTTTATTTTTTACTTGGTCAACTATTGGGTAAAAAAGAGGTATTGCACCTACTTCTTTGTATGTAATCTTATAATCTTTTATTTTAAGATTATTCTTAATATAATCTTTAATCTGCTGATCATAATCTTTTTGGGAATCGTCATCCATTTCTGATAACCAAGTTGTTTCAACTAATGCTGTTTTTTTTGAATATGGAAGTGTATAAAAAAAATGAACACTTCCTCTCTGCTCACAATCAAAATCCATTAGATTCATCATTTCTTCATCAAAAAATTCCTTTTTTGTCTCTATTTCTACCCCACAGAAATGTTGCCAAAGACCAGAGTGTTGATTATCTAAGTTTGGAACGCTATTAAATACTAAAGATTTATCAAAATTTATATTATGATCATTTTTGTGAAAGGAAATATTCTTATTCTCTTTTAATTTGTTGTTTATCTTCTCATAAAATAGCCCACTATCAATACTTTGATACTGATAATTATCACACTCTAGATATCTAGTTTTTTGAGGCACATTTATGGAGAAATGTTTCCAATTTTTTTTTACACAATCCTCAAAATTATGTGGAAATGTTTTCCAAAAAGACCAAGTTTTATCTTTTTTATATTCGTCTCTTGGCTCAATTATAGCTAAAGTTTTATTTTTTAACTTATTATTAATCTCTAATTCATATGCTAAAGATAATCCTGCGCAACCTCCACCAATTATGACAAAATCAAAATCTTTCATTTAAATTTATTTCTTCATTAATTAATTCGTGTTCTTTATCTCTAAGATGATTATGGTTTTTAATCAACGATAGTTTAAGCAAGTCATATATAGATAATATTGTTTGAAATATTTTGCCAATATTACTTACAAAAATTTTACCTGATTGGTTATAATTTTGAATTGTTTGCTTTTTAATAATATTTCTACCTATCTGCCTATAAACTCTTCTTGCAACCAAAATTGAGAATCTAAGATTTAATGGAATATCCTTTATTGAAGAAAAGCTACTATCATAAAATAAATCTGCTGTTGCCAATGTTTCTTTTATGGCTTCAAAATTATGTTTTATATAAAACCTTTTATTTTTAGAATCTTCTATTACATCTCTAGAAATATTTGTAAGCTGCATTGCTATACCTAAGTCTATAGCTGATTTAAGAGAGCTAGAGTTAGTGACATTTAAAATTTTTGCCATCATTAATCCAACAGTTCCTGCTACTCTATATGAATAAATTAATAATTCCCTTTTTGAATTTAATCTTATTTCATTTTGAATATCAGACTCTACACCATCGAATAAATCTTCTACAATTTTTGTGGAAATATTATATTCATCCATTAATACCCACATATTTTTAATTATACGGTTCTGAAATTCTTTATTGATAAAATTATTTTTAAAGTTTAAAAATCTTCTTAATTTAACATCAATTGCACCTTCATCGTCTGCTAAATTGTCTAAAGTTCTACAAAAATCGTATAAATTAGAACATTTCAAATAAGTTTCTTTTGGAAGAAAAAAACCAGCCCAGTTAAATGATTTTGCATATATTGATAAAAAACTCTTTTTCTCCATTACAGAATTTTGTCTAAGACTTTTGCTGAAGAGAGTACTCCTGGCACACCTGCTCCAGGGTGAGTACCTGCTCCAACAAAATATAAACCATCAAAAATCTCTGATTTATTATGAAATCTAAAATAAGCTGATTGAGTAAATTTTGGTTGAATAGAAAAACCTGAGCCATATTTTGTATTTAACTCTTTTTCAAAATAATCAGGAGTTAAGTAAAAATCCTCAACAATATTTTCACTTAGATTAGGTAGTAAACTTTCCTCCATTTTTTTAATAACTAAGTTTTTCATTTTATCTCCCTCAATAGACCAATCTATACCAGATTGGTTGTTAGGAACTGGTACCAACACATAAAAACAATCATGATTATCAGGCGCCATCGATTTGTCTGTAGCTGTCGGTCTATGTAAATAGTAACTAATATCGTCATTTAATTTTTTATTGTTAAAAATATCGTCCAAGTGTTCCTTGTACTTATCTCCAAATTTGATTGTATGATGTTCAACATCGTCGTAAACTTTTTTGGTTCCAAAATAATAAACAAATAAACCCATTGAATATTCCATTCTTTTTATTTTCCAATTAAAAATAGAATTACTACTATTTGTATTTGCTAATTTTGAGTAAACTGCAGGTGGATCGGCGTTACAAATAACATTATCAGTTTCTATTCTATCTCCATTATTTAGTTCAACCCCAGTTATTTTATTTTTATTTGATATGAATTTATTTACTTCACAACCTTTTAATATTTTTATATTTTCTTCATTCATTAGTTTTTCCATACCATTTATTATTTGACCAGTACCACCCATTGAATAATGAATTCCCCATTTTTTTTCTAAATATAAAATTAATCCATATATTGATGTTGTTGTGAAGGGATTACCACCTACCAATAGTGGATGCATACTAAGTAATCTTCTTAATTTTTCATCTTCTATATATGAGGAAACCAAACCATAAACAGATTTATAACTCTTTAGATTAAACAAAGAGGGTATTTGCTTTAACATAAAAGAGGGTTTATCAAATGGGACATCTGATAATTCAGTAAAACCTTTATCAAAAATTTTTTTTGTAAAATTAACTAAATTTTTATATCCATTTACATCTTTTTCGTTAATCTTTTTTATTTGATTAGCCATGTCTTCTTCATCACCAGAATAGTCAAACTTAAAACCATCTTCAAAAACAAATTGATACCAAGTTTTTAAAGATTTTATTTCTAAATAGTCTTTTGAATTCTTGTCAAAAAGCTGAAATAATTCATCAATCAAGTAGGGCGCTGTTATCACAGTTGGACCACCATCAAATGTAAATCCATTTTTTTTAAAGACTCTTGCCCGTCCACCTAAATCTTGATGTTTTTCAATCAAGGTTACATTATGGCCTTTAGCTTTTAACCTTAGTGCTGCAGCCATACCACCAAAACCTGATCCTATTACTATCGAATTCATAATTTGGATTTTATATTATTTTAAGAAAATGTAACGTAATTTAGTTATGAATTAATTTTTTTTAATTCAGTCTTTGCTTCTTCAAGATTTTTTTCAAATAGATTATCTAATTTAGATTTATCAACTGTAGTTGTTATTATTTTTTTTACAGACTCTAGGGCAATTTTAATTGAAGTATCTTTGATTTCTTTAATTGCTCCCTCTTTCATCTGATTAATTTTTGTTTGGGTTAAATTCTTCTTTATTTCAGAAGATTTATGAAATTTTTCATTCATGCTTATAACAAGTTGTTCAGACTCAGCTTTAGCTTGATCAAGAATTTTTTTGGACTCCCCTTCAACAGAATTAAGTTTAGTTTGAGCTTCATCTAGTAGTTTTTTTGATTCAATTCTTAACTTTTCACTTTCATCGATTTCTTTTTTTATATCTCCTATCATTTTTGTTAGGAGATTGTTTATATTCTGAGGTATTTTAAAATATACCAATAGACCTATAAAAATAAAAAACGATATTGCTACCCAAAAAGTTGCATCAAACATCTTTTCTCACTTTGTTTATTTTTGATTGGTCTTCTACAATTGCTGCTATGCTGCTACTATTTACATCTTCACCAATTAGCTCTTTTATTAACTCAGCTGATGTTTCGGCTGCTATTTTATTTATTTTTTCTCCTGATTTATTCTTTAGATCGGACAATTCCTTTTCTACTTCACTTATTTCTTCATCAAGATCTTTCTCTAACGCAGCTCTTTTTTTATTAATATCATCCAAAATCTTTTCTCTAGCCTCATTAAAGTAACTTTTAGCTTTAAGTTTGCTTTCTAAAATAATCTTTTCATATTCGTCAATTTTTTTTTGACTTTCTTCTTTTTGCTTATCTGCTGTCTCAATATTTTCAAGTATTTGTGATTTTCTAGTTTCCAAGTTATCGCTAATCTTAGGTAATATAACTTTAGTTAAAATAGTAAAAAGTATTCCAAACGTGATGATAAGCCAGAAGATTTGAGAAATCCAAAACTCAGGATTAAGTTGAGGCATACCACCACTTTCAGCGGCAAATACTGTATTTAAACATGCAAAGCATGTAACGAATAATAAAATAACTATTTTTTTTAACATTAACTAAAATGCAAATAAAATAATCAACGCAACTACTAGTCCAAACAATCCTGTTGCTTCGGCTAAAGCAAATCCTAATAATAAGTTAGGGAATTGTTTTTGAGCTGCAGATGGATTTCTCATAGCACCAGATAAGTAATTACCAAAGATAATTCCTATACCAACTCCCGCACCTGCAAGAGCGATAGCTGCTAATCCTGCTCCTATCATTTTTGCTGCTTCTAATTCCATTTTTCCTCCTTTTTTTATTAATGGTGTAGATTTAATGCATCATTTAAATAAATGCATGTTAAAATTGCAAATACATATGCTTGAAGAAAAGCAACTAGTATCTCCAAACCTGTAAGTGCAACCGAAAAACTAAGTGGAAGCCATCCACCTACAATTCCTAAGCTTATAACAAAGCCTCCAAATACTTTCATCATCGTGTGACCAGCCATCATATTGGCAAATAGTCTTACTGATAAACTAATTGGTCTACTTAAATACGAAATAATTTCAATAACAACTATTAGTGGAAGTAGAACCATCGGAACTCCACTTGGTACAAACAATTTTAAATATCCCAATCCATGTTTGATGAACCCAATTATTGTAACTCCAATGAAAATAAATGCTGCCAACACAAATGTAACTATAATATGGCTAGTGACTGTAAATGCGTAAGGTATCATTCCGAACATGTTACAAAAGAGTACAAACATAAAAAGTGAGAAAATAAATGAAAAGTAAGGCTTTGCTTTTGATCCCGCTGTGTCACTAATCATTTTAGCGACAAAGGAATAACTTAATTCTGATAATAATTGCAATTTATCAGGTATAAGAGTTTTTTTCTTCGCTCCTAGATTAAAAATTATCAAAATAGCCAAAGAACTAATAACCATAAATAAACTTGCATTAGTGAAAGAGATATCAACTGAGCCTAATTTAATTTCCGGACCAATCCTATAAACATTGAATTGGTACATTGGATTTGATGCCATTATATTCTCTTAATTATTTTTGCATTTTTTTTGCTGATTTAATTACATTCATTATTCCTGCAATTACTCCTACAAAAAAAAATATTAAAATTAACCAAGGCTTAGTACCAAACCAATTGTCTAAAATAAACCCAATAATTGTCCCAACAGCAACTGCAGCAACTAATTCAGTGCTCATTTTAAAAGCATGACCCATTCCAGATGTTGACGGCTCTTTACTCTCAGAATATTTGGATTTTGCTCTATTTTTTGCACTTTTAAGGCGAGTTTTAAAATCTTCCTCTTCCATTAGCCTAAGCTACCATGCTCTCAGCTTTTTGAAGGTCAACAGCAACTAGTTGACTTATTCCTTTCTCTGGCATCGTAACCCCATATAATCTATCCATTTTTGACATTGTTAAAGCATGGTGGGTTACTATTATAAATCTTGTGGAGGTAATCTTTGTCAGTTCATTTAATAGATTACAAAATCTTGTTACATTTGCATCATCTAGTGGTGCATCTACTTCATCAAGCACACAAATAGGGGAGGGATTAGTAAGAAATACTGCAAATATCAAGGATAATGCAGTCAACGCTTGTTCACCACCAGAAAGCAAGGTAATGGATTGAAGTCTTTTACCAGGAGGACTGACTAGCATTTCTAAACCAGCATCTAGTGGGTCATCTGAGTCTACAAGTTCTAATTTAGCGCTACCTCCATTAAATAATTTTGTGTAAACCTCATTAAATTTTCTGTTCACTCTCTCAAAAGCATCCAATAATCTTTCTCGGCCTTTTTGATTAAGTTCAGTTATGCTCTCTTTTAACTTCAATATTGCCGTTACAAGATCCTGCCTATCTTCTTCCATTTTTTTGATTTCAATTTTATACTTTTCAGTTTCATTATCTGCTCTTAAATTAACAGATCCAAATTTATCTCTTTCCCTTTTTTTTTCATCAAGTAATTCTTCTTGGGTCACTAAATCTGGAAATTCATTTCCTTTTTCTAAATTTGAATAATTAAGTATATTTTCTTCTTCAACGTTTAACTCTGTCATAACTCTTTCCAATAGATCACCTCGTCTTTTGTTTAAACCTTCAATTGTTGCTCCAGAGCTAGCTTTCTTCTCTCTAATTTCTATTGAACTTTCTTTTGTATTATTTAATTGAACTCTAATTTCTGAAATATTATTATCAATTTTTTCAACTAAAATTTCATTTTCATTTTTTTCATTTTCTGAAATTCTTAAGTTTTCAGAAATCTTTCCTTTTTTTTCTGCTTGAGACTCTGGCTGTTTTTCTAGATCACTTAATTTATCTACAAGCTTACTTTTTCTCGCATTGAGTTCATTTACCATTTTTTCAGAATTACTTAAAAGATTTTGCCAGCTCTCAAATTCTTGATCAATAATACTTATTCGCTCTTTTCTTTTAACAGACTCTTTTTTTATACTTTGGTTTTTACTATAAGTTTCAGCATAATCATCCTGTAATTTCTTTATCTGATCACTTTTGGATGTTAGAGTTGAAACTACATCATCATTTTCAACTTCTTTTACTTTCATAGTTAAGTAAGATAAATTAATTAAACATTCATCTAAAATTTTTATTGTCTGGTGATTTTTATTTTCAGAAACTAGTTTTTTAATTTCTTCGATTTGATTTTTTATGGTTTTAATAATTTCATTATGTTTTTTTAATGATTCAGAACTGAAACTCTCCAACAACACATCCATCCTGTCTTGTTCATTTTTTAATTTTGATTTAGAATTTTCAAGGTCTTGACTTGAGAGTTTTTCTGTCTCATAATATTTTGAATCAGTATCAATAAGGATATTTCTCTCTTCTTTTAATCTTTTTTCGTTTGAGTTTGCGTCAATTACAATACTTTTTTCTCTATCAATGTCCTCATCTATCACCTTTAAAGAACTTTTTATTGTATCTATCTCTTCGTTTATTCTGGTACTTTCCTCATCTAAAGATTTCAGTTCAAGATTTAATCTTTGAATCTTGGATAAATTTTCGATATTTTTTTGTCGTATAGGCTCTACCCTTTCAATTTCATTTTTAATTTTAGTTTCTAATTCACCAATTTGTTTATTAAATTCTTCAACTTTGCCATCTGCCTCATTATTTACTTCATTTTCTAAAGTTATTTCTCTATCAATTTCTACAAGTCTTAAATAATAAAGTCCCGCCTCTACTTTTTTAATTTCTTCAGAAATTAATTTATATTTTGCAGCTTCCTCGGCTTGTTTTTCTAAGTTTGCTAATTGTTTTTCCTGCTGCCTTCTTAATTCGTCGGCTCTTTTTAAATTATTTTCTGCTGCCCCTAATCTAATTTCTGCTTCATGCCTTCTAACGTGCAAACCTGCAATTCCAGCAGCTTCTTCAAGTATAGCCCTTCTATCTGATGGTTTTGCTGTAACTAATGCTCCAATTCTACCTTGACTTATCAGTGATGGTGAATGAGCGCCTGTGGATAGATCTGCAAAAAACATTTGTGCATCTTTCGCCCTAACTTCTTTATTGTTTATATAAAATTTTGACCCTTTGTCTTTTTCAATTTTCCTTTTAATTTCTATTTCCTCAAGATCATTGTATTGGTAAGGTCCATCCTTATTATCATTGTTCAAACTTAAAACTACTTCAGCAATATTTTTTGAAGGTTTGTTTGATGTGCCTGAAAATATCACATCCTCCATTCCAGAACCCCTCATACTTTTTGCTGAAGTCTCTCCCATACACCATCTAAGAGATTCAACTATGTTTGACTTACCGCAACCGTTAGGACCAACAATTCCTGTGAGACCTTTTTCAATTAAAAAGTTAGTTTTCTCTGCAAAAGACTTAAAGCCATTTAATTGGATTTTTTTAAACTCCATTCAATGACTTATATCAGTTTTTCAATATATTTTTTTAATTTTTTGTAGTTTTTTGTATTTTCGAACTTTTCACCGTTGATTATAAGTGTTGGAGTTGCTTCTATTTTGTAGTTTTTTGCCCCATCGATTCGGTCTTCTAAAATAAAATCTTCAATTTTTGAGTCGGCGATACATTTATCAAAATCTAATTTGAAAACAGATTCTTGAACTACTTTTTTTAAATTTTTATTTAGATCCTCTATTGTGCTTCCTTTAACCCAGCTACTTTGATTGTTGTATAAGTGATGAAGAATTTCTGATTTTCCATCATTCCTACAATGAGCTATTTTTGATGCATTAAACGCAGCAATATCTAAAGGAAAATTTCTAAATTCAATTGATATTAAACCATTATCAATAAAATCTGTTTTTAAACTTGGATAAACATTTTTATGAAAATCTGCACAATGACTACATGTTAGAGACTCGAATACAACAAGTTTTACTTTTGCATCAACATTGCCTTCTATTATTGGTTTAATCTCTGCTTTTAAATTAAAAGAAGTAAAAAATAATAATATTATTATTGTTTTTATTAAAATTTTTTTCATTTTGTTTTAAATATTTTATTTAACTCAAGTAAAGATTTTTTAATTTTATCATTCTTAATATTGTTAATCTTATTAATATTTTTACTTTTTGTCGCATTATTAATTTTGTTTTCCTTGATTTTTTTAAACTCTCCCTCAAAAGTTTTTAGCTTTATGTTATCAACTACATTATAACCAAAAAATATATTTATTTTTTTCAAAATTTCTTTCTTAGAATATTCAAGGTCTACTTCATTTCCTCTTTTAACCATTATGCTTAAAAAGCTTCCATTTAATTTTGAATTTTTAAAAGATATTGGATAGCAAACATTAAATAATTCTTTTCCAACAAGAAATTTCCAATTATCAAGGGTATTTGAATAAATTTGACCTTTTTTATTCAATATCCTTTTGGCTTCTTGGGGCAAAGTATCTTTAAAAGATCTTAGTCCTTGAACAGATTTAGTTCTCTGCTTAGTATTATATTTAAAATTCATATGACAAGTCAAAACATACCAAATAAAATTTTGAATTGGTACGATAATAATAAAAGAGACCTTCCTTGGCGAAAAAAAGTCTCTAGAACTCAAAAAGAATATTTTACGCTAGTCAGTGAATTTATGTTGCAGCAAACACAAGTGAAGACTGTAATACCATATTTTGAAAATTTTATTTCTAAAATCCCAGATTTAAAAAGTTTATCAAGAGTCAAAGATGCTAAACTGATGAAGTGTTGGGAAGGATTAGGGTATTATTCAAGAGCCAGAAATCTTAAAAAATCAGCAAGACAAATTATAAATGAATTTAAGGGCCAGCTTCCAAAAAATGAGGACGATTTAAAATCACTACCTGGAATAGGGGATTATACATCTAAAGCAATTATGGCAATTGCATTCAATAAAAAAATAATTCCTTTAGATGGAAATGTTGAAAGAATTTTAAAAAGAGTATTTTATTTAAAAAAAGAAAAAGAAATTTCTAAAGAAAATTTACACCAAAAAAAAATTTTTTTTGGAGAAACAATTAGAGCTAGTGATTATGCTCAAGCTATAATGGAAATAGGTGCACTAATCTGTAAACCATCCAATCCACTTTGTTATCAATGTCCCATCTCAACAAATTGCAAATCCTTTAAAAAAAATGACTTTGAAATAATTAAAATAAATAAATTTAATAAACAAAAGTTTTTTGAAGCAAATATTTTTCTAAACAAGCAGAATAATTACTATCTTTTAAAAAATAGAAAATTTAACTTTTTAAAAGATATGCCCATATTTCCTATGAATGAGATACCTAAGATGAAATTTAAAAATCATATAGGAAAAAGAATCAATATAAAAATGTCAAATATGGATATGAGAATTGCAATAAAGATTAAAAATAATTTACCAAAAAAGAGCGATGGATTTTTTATTAATGTTAAAGATTTAAGTAATTGGACTTTACCTTCATTTACAAAGAAAATACTCAATAGTATCAAATAAATTAATGAAAAAAATTGCAATTATTGGTGGAGGAATATCAGGTTTATATTTTGCAAATATTTTAAATAATCAAAAACAATTTGAATATAAGATATTTGAAAAAAAAGATAATTATAATTTCCTTGAAGGTTATGGAATTCAATTATCAGTAAATAGTATAAAATTGTTAAATATTATAGGATTTAAAAATCTACCTGCATCTGAAGTTAGCTTTCCGTCAAAAGTGAATTTCATACAAGCAAATAATTCCAAAAAAATTTGCGATATAGACCTTACACAATTTAATGAGCCATTAAATCGATACACTACCTTAAAAAGATCAACATTATTAAAATTCTTATTTCAAAACATCCCACAAGAAAAAATAAAATTTAATTCAAATATAACAAAAGTAGATAATTCTAATGGCATCAGAATTTCTTTTGGAGATAATAAAAATGAAGAATTCGATTATTTAATTATTTCTGATGGTATTTTTTCAAAAACGAGGTCACTAATTTTTAATGAAAGCATTTATCCAAAATATAATCTTAATGTTGCCCTGCGAGGTAAATTAAAAGGTGATTATGGTAGTGATATTTCAATATATATGGGATCAAATAGTCATTATGTGATCTACCCTGTAAATCAAAATAATGAATACAATTTTGTAGCTATTATAAAAAAAAATTTATCTTCAGATGAATTACAAAATCATGATTTATTCAAATCTGAAGAATTTTTAGCATCGTTAGTATCAGGTTTACAAAAAACATCGCAAATAAGCTCAAAAAATTTAAGTGAATTAAAATCATTTCCTGTTCACGTTAGCAGCAAATTTCCAAGTCTAAATAAAAAAAATATATTTTTGTCAGGCGATGCTTTATTCACTTTCCCCCCATCATTTGCTCAAGGAGCTTCCCAAAGCATTGAAACTGCAAGTGATATATTGAAATGTATATTAAGTGGTTCGAATGATATTTATGAAAAAAGAATAAAGCACATTTACTCAATAAAAAAAAAATCGGCGTTTAATCTTTTTTCTTTTCATTTATCAAACCCTTTCAATGTTTACTTTAGAAATATTGTGTTGAGATATTTGTCAAGAAATAAGATATTTTTGGATAATTATTTGGGTAAAATATACAAAAATTAAAAACTAAGTAAACTTAATATCATTTTTTTTTAAGGAGAACACAGATGACATAAGTCTTTTTGTGTATTTATCCTTAGGTATATTTATTACATTATTTGTATTTCCCATTTCTATAATTTCACCATTATACATTACAATTATCCTATCAGAAAAATATTTTACTACAGAAATATCATGGCTAATGAGTATTATTGTAATATTTAGTTTTGTTTTAAGATCGTTTAAAAGATCTAAAATTTGTGATTGTATTGTAACATCTAAAGCAGAAGTTGGTTCGTCACAAATTAATATTTGTGGTTTAAGTATAATTGCTCTTGCAATTGCTACTCTTTGTCTTTGACCTCCTGATAATTGATTTGGAAATCTGTTATAATATTCTTCAGATAAGCCAACTAATCTTAGTATTTTAATAACTTCCTCTTTTACTTCACTTTCAGATTTATTTTCATTTATTGTTAAAGGTCTTGAGACTATGTATCCAATAGTATGAATTGGATTTAGAGTAGAATAAGGATCCTGAAAAACCGGTTGTATTATTTTCGCACGATCCGAAATCTCAATATCCTCAATATTTTGTCCTTTAATTTCTACTTTGCCCTCATCTTTATTAATTAAACCATTTATTATTTTAGCTACAGTTGATTTCCCAGATCCAGACTCACCAACTATTGCTATAGTTTCTCCAAAATTTACATCAAAAGATACTTTCTTAACTGCATATATTATTTCAGGTTTTTTAAAAATTTTGGCTGGTAATTTATAACTTTTTGAAATTTCTTTTACTTTAATTATTGGAGTATCTTTAATTTGATTCTTTTTTTGTTCATCTTCTAATTTGAATAAACAATCTAATAGCCCTTGAGTGTACGGATGATTTGGTTTTTCTAGAACTTTTAAAGTTTTTCCTTTTTCAACAATTTCTCCATTTTTCATGACCACAACATTATCTGAAATTTGAGATACTACTCCCAAATCATGGGATATAAAAATTAAAGCCATTCCAATCGTTTCTCTTAAATCTGAAATTAATTGAATTATTTCTTTTTGAACAGTTACGTCTAAAGCAGTGGTAGGTTCATCAGCAATTAATAAAGAAGGATTGTTAATTAGTGCAAGTGCTATCATCACTCTTTGTCTTTGACCTCCAGATAATTGATGAGGATATTGATCCATCCTCTGCTTGTATTTTGGTAATTTTACTGCATCTAAAATTTCTAGTGCTCTTTCAATTCCTTTTTCAACACTTACATTGTTATGATATAAGTATGTTTCTAAAAGTTGCTTTCCTATTGTGTGAACAGGGTTAAGAGCTGTCATAGGCTCTTGAAAAATCATTGAAATTTTTTTTCCACTAATTTCTTTATAAAAATTCTTATTATCTAATTCATCTAAATTTCTATTTTGAAAAATTATCGACCCAGAGGATACACTAGCTTGTTTTGGTAAAAGTCTTGTAAGAGCTAACATAGATAATGTTTTTCCACTTCCAGACTCACCTACGATACCTAAACTTTCTTTTTCATTTAAATTTATACTGAAGTTTTCAACAGTCTTTAAATTTTTATTATTTGATTGAAAGCTGATTTCTAAATTCTGTATATTTAATAAATCACTCATTCTTCACTAACCTTGCTGTTGGGATCTGTAATATCCCTCAATCCGTCGCCCATCATATTTATAGATACCACTAGTGTGAAAAGTGCAATACCAGGCAAAATAATTAGCCAAGGTTGAAAAAAAATCGCTTCTTTTCCTTCGGCTATAAGTAATCCCCATGATGGGGTAGGTGGTTGAATTCCAACTCCTAAGAAAGATAAGCTTGCTTCATTTAAAATGGCAATACCTACCTCAAGAGTGAAAATTACAATAATTTGACTGAAAGTATTCGGAATTATATCTCTTATAATAATCTGAAATTTACTTGCACCAATTGCTCTAGCCGCAGTTACATAATCTAAATTTTTTATTTTTTGAGTTGCTGATCTTGAAACAACTAAAAAAAAAGCCCAATGAGTTGCTCCTATTACAAATATGACTACTGTTATTGATGGTCCTATTAAAAAAACAATTGTCATTGCGAGTAAAAGTCCAGGCAATGCTAATTGACACGTAAGCAAGTAGCTTACAACTTGGTCTACCCAACCTCCAAAGTAACCAGCACAAACTCCCAAAGTGACGCCAATTATCATGCCAACACATGCCGCCCCAAAACCGATGGTTAATGAGATTCTTGTTCCATATAAAATCCTTGCAAAATAGTCTCTTCCATTCCCATCTGTTCCAAAAATATATTCCCAAGTCCCACCTTCCTTCCAGACTGGAGGCAATAGTCTTTTAGTTAAATCCTGCTCATAAGGTGATACGTCGAAAATTATTGGGCCAAATATTGCAAACAAAAAAATTATAATTAATAACGATAATCCAAATTTAAAACCTCCATGATTTGAAGATTTCCTGATAATAAGGTCTTTTGGTGTTAAATTATAAATTTCATTATCAAAAGATCTTGGAAATAATCTTTTTATAAAAGTTTTAAATATCATAATCTCAACCTTGGATCTAAATAGGCATTCAGAATGTCAGCCAATAGATTGAAAAAAAGAAAAATAATTGCAAATACAAATACTAGAATCTGTACTGTTGGTATATCTGCACCTAAAATAGACTCTAAGGCAAGTCTACCCAATCCGTTAATTGCAAAAACAGACTCTGTAATGACTGAACCTCCAAACTTATTTCCTAGTTGAACAGCTAAGACACTTACCACTGGCAAAAGAGCATTTCTTAAAGCATGATTAAAGACCAGTCGCCATCCATAAAAACCAGACGAGCGTGCTGTTCGAATAAAATCTGCATTTATAACATCTAACAATCCAGTTCTCATTAACCTCATTACTGCTGGCACCGAGCTTGCTCCTAAAACAATTGACGGTAAGACAAAATGAAAAAAAGTTTTATCCCCAGAGACTGGAAATATTGGAATAGCTAGTGCAAAAATTAGTATCATTATTAATCCCAACCAGAAGTTAGGCACAGCTTGAGCTGTTACGGCTATACCAAGCGCTATTCTATCTATCAAAGAATTAGGATTTAATGCTGCCAAAATTCCTAATGGTATAGAAATTAAAATTGTAACGCTTACAGACATCAATGCTAAAGTTATTGTTTCAGGCGCTCTATCTATAAGTAAAGAAATTACTGGTTTGTTCCAATAATAACTTATTCCTAAATCTCCCTTAAAAATTCCTGAGAACCATTCGAAATATCTAACTGTTATACTTCTATCGAATCCATATTGTTCTCTTATTTGCTCGATTTCTTCAAATAAAGCATCTTCACCCGCTATCGCTTGAGCCGGATCAATTACATAATTAAGTAAAAAAAAAGTAACAATTGAAAGTGTTAGACCAACACTCAAAACTACAATTAATCTTCCGGCAATAAATCTTAACATTTGTTATTTTTTTATTGCCGGAATTATTACATATTTTGCTTGTAAATAGACAACTCTATTTCCAAGTTATATTCCACAACCTTGGATATCCGTCAGGATCCAGTTTGAAGTCAATTGATTTGCTAGATAAAACTCCTTCAGAATACGACCATAAAGGTACCCAATAAGCTTGATCAGCAATCAGCTTTAGACCTTGTGCATATAAACTTTTTCTTTTTTCCACATCTAAAGTTTGTTCAGCACCAAGCATCAACTCATTTACTTTTGGATTTCCAGATAGATTTCTGTCTCCTTTTGCAGGATCTCTCCAATGTATGTTAGAAATTGTTGCTGTATCTGGAGATGCAGTTGAACCCCATGTTCCAAAATAAGCTCTGATCTCTCTATTTTTTCTTGCTTTATTTAATGCAGAGAGTTTTCCGTGCTTTAAATTGACTTTGATACCAACTTTACCAAGATCTTCAGCCATTGCTTGAGCAGCTTCTTTGTCTCTGTACGACCACAAATCAAGATCAAATCCATTTGGATAACCTGCTTTAGCTAAAAGTTTTTTTGCTCCCTCTGGATTATATTCATATTTTTTAACATCTTGAAAACATCCAAATACTACTGGGTTGCAAGCTGTATGAACTGCTTTTGCTGGTCCACCTATCAAGTTTTTTGCGATACTATCTCTATTAATTGCATGGTTCATTGCTCTTCTTACATCAAGTTTAGTAATAGGATTTCCTTCACCTGAGTATCCTCCTGCATCAAGAACTAAAAAACCAACACGTAAACTTGGACCAAGCTGATAATCAGCTTTCCCAGTTTTAGCCATTGCTTCTCCAATGTCTTTCTTGACATTGTACATCCAATGAATTCCACCACTCATCAATTCTGCTTGCTGAGTTCCCATATCTGGAATTGAACGAATAATTACATTTTTAATTGCGGGCATACCTTTTGGTCCGCCGTAATAATCGTCATTTCTTACAAGTACTACTTCAACACCTGGATCAAACGAAACTACTTTATAAGGTCCAGTTCCATTTAACTCATTTAACTGAGCACTATCATTCCAGTTACCTTCAGTTCCCATAATACCATTTTTTCTGATCTTAATTCGGTACAAGTCGTTAAAAAGATTTGCATATGGATACTTAGATTTAAATCTTACTGAATGTTTTCCAGTTTTTTCAATGCTTTCCATCCATCCTTTTATTTTTTTACTTCGTCTGTTTTTTTCGTTTTTTACAATAAAATTGTAAGTATATACTACGTCATCTGCAGTCACATTAGATCCATCATGAAATTTTGCATTCTTCCTCAAATTTATATCTATAGTAGTGTCGTCTACAATTTTATAGTCAGATGCAATATCTGGTACATAAGATAAATCCTCTCTATTGACATAGAATAATCCACTATCAATCATGTCTCCTAAAATTAAAAACTCTGTTTTTGTTCCATAATGATAATCTAATTGTGTCAACTCTCTTGAAAATGCAGCAACAAAAGTATCATCTGATTTGTCAGCAAAAACATTAATCGGAAACATTAATGAAATTAATAATGTTAATATTAATGATTTTAATTTACTCATTTTTCCTCCTCAATTAGTAATAAATTAACATCAAAATAGAAAAATTAAAATATTACTTTATTTTTTTTGTTATATTTATATGAAATAATTAATAGTCTTGTAAAAATGAAAAATATTCAGAATATTGAGCCAGAGTATTTGCTACTTAAAGAAAACTTGTGGCAAAGTTACGCAAACGTTGAGGCTGAAATGGCAAAAGCTCAGAGTCAAGTTGGAATTATTCCAAAACAGGCTGCAATCATCATTAAAAAAAAATCAAATTTTTCAAAAAAAAATTTTGCCGAAGTTGAAAAATTGCAAAAAAAAAACAATAAAACTATCTTATCAATTGTTAAAGTTTTAGCAAAAAAAAGCGGAGAGTCTGGTGGCTATGTTCATTGGGGTGGTACAACACGTAATATCATTGACACAGGAAATAAACTCATATTTAGAGAAATTCATAGATCAATCCTTAAAGAATTATCAATTAGCATTAGAAAACTCTCGATTATATGTAAAAAAAACTCAGATGTGCCTATGATGGCACGAACAATGGCAAAAAATGCATTACCCATAAGTTTTGGATTTAAAATAGCTGGATGGTTAGAAAGTTTAATCAGATTAGATAAAAGATTTATAAGTGCTGAAAAAAATTATTTTACTTTATTTTTTGGTGGGGCGGTCGGTGCTATGCATGGATATAAAAATAAAGGTAAAAAATTTACAAACCAATTGGCTAAAAATTTGGGATTTTCAAATTCTTTAGTTCCTAACAGAGTTTCTTTAGAAACAAGTATTGATTTTATAAATTCACTATCATTTCTTGGTGTTGTTATTGGTAAAATTTCAAATGATATATATATGCTCATGCAACAAAGCATCGACGAACTATCTGAAAAGCAGGGTAAAAATCAAATAGGCAGCTCCACTATGCCTCATAAAGTAAATGCCTATACGATATACCAGGTTTTAAGAGATGCATCTTTGTTAAGAGGAAAGGCATCAGGTTTATCAGATAGCGCATTAACTCTTTTTGAGGGAGACTCAAAAAACGACTTCGTATTAGAAGAAATTTTGAAGGATTCGCTAATTTTATCATTTAATTTATTAAAAAATTTCAATTTATTGTTAAGCAAATTAATTATTAACAAAAAAAAAATGTTAGAAAATTTGATCAAAGAAAAAGAGTATATTGCCTCTGAAAATATAATGTACAAGTTGGGTAAAAAAATTGGTCGACAAAAATCTCATGCATTAATTAATAAAATAATAAAAAATTCAATTAATAACAAAAAACCTATTATGAGTGAGTTATTAAAAAACAATAAGATTAAAGGATATATAAGTAAGAAACAAATGAAAAAATTTCTAAATCCATTAGATTATCTAGGTGAAAGCAAGTCTATTAGTTTATCAACTTACATTTATTCCTTGAAATATCTTAAAAATATTCAAATTAGAATAAAAAAAAGAAATTTGAGTGTATTTTAAAAATCAATTTTGAAGATCTTCTTTAAATTTCTTCTCATTTTTATTTAAAGCATCCCTGTATGCTATATAGCTAACAGAAAATATTACTATCATACCTCCAATCCATGTCCATATATCTGGGATTTCTAAAAATATTGTATATCCAATTATTGATGTCCATATCAACTTAGTGAACCTAAATGGCATTACGAAACTTGTCTCCGCTAACTCCAAAGCTTTATTTGAACAAAACATCACAACTGTGCCGCATAAAGCGATACAAACTAATAATAGTGATTGATTGAAATTAGGAGTTTGCCAATTAAATAAAGCTACAATAAATAGAATTGGACTTATAATAGTTAATCCATAGGT
>CACMYJ010000009.1 GCA_902617895.1 uncultured Pelagibacteraceae bacterium | reverse complement strand
ATAAAAATTTACCATATCTTTTGAGAGATAAATATTAACCACTTAATAATTACTAATACAAATTTACAAAATTAATTTTCTAAATTAGTGTTTCATAAAATTTTAAATAGGAAAAACACATTCTGTTACACAGCTGATCACAAATTTAGTCAAATTTAATATTTCTTGCATTTATAAAAACCGCTATCTATAATGGTTTTTTAATAAGCGGGCATAGCTCAGTGGTAGAGCGTCTCGTTGCCAACGAGGTAGTCCTTAGTTTTTTATCCTTGCTAATCTTAGTCTTTCTCAACGTCTAGTTAATCTCGACACACTCATGACACACTTCGACACAGAAAAGAAAAACTATGGTGAGTGGAATAAAATATAATTGTAATTAAACTGTTACAAATTTTTCATCTTGTTTTGATATCTTTCCATAAAAACAAAAAGGAATATATAATGATAAAATTTATCTTAGCAGGCCTTCTGGCCTCAACCGCATTTGTTAGCACAGTAAATGCAGACTTTAAAGAAATTGGGAAATTTGGAACACCAGCAAATAACCCTAGTGCAGAAGAAACATCAGCAGAAATAATTGCGGCAACAGCAGATGGCATGAAACTGGTATATAGCGATAGCCCTGCAAACGCATTAGGCATGATTGATATTACTGATCCAGCAAATCCGAAACCATTAGGCCACATGAATTTAGGTGGTGAACCAACTAGTGTTGCAATCAAAAATGGACAAGCATTTGTAGGTATTAATACTTCTCCAAACTATGTAGAGCCAAGTGGTCACTTATTAGTTGTTGATCTTGCCTCAGGAAAAGAAGTTACAAAAGTAGAACTAGGTGGACAGCCAGACTCGGTTGCAGTTAGTCCAGATGGAACTTTTGTGGCAGTAGCTATTGAAAATGAACGTAACGAAGATATCAACGATGAAAAAATTCCACAACTTCCAGGGGGTTTTGTGGCAATTATTAATTTAGCAGATAACAGTGTTACTAAAGCGGACTTAGTTGGTTTTTCAACTATTGCTCCTAACGATCCAGAGCCTGAGTTTGTTGATATCAATAATTTAGGTGAAATAGTTGTTACTATGCAAGAGAATAACTGGATGGCGGTTATTGATCGAAGTGGAAAAGTAATTTCAGAGTTTGATGCAGGACTAGTAACATTAGTAGGTATTGATAACAAAAAAGATGGTGAACTAAAGATGGTTGATACCATTGAGAATGTTCGTAGAGAACCAGACGCAGTTAAGTGGATTGACGATGATCATTTTGCAACTGCAAATGAAGGTGATTATAAACATGAAGCACCAGGTCAAGCGAAACGTGGTGGTAGTCGTGGATGGACAATCTTCAATAAAAATGGTTCGGTGGTATACGAGTCAGGTTCGTCATATGAAAGAGCACTCGCTTCAGCAGGTTACTGGCCAGAAAAACGTGCAGAGAAAAAAGGTGTAGAACCAGAGTCAGTTGAAGTAGCAATATATGGTGATACACGTTATATCTTTGTTGGTGCTGAAAGAGCAAATGCTATCGGCGTTTATAAAGCAAACGATTTGAAAAACCCAGAATTAGTTGCTATTTTACCAACGGGTATTGGACCAGAAGGTTTGGTTGCTATTCCACAACGGAACTTATTTATAAGTGCTAATGAAGTTGACAAAGAAAAATCAGTTACAATTTATAGCTTAGATTAATAACTAAATTAAGCCTGTGGGGGCGTTAGCCCCCAACATAAACTTTCATGTAAAGTTTTAAAAAAATCTCGACACACTCACGACACAGTTGGTGATAAATTTTACTAATTTAACTAATACTTGCATTTCTAAAAACCGCTATCTATAATGATTTTTTAACAAGCGGGCATAGCTCAGTGGTAGAGCGTCTCGTTGCCAACGAGAAGGTCGTGGGTTCGAGTCCCATTGCCCGCTCCATTATGTACCAATATGATTATTTGGATTGCTTCTTACCCGAAAAGTGGAAATACTTATTTGAGATCTTTTATTTCATCATATTATTTTTCCAAAAAAGGTAAATTTGATTTTAATTTACTCTTAAATATTCTTCAATTTCCATCTTTAAAATTTACGAAAAAAAATATTTTTTCTGAAGATGAGGCAAGTCAAAATTGGATTTTTAACCAAAATCAATTTTTCTTAAATAATAAGGTTCACTTTGTTAAAACTCATAACAGTTTGGATGAATTTAAAGGAAATAAATTTACTAGTAACCAGCAAACTCTAGGAGCAATATATATTGTGAGAGACCCAAGAAATATATTAAGTTCATTGACACATCATTATTCATTAAATTATGAACAAGCATACAAAAAAATTATGGATGAAAATGCATCTTTATTAGAAAAGTCTTTAAACAATGACCATAGTAATTTTACTTTTCTTGGATCTTGGTCAAATCATTATAAATCTTGGAAAAATACGAAAGAATTTAAAACTTTATTTATAAAATATGAGGACTTGGAGGATAATAAATATGAGACATTTAAAAAAGTAGTAGATTTTGTAAATAGAATTAAAAGCAAAGAATTAAAAATAGATGAAAAAAAATTGTTAAATTCAATTAGATCAACAAATTTTACAAACCTTAAAAATAAAGAACAAAATGAGGGATTTGAAGAGAGTGTAATTTCTAGTAATGGTGAAAAAAAACCATTTTTTAATCTTGGTTTTAATAATAGATGGCAAAAAATTCTACCAAAAAATATTCTTAATCAATTAAATAAAAATTTACAAAAAGACTTAAATGATTTAGGCTACAATTCTAATGAGTGATTTAGCAGACAAAAAGTGTATACCTTGTGAAGGCGGTATTCCTAGCTTTAACTTAGATGAAATTCACAAATACCTTAAGAAAGTTGATGGGTGGGATGTGATATCTGATAACAATAAAGATTATTATATAGTTAAAAATTATAAATTTAACAATTTTTTAGAAAGCCAATCTTTTGTTAATAAAGTCGGTGAGATTGCTGAACAAGAAGGACATCACCCAGATATTTGGTTTGGTTGGGGATATGCAAAAATTAAAATACAAACTCATGCTATAAATGGTTTGCACGAGAGCGATTTTGTACTTGCGGCAAAAGTAGACAGAATTGACTAAGCTAATGTTTAAAGTGCCTTGTATTTGAAAAAACTAATATAATTCCTAATTTATCAGCAAATTTAATAATTTCTTTATCACGAATAGATCCAGACGGTTGGATAATTGCGCCAACTCCATTTTGAACTAAAGTTTCTATGCCATCAATAAATGGGAAAAATGCATCAGATGCACCCAAAATTAAATCATCCTCATTAATTTTTTGGAATTTTTTCATTTTTTCAATAGCTATTTTACAACTATCTAATCTACTTGGTTGACCTGAGCCAATACCAATTGTTGAACTATCCCTTGTTAAAACAATCGCATTTGATTTTACATTTCTACATACATTAAATGCAAATATTAGGTCATTTAAAATTTTCTTAGATGGTTTAATTTTAGTTACAACTGTAAAATCATCTATTGTAAATTCTTTTTGATCTACACTTTGTAATAATAATGAATCAAAATTACTTATAATGTTGATTAAGTTATTTCCTCTTAATTTGGATGCATCAATTAATCTTAAATTTTTCTTTTTTTTAAGAATTTTTAAAGAGTCTTTGTCAAAACCAAGCCCTATTACTACCTCTAAAAATATTTTATTTAATTCAAGAGCCATTTTTTTATTTATTTTAAAATTACATGAAACAATTCCTCCAAACGCACTTATGGGATCACATGCTAACGCCTCTTTGTAACTTTTTATTTGACTCTTGTTTACTGATACACCACATGGGTTAGCATGTTTTACAATTACTGTTCCAATATTTTTTGGTAGAGTTTGTGAAATATTTAATGCAGCATAAATATCATTATAATTATTATAACTTAATTTTTTTCCACTCAATTGTAGTATACCTGTGTTATCATATTTACTATAAATTGCTGATTGTTGGTGAGGGTTTTCACCATATCTTAATACTTCTATCAAATTCCCGTGAATTGTTTTCTTTTGTGGAAAATAAACATTATTTTTTATATTTAAATATTCTGAAATTACAGAGTCATAGTAAGCTGTTAAATTAAAAGCTTCTTGTGATAGTTTTTTTCTAAACTCTAAACTTGTGGTACCTTTATTTTTTTCTAAATCCAAAATGAATTCCCTGTATTGATGTGGAGAGGTAAGAACAGTTGTATATTTGTAATTTTTTGCTGCTGCCCTCACAAGAGTTGGACCCCCAATATCTATATTTTCAACAAGTTTATTGTGGTTTTTTGTACTTTTTAATGTTTTTTCAAATGGATAAAAATTAACTATAACCAAATCTATTTCATTATAATTATTCTTTTTAAGTTCATTTTTATGTTTTTTATTTTCTCTTTTGCTTAAGATTCCTGCATACAGCTTTGGATGTAGTGTTTTAACTCTACCATCTAAAATCTCATCTGTATTTGTATATTCTGATACTTCACCACATTTGTAGCCTAATTTTTTAATTTCTTTAGATGTTCCTCCTGAGCTTATAACATTAACTCTATATTTTTTAAGTATATTTAAAATTAATTTAATTTCTGATTTGTCTGATATGGATATAATTGCATTTTTTATTTTTTTACTCATATCTTACTAATTTGCCATTCAATTAATTGTTCATTATTTTGTGTAATACCTGAGATAAAAATATTCTGGTTCTCAATATAATTATTTTTATTACCGAAATATAGACCAGTTTCAACCCCTATTAATCCATCATCCGAATAGAACCTCCATCCAGAATTTTCTAATTCAATTAACACACATTTATTATCTTGAAGCATTGTTACTTTAATATTTGGTAAAAGATGAAACCTTATTTCAAAGTTTGTAACTTTAAAATTTTTTTTTTTTATAAGTTTTTCTTTTCCAAAAAGAATGTTTTTATCTACATCAAATTCTAAATTTCTTTGATGAATTACTCCGTATCTAGATAAATATCCATCATGAGAACATTTAATACTCCAATAATTTTTTTCATAATTTACCTCATTGTCAAAGGTTTTGAATCCTTTGCTTACCACACTAGGTCCTTTGTTATTTTTTTTGAAATTACAAGTTGAAGAGTTATCCAAAATTAATGTTGAGTGCGTTGCAGTTGATTTTGAAATTGAATTTAGTTGATGATTATGATCTTGAAAATAACCAGAGTTTGTAATGAGTTTTTTATCTTTAAAAAAAAATTCAAAAGATAATGGTCCACTTTGATAATTTTCTGAATAATTTTTTACTGGATTACTTCCTGTATCCATAGCAAGAATCGCATTTTTATTTTTTAGGATTGTATAGCCAGATGTTTCAAACTTACTATTCTTAAACTTATATCTAAAAAGTGAAAGATACTTATCAAAGTCTTTATTATTTAAATTATTATTTCCATTAAATAATAAACTCTGCTTTAAAGACCCCCAAATAAACTCATAGGATTTGCCTAGGAAATGAATTATTTCATTTAAGTATTCTGGAACATCATTTAATGAGTCTTTTAAAAGTTCTCTTATTAAAATAAAATATTTTAAATAAAAAACCATCTGTCTTATATTTCTTGATTTAGGAAAGAAATTATTATCAAAAGAAGTATTAATAATTTTTTTCAGTAAATCTAATCCATACTCCAAAAACCTATTATTTTTATATGCTATTCCTGTAAGAGTTATCGCCGTACACCCTATCATTTTGTTGTTTAAATCAGAGGATCTATCAATTTCATTCATTAAATGATTTACTTGTTTACTAATTATTTCATTAAAACTATTTTTATAGTTATTTCCAGATTCGTCATAGGTTATTTTTGAATTTGAGATCCAAGCTATTACCCTTTTAGAAAGAATATCTATTTCCCAACTTTTTGCCTCATAGTTTTGATTCTTTTTAATCCATTTTTTAATTATTGACTGAGTAACTTCATTAGAAGATTTAAGATCTATTGAAAACAACCAGTAAAAACTATGTAGTTTTTTAAAATCATTATATTTTGAAGGTTTATTTTCCCATATTGATTGAACATTAAAATCTTCGATCTTCTTTTTTTGTTTTTCGTATTTTATTAATGAACTAAGTATATTAAGATTTGGTTGATAGACTAAAACATTTTCTTCAACTCTTGAAATTTTTTTATTATAAATAGATGAGTTTAAATAAATTTTTCGTATTTGGTTTTTAAAAACAAAATAAAATTCATTGATATAATTAAAAGAACTTTTTAAAAACATTTTACATTGATTTTAATTTTTCAATATTAGTTTTAATATCCCCATTGTTCTCTTTAAAAACTGTGGTTCCCGATACCAAAATATCAGCACCAGCTTCTAAAACTATTTTTGAATTACTAAAATTAATTCCTCCATCAACTTCAATATCAAAGTGATATTGGTTATTATCTTTTATTTTTTTCAAATCTTTTATTTTATTTAACACTTCAGGCATAAATTTTTGCCCACCAAAACCAGGATTAACACTCATAACTAGAACTAAATCAATATTGCGTATTTCGTCAATTAAAGTTTTTATTTCGGTTTTTGGATTTAAAGATACACCAACCTTCTTACCAAACTTTTTAATTAAATTTATGGACTCTTTTAAGTTTTTAGTTGCTTCAGGATGAATAGTTATTATATCGGCACCAGCATTTGCATAATTTTCAATGTACTCATGTACTGGAGAAATCATTAAGTGTACATCAAATGGAAGCCTGGTATATTTTCTTAAGTTTTTTATTACTGGTGGTCCTATTGTTAAATTGGGAACAAAGTGACCGTCCATTACATCGACATGAATTAAGTCGGCTCCACCTTCTTCTAACTTCTTGATTTCATTGCCAAGCTGACTGAAGTCGGCAGATAATATAGATGGAGAAATTTGAATTTTTTTCATTTGATACTAAAAATATTAGTATCAATTTTTTGTTTTATTTGAATTAGTTTTTAGTGAATATTCTATATATTTCTCTAGCAATTTCACTTTCAAGAGGGAATGAAAGCATGCCCATAACTGAATAACCAAGTAAATAAGGCATTAAATAGAAACGACCCATGTAAAAGAACCAAGCCACATAAAGTGGTACTAAAGGTCCTATGATAAAGCTTGGGGTAATTGGTTTAAATATTTTTATGAGTGGGTTTGTAAGTTTAACGAAAACTTTCATAAAGAAGAAATTTGAGTCTTCTTTCTGAAAGATGTTCATCGCAACTCTACCAATTAAAGTCCACATAATGACACCTAAAATGTAATCGATTATATAGACTAAAGGGTGAAAGTTAGCAGACATAATTTTAAGAAAAAAAAGGGGCGAATTAAATCGCCCCTAAATTTGAATTGTTTATTTTTGTGCTAGTACCGTTTTACCACTTGGTATACGCACATCATCAACCATTTTCTGAGTAGCTGCGTCTGGTGCTGCAGTTATTAAACTGACAACAACCATAGAAACTAAACTCACAGCCGCTCCAACTATTCCAAAAGTAAGTTGAGTTATGCCTAAGAAACCAGATCCTCCACTTCTTACCCATATTAGGTAAGCAGTTCCAGATATAAGCCCTAGTAGCATTCCCGCAACAGCTCCTGGTGCATTAGCTCTCTTCCACCATACACCAAGTACAAGTGGGAAGAATAGTCCTGACATTGCAAAGTCAAAAGCCCATATCACCGAACCTAAGATACCTTGTATCTCTAATGCGGCTATTGTTGCTCCTGCAAAACCAATTAATACAAGTAATACCCTCGCAACAATTAGTCTTTTTGCTGTCTCAGCTTTTGGATTAATTATTTTGTAGTAAATATCATGAGATAACGCATTTGATATTGCTAACACTAATCCATCTGCAGTTGACATTGCAGCTGCCATTCCTCCAGCAGCAACTAGACCTGAAATTACATAAGGTAATCCAGCAATCTCTGGTGTTGCTAATACAACAGCCTTACCACCCATAAAGAACTCGTTAAGCTCAAGAGTTCCATTACCATTAAAGTCACTGATAAACATTAAGTTTGCTTGATTCCAATTTTGATACCAATCAATAGCTTGAACTTCTGAAATTGTTTTACCAATAATTCCAGTCGGTAGTGTTGGGTCTATTAAAGATAGTTTAGACAATGTAGCTAACATCGGTGCAGAAGAGTAAAGTAGGAAAATAAAGAATAGCGACCAACCTACTGATCTTCTTGCAGTTCTTACACTTGGAGTAGTAAAGTATCTCATCATAACGTGAGGTAATGATGCAGTTCCTGCCATCATACACACTGCTAATGAAATAAACGCCCAAGGAGTTGCATTAACTGATGAGTGCGCTTTAGTTATTCCAGCTAAACCTTTTGGAACTGTCGCTAAATCAGCAGCAGAGTTTTTAACAAAACCAAATTGACCTTCTAGTTCTGCAATTCTTGCAACTTCGTCAGCTAACATAAAGTGTGGGAAGAAACCTGCTCCCAACTTACTGCTAATCCAAAATACTGGAAGTAAGTAAGCTATAATTAATACAATGTATTGAGCTACTTGTGTCCAAGTTACAGCTCTCATTCCACCAAGCATTGAGCACATCAAAATACTTGCTAATCCAACATAAACAGCTATTCCAAATGGAATATCTAATGCTACAGATGCAATTGTACCTGTTGCATTAATTTGTGCTGTCACATAAGTGAATGAAGCAACTGTTAAAACTATTACTGCACTAAATCTTGCAAGGTTACCACCATATCGAGTTCCTATAAAATCTGGAACTGTATAACATCCAAATTTTCTAAGATATGGTGCTAATAACGAAGCAACTAGTACGTATCCACCAGTCCACCCAACAAGCAGAGCCATATAACCATAGCCTTTGAAATAAATTCCACCTGCCATAGCAACAAATGATGCACCTGACATCCAGTCAGCGGCGGTTGCCATTCCATTAAATACAGTCGGAACTTGTCTCCCAGCTACATAATAAGCGTCAACTTGAAGTGTTCTAGACAACCAACCAATTAAAGCATAAATCAAAACTGTAAAAGCAACAAAAAAGATACCAATCAATTTTGCAGACATTCCAGCTTGTTCAGCTATAGCCATCAGAATAATAAATACAAGGAAACCTCCAGTATATATTCCGTAGACTTTTGGTAGATTATCAATAAATTTACCTTTTATCATTGATCACCCTCTCTTTCAGTAAATCCGAATTCATCATCTATTTTCTCTTGTCGACCAGCAAACCAGAAAATTAGAATAACGAAGATTGCAAGCGATCCCTGACATGTAAACCAATACGTTAAAGGATATCCAAATGGTCTAATGCTTGATTCTTGCATTTCGGCTCCGAAAAGAAAGATGCCAATTGAGAAAACAAACCAAATTGCTAATGTAATAAAGAGCAAGTTTCTGGTTTTTTCCCAGTGTTGTTCTTGTTTTGACATTTTTTCTCTCTCCTATAGGTTAAAGAAAGAACCATACTGATAATCAAATATATTTAAACCCCTAAAAATACTCGATATTGTGTCATTTTTACATTATACATCAATATATTAAGTAGACAAATGGCCCTTAAATACAGATTCAACTTAAAAGATATAAAACTTGAAGACTTCAAGGTTTATTTAGTTGCAATGTTTAAAGGCATTCTGCCAAAAAAAAAAATTAAAAATATTGAAGATCTAAAAGAATTTATTCAGCAAAAATCAGCATGGGTATCTCAAGTTACTTTATATAACTATTTGAAAACAAGAATGGGTACTAAATGGGTTCTTCATTTTGACGACGAAATATTTTTAAAATCAATTAACACTGCTAAATGGAATATATATGCTATCTCGCTTCAGGATTTGTCATTTTATACAATTTCATATTTAAATGTTTTTTTTAATTATAAAGAAACAAATAAAGCTTCTGAAATCTATAACAATATCTTGGACAAAGAATTAGAAAATGGAATGCCTAAAGAAGTTGTTGATGATGCGCGGATAAGTTTTCAGAAAAGATTAGATCAAATAAAATGGGATGACTATTATAAATCTTGGCCATTTAACGAAAGCGCATTAGCTTTATATAATTGGGCTCCAGTTGCTAACGAATTAAAATCTTTAGACAGAAAAATAGTCCTTAATTCTATGATTTTAAAATGGGATAATATTAGGGAAGAGTTCTCTAAACTAATAAAGATTTAAATATTTTTTCTATTATCTACTAAACTTTCAACAACTGAAGGATCAGCTAAAGTGGTTGTATCTCCTAACTGACCATGCTCATTAGCAGCAATTTTTCTTAAAATTCTTCTCATTATTTTTCCAGATCTAGTTTTCGGAAGACCTGGAGCAAACTGAATTAAGTCTGGAGTTGCAATTGGACCAATTTGTTTTCTCACCCATAGCTTCAAATCTCTTTCTAAATCAAGAGTGCTTTTCTCTCCAGCATTTAAAGTTACATAACAGTATAGCCCGTTTCCTTTAATATCATGAGGATAACCAACTACTGCTGCTTCGGCCACTTTTGGATGAGCTACAAACGCACTTTCAATTTCTGCAGTACCTAAATTGTGTCCTGAAACTATAATTACATCATCTACTCTTCCTGTAATCCAATAGTATCCATCCTTATCTCTTCTGCAGCCATCACCTGTAAAATATTTCCCATCAAATTGTGAAAAATAAGTATCTATAAATCTTTGATGATCTCCATAGACACTTCTCATTTGTCCTGGCCACGATTGTGAAATACAAAGTCTACCTTGCGCTTCTCCTTTTAAAACCTTGCCATCTTTATCTAGGATCTCTGGTTTAATACCGTAAAATGGTTTTGTTGCAGAACCAGGTTTTAAATCTATCGCTCCAGTTTGCGGACTGATCAAAATCCCACCTGTTTCTGTTTGCCACCATGTATCAACAATTGGACATCTACTATCACCAACAGTTTTGTAGTACCACTCCCAAGCTTCAGGATTAATCGGTTCACCAACAGTACCTAAAAGTTTTAAAGTTTTTCTAGATGTTTTCTTTACAGGTTTATCACCTTCCCTCATTAAAGCTCTGATTGCTGTTGGAGCTGTATAGAAAATATTCACTTTATATTTGTCAACTATTTGCCACCATCTAGATGTATCAGGATAAGTAGGTATTCCTTCAAACATAATTGTAGTTGCACCATTAGCAAGTGGACCATAAATAATATAACTATGTCCTGTAACCCAACCTATATCAGCCGTGCACCAGTAAATATCTTTAGGTTTATAATTAAAAATATATTGGTGTGTCATTGATGCATAAACCATATATCCACCAGTTGTATGTAGCACACCTTTTGGTTTCCCAGTTGAACCAGATGTGTAAAGAATGAATAATGGATCTTCAGCATTCATTTCTTCAGGCTCACATTTTGCTGAGACTTTACTTGTCATTTTGTGATACCAAACATCACGATCATTGTACCAATCAATTTTTTTGGTGCCTGTTCTCTTCACGACGATACATTTTTTTACGTTGGGACAGCTTTGCAAAGCTTCATCTGTAATAGATTTTAAAGGGATTGTTTTGCCTCCTCTTACACCCTCATCTGCAGTTATTACATAATCAGATTCGCAATCATTAATTCTACCTGAAATACTATCTGGTGAAAAACCTCCAAATATTATGGAGTGAACTGCACCTATTCTTGCACATGCAAGCATTGTGTAGGCAAGTTCTGGTATCATGGTAAGATAAATAGTTACTCTATCACCCTTTTGAACTCCCAAATTTTTTAATCCATTTGCTGCTTTTGAAACCTCTTTATGAAGTTCTTTATAAGTAATTTTTTTTTGAACTTTAGGATCGTCTCCTACCCATATAATTGCAGTCTTATTAGCATTTTTTTTAAGATGTCTATCAATGCAATTCGCTGATGCATTTAAAGTACCATCATAGAACCATTTTATATGAACATCATCTTTACTATATTTAACGTCTTTAATTTTTTTATAAGGTTTAATCCAATTAATTCTTTTTCCCTCTTTTTTCCAAAATCCATCGTTGTCTTTAATCGACTCGTTATATTTTTTTGTATATTGAGATTTATTAACTGTAGCTTTACTTATCCACTCTTTCTTAGTTTTATAAATTGTCTCTTTAGGTTTTTTTGAGATTACTTTTTTTGCTTTTTTTTTCTTAGGCATGAATTTTTTTTTAATTAATTTTACCCATCTTCAAAATTATTTTCCAGCTTTTAGTATCAACAGGCATAACAGATAGTCTACTTTGTCTAATTAGAGATAAGTTCTCTAAAGCCTTAGTTTTTTTGATGTTTTCAAGTGTTACAGGATTTTGAAGTTTACTTTTAAATCTTACTTTAACCGCAACAAACCTTTTTTCCTTATCAGTTGGATCAATGAATGCCGTTTTAATAACTTCGACTATACCAACTATCTCTTTTCCTATGTTAGAATGATAAAAAAAACAAAGATCTCCCTTTTCCATTTTTTTTAAGTTACTTGCTGCTTGATAATTTCTTACCCCATCCCAGTTAGCTCCTTTTTCTCCAGCTTTGATTTGTTGATCAATTGACCATACATCTGGCTCTGATTTCATTAACCAATATTGCATTTAATTTTTTTTCTTTTTCTTTTCTTTTTTAAGTTTTCTTTTTTCCTTTAAAGAAAGTTTAGCTTGTTTCATTACGCTAGCATCCTTAAATGATTTACCACTATATCTTTTTGACATTTATAATCTAACTCCCGCTCCTTTTAAAAACTTTGCTTTTTCGTCAAGTGGTAGTCTTGGACTTGCAGGAAGACCTAAATTATCAAATTTTTTGATTTTATACTTTTCAAGACCAACAAGTGCAATCATAGCTGCATTATCCCCACATAATTTTGGTTCAGGGAAAATTGGTTTAAAATCGTTTTTATTACAAACTTTTATTAATTTTTTTCTGATACCTTTATTAGCAGCAACACCTCCAGCGATTACAAAAGTTTTATTTTTCTTTTTACAAGTCTTTTTGAACTCATCAAATGCTATTTGTGTTTTTACTTCTAAAATTTCTTCAATTGTTTTTTGAAAAGATGCTGCAAGATCATATTTTTCTTGTTTAGATTTTAAAGTGCTTGATATTCTTAAAATAGCCGTTTTAAGACCTGCAAATGATAAATTACATCCCCCTTTATTTATAATTGGTTTAGGAAGTTCAAATTTATTTGCATCTCCCTGTTTTGCATAACCTTCTAACTTTGGTCCTCCTGGAAATTCAATACCTAAAAGCTTTGCAGTTTTGTCAAATGCTTCTCCTAAAGCATCATCAATTGTTGTTCCTAATCTTTTATATTTTCCAAGTCCATTCACACTAAGATATTGTGTGTGACCTCCTGAAATTAATAATAATAAGTATGGGAAATCTAAACTTGTACTAAGTTTTGGACTTAAGGCATGCCCTTCAAGATGGTTCACACCAATAAAAGGTACATTTAGACTAGCAGATAATGCTTTGCCAAAATTTAAACCAACAGTAAGGCAAACAATTAAACCTGGTCCAGATGTTGAAGCAATTGCAGAAACATCATTTAAATTCACACCGCTTTCACTAATTGCTTTTTTTGCAATTAAATCGATTTTTTCAACATGAGATCGTGCTGCAAGCTCAGGAACCACACCTCCAAATTCTTTATGAATATTAAATTGACTTGAAACTACATTAGATAATATTTTTATCTTACCATTTTTATCTTCTTCTATGATTGATACTGCTGTTTCATCGCAACTTGTCTCAATTCCAAGGATTATTTTTTTTTCATTCATAAATATTTATAATTAATACAATTAAACTATAAGAATGTAATAAAAATAAGAATTATGAAAAGGGATAAATTTATTATTGGTACTCGAGGAAGTCAGTTAGCTCAAATTTATACTGAAAAAGTGGTAAACCATCTCAAAAAAGTTTCATCGACCCACATAGAAACAAAAAAAATAGTTACAAGTGGAGATGAAAACCAAAAGGATAGGTTGTCAAATATTGGAGGAAAAGGATTATTTTCAAAAAAAATTGAAATAGAATTAATTAATCATAATATTGATATAGCTGTTCATGCTTTAAAAGATATGCCATCAATTGAAACTAAGGGACTAATAACAAATTTTTATTTAAAAAGAAATTCGCCCAATGAAATTTTTATTAGCAACGACAATATAAATTTTCTAGACCTTAAACCTAATTCGATTATAGGCACTTCTTCTTACAGAAGGGAATACCAATTAAAAAGTATTAGATCAGATCTGAAATATAAATTAATAAGAGGAAATGTGGATACTAGGATAAAGAAATTAGAGAATGGAGCTTACGATGCAATTTTACTTTCTAAAGCTGGTATTGAAGCTTTAGGTTTGACAAATAAAATTACGCATGAATTTAATACTGAAGAATTAATACCCTGTGCTGGACAGGGTATTATCGCCGTACAGTGTAGAGAAAACGATCAAGAAATAATTAATATCTTAGAAAAGATTAATGATGATCAGTCCAGAATTATTGCAAATGCTGAAAGAAAAGTCTTAAAAATACTCGAGGGTGACTGCGATACAGCAGTTGGTGTGTATGCAAAGATTGATAAAGATCTTGTAAATATAAAAGCTGAACTTTTTTCAGTAGATGGCAAACAAAGATTTTTTGTTGAAGAAAGTGAAAATAAAACAATGGTTAAAGATTTAAGTATTAAGATTGGAGAAAAATTAAAATCAGAGTCAAAGGGATCTTATAAAAGGTAAAATGCATATTTTATTAACAAGACCATTAGAGGATAGTAAAGAATTAATATTAAAATTTAGTTCTTTAGGACATAAAGTTTCTCATTTACCTGTAATAAAAGTTGAACCAATTAAATACGATGAACCTGACTATAGCCAATTTAAGGGAATAATATTTACAAGTTCAAATGCGATTAAGAATTTAGAAGTAAATAAAGTTGATAAAAAAATTGAATGTTATTGTGTTGGCTCTGCAACAGAAAAAGTTGCAAAGCTAAAGGGTTTTCAAAATATTATCTCTGCAGAGGGAAACGTAAATAATTTAAAAGAGTTAATATTACAAAACTTCAACCCAAAAAATGGATCACTTCTTTACGTAAGTGGTGAGATAGTTTTTAGTAGGTTAGATAAAGATCTAATTTCTGAAGGTTATTCTTTAAAGAGATTGATTAACTATACGGTGTTATCAACTCAAGAAATAAAAGAGGAATTTAGAGCACAATTAAAAGCTTCAATCCCTGATATAATTTATGTTTATTCAGAAAATAGTGCTAAGAGTTTATTAAATTTACTTAAAAAATATGATCTTTTAGACAGTTGGATGGAAACAAATTTGATGTGTATGGGTGAAAAAGCATCAGCAATTTTAAATGAGATAAAGTGGAAAAAAATTTTTCTATTTAACTCTGGTGAAGAAGAGTTTTTGCTATATAAAATTTAGCCATGAGTGTTTTTGAGAATTTTTCAGGACTTTTTTTGTCTGTATGGCAAAAGGGAATTTTAGGCGTAAACTTTGTTGAGATTTTAATAGGTCTTGGAATATTCTTTATATTCTTAGTGTTTAGAGGGTTAATAAGTAAATTAGTTATTAAAAAATTAGAATTAATATCAAAAAGAACAACCAATAAACTTGATGATACCTTCGTAAAGGCAATGGAGGGACCAGCTAGATTTCTTCCAATTGTTCTTGGAGTATTTTTTGCAAGTTATTATATGTCTTTCGCGGAAGATACGAGGTTATTTTTAGACAACGTAAATAGAACGTTGATTACAATTTTACTTTTTTGGATTATTCATCAAATTATTGAGCCAATTTCCTATATACTAAGTGGATTTGATAAGATTTTAACTAGAGAACTAATTGGCTGGATAATCAAATCATTAAAAATTTTAATTTTAATCTTAGGTGCTGCAGCAGTTTTAGAGTTATGGGGAATTAAAATTGGTCCAATTATTGCAGGACTTGGATTATTTGGTGTTGCAGTTGCTTTAGGAGCACAGGATTTATTCAAAAATTTAATATCAGGAATTTTAGTACTTGTTGAAAAAAGATTTAAAATGGGTGATTGGATTGAAGTTGAAGGAATAATCGAGGGTGTAGTTGAAAAAATAGGTTTTAGGTCAACTGTTATACGAAAATTTGACAAGTCTTTAGCAATTATTCCAAACTTTCAGTTTGCAGAGAATGCTGTAATTAATAAAAGTCAAATTACAAATTGGAGAATTAGTTGGACGATAACACTTCAGTATGACTCTACCGTTGAACAATTAAAAACCATACGAAATGAGATAGAAGACTTTATAAATAGTTCACAAGATTATGATACTAAAGTTGGTGTTTCTGTTAGGGTTGATAAATTTGCTGATAGCTCAATAGATATGTATATAAGATGTTATACAAAAACAAATAGTTGGAGCGAGATGTTGTTGGTTAAAGAAAGACTGGCAATTAAAATTAAAGAAATTGTTGAGGGTAATAAAGCATCTTTTGCTTTCCCAAGCACTTCAGTATATGTAGAAAAGAAATGATAGCTATTTTTTACTTAGCTTTACAATTATTAAAATTGTATTCTTATGTAGTAATCGCTAACGTTGTTATAAGTTGGTTAATAGCTTTTAATGTCTTAAATACTTCAAATAGATTTGTTTATTCAATATTAGAGTTTACTTATAAGCTCACTGATCCAATACTTAATAAAATAAGGGGTTTTTTGCCAAGTCTTGGTGCTTTTGATATATCACCTATCATTCTTCTTTTGTTGATCTGGTTTGTAGAAATGTGTATGAAACTCTACATAGCACCACTTATTTTTTAATATCATGATTTTAATTGACGGAAAAAAACAATCAGCTGAACTAAGAGAAGAACTAAAACAAGAAGTTGAGGGTTTAAAACAGAAACACAATAAAGTTCCAGGTCTTACAGTAATTTTAATTGGGGACTTAGCTCCAAGCCAAATTTATGTAAGAAATAAAGAAAAATCAGCAAAACAAGTTGGCCTGAAATCAGAAGTTATAAAATATCCAGATACAGTAGATGAAAAAACTGTTTTAAATAAAATAGAGGAACTTAATAAGGATGAAACAGTTTCAGGAATTTTAGTTCAATTACCATTGCCCAAACATATCAACAAGCAACATGTTATTGAAACTATCTCACCACACAAGGATGTAGATGGTTTACATCCAATGAATGTGGGTAATCTATCGTCTGGATACCAAGGTTCAATTCCTTGTACACCACTTGGATGTTATTACTTATTAAAAAAAATTGAACCTAACCTAACGGGAAAAAAAGCCGTCATGATTGGTAGATCAAATCTAAATGGAAAAGCTATGGCGCAGCTTTTACTTCAAGAAGATTGTACAGTAACGATTACTCATTCAAAAACTAAAGATCTTCAGCATGAGTGCTTTGAGGCAGATGTTATTGTGGCTGCGGTTGGGATTCCTGAACTTATAAAAGGAAATTGGGTAAAAAAAGATGCAATAGTTATAGATGTCGGAATAAATAAAACAGAAAATGGTATAGTGGGTGATGTAAATTTTGAAGAAGTTTCAAAAGTTGCAAAAGCTTTAACACCAGTTCCAGGTGGCGTTGGACCTATGACAATTGCATGTCTTTTAAAAAATACAATTGAGTGTTTTAAAAGATCGTTAATTAATTAAAGATAATTGCCAAAGTTAGCAATTTTAATTCTTATTTTTTTTATCTATAATTCTTTATCATTAGCTATGGAGAAAATACCTTATCATCACTTACCAGACGGTAGCTTCAGAAACCCAGAGGGTTCACCTGAGAGAAACTCTAATTTCAAATGGTCCTTTAAAGTATTCAACAAAGAAAAGAAAAAGCTTAATATGTCTGTTCCCGAGGATCATGTCATTGATAAACAAAGAGTTCTTTCAAATTTAGAAAATTTAAAAAATGATGATTATGTCGGTTGGATTGGACATGCAACTTTCTTAATAAAGCTTGGAAATACCACAATTATAACTGATCCTGTCTTTTCAAAAAATGCAGGCCCACTAATTTTTGGTCCAAAAAGATATGTTAAAACAGCCCTAGATTTAAATGAAATTCCTAGGACAGACTTATTTCTTCTAACTCATAATCATTACGATCATCAAGATATGACTACAATTAGAAGATTTCCTTTTAAGGATGCAAAAGTTTTACTTCCTCTAAAGCTTGGAAAGTATTTCACGCGAAATAGTTATAAAGATGTGAAGGAAATGGATTGGTATGATGAAATTAAAGTTAATCAAGACCTTAAAGTAACATTGTTACCAGCAGTTCACTGGTCAAAAAGAAGCTTAACAGATACAAATAAAACTTTATGGGGAAACTTTTTAATTGAGTACAAGGACAAAAAGATACTCTTTGCTTGTGACACTGGAGTTGGAGATATTTATAAAGATTTAGGTGAAAAATACGGACCTATTGATTTAACACTTATTAACATTGGGGCATATAATTTTTATCCATTATCACCTAATAAAGATAAATCTTCTTATCATACCAACCCTGAAGAGGCTTTAAGTATTGCAAGAGACCTTAAAAGTAAAAAAGTTTTAGGTATGCACTGGGGTACTTTTGTTTTATCTTTGGAGCCAATAATGGAGCCACCAGTTAGATTTAAACATAATGCAGAAAAATATGGTTTTAAAAAAGAAGATGCAGTTATTTTTAGAATTGGTGAATTTCAGTCTTTAAAAAATTTAGGAATTTAACAACAGCCACAAGTTTTCTTTGGCTCACTTTTTTCTGCTTTTAATAATTTTTCTTCAGCTTTAGCTATTTCTTGCTCTCTTGCACTTTCTTCTAAAGCAGTTTTTTCTTGCAAAAGTTTGTTTTCAAAATATGCATAAAGAGAGTTAAAGCCTAACTTAGAAGCTTTTTTTTCTTCGTAGTTTCTTCTTCCCTTTAAATTTTCAATTAATTCTAATATTTGTGGGTTTTGCATATTATTTTTATCTCATAAAGTAAAAAAATTTCAATTATAATTTATTCAAGGTTTTCTACTATTTTAGGAATATATTTTTTAAAGTTAAAAAAACCTTTATTACAAAACTTCCATGATTTTTGATCTAACTTTCTATAAAGAAACTCAATATTTTTAAGCAAGTTTTGATTTATGTAATCTAAATTTTCTCCAACAGTTGGATAAAGGCAGTAACAACTTTCTAAGTTTTTAATTTCGTTTATATCAATAATCTCACAATTAATTGATTTTTCCTCTAACCTTTTCTTTTGCTCCTCAATTAAACTAAACTTAAAATTCACCACATTTTCACTGAGTTTAATATTTCTATTTTCATTTTTATTATCAATAAGAAGAATTTTTTTGAATTTTTGAATTGCAAAGTCAGTGATTTCAAATGCCAAGTTATTTTCAAAAACTAGTAAATTTTTCTCTTCAATATTTATTGGATTTTCAAAAGTTTTATGAAGAATAGTATAATTTTTATCATTTATTATTGGGGGTGCATTTTCGTTAAGTCTAATACTTTCAAATCTATTATTTGTAAATTTTTTAATATTCCATTCACTTGCAAGATAATGTTTCCCTTGAGTTTGAATACCTGCAACCCAACGCCAGCCCAAGGTATTTGATGCAGTATCACCATCGTATAAGTGTTGCATAAAAAATTCAGCACCAAGTTGCCAAGGTAAGTCTAGTGTAAATATCCAGATACTCGCAAACCACATTCTGGTATGATTATGCAAATAATTATAAGTCTTTAATTCATTTACCCATTCATTGAAGCATTCAATTTCAGTATTACCGTCAATGGCATTTAAGTAATTTTTATTATCTTTAAATTCTTCTTTAATTCTTTTCAAATCTATTAAGTAGTCATCCCAAACTCCTGATCTCAGTTCCAACCAACCTTTCCAATATGTCCGCCACAAAACTTCTTGAATAAATTTTTCATTTTTTGAAAAGGAAAATCTTTCCAGCGATTTACTAATCACTTCTTTTTCATTAATCACCCCATGTGTAATATATGGTGATAAGCAAGATGTATTAGATCGTTTATCAGGACCAAAATCAAAATTTCTTAATTTTGAATATTCTCCTAGATTATTTGTAATAAAATTATTTAAGTTCTCAATAGCCGAAGCTCTTGTAGTTTTAAATTCCATTTTTTTTATCTTAATTTTTTTTTATGAAAGTTAATAAATCTTTCTACATTTGATTTATTAAAAGTTTTATTTTCCTCAAAAGAAACTTTTTTCATTGAATAAGCATTACTTGAAGTTTGTCTTGATTGAATTGTAATATTTCCTTTATAAAGTTTGAGTTTTACTGATCCATTTACTTTATTTTTCTTCAAATCAATAATCCTTTGTAGTTTAAATCTTTCTTTTGAATACCAATAACCATTATAAACAAGCTCTGCATATCTTGGCATAACCTCATCTTTTTTATGCATTGTATCTTTATCTAGAGTTACAGATTCAATAGCTCTGTGAGCCACAAGCAATAATGTTCCTCCTGGAGTTTCGTAAACTCCTCTTGATTTTATTCCAATAAATCTATTCTCGACTAAATCCACTCTTCCTACTCCATTTTTCCCTGCTAATTGATTAAGTTTATCCAAAACATTTGCAGGAGATAATTTTTTTCCATTTAAACCTATAGGGTCACCATTTTTGTAATTAATAGTGATAAAGCTTGGTTTATTTGGAGCCTTTTCAGGAGAAGTTGTTCTTTGAAAAATAAATTCAGGTGCAGAATTTTTAGGATTTTCTAAAACTTTTCCCTCTGTTGAAGTATGAAATAAATTATCATCAACTGAGAAAGGTGGTGCACCTTTTTTATCCTTAGGGATTGGTATTCCATGTTTTTTTGCATAATTAATTAGATCTGTTCTTGATTTTAATTTCCAAATCCTCCAAGGAGCAATTATTTCAATTTTAGGACCAAAGTAATGATATCCCAATTCAAATCTTACTTGATCATTTCCTTTTCCTGTCGAACCATGTGAGACAGCATAAGCATTAAATTTTTTAGCTACTCTAATTTGATCTTTTGCAATCAGTGGTCTTGCTATGGATGTACCTAATAAATAAACACCCTCATAGAGAGCATGACCTCTTATCATTGGGTAGACATAATCTTTAACAAAAATATTTTTTAGATCTTGGATAATAATTTTTTTTACACCTAATTTTTTTGCATTCTTTATTATTTTTTTTCTGTCCATTTCCTGCCCAACATCAGCAGTATAAGCAATTACCTCAGCATCATAATTTTCTTGAAGCCATTTAAGAATTATAGACGTATCCAAACCACCTGAATAGGCGAGTACAATCTTCTTTTGTTTTTTCATTTAAGTGCAGCTTTTTTTTGCAGCGTTATAAGCTTTGGTAAATCCCATTAATGAATAGTCATCTGTAGTTCTTGTGCCACTTTGTTTGTAGGCTGTTATCATTAATCTAGATGCCTTTTTCATTCTTTTAATTATTTTTTGTTCTGTTTTTCCACTAGAAATCCACGCAAATTTATTTTGTGGTAAATCAAATTCAAATTTAGATTTACCTGATGTAGCTAAAATTGCGTTTTGAGGATTAAAATCGTAACCAGATGTTATGCTCACTTCATCTGAAATTTTGTCTTCAGGTCTAAATGAAACAAATAATCTAGCTTCTCTATTACTTGCTTTAGGAGATTGTCTTACTGGAACTGAATAAGCAAAACAGATTTTTCCAGTTTCATTAAAAACTGCAACTGCATTCCAATCTTTGAATGTACCTAATTTTGTTAAATCTTCAGACTGAGCAAAGGTTATTGAAAATACAGATAATATTAGTGTTTTTACAAATAATTTTTTAACTATGGACATGGATTTGGATATTTTTTTTGTACATTATTTATTTCTTTTATTACGTCACTATCAAGATTCACTTTTACACTTTCTACGTTAGTTTTCAACTGCTCCATAGTTGTTGCTCCAATAATTACACTAGTCATAAAGTCTTGAACTTCACAGAATTTTATAGACATTTGACTCATATCCAGATCAAACTTTTGACTAATTTTGTAATATTCCTCAACAGCCTCTTCCATATTTGGTTTTCTATACCTTGTCCAAAAATCAAAATCTCTTTCCATCCTTGATCCTTTTGGAAATTGTTTATTTCTATATTTGCCTGTTAAATAACCACTGGCTAAAGGTGAATATGATAAACACCCTATATTTTCTCTGATAGATACTTCTGCTAAACCAACTTCATAAGACCTATTTAATAAACTGTATGGATTTTGAATTGACATCATTCTTGGTAAATCTTTATCTCGAGAAAGTTGAAGATAATTCATAACTCCCCATGGGGTTTCATTTGACAAACCAACATACCTAATTTTGCCTTCCTTAATAAATTTTTTCAAATTTTCCAAAACATCTTCAAATTTATTCCAGTCATTTTCTTTGTGTTGATAGCCCAATCTTCCAAAGTTATTTACGTTTCTTTCAGGCCAATGTAATTGATAAAGATCAATATAATCAGTTTTTAATCTCTTTAGACTTCCATGAAGAGCATCGTCTAAGTTTTTACCTGTAAAACTATTTTCCCCATTTCTCATATATTTTCTACTAGGACCACCCACTTTTGACGCGAGTATTACGTCTTTTCTTTTTTTTGTTTTTTCAAACCAATTTCCAATTATAGTCTCTGTATGACCATATGTTTCAGCTTTTGGTGGAACTGCATAAAGTTCAGCTGTATCCCAAAAATTTACTCCATTATTTAGCGAGTAATCCATTTGTTCAAATGCCTCATTTTGGGTATTTTGTTCACCCCAAGTCATTGTCCCAAGACAAATTGTACTTACATTTAGCTCAGTATTTCCTAGTTTTTTATAATTCATAATTTATGTAGTATTTGTTACATTTATTTTGACGACTTGAAAATCTTAAAAAAAAATCTTATATAAATAATATGGATTTCAATAAAGATAATATTTTAAATAAAGCAACAACAGCTAAGCAAACTGTTGTTATGGATGAAGGCTTAAGAGCCTACATGCTTAAAGTTTATAACTATATGGCAACTGGTGTCTTGCTTACTGGAATAATAGCACTTTTATCATTTAAAATGTCTGTTGTAACAGATCCAAACGGAGCAATAGTTGGCTTAACAGAATTTGGGAATGCAATTTATTTATCAGGTTTAAAATGGATTGTAATGTTAGCCCCATTAGGAATTGTGTTTTACATGAGTTTTGGAATTAATAAAATGAGTGCTTCAAAAGCTCAAACAACTTTTTGGGTATTTGCTGCATTAATGGGATTATCTCTTTCATCAATATTACTTGTTTACACAGGTTTAAGTGTAACAAGAGTATTCTTTATTTCTTCAGCAACATTTGGTGCAATGAGTATCTATGGTTACACAACAAAAAGAGATTTAACCAAGATGGGTTCTTTTTTAATGATGGGTTTAATAGGAATTATAATTGCATCAGTGGTGAATATATTCTTAAAATCATCAATGATGTATTTTGCAATATCAATAATCGGAGTTTTAGTATTTGTTGGCTTAACGGCATACGATACACAAAAAATTAAAAACATGTATGCTGCCTCTGATAGTGGTGAGTTAATGGGTAAAAAAGCTGTTATGGGAGCATTAACTTTATATTTAGACTTTATAAATTTATTTATAATGCTTTTAAGATTATTTGGTCAAAGAAGATAAAAATTAAATTTTTTTCCAATCAACTTTATTCAACAGTATCTTAAGATCATATGAATTTTTTAGTATCTTACCATTAGTATCTGTAATTAAATATTTAAGATTTTTATTTGAAGGCTTAAAGTTTTTACAAATTTTATATATAGCTTTTTCAGCTGCGTTTTTAAAAACACTAAAACTTACCTGCTTTCCCGAAATAGAAAGACCATAGTCTTTCCAATTGCCCGAGGAAACCATTTTTGCATAAAGATCTAAAATAATTTTTAATTCAGTTCTCTCAAAAAAAAGTTTTTTATCTTCATCTTTATTCGTATTATTTACTACTAATTTTAAATTTCTATTCATTCAATTTGTGTTTATTTATTAAACCTATTTGAAAAGCTGTAAAAATAAAGGTTATTGGCAACATTCCCCAAACTTTAAAGTTAACCCAAAATTCTTCTGATTGTGTTCTCCAAATTATTTCATTTAAAATTGCTAATCCAAAAAAGAAGTACGTCCATCTTTTATTTAAAATCTCCCATCCTTCATCACTTAAGGGCATTGATTTTCCAAGTAGTTTTTTTAAAACTGGTTCATTTGTAAAGTATTTGCCAAACATTAATGAAAGACCAAACAAAATATTTATTATTGTTGGCTTCATATAAATAAATATAGGATCATCAAAATAAATTGTTAAACCACCAAACAAAGTAATCAATATTCCGCTTATTAATGGTACCTTTGGAATTGTTTTTTCAACAATCCACATAATTAAAACTGCTATTATTGTTGCAACTATAAGTGGAGGTATTGCAACAATTAAATTTTTATCATTGTTATAATAAAAATAAAAAAATATTACCAAAGGCCCTAAATCAGTAACAAATTTTAAAACAGATTTATTCACTGCTACATAATAGCAGAATAATAAAACATTCACATTTTTTTTATTGATTTTTATTTTTAAATATCCATATTTATTGTGTGACTGTTCAAAAAGGAAAATTTTCTATTGGAGACGTTGTAAAACATAAGCACTTCGACTTTAGAGGTGTAATTTATGATGTTGATTTTGAGTTTAATAATTCTGAAGAGTGGTATCAATCTATACCAAAAAACGTAAGACCTAGAAAAGACCAACCATTCTATCATTTGTTAGCTGAAAATGACGAAATCACATACGAAGCATACGTTTCTGAGCAAAATTTATTAGTGGATGACTCTGATGAACCAATTAAACACCCTCTAATCAACGAGATATTCTCAGGAAAAAAAGGCTCCGGTTACTTTAAGCCTTCTAATTAAGCTAATTTACATTATTTAAACACATTTCGTGCAAACCTTCGTCATAGATTATGTCTAAAATAAATTATATTTTGACCAAGGATGCTATAATCCCCATTTATTTTATCTCCCTCTGTGTTCTTGGTCAGAATAACCCACCAGAAAAATTTTCATAATTTAAAATTGTGTTATAGATAACAGAAAATGTTTAATTATTTAAAACCAAACAACTTATTAAAAATAATAAATAAAACACAAAAGTTTATATTTATTATTTTTTTGGTAATTATTAGCATTGGTCTTGTTGAGGCATTAATCCTTTCTCCTGAAGACTATAAACAAAGCGATTCAGTGAGAATTATGTATGTACATGTCCCAGCAGCTTGGATTTCTCTTGGAATTTTTTCTTTAATTGCTGTTTTGTCATTTGGTATTTTAGTTTTTAAAAATAAGAATCTTTCTTTAATAACAAAAAGCTTAGCACCATCTGGTTTTGTCTTTAATGTTATTGCTTTGGTTACAGGATCCATCTGGGGCAAACCTACTTGGGGAACCTGGTGGGCATGGGATGCAAGAATAACATCAATGTTATTACTTGCTTTTTTCTATTTGATGTTCCTTTTAAGTTGGAGGGTAACTGACAATGAGGAAAAAGCTGTAAAGATTAGTTCTTACATAGCAATAATAGGTTTAATAAATGTCCCTATAATCAAATTTTCTGTTGAATGGTGGTCAACATTGCACCAACCTTCTTCAGTAAATATTTTTACAGAAACTTCTATTCATGCTTCCATGTTAATACCTTTAGGTATAATGACTGCGGCATTTGCACTTTTTTCGCTTTTGATATTTTTGATGAAATATAATACAGAACTGATAAAAATAAAAAATAAAGGATTAGATAGATTATGATTAATGAAGTTTTATACATGAATGGATACGGTCTCTATGTATGGTCTTCTTTTGCATTTACCCTTTCTTGTTTTTGTATTTTATATTCAGTAATCAAACTTGAATTAGTTAAAGAGCAAAAGAAATTTAGGGCTCGTTTTGAAAGTTTAGAGACTGATAAAATTGAAATAGCAAAAAAACAAGAAACATATAAAGAAATACTAGCTACTTCATCTGCATCTAAAATTTAATTTTTATTTTCATGTATGGTAAAAAAGTTAAACTAAGAGCCATCTTTATATTATCTATATTCTTTTCATCAATCTTAATTATATTTTTAGTTTTTAAATCACTTGAGGAAAACGTTGTTTATTTTAAATCACCTACAGAAATAAAAAATTTAACAGAGTTGACACCAAAAAAAATAAGAGTTGGAGGAATGGTTAAAGAAAAATCAATTATCATTAATCAGTCAGAAGTTAATTTTGTCATAACTGACTTTAAAAACGAATTAATCGTTAATTATAGTGGTTCCGTTCCAAATTTATTTGAAGAAGGAAAAGGAGTTGTGGCTGAAGGTTTTTTAAAAGATCGTAATTTTTTAACTGCGATTAAAATATTAGCAAAACATGATGAAAATTATATGCCACCCGAGGTGAAAGAGGCATTAAAAGAGAGTAATTAATGCTAAACCAAATTGGAAATTATTCACTTTATATTGCTTTACTGTCATCTATTATAATAATCATTCAATCTCCAATATTATTAAATCGAAATAATATAAATATTAGTGGAAGAATTTTTTCATTAATTTCTATTCAATCATTAATGATTATAATAAGTTTCATTGCTCTTATAATAGGTTTTATAATCTCAGATTTTAGTAATGAGACAGTCTATAATAATTCTCATACCTCTAAACCTTTGTTCTATAAAATTTCAGGAACATGGGGTAACCATGAGGGAAGCTTACTTCTTTGGTTATTAGTATTATCAATTTTTTTATTAATTTTTACAATTACTTCAAAAAATCTTTCAAACAAATATAGGATTCTTACTTTATTTTTTCAGGAAATAATAATTGCAGGATTTTTATTATTTATTCTTTTTACTTCAAATCCCTTTATGAGTTTATTCCCAATTCCAAACGAGGGAACTGGTTTAAATCCAATACTTCAAGACCCAGCATTAGCAATTCATCCACCAATATTATATTTAGGATATGTTGGAACATCTATTATTTTTTCTTCTTCACTCGCAGCCTTAATATCAGGTTCTGTAAATAAAACTTGGGCCAAGCATATAAAAAATTGGGTACTAGTTTCATGGATTTTTTTATCAATTGGAATTTTATTAGGATCTATATGGGCTTATTATGAACTAGGATGGGGAGGTTTTTGGTTTTGGGATCCAGTTGAAAATGTATCTCTTATGCCATGGTTTTGTTTAACGGCTTTATTCCATACTATTTTAATTTTGGAAAAAAGAGAAATGTTTCATTCCTGGGCTGTAATTTTATCAATTACAACTTTTTCATTAAGTATGAGTGGAACATTTTTAGTTAGATCTGGTATTTTAAATTCAATCCATACTTTTGCAAATGATCCATCAAGGGGAGTTTTTATTCTTTGTTTTTTATTTATATTAATTACGTTGTCTATTTTTATTTATTTTTTTTATCAAAACAAAATCAAAAACAATTTCACAAAAACTTATATTGTTAGTAAAGAAACAGCTGTTCTAGTTAATAACTTGTTTATGATGTTTTTTTTATCAGTTGTCTTAATTGGCACAGTTTATCCAATATTTCTAGAAGTAGTAAATAATGATAAAATTTCAGTTGGTCCCCCCTTTTATCATAAAT
>CACMYJ010000008.1 GCA_902617895.1 uncultured Pelagibacteraceae bacterium | reverse complement strand
GTCTACGCCCCATAGTTTTACAGCTCTGATATAAAAAGGAACAACAGAAGTATTTAATTTGTTAGTTCCACTCGCATTACCACAAACAGCTACAATTCCTTTTAATCTTGTTTGAGATATTGCGTTTGCTAAAATATTTCCACCAACAGTGTCAACAACACCATCCCAAGTACCTTTACCAATTAATCTTGGTTCACCTTCAAATTCTTTACGATCTAAAACAGTTTTTGCTCCTAATTCTTTTAAATAATCAGCTTTTTCAGGTTTTCCTGTGATTGCGGTTACATTACATCCCATTTTTGACAGAATATTTACTGCAACCATCCCTACTCCACCTGTTGAACCTGTTACAAGGACATCGTTCACTTTACTTTGTAGTAATAATTCTTCTTTTGCTTTAACGGCAAATGCACACAACATTGCTGTAAAGCCTGCAGTACCCATCATCATTGCTTGCTTCAAATCAATACCTGAAGGTTTCTTTATCAGAAATTCTTTTTTAACTCTTGCATATTGAGAGAATCCTCCATGAAATAATTCTCCAACCCTACAACCAGTAAGTATTACCTCATCACCTTCTTTAAATTCATCTGACTTGCTTTCTGCTACTGTACCTGAGAAATCAATTCCAGGAATTCTTGGAAACTCTTTAACTAATTTTGCACCATCTTTTAAAATCAAAGCATCCTTATAATTAAGATCTGAGTATTGTATTTTAACTAAGACTTCACCTTCCTTTAAAAAATCAAAATTTAATTCTTTAACTTCTTGAGAAAAATTTTCACCCACCTGGTTTATAACCAGGGCTTTGAAAGTATCAGACATGTGTAATTATACTCTATTCTTTAATAAATCGTAAGTATCTATTCTGAATAGAAAGATCGTCCTTAAATTGACCTAAAAAGTAATTAGTAACTGTAGATGCTCTTTCTTTTTTTATCCCTCTAGTAGTCATACATTGATGAGCTGCATCGATTGTTACTGCAACACCCTTAGCATCAAGAGCAGTCATAATTGATTTAGCAATTTGTAGTGTTAATCTTTCTTGTGTTTGCAACCTTTTTGCAAATACATCAACAACCCTTGCTAGCTTACTTAGTCCTACAACTCTTTCTTTTGGTATGTATGCAACGTGTGCCATACCCAATATTGGAACCATATGATGTTCGCAATGACTTTGCACAGATATATTCTTTTGAATTACCATGTCATTATATCCTTCAACGTCACCAAAAGTTTTTTCTAAAACTTTATTAGCATCCTCTTTATACCCACTAAAAAATTCCTTATATGCTTTTATTACTCTCTTTGGTGTTTCTAACAAACCTTCTCTATTTGGATCCTCACCAATCCAAGTTAATATCTTAATCAAAGCTTCTTCAGCTTCTTTATCTGAAACTTGTTTAGTCTCTAAATTTTTATTGTCTGTGTCTTTTACTAATTTCATAGCGCCTTTTTATACAGTAAATCCTTAAATTTAAAATATTTAATATATTCAATAATATGTTAGATATTGCGGCTTATATATGTTTAAAAAAAGAGAAAATGTCGCTGATATAGAGGAAGGCAACCTATTATCTCCAAAATTCGATAATGATGGTTTAATTCCTGTAGTTACAACATGTGCAGAAACCAAAGAGATTCTAATGCACGGTTATATGAATGTTGAAGCTTTAAAATTAACAATAGAAACAAAAGAAGCTCACTACTGGAGCAGGTCTAGAAAAGAAATTTGGCATAAAGGAAAAACTAGCGGCTTTACTCAAAAAGTAAAAGAAATAAGAATTGACGATGATCAAGATGCAGTTTGGATAACTGTAGATATTGGTGATGGTGCAAGTTGTCATGTTGGTTACAGATCATGTTTTTATAGATCAGTACCTACAGGCAAAATTGAAAATGGACGTAAAGTAGAAATGAAATTTGAAGAAGAAAAGAAAAAATTTGATCCAGAAGTTGTTTATAAAGGACAACCTAATCCTACTAAAATTTAATGAGTGAGGCTCAAAAAAACGTTCTTGGTGAAGATCTTGAAGAATGTTCAAAAAATCCATTAACTGGTTGGTACAGAGACGGTTGTTGTAACACAGATGAAAACGATCGTGGTTTACACACAGTTTGTGTAAAAGTTAACGACGAATTTTTAGAATGGTGTAAGGAGGCTGGTAATGATTTGATAACACCTCACCCTGAATTTGGTTTTCCTGGATTGGTAGATGGAGATAACTGGTGTGTATGTGCCAGTTGGGTTGCGAGAGCTTTAGAGGCGGGAATTGGATGTTCTATATATTTAAAAAAAACTCACGTTAATACTTTAAAGTTAGTGCCAATTGAAACTTTAAAAAAATTTGCAATAGATCTTTCTTAATTACATATTTCCGTACTTAGGTCCACCCCCACCTTCAGGCGTAACCCATGTAATATTTTGTGATGGCTCTTTTATATCACAAGTTTTACAATGAATACAATTTTGAGAATTAATTACAAATTTCTCAACATCATTTTCTTTTTGAATTTCATAAACTCCAACTGGACAATATCTTTGTGCAGGTTCATCGTATTTACCTAAAGTATATTTTATTGGTAAATCTTTGTCTTTAAGTTGAAGATGTACTGGTTGATTTTCAGCATGATTAGTTCCTGTTAGATAAACTGAACTTGTTTTATCAAATGTAATAACATTATCTGGTTTTGGGTAATCTATTTTTGGCATTTCACTTGCTGGTTTTAAAGTTTCATGATCAGCGTGTTTATGTTTAAGTGTGAATGGCAATCTTCCTTTAAATAAAATTTGATCAATCCCTGTAAATATTATTCCAAGAATTAAACCCCAACTAAAGCTAGGTTTAACATTTCTAGCCTCATATAACTCTTTATAAACCCAACTTTTTTTAAATTTTTCCTCATAATAAGATAATTCTTTGCTTGATTTTATGTGATCAATAATAGTTTCCGCTGCAATCATTCCACTTTTCATTGCAGTATGTGATCCTTTAATTTTTGGCATATTTAATGTACCAGCATCACAACCAACTAATAATGCACCTGGCATAAACATCTTAGGTAAACTTTGAAAACCTCCCTCTATTAATGCTCTTGCTCCGTATGATATTCTTTTACCACCTTCTAATATTGATCTAATCGCAGGATGAGTTTTAAACTTTTGAAATTCGTCAAATGGTGAAAGATGTGGATTTTTATAATCAAGACCAATGACATATCCTAAAAATATTTGTTTATTTTCAGCATGATAAACAAAGCTTCCCCCGTAGGTGCTATTATCTAATGGCCAACCTGCAGTATGCATCACTAGACCTTCGTCGTGATTTTCTTCTTTTAATTCCCAAATTTCTTTAAATCCTATTCCATACTGTTGTGGATCTTTTCCTTTATCTAAATCAAATTTTTTGATTAATTCTTTACCCAAATGTCCTCTACACCCTTCTGCAAAAACTGTAACTTTTGCGTGAAGTTCCATTCCTGGTTCATAACTATCTTTTTTATTACCTTCTTTATCTAAACCCATATCTTGAGTTGCTACACCCTTAACAGAACCATCTTCATTATATAAAACTTCACTTGCAGGAAAACCTGGGAATATTTCAACTCCAAGAGCTTCAGCTTGTTCTGCTAACCACCTGCATAGATTAGCTAGACTAATAATATAATTGTTATGATTTTGTTGTACTTTAGGTAATAACCAAGTTGGCCAACTAATTTTTTTTTTCTTTCCTAGAAATAGAAACTTTTCTTTGTTAACTTTTGTTTTAATTGGTGGATTAAGATCTTTCCAATTTGGCAATAGTTCATCTAAGGCTCGCGTTTCAAACACGTTCCCGGATAAAATATGTGCACCTATTTCAGATGCTTTTTCTAAAAGGCAGACATTAATATCTGGATTTAACTGCTTTAATTTTATTGCAGTTGAAAGTCCCGATGGTCCGCCACCTACGACTACTACATCGTATTCCATCACTTCTCTGGACATACTAATTTCTTACAGTATTTGTTATTTTTGTATAGTGTTTAATTTGTTCAGTTCCTCTAAGAATTGAGGAAGTGCTTCGAATAAATCAGCTTCTAGGCCGTAATCTGCGACACTAAAAATAGGTGCTTCACCATCTTTATTTATAGCAACAATAACTTTACTTTCTTTCATTCCTGCTAAATGTTGAATGGCTCCAGAAATTCCAACTGCTATATAAAGATCAGGTACAACAACTTTTCCTGTTTGTCCTACTTGATGTTCGTTTGTAATATATCCAGCATCAACCGCAGCTCTTGAAGCTCCTATTGCAGCATTTAATTTATCCGCTACATCAGTTATTAATTTGAAATTTTCTCCGCTTTGCAAGCCTCTACCACCTGAAATTACAATTCTAGCTGTACCTAATTCAGGTCTATCTGATTTGATTTCTTCTCTATTAATAAATTTCGTATTTTCAGTTTGGTCTGCTGCATCTATTTTTTCTATTTCGGCAGATCCTCCAGTTGTTTCAGCCGCTTCAAATGATGTTGGTCTTATAGTAACACATTTTTTTTCATCGTTACTTTTAACTGTAGCAAATGCATTTCCAGCATAAATTGGTCTTAAAAAGGTATCAGGAGATATAACTTTTATAATATCACTTACTTGTGAAATATCTAATAATGCTGCAACTCGTGGCATAAGGTTTTTTCCAAATGTATTTGCTGAGCAAATAATATGTGAATATTTATCAGCGTGTTTTAAAATTGCTGCAGTATAATTCTCAGCAATATAATTTTCATAAATTTCATGATCTATATGAAGAACTTTTTTTACTAAAGGAATTTCAGACAAAGATTTTGCAACATCATCTGCCTTACTTCCAATTAACAAAACATGAAGATCTTGATCTATTTGTGATGAAGCTGTGATCGCATTTAAAGTAAATGGTTTTACTTCTTTGTTGTTATGCTCTGCTATTAATAAAACTGACATTAAATTACCTTAGCCTCATTTTTTAATTTTTGTACCAATTCCTCAACACTTGCAACTTTAATACCCGCTTTTCTTTTTGGCGGTTCTTCGATCTTAATATGTTCTATTCTAGGGTTTGTATCAACTCCTAGATCTGACGCATTAATCTGTTCAATAGGTTTTTTTTTAGCTTTCATTATATTTGGCAGTGACGCATATCTTGGCTCATTTAATCTTAAATCACACGTAACAATAGCTGGTGTATTAACTTCTATAGTTTCTAGACCTTCATCTACCTCTCTAGTTACTTGTAATGATTTATCGTTTACCTCAATTTTTGAAGCAAAAGTTGCTTGTGGCCAATTTAAATGTGCCGCTAACATTTGACCTGTTTGATTGCAGTCATCGTCAATTGCTTGTTTACCCATAAATACTAAATCTGGATTTTCTTTTTCAACAATTTTTTTTAATATTTTAGATACAGCAAGAGGTTCAATGATACCATCAACCTTTACATGAATTCCTCTATCCGCTCCTACTGCTAAAGCTTTTCTAACTGTCTCTTGAGCTTTTTCTTCACCAACAGTAACTGCTATTATTTCTGTTGCTTTACCTGACTCTTTTATTTTTACAGCTTCCTCAATAGCATTGTCATCTGGTGGGTTAGTTGACATTTTAACGTTATCAGTAACTACACCGCTACCGTCCTCTTTAACTCTAATTTGCACGTTATAATCAATAACTCTTTTTACAGCGACTAAAATTTTCATTAAGCTCTCAATAATTTATTTTCTGCATCGTAAGGACTTTCTTCTAAAATTGTTGCCTCATGCATTTTACCAAGTATATCAATCCTTAGTTTTTGTCCAACATTTGCTAACTCGGGTTTAACCATTCCTAGTGCGATAGATTTTCCTAGTCTAAATCCAAAATCACCACCAGTTGCACGTCCTACAACACTACCATTTTCATAAATTGGGTTGTTTCCTAGTACATCCGCATCACTAGTTTCGTGAACCTCTAGAGTAACAAGCTTATTATCAAAGCCTTTTTCTCTCCATTTATTTAAAGCATCAAGTCCAATAAAACTTCCTTTGTTTGGATGAATAAATCTATCTAAACCACTTTCGTAAGGTGAATACTCAATTGATAATTCAGTTCCAACTAGTTTGTAGGATTTTTCAACTCTTAAACTGTTCATTGATCTAATACCATAAGGTTTTAAACCTAAGTCTTGACCTGCATCCATAAGTTTATCGAAAATATGATTTTGATATTCAATAGGATGATGAAGTTCCCATCCTAGCTCTCCAACAAAATTAACTCTCATAGCATTAACGGGTGCAAAGCCAACGTCAACTTGTTTTGCGCTTAGCCATTTAAAATTTTCATTTGAAAAATCATCATTTGACACCCTTTGCATTAATTCTCTTGCTTTCGGTCCCGATACCACAAGAACACCTTTACTATTTGTTAAGTTCTCAAATTGAACTGATCCATCTTTTGGCATCCAGCCAAAGATCCAATCGTGATCCAATCTTTGATAAGCCCCGGCAGAAACAAGATAAAAACTATTTTCTGACTCTCTCATAATTGTAAATTCTGAATGAACACCACCTTTTGTATTCAATGCGTGACACAAATTAATTCTACCAACTTTTTTTGGTAGTTTATTAGCTACCAACTTATCTAAAAATTCCTCTGCTCCAGGTCCTTTAATTCTGCACTTAGCAAATGCAGTCATATCTAGTAGTCCAACATTTTCTTTTACATTTTTGCACTCTTTTTCAACTGCCTTGAACCAATTAGATCTTCTAAATGACCAATCATCCTTTTGTTCCATGCCATCAGTTGCAAAAAAGTTTGGTCTTTCCCATCCAAATTTTTGTCCAAAAACTGCACCAAGATTTTTCATTCTGTCATAACATGGCGCTGTTCTTAAAGGTCTTGCGGCTGGTCTTTCTTCATCTGGAAAGTGGGTTATAAACACATGACTGTAAGCTTCTTCATTTTTTTCTTTAAGATAAGATTTTGAACAATAATCGCCGTATCTTCGTGGTTCTACACCAAGCATGTCTATTGTAGGTTCTCCATCAACAATCCATTCGGCTAGTTGCCATCCGGCTCCACCAGCTGCAGTGATGCCAAAACTATGACCTTCATTAATCCAAAAGTTTTTTAATCCCCATGCTGGACCAACTATCGGATTTCCATCTGGCGTATAACAAATCGCACCATTATAAACTTTTTTAACACCTACTTCTCCAAATGCTGGAACTCTATGAATGGCTCCTTCAATATGAGGTGCAAGTCTATCTAGATCTTCTTGGAAAAGTTCATACTCAGATTCCTTTGAGGGACCATCTACATAACAGGCAGGAGCACCATCTTCATACGGTCCTAAAATTAAACCACCCGCTTCCTCTCTCATGTACCATCTGCTATCGCTATCTCTCAAAACTCCCATTTCTGGAAGACCTTCTTTTTTTCTTTTTTGAATTTCTGGATGTGGTTCTGTTACAATATATTGATGTTCAACTGGTATTACTGGAATATCTAAACCAACCATCTTACCAGTTTGTCTAGCAAAATTTCCTGAACATGAAATTACGTGTTCACATTCTATAGATCCCTTATCTGTTTCAACAACCCATCCATCTTTATTTTGCTTCATTGCAACAACCGTTGTATTTCTGTAAATCTCAGCACCTCTATTTCTTGCGCCCGTAGCTAATGCTTGCGTTAAATCAGCAGGTTGAATATATCCATCTTCAGGATGTTGTATTGCTCCAATTAAATCATTTGTATTACACAAAGGCCAAATTTCTTTTACTTGGTCTGGTGTTAGAAATTTTACATCTACTCCTATAGTTTTTGCAACTCCAGCGTATTGATGATACTCATCCATTCTATCTTTGTTGTCTGCTAATCTGATATTTGAAACAACACTGAACCCGACGTTTTTGCCTGTTTCTTCTTCTAAACTTTTATAAAGGTTAACAGCATATTTATGTAATTGGCCAACTGAGTAGCTCATATTAAATAATGGAAGTAATCCAGCTGCGTGCCACGTTGAACCTGAAGTTAATTCTTTCCTTTCAATCAAAACAACGTCTGACCAACCTTTTTTAGCTAAGTGATACAGAGCACTAACACCAACAACTCCACCACCTACTACTACAACTTTTGCTTTTGATTTCATCATGCGATTTTTACTAAATTTTTCTTATAAACTAAACATAATTCTAATAGTCATAATCATCATCATCGTCATCTCTCCAACCCATTTGGTACATTAAATATGCGGCAGTTATTACACTTACCACTCCTGCGGCCATACCAAAATTTACTCCCATAGTTTGCCCAAAATAATACCATCCTATCTGAGTGGCGCCAATTGGTGGAATGCAAAGTATTGCCATTAGTATTGCAATTCTTACTGGAAAACTTGGTTTTTTCATTAAATAGAAGAACCCATTGGCATTGGTTGAGATACAGCAGTAGTTAGCCAACAATTTTTTAAAAATCCGTCAATTTCATATTTTTCAACTTGCCATTTGAATTTGTAATACTTTTTATCCTTGTCCATAATGGTAACTTCAAATGTCGAAACACCTTTTGATTTATAAACTTCTACAATTTCATAATTTTCATGATTTAAAAGCATCGAATAAGAATCGGTCTTAATCATGTTTTTAAATCTCTCAATAGGTCCTGTAACTCTTTGATTATTTGGGTGAGCAAAAAACCAGGTTTGAATAATACCACTGTCTTTTTCAGGACTATCGTTCCTCATCAAAGCATTGAGTTGTATCTCAATAACTTCTCTTGGCTTTATCTCTGGATTTGGTTTTCTTATCTCAGCAGATAATTCATTTAAAGAAAAAATTAATAGAAAGAATATACTATAAATTGCTGGCTGTATTTTTAACATCTTCCAAAAATTCAATTCTTTTTTCATTTGAAACAAATGGTACAGCAAAATATCGTTTATAGGTAATGTCATAAATACCACACTTATTAAAAATACCTTTTTTAATTCTTCTAAGTGGTAAATTTAAAAAAAAATCTGTAATTGAAAATCTTGGAGAGCCATATGTGCAGAAAATAATAGCTTTTTTACTTTTTAGTTTTCCTACAGCGTAACCATGGTTTCCGATAAGTTTCTTAAAAGAAAAAGCCCAGGGTGGCGCTAATACTTTATCTATCCAACCCTCTAATATTGCTGGCATTCTATAGTTCCAAATAGGTGCTACAAGGACAATTAAATCAGTTTCATCTATTTTTTTTCTGTGATCTAAAACTACTTCATCAGCTTTTTCACCAGCATATACTGGGTTAAATTTTTCTTTATATAAGTCTATACATTCTACTGAATGACCTTTTTCCTCTGCCGATTTAATAAAAACATCTTTGATTGCTGAATTGAAAGATTTTTCATTATAATGGCCATAAACCAAAAATACTTTTTTCATTAGTCTTTAAGAACTGGAAAAACTGGATTAGATTTTTGAAAAAGTTTTTGATATTCCTGTTTTATGCATCTGTTGGAAATAAATTCAATATTTTCTTTGTCAGCAATCACTTTAGCCTCATCGCTATGAATTCCATACTGTAACCATAATACTTTAGTTCCTTTTTGAATTGCTTCTTTTGCAATACCCTCTGCCTCATTTGAAGGTCTAAAAACATCAACTATATCGATCTCTTCTTTAACATTATCCAAACTTTCAACCATTGGTTCACCATTTACAATTTCACCTACTGCAAAAGGATTTATAGGTATCACTTTATAACCAAAGTTTTGCATATACTTCATGACTACGTTTGCAGGTTTTCTTTTAAGATTTTTTTTATCTTCCCCTTTTTTCTCAGAACTTACGCCAATCATTGCAATGACTTTTGATTTTCTTAAAATGGATTTAATTTGATCGTCGTTCATAATTTAAATTTAAAATAATTATTATTTATTTTTCCAGTTAGGTTTTCTTTTTTGTAAAAAAGCTGATATTCCCTCTTTTGCATCTTGTGAGGCCATATTTAAAGTCATCATTTTACTCGTAAATTTATATGCATCTCCTAATGGCATTTCTAATTGTTTGTAGAAAGCTTGTTTACCGATTTTAATTGTTAAATTTGATTTTGAAGAAATAGTTTTTGCAATTTTTAGAACTTCTGAATTAAGTTTTTTACTTGAAAAACAATCATTAATTAAACCAATATCTTTTGCATATTTAGCATTTATTGGCTCTCCAGTTAAAAGCATCTTCATCATAATTTTTCTAGTCACCTTTCTACTAACAGCAACCATTGGCGTACTGCAAAACAATCCAATATTTACTCCAGGTGTTGCAAATGTAGCTGTTGTTGTGCTGTATGCAAGGTCACAACTTGCAGCTAACTGACATCCGGCCGCATACGCTGCACCATGCACTTTTGCAATAACAGGTTTCTTTCCTTCAACAATTTTCATCATTAATTTTGAACAAAGATTAAATAATTTAAGGTGATTTGACCTATTTTTTATTCCACCTACTTCTTTAAGATTATGACCAGCGCTAAAACCTTTACCGGAACCTTCTAATATTATTACTCTTGTATTATCATCCTTATCTAATCGAGTAAAAGTATTCAAAAGATCCCTTAAAGTTTTAAATGAAAGTGAATTATAAGTTTTAGGATCATTAATTACCACATTTGTAATTCCCTTACCTAATTTTTTTGTTTTTACATTCATATTGAAGTTTATAATTATTTTAATTCTCCGTCTTCACGCATTTTAGCTCTAATTTTTGTGGCTGAAATTTTCTGTATTTCTTCAGATAATACTATTTCCTCAATTTTATAGCCTACTCCTCTTCCGTAACAAATATTTGTAATGTTTGGGACCATCATTATTTTAAATCTTCCTTCAAACTCTGGATTTAATTTATCTTCAATATTTTTTTTTACCGTTTCAAAGTCGAATGGATTGTCATCAACTCCTTGAACGTCTCTTATTTGAATACACACTTGACCGGTCTTTTTGATGATCTCTTTAAATAAAGTATAGTGACCCTCATGAAATGGCTGCCATCTTCCAAGCATTTGTGCTGTTGGTTTTTTATTATCCCATTCATAACTCATTATGATATCTCCTTTATTATTTTATCCGCCCAAAACTTAGCATCTTGAGTAGTTACATGAAAATCATATTTTTCTGGTTTGACAAACATTTGATTAGTATCGTCAAACCTTCCTTCTTTGATCGTATCTACCCAAATCACAAAATCTGCAGGGAATAAACTTCTTGCTTCTGGAGTAGGGCAAATAAAATCTGCCACAACATAATTTCCTTGATTTTTCAGCTTTAAAGCAAAGTCTGCCATTCTTTTAGCTTGTCTTTTTCTACCCTCCTCAGAAAAATCCCAATCATTTGCTGATTTTCTAACTTCATCAGCATTTAATCTTTTTGCTTTAAGTTTAGGAGCAATTTCCTCTGCCAATGTTGTCTTGCCAGCTCCAGGCAATCCCATAACTAATATAATTTTCATTAAGTTTTTTGATTATTAAATATCTTCTAAAGGATGATGAGACATCAGTTCAAGTCCATTTTCTCTAACTAAATATTGTTGTTCAAGTTTCACGCCTTCTTTGCCTCCAACTTTTCCAATATAACTTTCAACAGTAATGGTCATATTTTTTTGAAAACTACCACTAATATCTCCACCGTCAGTTGGATATCTTATAGAAGGCCATTCATCACACAATCCTATTCCATGTACCATGACAGAGTATCTATTGCCGTAATATTCGTTAGGCAATTTCCATGATTTTTCTGTAAACTCTCTAAAAGACATATCGGCTTTGATAAGATTAGAATTATGATTAATTTGTTCTAAGGACATTGAATAAAGCTCTTTTTGATTACGATTAAAAACATTTCCACATACAAATGTTCTTGATATATCGGCACAATACCCATAAGGCCCAACCATATCAGTATCAAAGGAAACAATCTCTCCATGTTGTATTATCTTGTTGCTACTTTCTTGCATCCATGGATTAGTTCTCTCTCCTGATGATAAAATCCTACATTCAATCCATTCACCACCGTTTTCTATGTTTGTTTTATGAAGTATTGACCATAATTCGTCCTCTGTCATACCTGCTCTAAGCTCTTCTTTCATTTTACATATACCAATTTCTGCAACTTCTATTGCTGCACTCATACATTTTAATTCCTCGGATGATTTAATAACTCTTGCTTGCTCTAATATTGATTTTGCATCTACTACCTCTATGCCATATTTATTTAATTCGGTAACTGCTGGGCCGTTTAAAACATCGATTGCAATTTTTTTTGATTTAAAAAACTTATTCGAAAGGTCTTTAATCTCTTCAATCCATTTTTTTAATTGTAAATTAGCTTGATCTCCATGTGCAAAGTAATCCCAGGTAATTGCAGGTCTAATTTCATCAATTAAATTTAAATGCTCAGATAATTTTTCGCAATTGAAATATTCATATAGAATTGTTGGTCCATCCACTGGAATAAAACAATATCTAGAAAGATTGTGCATATTGAATACGCTCATATTTACAGTATCTAATGCATAACGAACATTTACAGGGTCAAATAAAATACATGCCTCTAAATTATTTTTAATTAATTCTTTCTTAACTCTCTCAAGTCGATAACTTCTTAATTTTTCAAAGTTAATTTCATCCTCTCGAATCCTTTTTTTAGTGAGAAAGTTTGTAAAAGTTTTATATTCTGGATTTATTTTTCTGTTAAATTTCATTCTTATAACATCTGTACACCAACTCCTGTCTTTGGATAGGTGTATAAATTATAATTTGCACAAAGCTCATCTCCTGGTTTTAGATCTTTAATTGAAACCATAAAAAAATATTTTGCATCTGGTTTTTCTCTTAAATTATAATACATGTTTTCTAAGTTATCATCATTTTCATTGAATTTTTTTGCTTTAGCAGTGGGATCTATTGGGTCACCAAATTTTAAAAGGGGTAAAATATTAGAAACCATTCTTTGAACTGTAGGATTATCTGAGTGATTATAAAAACCACCTAGCGGAGTTCTAATATATTTATTTTCAAACTGCTCATCTCTAATATGAGTGATGCCAATAAAAGTATTAACTTTAATCTCTTTAGTTGCAAATAATCCTAAGCCTTCAATTGGAGAACTTTTGATTGTTAATTCATCTGGCAAAGGTCTATACATAAAATCCGTACTTTCTATACAATGTTAGTTGCTATCCATTTGTGAAATTGATGGGTTGGATTATCCATATCAGGAGAAAAATTTCCACCATTATATGCATGGGAGTTGCGGCCTAATTGCATTCTTTGAATTATATCTACGTCCTCTTTTTGAATATCCTCCCACAATTTAAAATTTTGTTTTCTTAGTGATTTAAATTCTAAAGATTTTGAAGCTTTTTCTCCAACATAATATATTTCCATATGCTCTAAAGTTTTTTTATGGTCAATCGGCTCTAACCAATACGCATAGAAATGGTCTTTGTGTATACCTAGCATAACATTAGGGAATAAAGCTACATATTCTGCAATATTTTCTTTGTCTTTGGGCCAGTTTGGAAAACAAGGAAATTTTTTCTTTCCTTTAAGTTTTGGACTATAAACAACTGTACCTTGACCCGCAAAACGATTTGGTAATCCTTGAATATGATAATGATCTTCTATTTTTGAATAAGAGTTAAGACCAGGGTGAACCCATGGCAAGTGATAACTTTCACAGTAATTTTCAATTGCAAATTTCCAATTACATTTTGCGTTTAACTTAAAATATCCAAAGTCATTCGCATGATTAATTAATTTTCTGTCATTTGTTTTCCAAAATTTTGCCCACCTATCACTCAATGGTTTAATGTATTTTTCAAATGGAATTTCATTTTTGCTTATGTTGACAAAAATTAGATCTAACCAAACATACGATCTTATTTCTTTTAGATTACTTTTTTCTTTTTTAAACTTTGGGCTACTATGTTTATTCATCCCACCTATATGGGGTGTTGCAATTAACTTACCTTCTGATGTGTATGACCATGAATGATAGGGACATCTTATTACATTTCTAATATTAGATTTTTTATCAATCAACTTTACTCCTCGATGGCTACAAACGTTATGAAAAACTTTTATTTGGTTTTTTTTATTTCTTATTAAAAATAAAGGAAGCCCTAACAAATTAAAGGGTTTTACATCCCCAATATTTGGTAAAGAGCTGGCTACACCTACAACTGTCCATTTATTTTCAAAAATTTTTTTTCTTTCAATTAAAGTATAATCTTTATTCGTATAACACTCATTAGGTAATCCGTGAGCTTTTGAGATTGGTCTTTTAACAATATCTAATTTTTTTTTATCTATAATTTTGTAAATTGCTGACATTTTTATTTTGTTACTTCATATAGCCCTAGCCATGCATTAACATCCTTGCTAGCAATATAATCTGATTTAAAAAATTCTAATTCTTTCCACTTGTTACTTTCAAGCAGTTCTTTAATCTTTGAGTCAAATCCATATTCCTCATGAATTCCCTCATTTATTGTGAAACAAATCAAACCACCCTTTTTTGTTATTCTTAAAAATTCATCCAATGCATGAGGTTTTACATGCCCAAACGTAAATGTTCCAACACACATAACAACATCATAGAAATTTTCATTTTCTAAAATAGGTTTATTAAGATCAGATTTAACAAGTTTTTGATACAGACCATTTGGTACAAGATCTAAAAGTGTCTGAGATAAATCTGCACCATAAAAGTCTTTAAAACCATATTTTTTTAGTTCAACTCCTACTAAACCAGTTCCACATCCTGCATCATAAATTTTAATATTTTTCTTTTTCTGATATTTATTTAAAACTTCTACAGTTTCTTTAGGACCCGTATAATTCCAATCAATCATATCCTTATCATATTTATTTCCCTCGCCCCATTCATCATAATAATTCATTACTTCAACGGTTTTTTTTAGTTTATAAATTGGTATTTTATTTCCTACATCTTTTTGTGACATGTCTTTTTAAAATATAAATTATTGTTTAGGAAAATAATCTTCAAGTTCACCTTCTCTGTAAACATCAGTCGTGCTACAATGCAAGCTTCCACCAAATGCATAAACTTCTCTAAAATCAACGGGGATAACTTCCATACCTAACTTATCAAGTTGATCAGCTTGGTAAACCTCACTCTTTTCAACACATACCGTTTTAGGGTCCAAGACAAGGACATTCATTGACAACCAAACCGAATAATAGCTTAGCGATGGTGGAGAGTTATGAGCAGGTTGAGCAGCATAAACAATTTCCCATCCATTTTTCTCAAAAAGTTTTCTTTGCTCTTTTGGTAGTTTTCTTTGGGGGTTGTTAAGAATCAAACCTGGCTTTATTGGAGTAAAAGTAGCATCAATATGAATTGGATATGGATCACCAGGAAAGTTAACGGTATGAATTCGTTGATCTGGAAAATGTCTTTTTAACCAATCAATTCCCTTTAGATTTGTCGTGAAACCATGCTGCACAATTAGATCTTTACCGAACCTTAATATATCGGCAGCATCAAATAATGGTTCTTCTTCAGTTGTTACAAAATATTTTTTTTCAGCCCATTCAAGTCTTTGCTCTATACTTACTTCATCAGACAAATAGTTATGATGATAGGCATTGTCTCTTAATCTAGGTTTTGGGGCAGTTTCATGCCTCATCTTTGGATCATCCATAAAATATTGTTGAATTAATGGTCTGTAAGCAAGATACTCAAACCATCTACAACGAAAACTCATTGTAGCTTCTAGCATTTCTTTACCGACAGTTATAATCACATCTCTGGAGGGCATACATCCAAACATATGTTCGGCAGTCCAGTCGGGTGTGCCTATACTTTCGTCAAATTTTAGTGGAGTTGGTCTATCAACTCTTATACCTCTAGCTTCTAAAGTCTTAACAAATTTTTCCAAAAGCTCATTTGCTCTATCAATTGTATCCTGAGTTCTTCTTCCATGTTTACCTTTCATAACCGAGTCAGGTGGAATCTTAACATCCACTGCAGGTTCTGGTGCTGGAATACAACAATTATCTGCTCTACCTACTATTACATGTTTGAGAGGATCCCATTCATTCCAACTTTTGACTATAGTTTTGTTCATAGTATTAACTTCTCATTTTTGAACCACTTGGATCATACAATGGCTCTTTAATTAAATTACAATTAAAAAGATCACCATTAATTTCAACTTGAATATCAGATCCAGAGTTGAGTTCATTTTCATCTATATAACTAAAAGCTATACTTTTATTTACGTAATGTGCAAAACCACCTGAAGTGACATATCCAATTGCTTTATCTCTTTTTAGAACTGCTTCATTAAATGTAACATCTATTTCATTTGTTTCGACTATCATTGGAGTTAGTTTGTTATTACTTTTATCATTCATTGCAAATTTTTTACCAATAAAATCTTTATCCCAATTAATAAACGCATCTAAACCAGTTTCCTTAGCTGTGAAATCTGGACGATAATCTAGTGTCCAGGCGCCCCAATTTTTTTCAAGTCTCATAGACATAAGAGCTCTTAATCCAAATGGTTTAATATTAAATTCTTTTCCTGCTTCACTAAGCTCTTCATACAATTTTATCTGATAATGTGGCGCAACGTATATTTCAAAACCCAACTCACCGGTGAAAGATATTCTATTAACTATTGCTGGTACACCAGCCACAAATATTCTTCTTGAATCTCTAAATTTAAATTTGTTATTAGATAAATCATCTCTTACTACTTTTTGAAGCACTTCTCTTGATTTTGGCCCTGATATAGATAATCCATGGAAATCATCAGACCGATTTTTATAATATAAGTTAAATTTATTAATATGACTTTCAAACCATCTTCTATGCATTTCTTGAGCTGCTCCAGACCCAAAAATTATAAATTCATTTTCATCAATACAAGAAATTGTAAGATCTCCATAAAGTTTACCATTATTTGTCAACATAGGACTTAACGAAATTCTACCTGGTCTAGGAATTTTACCAGCCATCACAAAATCTAAAAATTTCTTTGCATCAGGTCCTTTAAACTCATGTTTTGAAAAATTTGCCAGTTCCATTAGACCTACGTTTTCTCTTACATTAATTACTTCCTTTGATACATAATTATGAGATCTAGATCTTTTTATAGTTGGTTCCTCGTAAGCATCCTCTTTATTATTAGCAAACCATAAGACACTTTCTAAACCAAAACCATCTCCCATTACAGCTCCTTGATTTATAAATCTATCGTATAAAGCAGTAGTCTTTTGTCTTCTGCCTTTTGGTAAAGTTTCATTTGGAAAAGTCATAATAAATCTCCTTTCATAATTTTCAGAAGATTTTATTGTTCCATATTGTGGAGTTGCATACTCTCCAAATCTTGCAACATCCATAGCCCAAACATCAATTGATGGTTCTCCATCAATTATCCATTCTGCTATACATTTTCCTACTCCTCCACCTTGGCAAAATCCAGCCATTACTCCAACTGCTACCCAATAATTTTTCATACCAGGCACAGGGCCAATTAAAGGACTACCATCAGGTCCAAATGTAAATGGACCATTTACGATATTTTTTATTCCAGCTTTTTGTAAAGATGGCATTCTTTCAAAACCAATCGCTAACCTATCTTGTATATTTTCTAATTTAGGTTCTAATAATTCATGGCCAAAATCCATGGGTGTGCCCTCAACTTTCCAAGGTGTAGATTTTGGTTCATAAGTTCCTAGCAACATTCCTTTCCCCTCTTGTCTAAAATAAATATTGCCCTCAAAATCTGTACCAATAGGTATCCTTTTATCTCCCAGTGCTTCGATTTCTGGAATTGTTTCAGTAATTAAATAATGATGCTCCATCGGTTGAACTGGGAGATCAACTCCTGCTAAATGGCCAACTTCCCTTGCCCATAAACCTCCAGCATTGATGACTATTTCTGCATTAATATTACCCTTATCTGTGAATACTTCCCATGAACCATCTTTTTTTTGTTTTGTGTCTTTTACAATTGTATGAGTATAATATTTGCCACCATGAACTTTAGCAGCTTTTGCAAAAGCATATGTTACCCCAGACGGATCAACTTCTCCATCTATCGGATCCCATAAAGCTAAAAGATATCTTGACGGATCGATTAATGGATTTTTCCTTTTAACCTCCTCTAAAGATATAAATTCTTGGTCAAGACCCATATATCTAGCTTTTGATCTTTCTCTTTTAAGATATTCAGCCCAAACATCGTTGGATGCCAAATAAAAGCCTCCGCTTGGTTTAAATCCAACTGAATGACCTGATTCTTTTTCAATCTCTTTATACAAGCCAATTGTATATGCCATCATTCTAGAAATATTTGGATCTGATGAAATTACATGAACATTTCCTGCTGCATGCCATGACGATCCAGATGTAAGTTCGTTTCTTTCAAGAAGAATACAATCTTTTAAGCCAAACTTTGCTAAATGATAAAGGATAGAACAACCTACAACACCACCACCTATGATGACTACTTTTGCATGATTTTGCATACTAGTATTTTATTTCTTTATTTACGTCTTTCAATGTCTTGTCTGTCCCATGGTGAAAATGTTTACTCATATCTGGCATATATTTCATAGCTATTGGTTTTTTTCCAACTGCTACTGCCATTTCTCTTACATGATGAGCCTCAGCACCACAACATATACCAATCAAATTAATTTTTTCTCTAAGACATTCTTTTGCAAATTCTGCCATTTCAAATCTGTTACAATATAAATTATCTAAAGCCACTGGAAATGCATTTCCTCCAGGAATACAATCACAACCGTGATCAGTCTGATTTAGAAATCCTGGCTCTTCCTCTGTTGTTCTATATGGAACAGGTAAACCCGCAACATGACATGAAACTTTTTTTCTTATCTTTTTTAAAAGTTTCATTGTCATTTCAGGACCTCTATAACAATTTAAACCGACAACATCTGCTCCAAGATCTTCTATTAATTTGCATGCATCTTCAGACGTATATCCATCTCTTGTTAAATCTCCACGAGGAATTGCATAATTTGCAACTGCAATTAACCCCTCGTCTTTAATAGCTTTTAAGGCAATTTTCATTTCATCTACCCAGTTAATTGTCTCTGCAACTACGAAGTCAACTCCAGCTTCTTTTGCCCAAAGCACTTGTTCTTCATACATCTTTTGACATTCCTTAAATGAATTTTTATCATTTGGATCAAAAATATTTGTATTTGCTACATCACCACAAACCATTAAGTCCAAATCTTTAAATTCATTCGCAGCGTCTTTTGCTATTTGAAGAGCATTTTTTTGCATTGGTTCAAGCAAATGTTCTTTCCCAATGATTCTTAATTTTTCTCTATGTCCGTAATAAGTAAAAGCCTGAACGACATCCGAACCAGCTCTAATAAATTCTCTATGTAATTGAGTAACTACATCTGGATGTTCTAAAACTACCTCGGGAACAAATGGACCTGCAGATAGATATCCTCTTCTTTCCATAGCAAATAAATATCCCTCAGCAAATATAATTGGACCTGCATCTAGTCTTGATATTAAGTTTTTTTTCATATTTCTCCTCTTAAAATTAACTTTTTTTAAATTTGTGAGAAATTTTTAAAAACTGTCTCTGATAATTGATTGTTGAAAAACTGTTTTACAATTTAATTTGAAATTAAATCCTACTGAAAAAATTTTACTAATAAATTTCATTGTTTTAAAGAATATTATTTAAAATACTAAATTATTAAAGACATTTTTACTACAATTTTTAGTTGAATCCTGTTTGCAATTTCGAGTTCTATATGTTTGTATAAGTCTTAATTAATTAATTAGGAGATAATAATGAAAATTAAAAAACTCATCTTAACATTGCTAGTTTCATTAGGAATAGCTTCATTTGGAAGCATTGCTAATGCTGCATGTGGGAAGTTAGTTATTGCTGAGCAAAACTGGGCTTCAGCTGAACTTATGGCTAACGTAGATAAATTTATTTTAGAGGAAGGATATGGATGTGAAGTGGAATTAATTCCAGGATCAACAATGCCTACTTTTACGTCAATGAATGACAAAGGTGCTCCAGATATGAACCCAGAACAATGGGCAAATGCTGTTTACACTCCATTGCTAAAAGCTGTTGACGAAGGTAGATTATTTCAAGCTAACAAAACACCTATCACTGGTTTAGGTGAAGGTTGGTGGATTACTCCAGGTACAATTAAAAATCACCCTGAAATTGCAAATATGACTGCTTTAGAGATATTGGAACACCCTGAATGGTTTCCAGACAAAGAGGATCCATCAAAAGGAGCATTTGTTGGTTGTCCTGCAGGTTGGGGATGTCAAATAGCAAACGCTAATCTTTTTAGAGCTTATGATATGGAAGCAAAGGGTTGGAAATTAGTTGACCCAGGTTCTGCTGCAGGATTAGATGGTACAATTTCAAAAGCTGCAGACTCAGGTGATAGTTGGATAGGTTATTACTGGAGCCCAACTTCAATGGTTGGTAAATATGGATTACAAGCAGTAAATTTTGGAGTTGATTTTGCTGGAAGAGATAATTGGGACAACTGCATAATGTTACCTGATGAACAGTGTGCGTCACCAAAAAAAACATCTTGGACAAAATCTGAAGTAAATTCAATCATAACTAAAGGTTTTGTTGATAAAGGTGGAAAAGATGCAGTGGCTTATGTTGAGAAAAGAACATACCCAGGAGATGTAATGAACTCCATGCTTGTATACATGGCAGATAATCAAGCAAAAGGATCAGACGCAGCTGTTGAATTTTTGAAACAGCATGAAGATGTTTGGGGCTCATGGGTAAGCTCCTCAGCTAAGAAAAAAATCAAATCTGCTTTATAATCGTTGAAATAAGTTATTACGAGCCTATAATCTTTAGGCTCGTAACAAAATATGGAATTATTAACTAAATTTCCTGTAATGGAAAGATCAGCATTAGCTGAACTTAGAAAAGGCATTGACTTTGCTTTTAGAGATTTTTCAAGAGCTTACGGGGATGCTATAGAAGCTTTTTTTGATCCACTCTTATTTTTTTTAGTATGGTTAGAAAAATTATTAATTGAAGCACCTTGGCCAATCACTATTGCTGTAATTTGTGGTTTAGCATGGCTTGGCTCTAGAAATTGGAAACTAGTCGTAGGAGCTGCAGTTTCATTCTTTCTCATTGGTTACTTTGGTATGTGGAAAGATTGCATGGCAACAGTAGCAATTATTACGGTTTGCGTAATTATATGCATGTCAGTTGGTATTCCTGTGGGTGTGCTGATGGCAAGGTCAGAAAGGGTTGAGAAAATAGTTTTACCTATTTTAGACATGATGCAGACCATTCCAAGTTTTGTATATTTAATTCCAATATTAATGTTGATGGGTATAGGCAAAGTTCCAGGCTTAATTGCAATTTGCATTTATGCCGTTCCTCCAATTATAAGATTAACAAACTTAGGAATAAGAGAAGTAGACAAAGAAACAATAGAGGCATCTGAGGCGTTTGGTGCAACTAGAATTCAGAAATTAAAATCTGTACAAATTCCTCTTGCATTGCCAACTATTTTTGCTGGAGTTAATCAAACAATAATGATGGCTTTAGCAATGGTTGTTATTGCATCAATGATTGGAGTAAAAGGATTAGGTGTGCCTATATTAAGAGCAGTAATGAACCAATATTTAGCTCTTGGTTTGTTTAACGGTTTAGCAATTGTAGCACTTGCAATCATATTTGATAGAGTAGCACAACAGTACGGTCAAAGAATGCAAAAACACAGAGGTTTGAAAAAATAAGTTTTTATTTTCCTTGATCAAAAAATTTTATAGACACAGTTCATAAAATAATTAAAAATATTTAAATGTATTTTTCTTTGGAAATAAGCCCACAAGCAGATGTAAAAACCTTACCAGAGGTTAAAGATGTTTATATCACAATGCTTCCAGGAGGAGATTATAAAGATACTGCTAGAAAAGCCATTGAGCTTGTAGAAGCAGGATATAATCCAGTTCCTCACTTTCCTGCGAGATCTATCAGTGACGAAAAAGATTTAGAAGATTATATTTTAAGATGCAAAGATGGAGGTGTAAAGCAAGCACTTGTAATAGGAGGTGGAAGAGAGCCATTAGGTAAATTTGATAGCTCTTATCAGATTTTAGAGACAGGATTATTTGATGGAATAAAGATTGGAATTGCTGGACATCCAGAGGGCAGTCCTGATATATCCGATTCAGAATTAGAAAAAGCAATGATAGATAAAAAGCCTTATGCTGATTATATTGTAACCCAATGGCTATTAGATTCTCAGCCTATCGTTGATTTTATTTCTAAGCAAACGATACCAGTTCATGTTGGAATTACTGGGCCCATGAAAATTTCAAGCTTGATAAAGTTTGCAAATATTGTTGGTGCAAAAAATTCCATTAATTTTCTTAAATCTAATTTTAGTAAGGCATTAGATTTATTGAAACCTAAAGACCCTAATGATCTAATTGGGAAAGTTAAATCGCATACTGATTATTTTCACATTTATACATTCGGCGGCTTGAAGGAAACAAACAAGTGGTTGAAGGAGAATAACTATGTCTAATGAATTTGACTATAGTAAACTAAGACACGTAACATCAGTAGATCAATCTGATAGAAAAGTGCCTTATAATTTAAGACAAAGCGGACCAACAAAAGTTGAAATGTTAATTTCAACACGTGTAAGAAAATCACCCTACTGGCATTTATCAATGAAAGAAGGTTGTTGGAGAGCAACTGTATATAATCGTATTTATCATCCAAGAGGATATGTAAAACCTGAGGATGGCGGTGCAATGGTAGAGTATGATGCAATAGTAAATCATGTAACAATGTGGAACGTTGCTGTAGAAAGACAAATTAGAGTAAAGGGTCCAGATGCAGAAAAATTTGTTGACTATGTAATTACAAGAGATGCTACAAAGATTTCTCCAATGAGAGCAAGATATGTAATTCTTTGTAATGCATATGGTGGAGTATTAAATGATCCTATTCTTTTAAGAATATCAAAAGATGAATTTTGGTTTAGTTTATCTGATAGTGATATAGGTCTTTATTTACAAGGCGTAAATGCTGACGAGAGATTTAATGTAGAAATTGATGAAATAGATGTAAGTCCGGTTCAGATACAAGGGCCAAAATCTAAAGCATTGATGAAAGATTTATGTGGAGATCAAGTTGATTTTGACAATATGCCATTCTATGGTTTAGCAGAAGCTAAAATCGGTGGAAGAAGTTGTGTGATATCTCAATCAGGATTTTCAGGTGAAGCTGGTTATGAAATTTATTTAAGAGAATGTACTTTATATGCTGAGGATATGTGGAATGCTGTTCTTGAAGCAGGAAAAAAACATAGCCTAATGGTTATTGCCCCTGCTCACCATAGAAGAATTCAAGCCGGAATTCTTTCTTGGGGTCAAGATATGGACAACCAACATAATCCTTTTCAATGTAATTTAGGTTATCAAGTATCATTATCTGGAAAAGGAGAATGGAACAAAAAAGCAGATTACGTAGGTAAGAAAGCTCTTGAAAAAATGAAAGCTGATTTAAAAGCAGGTCACAAACCATACAAACTTCAATTAGTTGGTCTAGAATTAGGTGGAAAACCAATTGAAGAGTATGCGCCTGATTTTTGGTTGATTTCTGATGAAGGTGGTGGAGAGCCTATAGGTTTTGTTACATCCCCTTGGTATCACCCTGAAAAAAAACAAAATATAGCTATGGGTTATGTGCCATTTGATGGAACATTGAACGCAAATGGATTTCCAAAAGGAAAAGTAGGATCTAAATTTAAGGTACACTTACCTGAAAAATATTCTGAAACTCCAGGCAAACCTGTTGATGCTGTAGTGGTAGATATACCATTTAAAGAATCTTACAATGCCAATACAAGAGAAGTTGTAAAAGGTTAAATAACTTTAAGGGAGGAGTTTAGCTCCTCCCTAATTAAAATGTTCGCACAATTTTTAGAAATTTTTTTTAAATCTTTAAAATTAGATAAAAGCTTATACAGAGATAATAAATACTTTGGTGAGGCTGCAATCTATTTTGCCGGTCTTGTCATGATACTTGATGGTGTTGCTGGAGCAGTAGCGGCAAATTCAATTGTGAGAACATCAATTGGCATCTCAGGCTTGACAGCTCTTTTAACATGGTTTGTTTGGGCTATTTTTATTTTTGTAATTGGAGTAAAAATTTTTCCAGATAAAGGGAGTAAGGTTCCTTTTAAAAAGATTTTAATAGCTGTGGGATATGCTCATGCGCCAGGTTTAATTAGGTTTTTTGCAGTAACACCTGACTTAGTTCTGCCAATTATTTTCCTTACTCAATTTTGGATTTTTGCATCTCTTATAATATCAACCAAACAAATTTTGAATTTAAAATCTAACTTGAAATCATTTGGAATAGTATTTTTATCTTTTCTAATTATAGCTTTTCTATCTATAACATTCATAATTAATAGAATGAATTCAATTCCAATTAGTAATATTAGCTAAAAAGGAAAAACAGTTTTAGATGTTCTGCAAGATTTGCATATTTTAAAACCAGTAAGAAATAAATTTTGAGTTACACTTTCATCTTCTTTTTTACACTCTTCACAAATATCATTTAAATCTGCTTCTAAATTCTTATTTAATTCTGCATCATATTCTTTAGTCATTATCTGTTAATCCAGCTCCTGCTGTTCGTTCCCTTGACTTATCACTTTCATCGACGTAAGTTTTTAGGGATAAATTATAAATTTCAGACCAATCATCTTCAGTAAAACTGTTCTTATTATCTAAAAATTTTAAATTAATTTTGTCTGATTTTTCCAATACGTCTCCTGTTAGATAGTTTGAATAAATAGATTCATTAAAATTAAATAAAAATTCTTTATCATCCATCTTTAAAAAAATTCTCTTACCAATAATTTCTGAAGTTCTGCTTACAAATGATAAAAATATAAGTGGAAAAGCAATCTTATTTATTTCAATTTCATTGAATTTAGATATTGATGAAGATTGATCAAAAAAATTTAATCCAGATAATATAGGGCAATAAAAAGTCTTTGGAGTATTTGAGGCGGATATTTCATCTATATTTTCGAAATTACTGATTTTATAAATTTTGTAGTATTGGTTTAAATTTTTAAGACCTGGTAGTCCAAACATTTCTAGTAATCGAATATTTTTACCAACCTCCTCTGATATTCCCCAAGAAAAACCAATAGCTTTAGATGCTTTTTTTGTAGTTACTTCTATTTCACTAAAGCTTCTCATTTATTTATGATTTATAAATCCATTTATCGTCAAAATTTCCCAATTCTGAAGGCAAAGGTGCTCCTTGGAACATGCAAATACGCAACCATTTATCTGATCTAGGATCAAACTTTATAGCTCCAAAAAATGATAATTTTAATCTTAACATATCAATTGGAACTAGTTTGGATCCAATTGTATTGTCTTGGATTTCTGAATAAGGAAACTTTTCTGCAATAAATGCTCTTCTGACAACGTGTCTTAAATGATTATTATCTTTTAAAAATTTGCCAATTTTAGAACTATTTTTTTTTGTAAATACAGCTTCATAAAGTTTATTTATGTCTCTTGCTATTGCCAAAGGTTGTTCTAAATCAGATCCCTCATCTATATATCTGTCTCCTATTCTAGGCTCTTCTTTATTTTTCGATATAAACCAAAAGTTTTGATTATTTTCGTCTTTTAAAAAATCAATTTTAAGTATTTCAGAATATTTATTTTCTAAAATGTTTCTTAAATCTTCAATAGTTCTATCGACAGGAATGTTAAAGTGCTCTTCCTCATCAGAACTCATTTGCGTAATCAATGGATTAACTATGTTATCATACGGTTCCATCATCATAGATACAATATATTCTATACATTCATCATTTAAATTTTCCTCTGACCAGTTGTAAATTTGATTAAATTGATATGAATTTTGAAATTTAAAATCTTCTTTCATAAATTTTATAAACTTTTTTAAGTCTTCAATTAAACCTTTGATTTTTTCTTTTTGAAATTCACTATCAGTGTGCCAACTGGTTATATTCTTTAAAGATTTAATTAGGCAATTATAAAAAATATCAATCTCATTTTTTGAAACTTGTTCTATTTCTCTTATTTGTTTCAAAGCAGTTTCTCTTGCATGTATCCAATTATTCAACAACGTAGGATGATTAACAATAAAAGGAGCCATACCAAGGCCAGTGGAATTTCCTATTCCTAAGTTCCTGCTAATTGCGGGATCTAATTCTACTGCTAGTTTTGGATTTTTATTTTTTGCAATATGATTAACCTGATCAAAGGTAAATTGTCTAACGAAATAAACTAGCATCATCTCTAATCTAAAAGGTCCTCTGATTTCCTCTCTATTTTTAATTCTAAACCTATCTGCTAAACCAAATTTTCCTGATCCATAAACTGCTGTTGTTCTATATAAATACCCAACCTTTGATAAAATTTCTTTATTAGGTTGCTCTCCATTTGATAAACTGTCAACCACATGGTCGAAAACTCTTACTGACTTGTTAGCTCTTGATAACGTTAATTCCTTATACGAAAGTCTTCCAACCTCTTGTTTTGGAACATTATTGTTAAGTCTATCTATGTCTTCTTTTGATGGAATTCCATCAAATAAGGTAAAAGCAGCATCCCACTTTGTGGCTATTACTCTATCTGATCTTTCATCATCTTTAATTTCATTAGCAAAACAAATGAGAGAATATGTTCTTTTATTTTTTGTAAAAGAATAAACTGCTCTACCATGTCCTTTGTCATTAAGCTGGAACAAATCACGACTATATTTCCAATCTTTAAATTCACTTAAAAAAGATCTCAAAAATGATAATTTTGATTGATGAAAAGATCCCAATTTAGATAGTTTCATCAAAAATTTTGGATCTCTTAATCTTATTTCCATTAATTAATTCCTTTATAAAAATTAAACCAATTATTTCCTAAAATTCCTTCTACTTCTTGCTTATTAAAACCAACTTTTTTTAATCCACTTTCTAAATTATCAAACCCTCTAGCATCCAAAAACCAGTCAGGTTGTTTTGGAAATCCAGGTTTTTTTTTACTTCCCTCTCCATAATTTGTACTTTTAGACCAAGTTCCGTTTCTCATCCATTCAACAACACTGTCAGGTTGGTTCAAACATAGATCTGACCCAATACCAATATTTTTTACTTCCATTATTTCTGCAGTCTTAGCAACCATTTCACAAAAACTTTCTAATTTACAATTTGTTCCATCTTTTAAATGATGAGAATATAATGATAAACCTAAGATACCTCCACTTTCAGAAAGTTTCTTTAACAAGAAATCTGATTTATTTCTTAAAGCTTGATGCCAGAAAGAAGGATTAGCATGGGTAATTGCAATTGGTTTTTCACTTATTTCGATCGCATCTAAAGTGCTTTTTTCTGCTGAATGAGACATGTCCACAACTATACCGACCCTATTCATCTCTTTAATTGCTTCTCTTCCAAAATTTGTGACACCAGAATCATTTTTTTCATAACATCCTGTGGCTAGAAGAGATTGATTATTATAAGTAAGTTGCATAAATCTACAACCATGCTCATAAACTTTCTCTATTAAATTGATATCATCCTCAATCGGTGAACAATTTTGGAAACCGAAAAAAATTGCTGTTTTGTTATCAGATTGAGCTTTTGTAATATCTTCAAATGTTTTTCCTAAAAATATTAAGTCCGAATTTTCTTCAAAAAATCTATCCCACTCTTTTACTCTTTGTAAGAATTCATCATAATCTTCGTGATATACTAGAGTAACGTGTACTGCATTTAATCCAGCTTCCCTATTGATTAGAAAAATATCTCTAGACCAGTTACAATATTGAAGATTGTCAATTCGATAGTTCATATTTAAAGAACATATAAGTATAATATAATTTGTCGACTAGTTTAAATTTAAAGAATATGCTAATCTAAACTAAATCAAATTTATATCATGAAAAACAAAAAAAATAGTCACAAGGTATCAATTGTTATGGGAAGTAATTCTGATTACTCAACCATGAAATTTTGTGAAAAAATTCTTAAATTGCTTAATATTAATTATGAAACAAATATAGTTTCAGCTCACAGAACTCCAGAACGTATGTTTAAGTATGCAAAATCTGCTGAAAAAAATAATATTTCTGTGATAATTGCTGGAGCAGGAGGATCAGCCCATTTGCCAGGAATGATTGCGTCTCTAACAAGAATTCCAGTAATTGGAGTGCCAATTGAAAGTAAAAAATTAAAAGGTCTAGATAGTTTACTGTCAATAGCTCAAATGCCAAAAGGTATACCAGTTGGAACTGTAGCAATAGGTACAGATGGAGCAATAAATGCCGCATTATATGCAGCATCAATTATCTCTACCTTTGATATGAGTGTTAAGAATAATCTGAACAAGTGGCGATCTAAACAATCAAAATCTGTTAAAAAAAAACCTAAATAAATGAGCCAGCCAGTTTTAGGAATAATTGGAGGTGGTCAGCTAGGTAGTATGCTTTCTGAGGCTGCTAAAAAGATAGATATAAAAACTGTAGTACTTAGTGATGATACAGATGCGCCTGCCAAAAATTTTGCAAATAAGTTCATATATGGAAAGTATAATGATACAAAAATTATAACAGAATTTATTAATAGCGTTGATTTAGTTACCTATGAATTTGAAAATATACCCTTTGATATATTAAATGAAATAAATAAATCAAAGAGTGTTTTACCCAAACCAGAAATAAATAGTTTAATCCAAAATAGATTAACTGAAAAAGATTTTTTAAATAAAAATAATATTAGAACAACTAACTATGCTTTAATTAAAAATAAGGATGAAATAAAAGATAATGAAAACCTTTTGCCTGGGTTACTTAAAACTACTACTCTTGGATATGATGGTAAAGGTCAATATAAATTAAATAGTTTAACTGACATAAATGAAGAAATTGATTTTACTAAAGAATATATTTTAGAAAAGTTTATTAATCTTAAAAAAGAAATTTCAATTGTCATATGTAGATTTGGTAATCAAAAATATGAGATATATGAACCGATTGAGAATGTTCATGAAGATCAAATTTTGAAACATTCAAAAATTCCTGCTGAAGTTTCAGAAACAATAAAGGTAAAATCAAAAGAATGGGCAAAACAAATTGTTGAAGAACTTGATTATATTGGAACATTATGCGTTGAATTTTTTATTGATAAAAATGAAAACTTATATGTTAATGAAATTGCTCCTAGAGTTCATAATTCTGGTCATCTAACAATAAACTCACACAATGTTAGTCAATTTGAAAATCATATAAGAGCTGTTTGTGGTTTAGAAAAAATTGACACTAAAAAAATATATAATGCTCAAATGATTAATCTAATCGGTGATGATATTACAATTTATAGAAATAAAACTTTTAAAGAGAATGAGTTTTTTTATGACTATTTAAAAAAACAAATAAAAGCGAAAAGAAAAATGGGGCATCTAACAATAATTGAAAAATAATTTTATATAGGTTGTATTAAAGAAATATTGTTATTTGTTGGCTTATTTACATCCTTAGAAATTTCATAAAAAGAAAGTTTTGATTTTGAGGATTGTTTTAAATAATTTGATCCTGAAATTTCAATATTCAAATATTTATTAACATCGGCTTCATTTAAGATAACTGGCTGTCTGTGATGAATTTCTGTTACATTTGAACTTGCTTCCTCAGTAATCATGCAAAATTGATCTTCCTCATAAATACCTGCGATATAAATAAGTTTCTTATCCTCTCTTAAAAAGTAATAAGGCGTCTTCTCTTTTTCTATTCTCTTCCATTCATAAAATCCGTCGGCCACGGCAACACATCTTTGAAGCTTTATTAACTTTTTAAAAGAGACCTTTTCATCAATCGTCTCTAATCTTGCATTAATTAATGGTTTAAAGTCTTTTTTTTTAGCCCAACTAGGTACAATCCCCCACTTTAAATTTTCAAGAGTATTTCCATTGTTATATTTCTTAATAACTGGAAGTTTTTGGTAAGGATGTGCATTATAATTTTCTGAGTCTTCTACTTTAATTGCAGTTTTAACGATTTTACTTGTTTTTGAAACCGCATTGGTGATGACGTATCTTCCACACATATTTTTACGTATTGGTTTAATTTTTTTTTAGATTATATGTTCATGCTAATGATTAAATCAATAGAAAATAACTTTGACCACCCAAAGGTAAATCATCTTTTAATAAAACACTTTATTGAATTAAGATCTGTTTCTTCTAAAGGTAGTACTCATGTTTTAGATATACCTGGACTTAAAGATCCAAGTATAAAATTTTGGAGTTTATGGGATAACAATTATTTAATTGGATGTGGAGCATTAAAGTTTATTGGACAAAATCATGGGGAATTTAAATCAATTAGAGTATCTAATGATTTTAGAAATAAAGGTATTGGTAATAAAATAATCTCACATTTGATAATTCAGGCAAAAAAATTAGGTATAAAAAAACTAAGTATTGAAACGGGATCTGGAAATTTCTTTTTACCTGCTAGAAAACTTTTTGAACATTTTAAATTTACTAAATGCAAACCATTTGCTCACTACAAAGAAGATCCTAATTCCTGTTATTATACTTTAGATTTATAATTTTATGAAAGATGAAAACAAAAAACCTTACATACTTTATGTTGCTGAAGCAATTTATTTAGAAATATTTAAAATTAAAAAACAAAATAATGATATTTCAAATATAGATGCAATTGAAAGATTTATGGGTTCAAAATTGTACGAAAAAGTAAGTAGTGGTAAATTTCATGATGAATGGTTTGAGAAACTAAAAGAGAAGGATTTTGTTGATGAGACCTCAGGAGAAAAAATTTCTAAAGAGGTTTTAAGGCTTTTGAATTTACAAAAAGAAGCTATGATTAAACAATTGATTAAATTTCCTGATTTGTACTATGCAAAAAGTCATTTTCCGTTAGAAATATCACAAAGAGCTACAAATCATTTGTGGAGAGTGTGCGAAAGTTATGAATTGTGGTGCAAAGAAACAAAAAATAATAGTCTAATTAAATTAAACCTTTTAGATTAAGAATAAATGGACAAAATCATTCAATTTATAGACTCAACACTTTTTGATTTAGGAAGACAATTTAAATTGTCTTATTTACCTCCGTTAATGATTTATGTTGCAGCAGGTATATCCGGACTTACAGGAATAGTAGGTACTTTCTTTGTAAAAGATTACTTAAATTTATCTGCAGCATTTCTTGCAGGATTAGGTTTCTGGGCAGGAATACCTTGGGCTTTAAAGATGCCACTAGGGCATTTGGTAGATTTAATATGGAATAAAAAGAATTACATGGTTTACGTCGGTGCCTCATTAATTGGTGTAAGTTTATTAATAATGTACGGACTAATAATTCATACAGAACAAATGTCATCTTATTTAAAAGTTGAAACTTGGTTTGTAATAAGTGTTCTTTTAGCTCCTATTGGATATGTAGTCCAAGATGTTGTTGCTGATGCAATGACAGTCGAGGCTGTGCCCCTAATAAATGAGAACGGAGAAAAATTTACAGCAGATCAAATTAAAATTATGCATACGACGATGCAAACACTTGGAAGATTTGCAATTATAGGTGGGACAGTGTTGGTTGCTCTTGCCAATGTGATTTTATTTAAGGGGGTAGATGATCTTGAACAGGCTGAAAAAATACAATTATACGGCTCGATATATCTTTATGCATTAATAATACCAATGGTTTCAATTTTAGGTATTATTTTTGCTGCTTATTTAAAAAATAAAAAGAAAAACATTTTAATTAGACAAGGTCTATCAGGTGAGGAAGATAATTTTAATCATGAGCAAACAAAAGTTAATTGGTGGATACTTGGTGGTAGTTTAATTTTTGTAATTTTCACATTGAGTGTCGGTTCATTGGGATTACCTTTTGCACAAGAAATTGTTTTTTTAGGTTCTATGTTAATCATTTTATTTCTTATGAACAAACTTATTAAAGAGTTACCTGAAAAGTTAAGATTTACTATAGTTGGAACTGCTATAATTATTTTTATATTTAGAGCCATGCCTGGACCTGGCCCAGGCTTATCTTGGTTTGAAATTGATGAACTACAATTTAATGAACAATTTTTTTCAATACTGTCTTTACTAGCATCTGTCCTAACATTAGTTGGAATAATAATGCTTAGACCATTTATGGCAAAAAATTCTATTGCTAAAATAATTGTAATTTTATCAATTGCTGGATCAATATTATTTTTGCCAAGTGTTGGAATGTATTATGGATTTCATAACTGGACTTCTTCGTTAACAAATGGAATTGTTGATGCAAAATTTATTGCAATAATTAATACAGCATTGGAATCTCCATTGGGTCAAATATCTATGATTCCACTTTTGGCTTGGATTGCTAAGAATGCTCCTTCACATTTAAAAGCAACTTTTTTTGCGGTTTTTGCCTCATTCACTAATTTAGCTTTGTCAGCAAGTGCTTTATTAACAAAATATCTCAATGAAATTTTTACAATTACAAGAGAAGTAAAAGATAAGGTTACAAACGCAATTTTAACTACAGCAGACTATTCTGAGCTGGGATTGTTATTAATTACAGTTACAATTATTACCTTAGTTATACCAGTACTATTTGTTTTATTTATTCAGAAATCTAGATTTAAAACTGAGGAATAATCACTTATTACACTTATAGCCAAATTCTAAAGAAGCATCAGTGATAGAATGGTATAGAGATTCCCCAAAACTTCTTAGAGAAAAAATTCTTGCTTTTTCTGGTTCATTTTCAACCATATCAACTATAAAAGAAATTCCATTATAAGCTGAGTTAATACTCATATTTTTTGTTAAAATGTTAAAATTAAAAGGACATCCTTTTTTTAAAACTTCTTTTACGAATGGTCCTTCTAATTCTATTGTTGCTTTAGAATGAGAAAGGTCTGTAACAGCAAAATCATTTTCATTAAAAGTGCTGTAAATTTCTTTTAAAAATTCTTTTTTGTGAGAAACTAAAAGCCAATTATTTGGTGAATTCCACAAAACTCTTATATTTTCATTTGAAACTACTTTTTGTGCCTGATTTACAAATTTTAAATTGTTAAAATTTATATCATCAATTTTAATTGAAGAATTTTTATACTGAACTATTTGAACGATTAATAAATTTTTTAATTCTTTAATTTTTAATAATTCATTTTCTGATTTATTTTCAAAGTTTCCAAATGACCCTTCGATATGGACATTTTGTAATGCAGAAATCACCGTCATGCTCTTACTCTCTTTCCTTCAGGATCAACATAATGAGATGAAACAATTTCCACAGGAATAGTTTTATTTTTTAAAAGTGACATAGCAAATAGCTTTTGTCCTATCATATTTTTACCGTCTTTAATTATCGCAAGTGAAAATGGATTATCATACTCGACACTCCAACATGATGCTGAGACATGACCTAATTTAGGGTTTGGAAGTTTTGCTTTAGGGTCTTTAACAATATATGAACCCTCAGGAATACTTGTTGTTTTGTCTAATGGAACAACACCTACTATTTTTTCTCTATCTGGTTTTGTAAAAGCTGATCTACTTAAAGATCTTTTACCAATAAAGTCTTTTTTCTTACTTACCAAACCTTCAAGCGATGCATCATGAGGAATTGTTCTCCCATCAAGCTCAGAGCCAGCAACGTGACCCATTTCTATCCTTAAAGTAGATAGGGCCTCAGTTCCATATGCCTGTATTTGAAATTCTTTACCAACTTCGATAATTTTTTCCCACATGAAATTACCATAGTCTGACTCCACATTAACTTCATAAGCAAGCTCTCCTGAAAATGAAATTCTATAAATCTTTGCAGGAATACCAAATAAATTAGCCTCTTTGTAACCCATAAATGGTAGAGCTTCATTAGATACATCAGTATTTGGAAATAATTTCATTAGTAATGCTCTTGAATTTGGGCCTGCTATTGCAGCACCAGCCCACTGCTCTGTTGTTGAAACTACATTCACATTTAATTCTGGCCAAACTAGCTGCAAATAATATTCTAAATGAGATAGTACATTGGCTGCCTGCGCTGTTGTAGTTGTCATGTGGTAATGATTTTCAGAAATTCTTGTTGTTGTTCCATCATCCATTACAATTCCATCTTCTCTTAGCATCACTCCATATCTTGCTTTACCAACTGGTAGCTTAAGCCATGCATTAGTATAAACTCTATTTAAAAATTCTGCAGCATCGGGACCTTTAACATCTATTTTTCCTAAAGTAGTTACATCACATACACCTACATTTTTTCTTACATTTTTTGCTTCTCTTTTTGAAGCTTCAAATAATGTTTCATTTCCTTGCTTGTAGTATCTTGGTCTCAACCAAACTCCAGCATCAACAAATACTGCATTATTTTTTTCGTGCCACTCGTGCATTGGTGATTTTCTTGTCGGTTTAGAATGTTTGCCAACTTCTCTTCCCACAATTGCTCCAATTGAAACAGGTGTATAAGGTGGCCTAAATGTAGTGTGGCCAACTTGTGGTACAACTTTATTTTCAATGTCAGACACTAATTGTAAACCATTAAGATTACTTGTCTTTCCTTGATCTGTTGCCATTCCAAGGGTGGTATATCTTTTTACATGTTCGATTGATCTAAAACCTTCTCTTAATGCCAACTCTATATCTGTTACAGCCACATCGTTTTGAAAATCTAAAAATCTTTTATATGATTTACCTTTTGGTAATGGAACACACCAAAACTTGTCATGCTCTGTAGATTTTTTTTCAACTACTGTTGGAATAGAAAGTTTATTATTATTTTCTGTTATTTTGTTTGAGACTTCGTATCCTTTATTAAATGCTTCATTAATAGTTTCCTCTAAAGTAAATTTACCGTTTGCTGAACCAATAGTGTTTTCTTTTTGTTTAGATTTATTTGGAATGAATGCATCTATTTTCTCATTAAATTCAGATTTATTTCCTGATTGGGATGCTAAGTGAATTGATGGCGTCCAAAACCCTGAAACACAAATACAATCACATTCAATATTTTCTATATTTGATAAATCTTTTTTATTATCAGATATTTTTGCAATATCAGCTGATTTGACTTTTTTGTATCCTTTAGCAGCAACTACCACATAAGAATATTTAATTTCAATTCCTAAATTTTTTGCTTCAGTAATAATGTCAGAAGATGGTTCTTTTCTAGTATCTAAAATTAATGGATTAACACCATTTTTTTTGAACTCTATAGCGGTTTCATATCCACTGTCATTATTAGTAAATATCAATGGTTTTTTGCCAACTAAAACTCCATATACCTTTATGTATTCTTTAGCTGCTGAAGATAACATTACACCAGGGGTATCATTGTTACCAAATACTAACGGCCTTTCAATTGAACCTGATGAAATAAGAACTTCTTTTGCTCTTATGTACCACAAACGTTGTTTAGGTAAATATTTTTGGGTTTTAGGCAAGTGATCACTTATTCGTTCCGACATTACCAACATATTATGATCATAATAACCAAATACTTGTGATCTATTTTTTACAATCACATTTGACATTGACTTTAACTCAGTAATTATTTTCTCTGACCATTCAGCACCAGTTTGATTACCAATATTTACATCACTAGTTAACAAGCTACCTCCGTACCTAGGTTTGTCTTCAGCTAAAATTACACGCGCACCATTTTTTGCTGCTGCATATGCACTAGCTAAACCTGAAGGTCCTGATCCAGTGATTAATAAATCACAATATTCATATTTATGCTCGTATCTTTCTTTATCATGTTTGATAGATGCTTCTCCAAAACCTGCTGCCATTCTAATGAAAGGTTCATAAATTTTGTACCAGAAACTTGGTGGCCACATAAAAGTTTTATAATAAAACCCGGCTGGAAAAAACATTTTTAAGAAATTATTAATTGCTCCAATATCAAAGTTTACACTAGGCCAACAATTTACACTTTTAACCTCTAAACCTTCAAAAATCTCCTGTTCAGTAGCTCTAATATTAGGATCTCTCTCATTATTTCTTTCTAATTGTAAAATTGCATAAGGTTCATCAACACCAACTCCAAAGAAACCTCTAGGTCTATGATATTTAAAACTTCTCCCAACAAGATGCACTCCATTTGCTATTAAAGCAGAAGCAATAGTATCTCCTTCATAACCAAAATATTTTTTACCATTAAATGTAAAAGAAATTTTTTTATTTCTATTTACCATTCCAATGTTATCTAATCTAAAATCTTGTGACATTATTCAGTCAGTTCATCTGCTTTATAGGTTTTAAAAATCTCGTGAGTTGAAGTATCTCTTTCAACTTTTATCCATTGTCTGCAGCCAGATATATGGTGCCATAACTCAAGGTGTTTTCCTCTAGGACTTTTTCTTAAATAAACAAAATTATTCCACTCTTGGTCACTAATTTCCTTGTTAAGCTCTGGTCGTTTTACTGTTGCATCTCCACCATAAGCAAACTCATTCTGTGATCTTGATCCACAATGTGGACAGAATATATAGAGCATTTAAGATATCCAAGTTTTGGTACCAAGACCTTTTTCATCAATTAAATCACCAGTATTAAATCTATTTAAACTGTAACCTGAGTTTAATTCATGAACTCTATCTTGTGCAATTGTATGTGCAAAAGTCCAACCAGAAGCAGGCGTAGCTTTAAATCCACCATAACACCAGCCACAATTTAAGTATAAACCATCAATATGTGTTTTATCAATAATTGGTGAACCGTCCATTGACATATCCATAATTCCACCCCAAGTTCTAAGCATTTTCAATTTGCTTAGAAATGGAAACATTGCAATACCTTCAGTCAATACGTGTTGGAGTGTTGGTAAATTTCCTCTTTGTGAGTAACTATTGTATCCGTCCAAGTCTCCACCCATAACCATCTCTCCTTTATCTGATTGACTACAATAAAAGTGACCTGCACCAAATGTAACTACATGGTCAAGCAAAGGTTTAACAGGTTCTGATACACATGCTTGAAGAAGATGAGTTTCAATTGGTAATGTCATATTTAACATTTCTGCTAAAATATTTGTGCTACCTGCAACACACAAACCAACTTTTTTCGCTTTGATATCTCCTCTGGAAGTTCTTACACCAACTATTTTTCCGTTAGTAACATCAAATCCTGTAACTTCACAATTTTGAATTATGTCAACACCCATTGAGTCTGCTTGTCTTGCATATCCCCAAGCAACAGCATCGTGTCTAGCAGTCCCAGCACTTGGTTGCATCAAACCTCCAAAAATTGGAAATCGCACATTGTCAGAAAAATCTGCCATTGGAATTTTTTTTTGAACCTCTTCCCTATTTAATAAAACTGCATCAATCCCATTTAATCGCATTGAATTTCCTCTTCTAGAGTACGCATTCATTTGTGCATCTGAATGGGCAAGATTTATTATTCCTCTTGGAGAAAACATGACATTGTAATTCAAATCCTGACTCATCTTTCTCCACAAATCCATACCAAATTCACTGAACAAAGCATTGTCATCATGCATATAGTTTGATCTAATTATTGTAGTGTTTCTTCCAACATTACCTCCACCTATCCAGCCTTTTTCAATGATAGCTACATTTGTAATATTGTGCTCCTTAGCTAAGTAGTATGCAGTTGCTAAACCATGACCCCCGCCACCTATGATAATCACATCATATTCTTTTTTAGGAGTTGGATCTTTCCATGCTACTTCCCAATTCTGATGATCTGAGAATGCATTTTTAATGAGGCTAAAAACAGAGTATTTTTGCATTTTATAATTTTATCCAATTAAACATAAATTTTTTCTTATTTTTTATATATATATTTTTTAGATGTTTAAAATCAAACCAAAAAAGTATAGACATTTTGCACATTAAACAATTATAAATTTTAAACTAAATGTCAAAATCAGATATTCAAATTGCTAGAGAAGCAAAAATGAAACCTATCCAAGAAATTTTGGATGGAGTGGGAGTACCCGACAAAACTGAGGCATATAGTCCAATAAGCAGATATATAGCTAAAATCAAACTTGAATACTTAGAAAAATTTAAAGACAAAAAAGATGGAAAATTAATTCTAGTAACAGCAATTACACCTACTCCGGCAGGGGAAGGAAAGACAACAACTTCTGTAGGATTGTCAGATGGATTAAACAAAATAGGTAAAAAATCTATTGTTTGTTTAAGAGAACCAAGTCTTGGTCCTTCTTTTGGAATGAAAGGTGGGGCTGCTGGTGGTGGTTATGCTCAAGTAGTTCCTATGGAGCAAATAAATCTTCATTTCACAGGAGACTTTCATGCAATTACATCTGCGCATAATCTTTTATCTGCATTAATAGATAACCATATATATTGGGGAAATAAACTAAATATAGATGTCAGAAGAATAGTTTGGAAAAGAGTTCTCGACATGAATGATAGAGCTTTAAGATCTATAAATATTAATCTTGGTGGTGTTGCGAATGGATTTCCAAGAGAAGATGGTTTTGATATTACTGTTGCGTCAGAAATAATGGCAATCTTTTGTTTATCAAATGATTTGCATGATCTTGAAAATAGAATTGGTAATATTACTGTTGCTTATACTAGAGATAAAAAACCGATATATGCAAAAGATTTAAACGCGCAGGGTCCAATGACTGTATTGTTAAAAGACGCTATTAGACCAAATGTTACACAAACCTTGGAAAACAATCCTGCTATAATTCATGGTGGACCATTTGCAAATATTGCTCATGGATGTAATTCAGTTTTAGCAACTAAGACAGCATTAAAACTCTCAGATTATGTCGTAACAGAAGCAGGGTTTGGAGCTGACCTAGGAGCAGAAAAATTCTTAGATATTAAATGTAGAAAATCAGGATTAAAACCAAGTTGTGTTGTGATTGTTGCAACTATAAGAGCTCTAAAAATGCATGGAGGAGTTAAAAAAGATGAATTAAAAAATGAAAATGTAGATGCAGTTAAAAAAGGATTGGTTAACTTAGAAAGACATATAGAAAATATTCAAAAATTTGGATTACCTGTAACAGTAGCTATTAACCACTTTGTTTTAGATACTGATAAAGAAATTGATGAAGTTACCCAATTTTGTGAACAAAAGGATATTAAAGCCTCTATATCAAAGCATTGGGAAAAAGGTGGAGAAGGTGCAACTAATTTAGCAAATGATGTAGTTGATCTATGTGAAAAAGATAGTGATTTTAAATTTTTATATGATGATAAAACTTCGTTATTTAAAAAAATAGAAACAATTGCCAAGGAACTTTATAGAGCAAGCGAAGTAGTAGCAGATACTAAAATAAGGGAACAATTAAAAGCTTTTGAAGAAAGAGGTTACCAATCATTACCAATTTGTATTGCAAAAACTCAATATAGTTTTTCCACTGACCCAAATCTAAAGGGAGCACCTTCAGGTCATGTATTACCAATAAGAGAAGTAAGACTATCATCAGGAGCAGAATTTATCGTTGTTGTATGCGGTGCAATAATGACAATGCCAGGATTGCCAAAAGTGCCAGCTGCGGACTCAATTCGTATTAATGAAAAAGGTGAAACAGAAGGTCTATTTTAAAAGATAATTAAGCCAGTTTTCAAGTTCACGCATTCTAAGATCTTTATTTGTAATCTTATTTTCTTCAGCAATCATTCTTACATGATTATTTATCTCTTGCTCATCTACAAAGGCATTATTGTTTAAAAGTCGTTCTTTTCTGAAATGTATAAGGCTTATCATTTTATCGTAAGTTATTTCAGGATGATATTGAATACCCCATATATCACTTATTGCAGACTGAAAATTTACTCCCATAACTTTATTTACAGGATTTGAGGCTAGTAATTTTGAATTTTTTGGTAATGTTGCAACTTCATCAAAATTAAAAGCAGGTGTATTAAAAATTTTATCTTTATTTTTATATATTGGATGTTTTAATCCCTCATTATTTATTTCAATGTTTAGTGCTATACCTCTGTGAGATCCGTTAGTACATCTTTTTACTTGACCTCCTGCTACCGTAACAGCAACCTGAAGTCCCCAGCAAATAGCTAATATTTTTTTAATTTTTTTTTGACACTCTCTCATAAATTCGATCTGTCTTCTTATTTCGATGGTATCATTATAAATATTTAGACTACTCCCACCCCATATTAGTCCATCATATTTATTGAGATCAGTTACTTTTTCAGAAATATTTTTATCAGATGAGGGATTTACAACATCTATTTCAATTTTATCAGTAAAATAGGCTATGCTATCTTTAAGACTTTCTGTATGTGTTTTAATTCCACCATCAGTAAAACTCTGATTTTCCTCTCTTAAATTTCCCTCAACTATTAGTATTTTTTTCATTAAAATAAATCTCCTGAAATACTATGCTCATACATAGCTTTCATATCATTTATAGTCAATTTTTTTGGATTTGAAGATGTTGATGGATCATCAAGAGCCATCTTTGATAAATCATCTAAGTTCATTTTTTTTGCCTCTATTAAGTCTGATAGTTTATGTGGAATATTTAATTCTTTTCTTAGCTCTAATATCCATTCAAGAAAAGCATCAAAACTTTTACTTAAGTTAAGGTAATCACATATAGAAATTATTCTTTCCTCAATATTTTCTTTATTAAAAGTTAAAACATAAGGCATAAATATTGCATTAGATAATCCGTGATGAAGATTAAATTGAGCATTTAGTGGATGGCTAAGTGAATGAATGGCTCCTAAGCCTTTTTGAAATGCAGTAGATCCCATACTTGCTGCAGCTAACAAATCTGATCTAGCATCTAGATCACTTCCATCTTTAACAGCTTTCAAAAGTGATTTTTTTATCAACCTCATTCCTTCAATTGCTATTCCATCAGCCATTGGGTGAAAGCCAGGTGCACAAAATGCTTCTAAATTATGCGCTAATGCATCCATTCCTGTCGCTCCTGTTAATCGGGGAGAAAGATCTTTAGTAAGAACTGGGTCCAATATGACAATAGATGGTAAAAATTTTGGGTGGAAAATAATTTTTTTTATTCCAGTTTTTGCATTAATTATTGCTGATGCTCTGCCAGTTTCAGAACCAGTTCCAGCAGTTGTTGGAACTGCAATTATTGGAGAAATATTTTTTTCATCTGCCCTTTTCCAATAATCACCAATATCCTCAAAATCCCAAATAGGTCTAGATTGACCAGACATAAAAGCAATGGCTTTACCCACGTCTAATGCACTTCCACCTCCAATAGCTATTACACTGTCACAACTATTATTCTTGAATAGTTCAACGCCTTCATCAACATTCTCACCCGTAGGGTTTCCTGAGAAATTAGAAAAAGTAGATAATTTAAATTTCTTTTCTAAATCATTAATTAAATCTTTTATAAATTCTAAATTGATTAAGTCTTTATCTGTTACTAATAATGGATTTAAAGTTTTAATTTCATCACAAGCCTTTTTTAAATCCTTAGCTCTATCTTTGCCTACCCAAACAGTTGTTGGATAATTCCAATTGTAATTAGTCATTTTTATTTTCAAGTATTAGGTCTAAAAATAATGCGGCAGTCCAAGAAAAATTTGTTGCACCAAATCCTTTACCAGTTTTACAGCTAAAGTATTCATTAAACCCTTTTTGCTTTACTAAATTAATAGTTTTTCTTTTTATTTGTTTAGCAAATTTAATATTCTTATTTTTTAACCCTTGATATATTATCCAATTACAATTAATCCATACCGGACCTCTCCAATATCTTTTCTCTTCAAACTTTTGGTGATTTGGTTTTACACTTGATAATAAATATTTTTCTTTAGAACTGTGTTTTTTTAAGTTTTTAATAATTTTATTATTTAATACTTTGTCTTTTAAATCTGCAAATAAAATAAAATAATGAGTAATTGATGGAATGTTTATTTTTTTTTTATTTTTTATATCAATGTTAAAAAATGTATTTTTTTTCTGATTATATAATTTTACAATTTTATTTTCGGATCTTGATATATAAGATTCTAATTCAATACTTTGCAAATTGAAGGTATTTAATAATTTAAGAAGATCTTTATTTGCTCGCAAAAATATAGAGTTAAAACCAACATCAACTACATTGAATAAAGATGCTTTATAAAGTTTTTTTGGATTATAATTATTTTTTCTCAAATGATTTTTGATAGTTACGTATCTATCGTAATCAATATCTAATGGTCTATATTCAGGATTAACAACTTTGTTATCTCCTCTTTTGTATTTAAGGTTTTTTGGGACTTTTACTTTGCTCATAGGATCATCCCATAATGGCGAATTATCATAGCCACTCTCCCAGGGGTGTAAAATTGATACTAATCCAGAATTATTTGGATCCCTAAATTTAATAAACCATTTGTGATATTTTAATATCCCCTTAATTATTTTTTTTATTTCGGGTTTATCTTTTTTGTTAATTCTTTTTTTATCTAAAATTAGTTTTAAAATTATTGCAAGAATTGGTGGTTGAGTAATGCCAGATGAATGTATTTTATTTCCACAAGCCCAAACAGAATGGTTTGGATAATAATTAGTATTTAAATCGTGAAATAATATATGAGGTATCATTCCATCTTTCCATTGACCTCTTATAAGCGTCTTTATTTCATCTAAAGCATATTTAAGTTTAAAATGAGAATATCCTAAAGCAATGAAACCTGAGTCCCAATTCCATTGTGCTGGGTACAATTTGTTATTGGTTGGTAATGTATATCCTTTTTTTTTATTGCCTAATAAAACTTTCTTTGCTGATTTGATAAAATCTTCCATTAACCCTTTACACTTCCTGCAGTAAGACCACTGACTAAATATTTTTCAAAGTATACAAAAATTAACAAAACAGGTATTGTAACAACTACTGACCCAGCCATTAAATATTGTCTTGGAGTTTCAGCGTCACCGCTAAGATATTGTATTGCCCTTGATAATGTAAATGAGTTTGGATTGTCTAAGAACATAAGAGAAAATAAAAACTCATTCCACGCAATCATAAATACATATAAAGCAACTGATGAGATTGCAGGTATACTTAAAGGCAAAATTATTTTTATAATTATGCCAAACCAATTTAATTTATCCATGATTGCTGCTTCTTCTAGTTCTTTAGGAATACTTCTAAAGTAACCTTGTAACATGTAAATTGCAACTGGCAAAGTAGTTGCTGTATAAACAATTAATAAACCACCTACCGAGTTTCTTAAACCTAGTTGACTAAAAACAGTATACAAAGGAATAACTAATACAATGGCAGGAAACATATAAATAATTAATATTGAAGTCGACAGAAAGTTTTTTCCAAAGAAATTTAACCTCGCTACAGCATAAGCAGCTGGTA
>CACMYJ010000007.1 GCA_902617895.1 uncultured Pelagibacteraceae bacterium | reverse complement strand
TTTAGGCATAAAGAGTGCAAATTTTTTATTTGTAACTAGTAATTTGCTTTTTGTTTTTTTAAGTGAATCCAGATATTTAATTGAATGAAAAAAAGAAATATCATTTAGGTCAGCAGTGTTTAAGTCTTTAATATCTTTGATATTATAATTTTTTTTTTGCTTATTTAAATTTAGTATTGAAAGAACGTCATTAATCTTAATATTATTTTTTTTTTTAAAAAAAAGATTTTTCATTTAAAATTCTAGCTTTGTAATATTATTGTTTAGTAATTTAATTATCTGATTTGTTATATCTAGATTTTTTCTTCCCACAATGATGTTTTTTTTTGGTATTACTATTGATATAGAATTTTCATCAACATATTTAGTAATAATTGGATTTAATACCAATAAAATTTCCTTGGTCTTATTTATTTTTATATTATTTAATTCTTCTAAGGAAACTTTCTTGTCAGACCTATATTTTTGAACTTCTGCAGTTAGTTTTTTTAATTTTTTTTGAAATTGCTCTTTATCTAAAATATTCTGTTGTGCTATTAAAGATTTTTCTTTATTAACCAGATCATTTTCAATTTCCTTATATTTCAATAAATTTTGATTTTTAATTGTTTCTAAATAAGTATTTAAATTTTTTCCTACATCAGATGAATTTACAATGAAATTAATATCAATATAAACAATTTCTGCTTTGGAATTAAATGTAAGAATATTTAACAAGATAAATATTAAAATTTTCTTTTTCATTATTAAAAAGATGTTCCTATTCTAAATCTAAAAGTCTCTTTTTTATCAGAAGGTTCGCTAGAAAGTGGAATAGCATAAGAAAATGATAACGGCCCAATAACTGTAAACCAATTTACAGATATGCCAGTAGCAGAGCGAATCTTACTAGACTCTAATGAACTATCATAATCAACTTCCCTCAATGTAGCTGCATCAAGAAAAAGACTAACATCAATATTTTCGTAACCACTAAAAACATTAGGTAAAGTTGAATTTAAATTTAATGCCGATCCAAAATTTCCACCTACGTATTCATCTCCATCTTTTGGTCCAAACTTTCCAGATTCAAATCCTCTTAATTTATTACTAGGTATATATACTCTTCTAGATACTCTAACATCATCGTCTATTGAATTTACTGATTTAAAAAACCACTTTCCTGATAATATTAAATTATCTGATACAGAATGATATTTTGATAAATTTATAGTATTATCAATTGAAAGATCATCCGAATAAATTGGAAGAACTTGTTGAAAATTAATATTATAACCGTCTGTAGGTTGAAAATTTTGGTCAAGTTTATTCAATGTTAAACCATAAGAGAGTAAATTTTCCAAATAATCACCTTCTTGCTTTTTTTTATATGCTGATGCTGATGAAGAAGTTTCCAATTTTTCATAGTATGCAGAAATATCAAGGTTTACAAACAAATCAGAGTATTGCTCAAACCCTGTTCCTATAGCAAAGCCTGTTCTAGACGTTTTAAATCCTCCTGTAGAAAGAAAGTCTGAGCTAGTACTCTCAATAATAGTATTTAGGGTTCTATCAGTATTTTTGAAATTTGGGTTCTCAACTTGAAATTTGCCTTTAATTTGATCTTCTGAAACAAGCAGATTTGTTTTTAATTTTATACCTTTTCCAAGATAGTTTTTTTCTTGTATACCTGCAGAAATTGTTGCACCTGATGTTCCAGTTCCTGCGCCAGCGAATATTTCTCCTGTTGGTGATTCTTCAACCAAAATATCAATAATTTTTTTTTGATTATCTATTTTAGATATTTTTATGTCTGAGGATACAGATTTAAAGATGCCTCTAGATTTGATATTATTAATAGATTTTTGAAATAAAATTTCGTTAAAAGGATCTCCTTCATCAACTATAAGAGAATTTCTAATAACTTTTTCTTCAGTTATAAAATTACCAAAAATATTAATTTGTTCTACATAAAATTTTTCTAGATTATTAAATTTAAAAATAATATCAATTTTATTTTGATCTAATACGAACAAATCATAATTTGTATTTAAAAAAACAAATTCTTTTTGTAGGGCTAAATTATCAATTTCATCAATTAACAAGTTTAATTTTTTTAAAGAATATTTCTCCCCTTTAAGTTTTAATAATTTTTCATTTAATTGAGTAAAATTTTCTGTATTAAAATTTTCATTATCCTCTAGTGATATATTATTAAAATAATACTTTTGACCTGCATCAATATTAAAGTTTAACTCAAAAAATTCATTATTAATATTTTTTGCATATGATGATTTTATTTTAACATTAAAATATCCTTTATTTTTATAATATTTTTTAAGTAATATTTCATCATTTTTAATCTTATTTTCATCCAAATATTTATTTGAAGTTATGAACTTCCAAAACTTTCCTTCTTCAGATTTAATAACATTTCTAAGTTTGTTATCTCTAAAAATTTTATTTCCTTGAAAATTTATTTTTTTAATTATTGCTCGTTTACCTAACTCAAACTCATAAATTAGATCAACAGAATTATTTTGATTATCAATAATTTTTACTCCGACACTGGCAAAGTAAAAACCACTTCCTCTAACAACATTTAATAAAAGATTTTTTTGTTTTTTAATATTTTGTTGAAGAAAAGGATATTTTTCAGTCTTTTTTGTTATATCTGATAATTTAGCAATAATAGATTTACTTTTAATACCATTTATTTTTATTGATTGAACAATTGGATTTTCTTCAATATCAATCTGAATAACATCATTAGTGGTGGTAATTTTAATATTTTTGAAATAATTGGTTTCGTATAGTTTTTTTATCGCATCATTTAAATCTTTTTTTTCAATTTCTCTCTCAAGATTTAATCCTGAAAACATTGTAATCGTCTCTAAGGTTAGTCTTTCATTGCCTGAAACCTTAATTTCTTTATATTTTTCTGCATAGGCTGAATCAAATAAGAAAAGTAAATGAATAAAGAATATAAAAAAAATATATTTAATTTTCTTTGTCATTGTATTTTAAATATTTTTCAACATATTGGTTGGTTTTACTTACCATATTCTTAATATCATCAATATTTTTAGGTTTTAAGTCGAAAAATTTTGATAAAAATGGTTTTTTTATTAAATATAACATTAATTTGTGTACTGAAAAATAAGAAATTTTATTTTCTAAATATTTTTTGACAAGAAGATCGTTTATTGAAACTAAAATTACCTCAAAATATGTATTATTAAAGTTGTAATTTAATATTTTTAAGAGAGGGAAATTTTTTTTTGATGGTTTAATAAAATTATTTCCATTTAATTTATTATAATCAAAATTATGTTTATGATAATAATTATAATTATTAACATAGATTGCATTAGTTATAGGGATCTCCATAGTTGTGTTGTGAGCTAAAAATTTTGTTAATCCATTTTTAAAATGTACAATCGCATGTATATATGATCTTGGATGAATTAAAATTTCAAATTTATTGATATTCAAATCAAAAATTTTACTAGCTTCTATAACTTCAAAAATTTTATTCATCATTGTTGCAGAATCTATTGTTATTTTCTTTCCCATTTTCCAATTTGGATGTTTTAAAGCTAGCCTTGGCTTTATATTTTTTATATTTTTTAGTTTTTTATTTAAGAAAGGACCCCCAGACGCAGTTAAAAATATTTTTTTAATTAATTTTTGGTTTTCTGATTTTAATAAAGTCCATATAGAAAAATGTTCTGAGTCTAGAGGTATAAAATTTGTTTTATTTTTTTTACATTCTTTTTCTAAAAGTCTCCATCCACAAATAATTGATTCTTTATTTGCTGTAGCAAAGTTTTTTGTATACTTAATTATATTTAATGATGGTTCCAATCCGTCAATTCCCGAGACTGCATTAATAGTTAGAAATGATTTTTTTTTTTTATTTTTTAAAGCATCTTTTATCGTTAAATATACATTAATTTTTTTTTTTTTAAATTTATCAAGATTTTTTTTATATTTTTCTTTATCAAATATTACAATTTTATTAACATTATATTTCAATGCTTGTTTAAAGATTTTATTAACGTTCTTATTAGTAGTTAATAACTTTATATTAAAATTTCCTTTATCTTTATTAATTATTTTTAAAGTGGTCGTACCAACTGATCCTGTAGACCCTAGTATATAAATATCTTTTATCATTTATATTGAAATTAAATAAATTCCTAAAGGTAAACCTAAAAGAATTCCATCTATTCTATCTAGTACTCCTCCATGTCCTGGTATAATATTACCAGTATCTTTAATTTTAGCTTTTCTTTTAAAAAATGAAATAAGTAAATCCCCTAACTGTGAGATTAAAGAAACTGAAATAATTACTGTTATCACATTTAAACTAAAGCTAAATTGATTGTTCCAATAGATATAAAAAAAGTAACAAATAATTAATGGTAATATAAATGATCCAACCACCCCAGAATATGTTTTGTTTGGACTAATTTTATTAAATTTTTTTCCACCTATAGTTTTGCCAACCAAATATCCTCCAATGTCAGTCAACGAACAAATTAATAAAATAAATATCACAGAAATAATTTTTTCTTTATTAAACGGAATTAAATAACTCCAAATTAAAAATGAAAAAAATATCATATAAAATATTAATATTGAGATTATTATTGAAACTAATAGTTTATTATTTTTAAATATTTTTTTAAATATTTTTATAAATTCGTTTAAGGAAAAGAAACTTAATATAAAAAGTGATAAAAATAAAAATATGGAATGCGATAAAGATAGACAGATAATAATAAGTAAAAAGATTGAAGAAAAAAACCTTTTCATAAATTCACTCATTTAATTCCACCAAAATTTCTTTTGACCTGTACAAAATTTGAAATTATTTTATTAAAATCGTTAATTGTAAAGTCTGGCCATAATTTTCTTACAAAATATATTTCTGTATATGATAACTGCCATAATAAGAAGTTGCTAAGCCTTTTTCTGTTACCAGTTCTAATTAGTATTTCCGGATCTGGAATACCTTTAGTGTAGAGATATTCCGATATATTTTTTTCATTAATTTGTTTTGATAAATTATTTAATTTTTTAATAGATTTTACAATTTCTTCTTTAGCGCCGTAATTTAAAGCTATATTAATTTGAATTTTGGTATTTTTGCGTGTCAGTCTTTCAGCTTGTGTTAATCTAATTTTCAAAGATTTTGGAAATTTACTTAAATTTCCTAAAATTTTTAGTCTAATATTATTATTAATTAAATTAATTAACTCTTTTTTAATATAGGTTTCCAGCAAATTTATTAGAAATTTTATCTCTTGATTAGGTCTTTTCCAATTCTCCGTTGAAAAGGTATATAATGTTAAATAATTTATTTTTTTCTTTATAGCAGCATTAATGATATTTTTAACAACTTCTATTCCTTTCGTGTGACCAAAATTTCGTGAATTTTTCTTTTTAATTCCCCACCTGCCATTTCCATCCATTATTATGGCTACATGAGATGGAAAATTCATATTGTCATTATTTCTTTTTCTTTTGTGGAAACCCTTTCATCAACAATCTTTACTTGATCATCTGTATATTCTTGAATAATTTTTTCTTTCTTTTTTACATCATCCTCGGATATATCTTTGCTTTTTGATAATTTTTTAAGTTCATCATTTGCTTCTCTTCTTACATTTCTTATCGATACCTTGCATTTTTCACCCATTGATTTAATTATTTTCTTCATTTCAGATCTTCTTTCTTCGCTGAGATCTGGAACTGGCAATCTAATTAATTGACCATCAATTTGAGGATTTAATCCTAATTCAGATTTTTTTATTGCAGAATCAATTAACACTACATTAGTCACGTCCCAAACTTGAATATTGATTGTTCTTGGTTCTGGTGTTGTAATACTACCTAATTGGTTAATAGGCATTTTTTGTCCATAAACGTCTACTTTCACAATATCTAACATGCTCGCATTAGCCCTTCCAGTTCTGAGAGAAGACAATTCTTGAATAAAAACTTCAAACGTTTTTTTCATTTTATTTTTATAAATAGTTTCCTCAAACATTACTCTCCTATTTTTAATCTAATAAAATTTTTTATACTTAAATTAGGTATCTCTAAACTATTAATTACATCGTTAACCTTCATTTTAGGCTCCATAACCCAATCCTGAGTCATCAAACTATTTTCTTCTTTAAATTTATTAATTTTACCTAAGCTAATTTTCTTTGCAATTTCATCGGGTTTACCAGAATTCTTTAATTCTTCGTCAATTAATTTGACCTCTTTATTTATTATTCCTTGATCAATCTGATCTGCATTTAAAGCTATAGGATTTGATGCTGCTATATGCATTGATAATTGTTTTCCAAATAAATCTATTTTATCGGATTTCTCATTAGTACTCAAAGATACAATTACAATTAATTTTGATACATTGTCTTTAATTACTGAGTGTTGATAAGCAAAATTTCTTGAATTTTCATCAGCTAAGGTTTTGACTCTACCAATTGTTATTTTTTCTCCAATTTTTGCTATTAAGGCTACTAGATTTTCGTCAACAGTTTTATTATTTTTCATCATAGATTTTTTTAATTCTTCTATGTTTGAAGAGTGATGATTATTTAATTCACTTAACTCTTTAACAAACTGAATAAAATCATCGTTTTTTGCAACGAAATCAGTTTCACAATTTACTTCTATTAAAGACATTTTTTTTTCATTCCCAGAAGTAACTACAACTCCTTCTGTTGCGCTTCTAGACATTTTTTTTGAAGCTTTGGCTATACCTTTTACTCTCAAAATTTCAGCTGCCTTATCTAAATCGCCATTTGATTCTTTTAATGCAGAATTGCAATCTTTAAAGCCTGCACCTGTAGATTTTCTTAATTGTTTTACTTTTTCAATATCACTCATATAATATCCTGTAATAAAATTATTTTTTTTAATTAAGTTTTTTTTCTAATTTTTCTTCTTTAGATTTTTCTGGATTTGGAGTTTCAATTTTTAAAGCCTCAATTTCTTTTTCACTAGCCATATTTTGTGGTGCTTCTTTTTTAGCATTTAAAATTGTTTCTTTTAAAAGTGAACAATACAAATCAATAGATCTTCTAGCATCATCGTTTCCAGGAATAGGAAAATCAATACCATCTGGATTTGAATTTGTATCTAAAATTGCAACTATTGGAATCCCAAGCTTAATAGATTCTTTTATTGCCAGAGACTCATAATTGGTATCAATTATGAAAACAAGATCAGGGATCTTTTTCATATCTGAAATTCCACCAAGTGATCTCTGTAATTTATCTCTTTGACCACTCATTTTTAACAATTCCTTTTTAGTAAAGCCTCTATTCTCTGATTTTAAATCTGATTCTATTTTATCAAGTTTTTTTATTGAGTTAGAAATTGTTCCCCAATTTGTAAGCATACCTCCTAACCATCTATAGTTGACAAAATATTGATCAGTATCGTTTGCAAGTTCTGCTATTGCTTCTGATGCTTGTTTTTTTGTAGATATAAATAATATTTTTCCGCCTGATGAGATTGTTGAATAGACTTTTTCTAAAGCTATTTTAGTTAACTCAAGTGTTTGTGTTAAATCTATAATATGAATAGAGTCTCTTTTTCCAAAAATAAAATTCTTCATTTTTGGGTTCCATCTTAAAGTTTTGTGGCCTAGATGAACGCCAGCTTCTAATAATTGTTCTATAGTAAGGTTTGGTATTTTCATATTTTTTCCCGGTTGTACCACCACAATTACTGCCTATAAAGGACCGGAGGTATAAAACCAGAAATTGTGTGCGTATTAATTTATGGAACTATTTACAAAAAAAAGAGGAAAAAACAAGTTTTTTTTAAATAACATCAATATTTTCCTCATTTCTCATTAAATTGATCATTTTATGATCTATTTTTCTTTTTTCACTCAATTGAAAAGACATCCTTTTTTTGTCTGCTTCAACGTCTATTATCACTTTAGTATTGCCAGGTTCTAAACAAAATTTATTAATTTTTGTTATATCATCTATATTTTTGACTTCTATTTTTACTTCATCTATTGGCTTATCAATAACCTCTTTCATAGCAATAATTTTTCTTATATTAATTTTCTTTTGTACTTTGCTTTCATCCACATAATTTTTAACTAAAGTTATCATAACAGAATTACCTTCAATAAGTATTTCTCTATTGTTTTCAAAAACATCTGAAAATACAAACAATTCAAAAACACCAGATAAATCAGAAAATTTAATTATTGCATAGGAAGACCCTTTTTGTGTTTTTTTTTCTTGAACCTTAAGTATTGTGGATGAAATATTTGAACTTAAAATATTTTCATTTGAATTAAACTCTTCATAATCAATAATATTATATTGATTAAAAAGTGATTTATACTGATTTAGAGGATGATCTGAAATAAAGAATCCTAAGGTTTCAAATTCGTTGGATAATTTAACATCTACATTCCAATCGTCAATGATATCTAAATAAGTTTCATCATTATCTTCTTGAAATAAATCAATTTGGTTTACAGAATTATTTTCAAAAATATTTTTTGATTTTAAAATAATATTAGGTATTGAATTGTATAAAGAGTGTCTATTACTATACAAATTATCAAAAGCACCTGCTTTTACAAGACCCTCCAACTGTAATTTATTTATGTATTTTGGGTTAACACGATTTATAAAGTCTGTTAGATCTTTGAACACTCCATTTTTATTTCTCTCTTCTACAATTTTTGAAATTGCTTCAAATCCAACGCTTTTAATTGCACCTAGTGCGTAAAGAAAATTTTTACCATCGGAGGAAAAGTCGGCATAACATTTATTAATATCTGGACGAATTATATTTATGCCCAATCTTTTAAGTTCTTCATAAAATTCACTTAATTTTTTTTGGTTTGAGAGCTCCATTGACATAGAGGCTGCAAAAAACTCGTGTGGATAGTATGTTTTTAAAAATGCGGTTTGATATGCTATTATTGCATAAGCAGCTGCATGGCTTTTATTAAACCCATATTCAGCAAATGGTTCGATCTTTAAAAAAATTCCAGCTGCAATATCTTTGCTAATTCCATTATTATGAGCACCTTCAACAAATCTTTCTTTTTGTTTTTCAAGTTCTGCTCTTTTTTTTTTACCCATGGCTCTTCTTAATATATCTGCTTCACCTGCTGTAAATCCCGATAATACTTGAGCAATTTGCATAACTTGCTCTTGATAAATAATAACACCATAAGTTGGTTTTAAAATTTCCTCCAGCTTAGGATGTAAATAGTCAGGCTTTCTCTTTCCATGCTTGCAGTCGTTATAAATAGGTATATTGCTCATAGGTCCGGGTCTATATAAAGCAACTAGGGCAATAATATCTTCCAAATGATTAGGCTTCATATTGATTAAAGCATCTTTCATTCCAGAGCTCTCTAATTGAAATAATCCAACTGTTTTACCACTTGATAAAAGTTCAAATACTTTTTGATCTTCGTAATTAATAGTTTCAATTTTAAAATTAGGATGATTTTTTTCTACAAGTTTTTGAGTATTATTAATTACTGTTAACGTTTTTAAACCCAAAAAGTCAAATTTAACTAATCCAGCATTTTCAGCTGAATACATGTCAAATTGAGTGGAAGGTAGTAATAAATCAGCAGAAGAATCCTTGTACAAGGGCACACTTTCTGTCAATTTTTTGTCTGCTATAACAACACCAGCTGCATGAGTTGCAACATTTCTATTTAACCCTTCAAGTTTTAAAGATAACTCGATTAGACGACTAACTCTTTTGTCCTCATTAATTAATTTTTGTAATCTTGGCTCTACATTGATACTTTCTTGTAAAGTTAATGGTCTAGATGGATCGAATGGTATCATTTTGCAGATGCTATCTATAAACCCATATGGCAGTCCTAACACGCGTCCAACATCTCTTATGACCATTCTAGCTTTAAGTTTTCCGAATGTTATAATGTGAGCAACACTATCTTTATATTTAGTAGTTAAATATTTAAAAACCTGATCTCTTTTTTCCTCACAAAAATCTATATCAAAATCTGGCATAGAAATTCTGTCAGGGTTTAAAAATCTCTCAAAGATTAAATTAAATTTTATTGGATCAACATCTGTAATGGATAGGCACCAGGCAACCAATGAACCTGCTCCAGATCCTCTTCCAGGTCCAACTGGAATATTATTATTTTTTGCCCATTTTATATAATCTGAGACTATCAAAAAATATCCTGAATAATTCATCTCAGTTATAATTTTTATTTCATGATTTAATCTATCTTTATAAATTTCTTTAAGTTTATCATTATTTAATATTTTATTAATTAGCTCAGTATCATTTTTAAATTTTTCATCTAAACCTTTTAAAGAGTCATTTTTTAACTTATCGTCGATATTGACTGAGTCTGTAATAATATTAGGCAGTATGGGTTTGGATGGAATAGGTCTAAAATTACATCTAAAAGGCAAATTATAATTATTTTCTAATGCCTCAGGTAAATCTTTAAAAATCTCATCCATTTCCTCCGATGATTTTAAATAGTGATTATTTGTCAGTTTTAATCTTTTTTGATCATTTATATAAGTTTTTTGACCAATGCACATTAAAGCATCGTGAGCTTCATGCATTTCTTTATCCAAATAATAAACCTCGTTAGTTGCTATGATCGGTATTTCATATTTTTTTGATAGATTAAGATTGAAAATTTCAAATTCTTTTTCATTTTTATCACCATGTCTTTGAATTTCTAAATAAAAATTTTCTTTAAAATTGTTATTTAATATTGTTATTAATTCACCTAGTTCTTCAAATAATCCTTTATTAAACATATTACCAATTAAATTATTTATTGCTCCAGATAGAACGATAATCCCGTCACTAAATTTTGTTAAATCCTCAATTGAACAATGTGGTTGGTCATTATCGTCATTTTCTAAATAAGCTTTTGAAGAAAGTTCAATTATATTTTTATAACCATTATAATTTTTTGCAATTAGGGGAATAAGTCCGTAAGTATTTTTAAATTTAAATTGAACTTGTGATCCTATGATAGGTTGGGTACCAACTGAAGAGATATTTTCCGAAAATTCTAATGCACCCGATAAATTATAAGTATCACTTAATCCTACAGACTGTATCTTATTTTTTTTACAATACTCTTTAAGATTTTCAATTTTCAATGCACCCTCACAAATTGAATACTGCGAGTGAATTTTAATTTGATTGAAAGATTTTTTTTTAGATTGCAGCATTGATAATTTGTATATTACCATCATTCATCATAATTTTACAATCTGCCATATTTGCAAAATATCTATTGTGAGTTGCAAAAATTATGATTCTATTTTTATTTTTTAAATTAAATAGGATTTTAAAGATAAGTTTTGCATTATCAGAATCTAGATTACCAGTTGGTTCGTCGGCTAATATAATATCAGGATCATTTATTAATGCCCTAGCTATAGCAATACGCTGATTTTCGCCACCAGATAATTCATTTGGAAAATGGTTTATTCTAGATGACATACCTACATTTTTTATTAATTTTTTTGCTAGATCTACAGACTTTTGTTTTTCTTTAGAAACTAGTAAGTTAGGCAAGTAAACATTTTCTAAAGCTGTAAAATCCGATAATAAGTTTTTGTCTTGATAAATTATTCCAATTTTCTTTGCCCTAATTAAATCATTTTCAACTTTATTATTTAATTTTATTTTATTGCTGTTTATTTCGATTGTACCCGATGTGGGGTTATCAATTAATGAAAGTAAATTTAACAAAGTTGATTTTCCTGATCCAGATGGTCCCGTAATAGAATAGGTTTTTCCAGTTTCAAAATTAAATGAAATATCATTTAAAACTTTTATAGTTTTATTTTTTTCGTATTTTTTTGTTAGATTTTTTATTTTAATATAATTATTCATATTTTAGAGTTTTAACTGTATCTAAAGAAGATGCTTTTGAAGCTGGGTATATAGATACTAAAATTGTTGCAATTATTGAACAAAGAGAGATTATTATTATTGAATTTATATTTATTTCAGAAGGCATAGAATTTAAAATATAAATATCTTCTGGGAAAAGAGAAATACCAAATATATTTGAGATAAATTGTCTAATGTTTTCTATATAAATAGAAAAAAGTGTGCCAACAACTACTCCAAATAATGTCGCTGATGTTCCTATAAAAAAACCCACTAAAAAGAAGATTTTTTTTATAGATTTACTTGATACCCCAATAGATTTTAGGATGCCTATATCTCTTGTTTTATTTTTAACTAAAATTGTAAGTCCAGATATTATATTAAATGCTGCAACAATAATTATTAAAGAAAGAATTATAAACATTACATTTCTTTCAACTTTCAAAGCTGAAAATAATGATTTATTCATATCTGACCAAGTATAAACAAGTGAATCTGGAAACTGAGTTTTTAAATTTTTTTTATGAATTTCTATATTTTTTGGATCTTTAAAATAAAATTCTAAGAATCTATCTTCTTTATTCTTATTAAAAAAACTCTCAAGTGTTTCTAAATTTATATATGCAATATTTTCATTATAGTCTGACAAACCACTATCGAAAATTGATACTATTTTAAAGTTTTCTTGTTTCGGCAATGTACCTACTAACGTTTGTATTCCCGCAGGAGACATTACTGTGATAGTATCACCAATATCAACATTTAAATTAAAACTCAATTCTTTACCTATCGAAATATTATTATTATTTAAGTTTTGAGATCCAGAAAATTCCTTATTTTTGGCTATTTCAAGATTTCTAAAATCATTTTCTAAATATCCTTTTAAGAAGACACCCTTTGTAATATTTCTATTCATTATTACTGCTTCTCCATCACTTGAAACTATATTTTTTGCCAAATCCAATTCTTGAATATTTTTCAGTGGTTTATTTTCTTGTTGAACTACCGCATGAGCATTAAAACCTACAATTTTACTTATTAATTCAGTTCTAAAACCATTCATCACTGACATAACAATGATTAGAACCGCAACCCCTAATGAAATACCTATAAAAGAAAAAATTGATATGATATTTAAAAAACCATCATTTTTTCTAGTCCTTAAAAATCTAAATGTAACTTCTCTTTCTAGATTTGAGATCAATTTGATTTAGCTTTTAAAATTTGTGACGCAACTTCTTCGATATTTAATTTTTGAGTTTCTCTATTAATTTCTTTAAACTCAAATAAATCTCCATCAGTTTGATTTCCCAAAATCAACTGATAAGGAATACCAATTAAATTAAATTTCCTAATTTTTGCAGAAATATTTTCTTCAGTATCATCTATGATGGCATCTATATTTTTAGACTTTAAATATTCAAATATTTTATTCGATTTTTCTAAATTTGATGTATCATTTTTTTTAATCATTGGAATTATTGCACAATGATAAGGAGCAACTGATATTGGCCATTTCATTATTTCATTTTTATCGTTGTATTTAGCCTCAATTATGGCACCTACTAGTCTTGATACACCTATTCCATAAGATCCCATTTTAACATATTCTTTTTTACCATTAAAATCTACTGCAGCATTCATTGGTTTTGAATATTTATCTCCAAAATAGAATATATGACCTACCTCTATTCCTTTTGTATTTACTCTAAATTCTTCCGGAACTACTTTTTCAAATTCTTTTTGGTCAAACTTCTCATCTGTAACAGAATAAAATTTTTCATATTGCTGTCGTAAATCATTAAGTGAATTTTTTTCTAATAAAGTAGATGAGCTATTCACATCAAATATTCTTTTGTCTGTGTAAATTTTACTTTCACCAGTATCAGCAAGAATTATAAATTCATGGGAAAGATTTCCACCAATAGGCCCAGTATCCGCTGCCATAGGTATCGCAGATAAATTTAATCTTTTAAAGGTTCTTAAATATGAAAGGAAAAATTTGTTATAAGAAAAAAGAGCCTCATCATCATTTAAGTCAAAAGAGTAAGCATCTTTCATATAAAACTCCCTACATCTCATAATTCCAAACCTTGGTCTTAATTCGTCTCTAAATTTCCATTGAATATGATATAATAGCTGTGGAAGTGATTTATAAGATTTAATACTTGATCTAAAAATTTCTGTTATAAGCTCTTCATTGGTAGGTCCATACAACATTTCTCTATTTTGACGATCTTTAATACGCAACATCTCTTCTCCATAATCATCATATCTTCCACTTTCTTTCCAAATTTCTGATGATTGAATTGTTGGCATTAAAATTTCCTGAACGCCAATTCTATCCTGCTCTTCTCTAACAATTTGCTCTATTTTTTTCATAACTTTGAAACCGAGTGGTAACCATGAATAGATTCCAGCTGATGATTGTTTTATCATTCCAACTCTTAACATAAGCTGATGAGATTTAATTTTGGCTTCTGTAGGATTATTTTTTAGAATAGGTACAAATGATTTTGAAAAATACATTTTATTATTTAAATTCTTACCAAGTTTATATTTGTTAGTGGTTTTTTCCCAGTTTTTTCTTTTGAAAATTTACGACAAGTTATTTTAAGAGCATCTATGAGATTGTCTTGTTGTTTTGTGTTGTTTAATGAAAATGTTTTAATAGTTCTTTCTATTTCTTCCTCCAATCCATAAATAAACTCATCATTCTCATATACTGGTAGACCTCTAAAAGTTACCAAAGGTTTGTTGTGAATGTTTCCTTTTGGTGTAATCATAATTGTAGCTTCTAAAAATCCATTTGATGAAATATTTCTTCTTTCTTTTATTGATCTAGAATCCTCCTCTACTGGAACATTTCCATCTAAATAAACTCTTCCACTTGGTGCTTTGTCATAGACCTCTGGTTTTTCTCCAGGATACAACTTAACAATATCACCGTTCTCTACTTGAACTGGGTATTTAACCTGCATCTCTTTTGCAAATTCAATGTGCTCCATCATGTGTCTGTGTTCACCGTGAACAGGGATAACTGCTTTTGGCCTAATCCAATTATACATGTCTCTTAAGTCCTCACGGTTAGGATGACCGGAAACATGAATATATTCATTATCTTCAGATATAACTTCGATACCTTCTTTGACCAAATTGTTATGAAGCTTATATAATTTCTTCTCATTTCCAGGGATAATTTTTGAAGAAAAAATTACAGTATCGTTTCTCTCAATAAAAACATCTGGGTGAGTATATTTAACTATTCTATTCATAGCTCCCATTGGTTCACCTTGACTTCCAGTGCACAAATAAACAATTTTTTCTCTAGATATATTTTTTGCATCTCTTGGATCTATTGGATCAATAACATTCTTAAGATAACCACATTGTCTTGCTGCTTTAAATATTCTGTGCATCGATCTTCCAACTAGTGAAATATGTCTTCCTGTTTGTTCTGCACAATAAAAAACAGTTTCCATCCTGGCTACATTAGATGCAAATGAAGTAACGATTATTCTTTTTTTTAATCTTTCAAAAACCTTAAGTAAATTTTTACGCACATCAAGTTCAGACCCTGCTCTACCTGCACTAAATACATTTGTAGAGTCACAAATCATAGCTAATACACCTTCGTTACCTATTTCCTTTAATCTTTCGGAGTTTATGTTTCCACCTATCAAAGGATCTGGATCGCATTTCCAATCTCCAGTATGAAGTATATTTCCAGCTGGTGTTTGTATTTTAAGACCATTAGGTTCTAATATTGAATGAGTAAGTGTAACGAACTCTATTTTAAAAGGATCTAGATTAATTGTACTATTAAGTTCTACTATTTTTAAATAGCCAGTTATATCAATTTTTTTTTCTTTAAATTTTTCAGTAATTAATACTGAGGTAAAAGGTGTAGCATATATTTTACATTTTAATTTTGGCCAAACATGAGCAATAGCTCCAATATGATCTTCATGAGCATGTGTTAGGACTATGCCTAGCAAGTCATCTTTTTTATCTATTATAAATCCTGGATCTGGATATATGATATCAACACCAGGTACTGTATCATCTGCAAATGTAACACCAACGTCAACAATAATCCATTTTTGATTGTCTGGCTTACCATATGCAAATAGGTTCATGTTCATTCCTATTTCACCAGATCCACCTAGAGGACAAAATAATAATTCATCTTTCATATTTTTTTAATTTATAGCTACTCTTAAGATACCTTTAATTGTTAAATTTTTATCAACCGTTTTAATACCTTTAATTGATGATTTAAATAAGTGTGCAAATCCACCTGTAAGTATAATTTTAAACTTCTTTCTAGTTTGTTTTAAAATAAGTTTAATTATATTTTCAATTAAACCAGTATAACCGTGATAAAAACCAGCTCTTACAGCAGTTTTAGTGTTTTTGCCAATGACATTTGCTGTTTTTTCTAGCTTAATTTTAGGTATTAAAGAGGCCTTATCTATTAAATTTTTCAAGGAAAGTTCTACACCCGGTGCTAAAACACCACCAATATAATCTTTTTTAATAACAATATCAAAATTGGTAGCCGTTCCAAAATCAACTATAATATAATTAAACCTATTATCAATAACTGCAATCGCATTAGCTAAACGATCGGAACCAATTTGTTTTCTATTGACTTTTATATTTATAAATTTTTTTAAATTACATGTTTTTAATTCAATACAATTCAAATTAGTAATTTCTTTAATGGTATTTTTCATCATTTTATAAGAGTTGGGGACAACCGAGCTAAAGAGTACTTTTCTAAGTTTGGAATTATATTTTCTTAAAAATAATAATTTTTTATTGATAAATTTTTTGTTTAAATTTTTCTTATGAATTTTAATATTTTTGATCAATTTTAAGTTGTTATTAAATAAACAAATTTTAATTGCAGTATTTCCAATATCTCCAATTAAATACATATATTAAACTCCAAATGAGTGTAGGTTTTTTTCATACAGTAATTTAATTTCTTTAAATAATTCAAGTCTTTTTAATTTTTTATTTGTATAATTATTTAAAAATGTAGTTGGATAATTATTAATTTTTGGACTACTAGAAACATTTATTCCAATTCCTACAATTAAGTATTTTCTATTCTGCATAAAAATTGTTTCTTGTAAAATTCCACAGACCTTTTTTTTATTTATTAATATATCATTAGGTTTTTTTATTAGAATTAAAGTGTTTATTTTTTTATATATTATTTTCTTAATTATATTTAAATTTAAATTTATTATTTTTGATAAGGATATTTTATTACTAATTTCAAAGAAGACTGACAAAAACAAATTACCTTTTATAGATATCCATTTATTTTTCCTTTGTCCTTTACCTTTTGTTTGTTGATCTGTTAAAATTATTCCTCTTTGATTGCCTTGCTTAATTAATCTTATTGCTACGTTGTTGGTACTTTCTACTTTTTTATATAAATATCTTTTTAATTTCATTAGATCATAGTAATTTTAGATACTATTTCTGTTATACCACTAGGGTATATAAAATATGCTAATATAAATATTGTTGAGATAGCTAAAGTTATTTTTAATCCTAAATTGTGAGATGTTTCATATTCCTCTTTTTCTGGATCGAAATATATAATTTTTATAATTCTTAAGTAATAAAAAGCTGCAACTACAGTTGCTAACAATCCAACAATTGCTAAAAAATACATAGATTGTTCTATAACAGCTATGAATACATAAAACTTTGCAAAGAAACCTGCAAGTGGGGGTATACCTGCTAAAGAAAATAAAACTATCAATAATGAGAAAGATAAAATTGGATGCTTTTTAGAGAGTCCTGATAAGTCCTCTATATTTTCATAATATTTCTCGTCTCTTTTAAGCATAAACAAGCAGCTAAAAAAAGCTAAATTCATTACCAAATAAATAGATATATATGTAATTGAACTTTGTATTCCTTGATTGCTAACTGTTGCTAATCCGGCCAAAGCATAGCCCATATGACTAATTGAACTATAAGCAATTAATCTTTTTAAGTTTTTTTGACCTATGGCTGCTACCGCACCAAATATCATTGAAGCTATTGAAATAAATATAATAATAGTTTGCCATTGATCATTCATATTAGCAAAAGGTGTGTACAAAAACTTAATGAATACCGAGAGCGCAGCTATTTTTGGAAGTATAGCAAAGAATAATGTTACAGATGTTGGAGAGCCTTGATAAACATCTGGAGCCCACATATGGAAAGGTACAGCCGATATTTTAAATGCAAGACCAACTAAAATAAAGACTATCCCAAACGTGGTACCGTAATTAAATTCAGTAGAGTTTATAAGTATTTGATCAAAATTTGTACTTTCAGAAAATCCATAAGTTAATGAGCAACCATATAACAGTAAACCAGACGATAACGCGCTAAGAACAAAATATTTAAGTCCAGACTCTGTAGAAAGTAAATTGTCTCTATTAAAAGAGGCAAGAACATACAAAGCTAATGATTGTAGTTCAAGGCCCATGTAAAAAACTATTAAATCATTTGAACTTATCATTATCATCATTCCCAAAATGCTACTTAGTATGAGGATCGGGTATTCAATTTTATTTAAATTGATAACTTGTATATATTTGGATCCAGTTAGCATTACAAAAATTCCGGATCCAACAAGTATAATCTTCATATAATTTGATAAATTGTCTATTAAATATGATTCATTGAATAAGTAAATTGTATCTAATGAACTGAGATTTATTATTAGTGCCAATAAAATAACTAGCGATATATTAGATAAATTATAAATTAAACTTGCGCTATTTTTTTTGAAAACTCCAACTAGTAAAAATAGCATTATACATACCGATATGAAGATTTCAGGTAATATATAATGAAAATTTTCCATTAGTCTTTTAATGCAAGGTTGTTAATTAAATCAAAGTTGTACATGTTTAAAGTATTTTCGACTGACGCTTCAATTGAATTCATTAAAGGCTCTGGATAAAAACCAAAAAATAAAATTGGTATTACTAAAGCTGATAAGGTGATAATTTCAAAAGTTTTTAAATCTTTCATACTTTTAAGCTCTGGATTATTCATTTCACCGAAAACAACCCTTTTAAATAGCCAAAGCATATATGCTGCTCCTAAAATTACTCCCAAACTTGCAATCATCGCTACTAAGATATTTTTCTCAAATGCACCCATTAAAATTAAAAATTCTCCAATAAAACCTGTTGTTCCAGGTAGTCCTAGAGCTCCTAGTGTGAATACCATAAAAACAATTGCATATCTTGGCATTATAGAGACTAAACCACCATATTTATTAATTAACCTTGTGTGATGCCTTTCATAAACAACTCCAACACTTAAGAAAAGTGCAGCTGATACAAGTCCATGACTAATCATCTGGAAAATACTTCCTTCAATACCTTGTTGTGTCATTGTGAAAATACCTAGTGTTACAAAACCCATATGGGCAACAGACGAGTATGCTATAAGTTTTTTCATATCTTCCTGCATCAAAGCTACAAGAGATGTGTAAATAATTGCTATTAGACTTAAGACATAAACTAACATTGTAAAATTTTCTGATGCTATAGGAAATAACCCTAGAGAAAATCTAATAAATCCATATCCAGCCATTTTAAGGAGTATTGCTGCTAGTAATACAGAGCCAACAGTTGGGGCTTCTACATGAGCATCAGGCAGCCAAGTATGTACCGGCCACATAGGAGTTTTTACTGCAAAAGAACTAAAAAATGCTAGCCATAATAAATTTTGATATTTCGCCTGAATACCAAGTTCATAAAGTTTTTCAACATCAGTGGTTCCTGTTATCCAATAAATCGCAATAATAGCAACCAACATAAGAACTGAACCTAATAAAGTGTAAAGAAAAAATTTAAAAGCCGAGTAGACTCTTCTTTCTCCACCCCAAATACCAATTATTAAAAACATTGGTATAAGACCTGCCTCAAAAAATAAATAAAATACTACTAGATCAAGTGAGCAGAAAACACCAATCATAAATGTTTCCATTATTAATATGGCAATTAAGAAATCCTTAAGTCTATTTGTAATTGTAGCATTAACTGAAATAATACAAATTGGGGTTATGAAAGTTGTTAATATTATAAATAAAATTGAAATACCATCTATTCCAACTTTATAATTTACAAATCCTGATAACCATTCTCTATTTTCTACAAACTGAAAGTCTACTGAATTTTTATCAAAAACATACCAAAGATATAAAGATAATAAAAAATTTGCTAAAGAGATAAATAAGGCTACATATTTTGAACTCTGATATTTTCCACTTGATGATTTTGTGAATAGTATAAACAAAGCTCCTATTGTCGGGAGTAATATTAAAGACGATAAAATTGGAAAGTTCATTAATTTAATATCAATATTGTTAGTAAAACTGAAAATCCAATCAACATAACAAATGCATATTGATAAATAAATCCAGATTGAAATTTGACTGCTTTAATTGATAAATTTTTAATTACACTTGAAATCCCATCAGGACCAAATTTATCTATTATTGATCCATCAACTTTTTTCCATAAAAACTTTCCAATTTTTTTTGAAGGATTGACGAATAAATAATCGTATATTTCATCGAAGTACCATTTCTTAACTAAAAATTGATAAATTGGTTCATTCATTTCTTTCAGTCCATTTACTATGTTTGTGTTATTTAGATATAAATAATAAGAAAATGGAATTGCAGAGGTAACAAGTATGGGCGTTAAAAACAAAAACCACGTTGGTGGATGATCTGTACTTAGTGGTTCTAAAAATTTTATAGATTCAGCCCAAAATTCATATGATATCTCATGACCTATAAACAAACCTTTAAAGGCCATACCTGCAAAAATAGCTCCTATTGCTAAGACAATTAAAGGAGCAATCATAACCAAAGGTGACTCGTGTACTTTATCAATACTAAGTTCTTTATTATTAAAATTACCATGGAATGTTTTAAATATAAGTCTCCAGGAATAAATTGATGTTAATAAAGCTGTAACAATACCTACAAAAGCTGCAAGCATTCCAACTCCATTCCCTCTTAAGTACGCAAATTCTATTATTGCATCTTTAGAATAAAAACCTGATAAAAAAGGAAAACCTGTTAAAGCAAGAGTTCCAATGAGCATTAATACATATGTGTATGGAAGTTTCTTGATAACTCCACCCATTTTATTTATATCTTGTTCTTCATGAAATGAATGAATTACAGCACCAGCTCCCAAAAATAATAAAGCTTTAAAAAAAGCATGTGTAAATAGATGAAACATCGCAACATTATAAGCACCTAGCCCGGCAGCAAAAAACATATAACCTAATTGACTACAAGTAGAATAAGCAATAATTTTTTTAATATCATTTTGAACAAGTGCAACTGTTGCTGCAAAGAAAGCAGTAGTCATTCCAATTATGGTTATAACTGTTAAAGCTAATGGAGAGTATTCATATATAGGTGAGCATCTAACGATCAGAAATACTCCAGCAGTTACCATTGTTGCAGCATGAATTAATGCAGAAACTGGTGTTGGGCCTTCCATAGCATCGGGCAACCATGTATGTAATAAAAATTGAGCCGATTTACCCATTGCTCCAATTAATAAAAGTAAGCAAATCAAATCAATAATTTCTATATTAATACCAATGAAATTTATTTTTTTATCTAAAACATTTGGGATTTGTTCAAAAACCTCGTTATAATTGACTGTACCAAAAATATAAAAAATCAGAAAAATTCCAAGCGCTAAACCAAAGTCACCAACCCTATTAACAACAAAGGCTTTTATTGCAGCCTTGTTTGCACTTTCTTTTTTAAACCAAAATCCAATTAAAAAATATGAGCATAAGCCTACACCTTCCCAACCAAAAAATAGTTGAATAAAATTATCTGAACTTACTAAAGTTAACATTGCAAAAGTAAATAAAGACAAATATGCCATGAATCTTGTTTTATGAGGATCGTGTGACATGTAACCAATTGAATAAATATGAACCAAAGCTGATACAAAATTTACTACAACAAACATAACAGCTGATAATGCATCAATTTTTATTGACCAGTTAACATTTAATGTTCCAGAATTAATCCAAGTAGCTATAACAAGATTGTTTGAATAATCTGAGCTAATAACTTTATACAAAACAAATAAAGAGAGTATTGCTGAAATACTCACAAACGAACTTGTCAAAATTTGAGAATTTCTGTCACCTATTTTCTTTCCAAAAAAACCACTAATTACAGCTCCCATTAGAGGTAGAAATAAAATTAGGTATTCCATTTTATCCTTTTAAATTTTTAATCTCTTCAACTCTTATCGTGTCTGAATTTCTAAAATAAACCACAATTATGGCTAATCCGATAGCAGCCTCAGCAGCAGCAACTGTTAAAATAAATAGTGTAAATATTTGCCCACTTAAATCATTAATAAATATTGAAAAGGCAACAAGGTTTATATTTACTGCTAGTAAAATTAGCTCAATACTCATTAAAATAACTATTACATTTTTTCTATTAAGGAATATACCTACAACACCAATAGTAAATATAATTGCAGCTAATGTTAAATAATGTCCTAAACCTATGCTAAGCATCTATTTTAACTCCTTTATTTCTCTTAGCCTCAACTAAATCAACTCCTTCATCTCTTTCTCTAGAAATTTGCTTAAAATAACTTTGTCTTTTAACTCCGGCTCTTTCTCTATAAGTTAAAACAATTGCTCCTATCATAGCAACTAATAAAATCATTCCTGAAATTTGAAATAGAAGTATATAATCCGTATACAAAACATTTCCGATAGATCTAGTATTAGTGACCTCAGTAGATATATTTATAGAAAGGCTATTTAACAAATCAGGTTTATATTTCCATCCTCCAATTACAATTATCAGTTCAAAAAAAATAATTAAGCTAACTAATAAACCAACTGGTATATGGGTTCCACCATCCCACCTTGAGCTAAACCATTGGCCTTTTTGTTCAGCTACGTTTAACATCATCACAACGAATAAAAATAGAACTGCAACAGCTCCAACATAAACAATAAGCATGATCATGCCTAAAAATTCTGCACCTATCATGATGAACAAACAAGATATACTAATAAAATCTAGGATTAAAAAAAATACAGAATGAACTGTATTTTTTGAGACTGTCACCATGACTGCAGAAACAATTGCTATTAAGGAGAAAATATAGAAGAAAACTGAGTGTGCAATCATAAGATTACCTGTGAGAACTATCAGCCTTTATATTGGCAGCTAAAATATTTTCCCACCTGTCTCCATTTTCCAAAAGTTTTTCTTTTGTATAATAAAGCTCTTCTCTAGACTCTGTTGCAAATTCAAAATTAGGACCTTGGACAATTGCATCTACTGGACATGACTCTTCACAAAGTCCACAGTATATACACTTAAGCATATCAATGTCATATCTTACAGTTTTTCTACTACCGTCATCTCTTTCCTTAGACTCAATTGTAATAGCTTGTGCTGGACATACAGCTTCACAAAGCTTACACGCTATGCATCTTTCCTCACCGTTAGGATATCTTCTAAGAGCATGCTCCCCTCTAGACCTTGTTCCTAAAGACCCCTTTTCAAAAGGATAATTGATTGTCTTTTTTGCCTTAAAAGTCTCTTTTATTGCAATTGATAAACCAGTCACAAAATCAATCATGAATATAGTTTTTAATAATCGTGAAATTTTCATTTATTTTCCCAGTAGTAAATCAAAATATAGTAAAAAACTTGAAGTTAAAACAACATAAAACAGTGAAAATGGGAGAAATATCTTCCAACCAAGCTTCATTAATTGGTCATATCTGTATCTTGGAACAGTTGCTTTAACTAACGCAAATAAAATAAATAAAAATAATATTTTAAAGATTAGCCAAAATGGACCTGGAATCGCATTAAATGGGAAGATATCTATTGGAGATAACCAGCCACCCAAAAATAAAACTGCTCCCATTGCACACATTAACAAAATATTTGCATACTCTCCTAACCAAAACATAGCATACATCATTCCTGAATATTCAGTTTGATACCCTGCCACTAATTCTGCTTCTGCTTCTGGTAAATCAAATGGAGGACGATTTGTTTCTGCTAGTGCAGAAATAAAAAAAATTACGAACATAGGAAACAAAGGAATTACAAACCATAAATTTTGTTGTGCCATAACTATGTCACTTAAGTTTAAAGATCCAACACATAATAGAACGTTGATAATTATAACTCCTATTGAAACTTCATATGATACCATTTGTGCAGCAGATCTGATTGCACCTAAAAAAGGGTATTTAGAATTGGAGGCCCATCCTCCCATAATTATTCCATATACACCTAATGATGAAACTGCGAAAAGATATAAAATACCAACATTGATGTCAGCTAGAACAAAATCTTCGTCAAATGGTATTACAGCCCATGATATTAATGCTAATGTCATAGTCACGACTGGAGCTAATACAAATACAAGTTTGTTTGAGCTTGCAGGTATTATTATTTCTTTAAAGATATATTTTAATGCATCAGCTAATGATTGGAATAAACCAAATGGACCAACAACATTAGGTCCTCTCCTTTTTTGTACAAAGGCCCAAACTCTTCTATCAAGCCAAACTATCATTGCTACAGAAATTAAAACAGGTATTAATAAAAATAAAATTTTATAAACTTCAGTAAAAAATATTGAAAAATAAGAGTCCATTAACCCTCAGTTCCAGTTTTTTTTAAATTAGCTCTTGCATATCTACACTCTGACATTGTTTTGGATGCACGGGCAATCGTATTAGAATAGTAATAATCAATATCTTCAACTAATATTTTTTCATCATTCAAATTATATGCAGGCACTTCAAAATTATTAATATTTTTTTTATTTAAATGGTTTTGCATAGATTTTAGTAGTTCATCTTTGTTATTAAATAAAGAATTTTCATGGATAGTAGAAGATAATTCATTTATTATTTGCCAATCTTCTTTAGCTTCTCCTGGGGGATATGACGCTTTATAAGCTTTTTGAAGTTTACCTTCTAAGTTAGTGAAATAACCATCTTGTTCAGTATATGCAGCACCAGGCAATATAAGATCTGCCATATCTGCACCTTTATCACCATGACTTCCAATATAAATTATATATTCATCACTTTTTTTAATTTTGAGGTTGTCTTGACCTAACAAAAAAATAACTTCTGCTTCACCATCCTCAATTTTTTTAAGTGTTTTATTACTTCCATCATTTGAAGAAAAAATGCCTAAATCATAAGAACCAACAGCTGATGCATCAGTTGATAAAATATTTAGTGAATTCCAATTATCACCAATTTTATTAATACTTGTTAAATACTTTTTTAACTCTTCAAATATATATGCACCATTCTTACTATTTAATATTGATTGACCTAAGATAATTATAGGTTTTTCCGCACTGGCAATTTTCTTTGAAAGATCGTGTTCATTGTTAATTAGTTTATTAATTACTTTTGAATTATTTTCTAAAACTTTATAAGGATAAGTTAAATCACCTACATCCCCTAAAGAAAATATTTCAGTTTTATTTTTTAAATAAGTTTTTCTTATTCTCGAATTTAATATAGTTGCCTCAAATCTTGGGTTTGTACCTATTAATAATATAAGGTCACTTTCTTCTATCCCTTCTATACTAGAGTTAAATAGGTAATTATTTCTATTTTCAAAATTTATGTAGGTATGGTTAGGTCTAGAATCTAAATAATTAGAATTTAAAGTTTTTTGAAAGAAGTTTTTGACAGCGAACATAGTTTCCATGTTTGTCATATCGCCGGTTAAACCAACTATTTTGTCTGATGATGTTTTTAAAATTTTTTCTTTTATTTTTTTGTATGCATCTTGCCAACTTATTTCTTCAAAATTTCCATTATTTTTTATTAATGGGGTGTCTAATCGTTGATTTTTTAATCCATCACATGCATATCTTGTTTTATCAGAAATCCACTCCTCATTAATTTCCTCATTAATTCTTGGTAAAACCCTCTTTACTTCCCAATCGTAAGTATCCACTCTAATGTTTGATCCAACAGCATCCATAACATCAATTGTTTCGGTCTTTTTAAGTTCCCAAGGTCTTGCCTCGAACACATAAGGTTTAGAAGTTAATGCACCAACCGGACATAAATCAATTACATTTGCTGACATTTCAGACTCCATTGATTTCTCTAAATATGTAGTAATTTCCATGTTTTCTCCACGTCCGATCGCACCTAATTCTGGCACTCCCGCTACTTCAGTAGCAAATCTAATACATCTAGTACAATGAATACATCTAGTCATTTGAGTTTTAATTAATGGACCCATGTATTTTTCAGGTACATACCTTTTATTCTCTTTAAATCGTGATTTATCAATTCCATAAAACATTGATTGATCCTGTAAATCACACTCACCACCTTGATCACAAACAGGACAATCTAAAGGGTGGTTAGCCAGCAAAAACTCCATCACACCTTTTCTTGCTTTTTCAACTTTTTCTGTATTAGTTTTAATAACCATACCTTCAGCTGCAGGCATTGCGCATGAAGCTATAGGCTTTGGCGATCTTTCCATTTCAACTAAACACATACGACAATTCCCAGCTATGGAAAGTTTTTCATGATAACAAAACCTTGGTATTTCAGCTCCAACTTGTTCACAAGCTTGGAGTACGGTTAGACCATCTTCAACTTCGATATCAATATCGTTTACTTTTAATTTAGGCATTTTCCTTTTCTAATAAATGTTGATCAACAAGGTATGGAATATTTTTATTTTTTTTCACAACAGGGTCAAATTTATTTCTTTCAAGTATTTCATCTTTAAAATGTCTGATTAATCCTTGAACTGGCCAAGAGGAACCTTCACCAAATGCACAAATGGTATGACCTTCTATTTGTTTCGTTACATCAAATAACATATCTACTTCATCCGGGGTTGCCTCACCTGCTGCCATTCTTTCCAACATTCTCCACATCCATCCTGATCCTTCCCTACAAGGTGTACACTGACCACAACTTTCATGTTTATAAAATCTAGCTATTCTTGCCATACACTTAATAATGTCTTGGTCATTATTAATCACAACAATACCGGCTGTTCCTAGTCCTGTTTTATTTTCAACACATGCATCAAAATCCATTTTCATGTTGTCACAAATTTCTTTAGGTAACATTGGCATTGAAGAACCACCTGGTATTACTGCTTTGAGATTATCCCATCCACCAATTACACCACCAGCATGAGTTTCAATTAATTCTTTAAGTGGAATTCCCATTTCTTCTTCTACGTTACATGGATTATTGACATTTCCAGAAATACAATAAATTTTTGTTCCTGTATTTTTTGGTCTTCCAAGTGAACTAAACCATTTTGCACCTCTTCTTAGAATTGTAGGAACAGCTGCAACAGTTTCAACATTATTAATTATAGTAGGACATCCATATAACCCAATTAATGCAGGAAATGGTGGCTTTAATCTTGGTTGCCCTTTTTTTCCTTCCAAACTCTCTAATAGTGCCGTTTCTTCACCGCAAATGTAAGCGCCAGCACCATAATGAATATAAATATCTAAATCCCATCCTGAATTTAATGCATTTTTACCAATTAAATTATTTTTATAAGCCTCATCAATTGCAGTTTGAAGTTTTTGCCCTTCATTAAAATATTCACCTCTTATATAAATATAACATTTATGGGCATTAACTGCGTAAGAAGCAATTAAGCATCCCTCTATTAATTTGTGAGGTTCAAATCTTAATATATCTCTGTCTTTGCAAGTTCCCGGTTCGGACTCATCAGCATTGATAACTAGATAATGTGGTCTAGATCCCACCTCTTTAGGTGCAAATGACCATTTTAGACCAGTTGGAAAACCAGCTCCACCACGTCCTCTAAGTTCAGAGGATTTAACTTCGTTGATTATCCACTCTCTTCCTTTTTCTAAAATTTCTTTTGTTCCATTCCAATCATTTCTTAATTTAGCAGAGTCAATATCTGCACCACTGTCATTGTACAAATTTTGAAATATTCTATCTTCGTCTTTAAGCATTTTTGTTTCCTAATAAAGTTTTTCTATTGTTAACTGGTTCTGCATTTATTCTTCCTGAGTAAGATCCTGGTTTTGGAATTTTATTTTGGTATATCGTTTCAATTATTTCTTCAAGTTTTTTATCATTCAAGTCTTCGTAATAATCTTCATTAACTTGCATCATTGGAGCATTAACACATGCGCCTAAACATTCAACTTCCATCCAAGAAATTTTTCCATCCTCGGATAATACATTTTCTTTTTCAGATATTTTATTTTTACAAACTTTAACTAAATCATATGCCCCTCTAAGCATACAAGGTGTTGTAGTACAAACCTGAAAGAAATATTTACCAACTGGAGATAAATTATACATTGAATAAAAAGTTGCTACCTCATAAACTTTTATGTAAGGCATGTCTAAAAATTTAGCTATATATTTCATTGCTTGTAACGGAATCCAATTATCGTTTTGCCTTTGAGTTATATATAACAAAGCCATAACCGCGCTCTGTTGTTTCCCATCTGGATAATTAGAAACTATTTTATTTGCAGCCTCCATACTTTTATCATTAAATTTAAAAGTTTCAGGTTGTTCTTTGTGAATTTTTTTTACACTCATCTATCAACCTCTCCAAAAACAATATCCATTGAACCCAATACAGCAGGTACATCAGCAAGCATATGACCTTTTATTAAATAATCCATAGCTTGAAGATGGGTAAATCCAGGAGCTCTGATTTTGCATTTGTATGGTTTGCTTGAGCCATCTGAAATCAGATAAACACCAAATTCTCCTTTTGGTGCCTCAACTGCTGTATATATCTCATCTTTTTCAACCCTATATCCTTCTGTAAATAACTTAAAATGATGAATTAAAGCCTCCATAGACTGTTTAAGTTCCTTTTTTGGAGGAGGAGAAATCTTTCCATCCTCGGTTTTAATTGGTCCTTTTGGAATATTTGTTAAACACTGTTTAATAATTTTTACACTTTCTCTCATTTCTTCGATTCTGCAAAGATATCTGTCATAACAATCTCCATTTTTTCCAACAGGAATTTTAAATTCTAATTCGTCATAACAATCATAAGGTTGACTTCTTCTTAAATCCCAAGCCACACCAGAACCTCTTAACATTACTCCTGAAAAAGAATAATCTAGCGCATCTTGTTTGGATACAATTCCTATATCTACATTTCTCTGTTTAAATATTCTGTTGTCGGTAAGTAAAGTTTCTAAATCATCAATAATCTTTGGAAATTTTTCACAAAATTCATCAATATCACTTTCAAGTCCAGAAGGAAGATCTTTATGCACTCCACCAGCTCTAAAATAATTAGCGTGCAACCTTGATCCGGACACCCTCTCATAAAATCCCATTAATTTTTCTCGTTCCTCAAATCCCCATAAAGTTGGTGTTAACGCCCCAACATCCATTGCTTGAGTAGTTACATTCAATATGTGACTTAATATTCGACCTATTTCACAGAAAATTACTCTAATATATTTTGCCCTAGTAGGAACTTCGATTTTTAGAATTTTTTCTATAGCTAAAGCAAATGCATGTTCCTGATTCATTGGTGCTACATAATCCAAACGATCAAAGTAAGGAACTGCTTGGATATATGTTTTGTTTTCAATTAACTTCTCAGTACCTCGGTGCAACAACCCTATGTGGGGATCAGCTTTTTCAACAACTTCTCCATCTAATTGAAGTATTAATCTTAAAACTCCATGCGCTGCAGGATGTTGTGGTCCAAAATTTAAGTTTAGTGTTTTTTTTTCTTTTGCCATTAACTTTTTTTAATTTCTTTAATGTATTTTGTTCCTTCCCAAGGACTCTCATAATCAAAATTTCTGTAATTTTGCTCTAATTTAACAGGTTCATAGATCACTTTTTTTTGTTCTTCGCTATAACGAACCTCATTATGACCAGTAAGAGGAAAATCTTTTCTTAAAGGATGCCCCTCAAAACCATAATCAGTTAAAATTCTTCTCAAATCAGGATGATTTTTAAAGTTTAACCCATACATATCAAATACTTCTCTTTCCATCCAATTTGCAGCAGGAAATATAGAGGTTAATGAGGAAATTACGTCATTTTCTTTTATCGAATAATCAATAATTATTCTTTGATTATATTCATGACTTAATAATAAATAAACCATCTTAAATCTATTTTCATTCTCAGGGTAATCTACAGCTGTAATTTCGATTAATTGCCTAAATTTAGTTTCTTTATTGGTCTTCAAAAAAGAAATCACATCGACCAATTCATCATGATCTATGTTTATATAAATAGTTTTATGTTTTATAAATGAATTATTTATTTTAGATGTTAATTCGGAGTTTATAAACTTTTCCAAGTCCTCAAGATTTTTCATTATTATCTTTCTAAAGAACCTTTATTTCTTATTTTTTTCTGTAATTGTAAAATTCCATAAAGTAATGCTTCAGCTGACGGAGGGCATCCAGGGACATATACATCAACAGGCACCACTCGATCGCATCCTCTAACTACAGAATATGAATAATGATAATAGCCTCCACCATTTGCACAACTTCCCATAGATATTACATACCTAGGTTCAGGCATCTGGTCGTAAACTTTTCTTAATGCAGGAGCCATTTTATTTGTAAGCGTGCCTGCAACTATCATCACATCTGATTGACGTGGCGATGCTCTTGGTGCTGCACCAAACCTTTCAAGATCATATCTTGGCATAGATGTTTGCATCATTTCGACAGCACAACATGCTAGTCCAAACGTCATCCAATGTAATGAGCCAGTTCTTGCCCAATTAACAAGGTTGTCTAGTGATGTTGTTATAAAACCATTATCGCTAAAGTCTTGAGCTAATTGTTTAAACTCTTCTGGGATATCTTTTTTTCTATCTTGTAAATTCATTTTATTCCCAATCTAAAGCTCCCTTTTTCCACTCGTAAATAAATCCAACAGTTAAAATAAATAAAAATAACATCATAGAGCAGAAACCATATAAACCGATTTCTCCAAGTGAGATAGCCCATGGGAATAAAAATGCAATTTCTAAGTCAAAAATTATAAATAATATTGCAACCAAATAAAACCTGACATCAAATTCCATCCTTGAGTCATTGAAAGGTTCAAATCCACATTCATAAGCTGAAAGTTTCTCAGGATCAGGCTTACTTGGAGCAGCGATATAATTAATTGCAACAAAAGCAAGACTCAAGCCTAAGGCTATTATCAAAAATAATATTATCGGTAGATAATCTTTTAAAAATTCCGCAAGCATTTGATTCCTATGTAACAACTATTATATCAACTAAAAGTGAAGATATGTCACATTTTTATGCCTAGTTTTACTCAAATAATGGCGGGAGTGAAGGGACTCGAACCCTCGGCCCCCTGCGTGACAGGCAGGTGCTCTAACCAACTGAGCTACACCCCCACAGGTGTAAATGGTGGGTAGTAAAGGACTCGAACCTTTGACCCCCTCGGTGTAAACGAGATGCTCTACCAACTGAGCTAACCACCCAAAATCTTGGTACTATTACATCAACGGATTAATAAAGTAAAATGTTTATTACTGAATACTAGCTTGAGATTTATCGTCTTTTTTACCCTCTGAAATTTTATCTACTTCAGTCCATTCGACAGGTTTTAGCTCTTTAGTAAGAGCAATTTTAAGCACTTCATCTGCTGTTTCTACAGGAATGATTTTAATGTCTTCCCTTACTTTTTTTGGAATATCTACTAAATCTTTTTCATTTTCTTTTGGTATTAATACTTTTTTAACCCCTGCTCTGTGTGCAGCAAGTAATTTCTCTTTTAAACCACCAATTTGTAAAACTTGTCCTGTAATTGTCACCTCACCAGTCATAGCAATCTCTCTATTAACAGGTATATTTGTGATTGATGATACAATGGATGTAACCATTGCTATACCAGCTGATGGTCCATCTTTAGGCGTAGCTCCTTCAGGAACATGAATATGAAAATCTTTTTTTTCAAAGAGAGGTGGAATTATTCCATACTCTAAACTTTTTGATCTAACATATGATTTAGCAGCTTTTACAGACTCTTGCATAACATCTCCAAGTTTTCCTGTTATTTGCATTCTGCCCTTACCTGGCATATTAACAGTTTCTATTTTAAGAATTTCTCCTCCTACCTCAGTCCACGCTAGTCCTATTACTATTCCAGTTTTATCTTTATCCTCTACTTCACCAAATTTGAATTTTTTAATTCCTAAAAAGTCTGGAATATTCTTGTCATTTACTTGTACTTTTTCAACTTCGCCACTTACTACTTTTTTTACAACTTTTCTTGTTACTTTAGAAATTTCTCTTTCTAGGTTTCTTACACCAGATTCTCTTGTGTAACTTCTAATTATCTCTTTTATTGTTCCATCTTCTAGGTTTAGCTCGCCATCTTTTACACCGTTCTCTTTTACCTGTTTAGGTAATAGGTATTTATTAGCGATATTTATTTTCTCATCCTCTGTATATCCAGGGATTCTAATAACTTCCATTCTATCAAGAAGCGGTGGTAAAATATTTAGAGTATTAGCTGTTGTTACAAACATTACATCAGACAAATCATAATCAACTTCTAAATAGTGATCATTAAAAGCTGTATTCTGTTCAGGGTCTAATGCTTCTAGTAAAGCTGATGATGGATCTCCTCTATAATCGTTCCCAATTTTATCAACTTCATCTAATAAAAATAAAGGATTTTTTGTACCAGCTTTCTTCATCATTTGAATTATTTTTCCTGGTAAAGACCCAATGTATGTTCTTCTATGACCTCTTATTTCTGCTTCATCTCTGACACCTCCTAAAGACATTCTAATAAACTGTCTATTAGTAGCTTTAGCTATAGATTTTCCAAGTGATGTTTTTCCAACTCCTGGAGGTCCAACTAAACATAAAATTGGTCCTTTAATTTTTTCCATTCTTTTTTGAACTGCTAGAAACTCAATAATTCTCTCTTTTACCTTTTCTAAACCAAAATGATCTTCATCTAAAATTTTAAGACCTTTATTTAAATCAATATCAACATCGTTTTTTTTAAACCATGGAAGATCAATCATCCAATCTAAGTAATTTCTAACAACTGTTGCCTCTGCAGACATTGGGCTCATGTTTTTTAATTTCTTAAGCTCTGACATGCACTTCTTCTCAACTTCTTTTGGCATTTTAGCTTTTTGAATTGATTTTTTTAAGTTTGTCGTTTCATCTTTGCCATCTTCAATTTCGCCTAATTCTTTTTGAATAGCTTTTAATTGTTCATTTAAATAATACTCCCTTTGAGTCTTTTCCATTTGAGTCTTAACTCTTCCTCTAATTCTTTTTTCTACTCCAATTATGCTTGTTTCACTCTCCATCATTTTAATAGCTGCATTTAATCTTTTCTTAACATCCAATGTTTCGAATATTTGTTGTTTTTCAGATATAGATGCATTTAGGTTCGACACAATATTATCTACAATTTTAGATGGATCTTTTAATTGTTTAATATTGTTAATTGTTTCTGATGAAACTTTTTTATTTACGGATGTCAATTTTTCTAATCTTCTTACTGCTGTGAGTGCTAGAGGTAATAGGTCTTCATCTTTGTTTAGTAAATCTTTTTGATGTTCATAGGTGCAGGTAATAAATTTTTCATCATCCTTGAAATCAATAATTTTTACTCTTTTAATTCCCTCAACTAAAACCTTAACTGTACCGTCTGGAAGTTTTAAAAGTTGTAATATGTTGCTTTCACATCCATAAGAAAATACATCATTTTTTTTTGGATCATCAACTTCAGAATTTTTTTGGGTAACTAATATTATTTTTTTGTCACTTTTCATTACCTCATTTAAAGCAGTAATAGATTTATCTCTTCCAACAAAAAGAGGAATAACCATGCTTGGAAACACTACTATGTCTCTTAATGGTAATAATGGCTGTGTTAATTTAACTTCCATAAATATAAATATGGATATTATATCTTATAATGCAATAGGAAACTTTTGTTTATTAACTCTTATTAAGCCGCAGAAGTCTTTTCTGTTTTTGATTTGTTCTTAGTATGAACAATAATTGGCTGAGAAGTGCCCTTAGTTGCTCCACCATCAATAATAACTTCTTCTATGTTATCTTGACCAGGAAGATCAAACATAGTTTTAAGTAATAAATTTTCTAAAATTGATCTTAATCCTCTAGCCCCAGTTTTCTTACTTATAGCTTTGTTAGCAATATCTTTAACTGCCTGGTCTTTAAATGTTAATTTTACTCCTTCTAATCTAAATAATTCTTGGTACTGTTTAATCAAAGAATTTTTTGGCTCTTGTAAAATTTTTATTAAAGATTTTTCATCCAAATCTTCAAGAGTTGCTGTAATTGGTAATCTGCCAATAAATTCTGGGATCAACCCGTATCTTAATAAATCTTCGGGCTCCAGATTTTTCATCCATTCTCCAGTTTTTTTATCTTCTAAAGTTTTTACCTCCGCTCCAAATCCAATAGAAGACCCTTTGTCTCTTTGCGATATTATTTTATCAAGGCCAGCAAAAGCTCCTCCACAAATAAACAGTATATTAGTTGTGTCTACTTGTAGAAATTCTTGTTGAGGATGTTTTCTTCCCCCTTGAGGAGGAACACTTGCCACTGTTCCCTCCATAATTTTTAATAAGGCTTGCTGAACTCCTTCACCGGATACATCTCTAGTAATAGATGGATTTTCTGACTTTCTACTTATTTTGTCAACCTCATCGATATAGACAATTCCTCTTTGAGCTTTTTCGACATTATAATCTGCTGCTTGTAATAATTTTAAAATTATATTTTCAACATCTTCACCTACGTAGCCTGCTTCAGTTAATGTAGTGGCATCTGCCATTGTAAAAGGTACGTCAAGTATTCTAGCAAGAGTTTGTGCTAATAAAGTTTTTCCACATCCCGTTGGTCCTACAAGCATAATATTAGATTTGGACAGTTCAACCGTTTTGCTTGTTTTATTTTCGTAGTTTAATCTTTTGTAATGATTATGGACTGCAACTGATAAAACTTTTTTTGCGTGAGATTGTCCAATCACATAGTCATCAAGAACTTTACATATTTCTTTTGGTAAAGGTAATCCATCCTGATGCTTTACAAAATTATCTTTGCTTTCTTCTTTAATTATATCCATACAAAGTTCTACGCATTCATCACAAATGAATACAGTTGGACCTGCAATTAATTTTCTAACTTCGTGTTGGCTCTTGCCACAAAAAGAACAGTAAAGAATATTTTTATTGTTACTCATAATTTTTAATTCGAATCAATTTTTATACTTTAATACATATGTTACAAAGTAATCAAGTGGAGGTTGTGAACAAACTATATATTGTGACCTATTCTCTCTTTTCTACTACTTTATCTATCAAACCAAAACTTTTTGCATTGTCTGGGGTCATAAAATTATCTCTCTCTAATGCTGATTTAATTTCATCAACTGCTTTTCCAGTATGTTTTGAGTAGATTTCATTTAATCTTTTCTTTAAAGATAAAACTTCATTAGCGTGAATTTCAATATCTGTCGCTTGTCCTTGAAAACCTGCAGAGGGTTGATGAACCATTATTCTAGAATTTGGTAATGAGAATCTTTTTCCTTTAGCCCCAGCCGCAAGTAAAAATGAACCCATGCTTGCTGCTTGACCTATGCATAAAGTACTTATCTCTGGTTTGATGTATTGCATTGTATCATAAATACCAAGTCCGGCTGTTACAAGTCCACCAGGACTATTTATATATAATGAAATTTCTTTTTTAGGATCTTCTGACTCTAAAAATAATAATTGCGCAGTAACTAACGATGCAACCGCGTCATTTATTGGACCAACCACAAATACAATTCTCTCTTTAAGTAGTCTTGAATAAATGTCATATGCCCTTTCACCTCTGCTAGATTGTTCGACAACCATGGGGATAAGGGTGTTTAGTTGTTCTGGAATTTTAATAGACATAATCGATTCGATTATTCTTATACAACTTGTGATTACTTTTTGCTAACCTTTTTTGCTTTTTTAGGTTTTGATGCAGGAGTTTTAGTTTTTTTAGTTTCTTTCGATTTTGCTTTTACCTCTTTTTTTTTAGGATCTATTTTTTTCTTATTTTTTTCATCTCCATCTTTTTTTGCAAGTTTCGCTTGCTCTTTAATGTTGTTTTCATTTTCTTGTTTTAGAATTTTCTCAGCTTCTTCTTTAGTAATTTCTTTTTTTGTAGTTTTTGCTTTTTTCTTAATTTCCTCAATTATTTTTTCTTCGTAAATTTGTCCTCTTAAACTATCTATTGCTGCAGGATTTTGTTCATAATAATCTTTAACAATCTTTTCTTGACCTGGCATCATTCTAAATTGTTTTTGTATTTCCATATTAATTTCTTCTTGAGATACATTAATTTTATTTTCCTCACCAAAAGCATTTAAGATTAATCCTGTTTTAATTCTTTTTTTAGCTTGTTCCTCTAATGATTTTTGGTTCTTTTTAACTTCGTCTTCCTTCATTCCTTGAGATAATATTTTAACTTCCTGCTCGATTAAATTACCTGGTAATTGGTCTAATTTTTCTCTCTCTATTTGCTCAAGAATACTTTTCTTTGTAATCATGGCTAATGAATTTTTATATTCATCATTAATTTGTTTTGAAATAAGTTCTTTTAAATTTGCTAAATCTTTTGCACCCATATTTTTAGCAAAATCATCATTAATTTTTACTTCCTCTGGAATTCTCACTGCCGTAACCTTACATACAAACACAGCACTTTTATTAATAAGGTCTTTTTCAGGAAAATTTTCAGGCAGTTTTACTTCTACATTTTTTGTATCACCTGATTTAACGCCCTCTAATTGTTTATCAAAACCTTTTATAAATAAATCTTTTCCAAGAACTAATTGAGTATTTTTACCCTCGTTACCTTTAAATTCTTTGCCGTCAATAGTTCCTCTATAATCAAAAATTACAAGATCATTTATTTTTGAGCTATAATTTGCTTCTGCATCTTTAAAATTGTTTTGATTTTTTGCAATTTCACTTATTCTTTTATCTGTTTCTTTTGGATCAATTTTTACAACATACTCATCTACTTTAATTGAGCTTAATCCTTTAGCAGAAACCTCGGGTAGTTCAGTGACTGAAATTATATATTCTAAATCTTTACCTTCGCCAAAAGACTTTAAATCTATTTTAGGCTGTCCGGCTGGTTTGATTTTATTTTCTTCTAGAGCTTTAGTTGTTGTATCTTTTAACAACTTATCAATTACTTCACCGTAAACAGCTTTACCAAATTGTCTTTTTAATATCTCGGTAGGAACCTTGCCAGGTCTGAAACCTTTTATAACAATATCTTTTCTTATTTCCTCATATTTCTCATCCATAAAGCCTGAGATTGTTTTTTTATCTACAAATACTTTAAGATCTTTTTCTAAACCTTTTTTATTTTCTACTGTTACTTTCATATTCTATTTATGGTAGGCGAGAAAGGACTCGAACCTTCACAGCTTGCACTATTGGTTCCTAAGACCAACGCGTCTACCAATTCCGCCACTCGCCCAAATTTTATGCTGTTTTATATAGTATTGATCTAATTTGTCCAATCAGAATAATAGTGTAAAAGGATATAAATATATAAAAAAATGATAATTTCACCCTGTATAAGTATTTGCAAAATGGATCCTGTAACTGGATATTGTTATGGTTGTGGAAGAAATAATGATGAAAAGAAGATTTGGAAAGACCAGAATACTAAAGATGATTGGAAAAAACAAAATTTAGAAGATATTCAAATGAGAATGCAAGGATGGCAGCTAGAAAGTTTCAAAGAATCGTATGAACATAAAAAAAATAATGGAATGTCGTTATTTAAAAAGAAGCAACTAAATGACTCAGACTAGATTAGTAGTGATAATTTACATAATTGGAATTCTTATTGGAGCATTTTTTTTTGATTTGTGGGGCGCTGAAACGAGTGCAATCAAAAGTTTAGCGGCAATGTTTTGGACAGCATTATTACTTATAGCTATTGTATTTGCTGATAAAAAAAAAGAATAATTAATCTTTCTGTATTAGTTCACTTATAAATAAATCTCCATTCCCGTCTTCTACTGCTTTTTTATAAAAAGATTTTTTTACATTGGCTAATTTTTCTGCATTGCCTAAATCTTTTAGCATTTCATGGATATAAGTAAGATCCTTTAAAGTGTTGGAAGTTGAAAATTTAAATCCAGTATAATCATCTTTAAGCACATTATCAAAAATTCTATTTAAAGCTGTTGAGTTTCCAGATCCTAATTTTGCAACAGCAAAAAGTTTTTCTAAATCAATATCTAATTTTTTTGCGCTCTTGATAAATTCTATAACATTAGTTGCAGTACCGAGTGACAAAAAATTATTTAGTAACTTTGATTTCGCTCCTTTGCCTACTTCTCCAAAATGGAAATAATCTTTACAAAAAGTTTTTAAATAAACTTCAGACTTTTTAAAATTTTCCTCTGATGCTCCAACAATACCTCCACAAACACCTTCTTCTGCCTGAACGGGACCTCCCATCACAGGACATTCGATGTAGTTAATTTTTTGTTTTGAAAAAATCTGTTCCATTTTAATAGAGCCATTTTGGTTATGAGTTGTAACATCAATAATTAATGTATTATTTTTAAGTAAAGTTGAGACTTTTTCAGCAATACTGAGAGCGATTGGTGTATTTGTTACGCAAAGAAATAGGGCATCTAAATTTTTTTCACACAGTTCATTATAGGAGTTTACTTCGACCGCACCATCACCCACAATTTTATCTATTGGTGCCCTTTTTTTATTTGCAATAACAAATAAGTTATTCCCTTTTTTTAAAATATTTTTGGCTATCCCATAACCCATATAACCAACACCAATAAAACCAACATTCATAATCTAAATTAATTATAGTATAAGACATAGAGATTAAAAATTAATATTTATGACTAATGATTTTGAAAAACTTGAAAATTTGATAGTAAGCTGCAAAAAATGTCCTAGGTTGGTCAGATTTAGAAATAAGATAGCTAAAGATAAAAGAAAACAATACATAAATCAAAAATATTGGGGAAAACCAATAACAGGGTTTGGTGACCCAAAAGCTAGGATTTTATTTGTTGGTTTGGCGCCAGCGGCACACGGGGGTAATAGAACTGGAAGAGTTTTTACAGGAGATAGATCTTCTGATTTTTTATATAAATGTCTATACAAGGCAAATTTATCTAACCAACCAAATTCAGACCACAGAAATGATGGACTTAAATTAAAAGATATATTTATAACCACTGCTTTAAAATGTGTCCCACCTGGAGATAAACCTACAAAAAAAGAGCTAAACACTTGCTTTAAATATTTTAATAATGAAATTGAATACTTAAAAAATTTAAAGATTGTTGTTGCACTTGGGAAAATTGCTTTTGATACTTGTATAGAATTTTACAAAAAACACCACAAAATTGATTCAAATGTTAAATTTGGGCATAGTAAATTCTTTAAGCTTCCAAATAATATTTTATTGGTAGGTTCTTATCATCCAAGTCCAAGAAATGTAAATATAGGAAGAATTAACGTAAACAAAATGACTAATTTATTTATTAAAGTAAAAAATACTATTTAGTTAATTGTTCTTTGAGTTTTTCAGGCATTTTGGTTGGTTTGCCCTCTTTATTAATTGTAGCTAAATGAACATGTGCAGTTAAAATTAAATTATCTTTTACAAATATATCTTGCTTCATTTTAATTGATACATTCTTTACCTCTACAATTTCAGAAAAAATATCAAGTTTATCTTCTAACCTTGAAGGTTTTATAAAATTTAAATTACAAGATTTAACAATTATATATATTCCATAATTTTCTCTTAGTTTAGAATTTGTAAAATTTACAGATGCTATAGCATCAGTTCTAGCTCGCTCTATAAATTTTAAATAATTTGCGTAATAAACTACGCCACCAGCATCTGTATCCTCATAGTATACATTAAAACTTGATTTAAATTTTTTCATAAAAATAATAATATCAAAGTGAAAATATTTTTTATACTAATGATTAATACATTATGAAAATTTATATAATTTGGTTAATTGGTGTTATATTATGGAATTTCGGATATCCAGAAGCCACTCCAATCCTTGATGTTTTGGCTGCAATAATACTGTCTTTATTAAGTTTTGGTTTAAAAAAGTATATTAATTAAAATTTTACTCAGAGGAAAAAAAAATATTTTGGTAATAACTAACTGCGGTTAGTTTTGAATTATCGGTATCTGCCATAATTGCAATTCCTGAAAGCTCTTCAACGTCTAAATCATGAAAATTTTTAAAATCTTCCTTTACATTAGCTTTTACTGTGACCCATTCATTTAAATTTGACTTTGTTGAAGCCAGAACGCTATCGATAGATTTCTTTGTATAAGGGCTGGGCCATGTTTCTCCTACATTTGAATTGCTTGAAAAAACATAGTTTATAGCTCTATTTGATAGTGGTGTTGCGCCAGTTTTTTTGATTACAAAAACTCTAGCAGCAAAATCATGACCTTTTTTGGTATTTTCTTTTATACCTTTAAGATCTTTTTCAATCTTCCAAGTAATATTTATAAAAGGGGTTTTGTCTAAATTAATTTTTATTTCTTTACCAACTCCTGAAGCTGCATTTACTGCTTCTGCTTTTAAATAATTTCCATTCTCATTACTTCCTATAGAATATAATGTTTTTGCATCAGCTCCTCTTACTTTTCTAACTTCTAATGAATTTAATTCCTCCTCTGTAAAATCAAAAACTATCAGTTTTTCGGCACAAACCGAGGACATGATTAAAAGATAGATTGCTATTATTTTGATAAATTTTGTAAGCACACGTTTCATATAATTAAATATTTTTAATTATCAACTATAATTTGAAATTTGCCTTTAAGGTAAAAGAACAATTTTTGGTGAAGAACAGGTTCCGTCATGAATTTGTTTAAAGGCCTCTGCGCCTTTCTTTAATTCCCTATATTCTATCCAATCTAGTTTACCAATTTTTCTATCAGCTAAAATTTTGATTGTATGTTCAAAATCTTTATTAGTATAACAATATGTACCAATAAAAGTTACCTCTTGAAGAGTTGCTTTTCTAAAATTAAACTGTCCTGCAGGTTGGGTTAATCCAATATGAATTATTGTACCTCCAGGTTTAATAACCGATATAGCTTGTTGTCTTGAAACTTCTAATCCAACTGTATCAAATACAACATCGAAGCTATCATTTTGTACTTCTTTGTCTGAAGGGTTAACAAACTTACCATCAAAATATTTTGCACATTCGCTTAGTCTTAGATTATTGGGGTCGGACATAATGATATTTTTATTTCCCTTAATTTTAGATAATATTAGAGAGCACAATAATCCAATTGCTCCAGCACCCTGCACTAAAGTTCTGCACTCAGAAAGAGGTTTTTTAAGAGAGTTTTCTCCCATAAGTACAGCGTGTAGTGAGACTGCAGTTGGTTCAGCTATAGCCGCTTCATTAAGATCTAAATGATCTGGCACCTCATATATATTTTGATTAGGAGAAGAAACCAATTCTGCAAAAACTCCTTGTCTCTCGTAAGGTCTGTTCATTCCTAAAAGAACTCTGTGTGGACATAGATGTTCTCGCCCACTTGTGCAATATTCACACTTTCCGCATGTTATTAAGGGATTTAATACAACATTTTTTCCTTGGAACTTGCCATTTTGTATTACACCACTCACCTCGTGACCAATTATTAATGGAGGAATACGTCTTTCATCTTTTCCATGATACGCATGCATATCAGATCCACATATTCCTGAAGCATGCACTTTCAATATACTTTCTCCACTTGTCTCTACAGGATCTTTTTCTTCTCTGTAAACCAATTCTTCAACGCCGGTATAAACTAAAGCTTTCATAATTATTTTTTAGCTAGAAGATAATATATAAAAAACGATACGACAAATCCTAATATCCAAGAAAATGATTTTATATCTGAGAAATTGATATTCCATAATAATGAAAAAGAAAAAATAAAACCTATAACAAGAGAAAACACAGCTTTATAGTTCCAACCATTTGAATACATGTATTCATTTCCATCCCTCAAAAAAAACAGATCTTTGTGATTTACTTTCCCTTTTTTCACCAGATAGTAGTCAGCAATTATTATTGCGAAGATTGGACCAAAAAATGCTGCAAGGCTATCGATAATATTTATTACACCTATTTGACTTAAAATAGAGGGCCACAAACCTCCAGCAATAAAACCAATTATTAAAATTAATACTCCAGACGTTTTGAGATCTAAATTATTAGGAATAAAATTTATTATACTATTTTGAGTAGGGACATAATTAGAAATTAAATTTGTAGATAGAGACGAAAAAATTATAAAAATTAGAGCAAATACAGTTAAGCCAGTATTATCTAATTTTCCAATAATATCCATTGGCTTAGTTAATATTTGATCAACTACAATAAGCTTTTGATTTAAAACAACATCTACTCCAACAACTATAGATGTTGCTAAAAATGAAAACAAAATCATATTTAGAAATAGATTCAGGTTTCCCAATTTTAGATCTTTCTCTGTTCTGACATATCTAGAAAAATCTCCAAAATTTAACAACACAATTGAGAAGTAAGAGAATATTGTACCCGTTAAAACTACAAAAGGTAAAATGTTAGATTTTGAAAAAAAATTTCCCTCTGTCGTATTTGACTTAAGAGACTGAAAAATTTGTGTGTGATTTTCAGAAGTTAAAATTAAAAAAAAGACAAACAAACCTAAATAAACAAAGATGGCTGAAAACTGTAAAAATTTTTGATTAAACCTTTGTCCATTAGTAAATAAAAAATACTGAATAACAAAAGTTAATATTAATGAAATCCAATCAATTATATTTAATCCTATAAAAAAAGCTAAAAATAATTGATCATCTAGAATTTGACCATCTAAGTTATAGTAAATAAAAATTCTAATTAGATATGTAATTGATTTTGATATAAAAAATGTTTGAATGCCAAACATAAATACTCCAATAACAGATCTTAAAAGACTTAAGTATTTAGCTCCATTTAAACCCATTGACATTCTAAGCATAACAGGAAAAGGCAATCCATGCTTTTGTGATGGTTTGCCGATCAATGATATAAAAAAATAAATTAATATAGAGGCGGCTAATGAAGAAGTTAAGACCAGCACGGTACTAAGATTATATATTAAATATAAAGAGGCTATTAAGGCAAAACCTGCAATGGTTTGGATGCTATTAGCCCAAAAGCAAAATAAATCAATTGATGTCCATGTTTTATTGCTTGGGTTAACTGTGGCTAATTCAAAATTTTTTAATTCTATATTCTGACTCACTAATGTAACCTTAAACTAAAATTTTTATATGTCTATAATTGTGATATGCATGATTTTATAATTCCATGAATTTTCTAAAAAACAATATTGGCTACGTTTCTATGTTCGTGGCAGTGATAGGTTTCGGATCAGGACCACCGTTTGTGAAATTAGCATTACAGGAATTTTATGTAATGGATTTAATGGTTGTACGATTCTCTCTAGCATTTGGTTTGATGTTAATTTTTGCTTTAATCATGAGGGCAGATTTAAAAATCAGAAAAATTGGGTTAACTCCTTTCTTAATGGGTTTATTAAATCCATTTCTAGTTACTCTAAGTTTTCATATTGGTCTACTACTAACCTCACCAGTAAATGGAGTTGCTTTAATTAGCACTTTGCCAATATGGCAGCCATTTGTTGCAAGATTTTTTTTAAAAGAAAAAATTGAAATAAAAGTAATTATTGGAGCTTTTATAACAATTATTGGAACTTTAATTTTACTTACAAGTCAAACAAAATCAGGACAAGGAAATTATATTGGTGATTTAATTATCTTTTTAGGAATGATTTGCGTTTCTATAAATGAGGTTTTGGGAAGAAGATTTATGCAAACTAAAGTTGATCAATTGGGTGTTAATACTTATCAATATTTTATTGGTGCTATATTATCTTTATTAGTTCTTTTTGTAATTTGGCCAAATTCAAGTTTTGAATATCAAAATTATTTAAATTTTTCACCACCAGTTTTAGCGGCTATAACTTTATCTTGTATAACGTTTGGAGCATATTTGTTTTATAATTTTGCTCTTAGAAGAGTTCCAGTAGGTAGAATAAGTTTGATGTATCCTTTAACAGGTCCTATTGGTGCAACTATGTCTTGGGTAATAATCGACTCTCCAATTTCAACAAAGGTTTTTATATCTTTAGCAATAATTTTAGTGGGAACTATTATTCCTCAAATAAATAAGTCTAGCTAAGGTGATGGGTACATTACCCCAGGCAACCACAATGCTATTTTTGGAAATATTATAATTAATATTAAACCAATGACTTGGATAACCATAAATTGCATCATGCCAAGATAGATATCTTTTAAATCCCACTCTGGAACCACACCTTTTAAAAAATAAGCTGATAATGCGACAGGAGGTGAGAGCCAGGCGGTTTGGAGATTAACGGCCACTAATATTGCAAACCATGTGAGATTAAATCCTAACTCTATTACTAAAGGTAGAACAATTGGTAGTACTATTAAAACTATTGGTACCCACTCTAAAGGCCATCCTAATAAAAAAATAGCAGCCATTATAATTGCTAAAATTACATATCTATTTACCTCTAAATTTAAAAGAAAATCAGTTAAAAGAGATGGAGTTCCTAATTTTGAGAATACTGCTCCAAAAAAGTTAGATGCGGCAACTAAAAACATTATTAGAGCTGTAATCTCTAAAGTTTTTAAAAGAGCATCTTTCAAACCTGGTAGAGTTAATTTTTTGTATGCTAATGCAAGTAAGATCGCACCAAATGCTCCCATACCAGCTCCCTCTGTTGGAGTAGCAAGACCAAATAGAATACTTCCTAGTGCAAAAAAAACTAAACCTGCAGGAGGAATTAGTCCCATAATAAATTCATACCAAACCTTAGCCATATTAGTTGGTTGTTCGTTTACTGGTAAAACAGGTCCAAGTTTTGGATTAAGATAGCATCTTAAAGTTGTATAAGCAGCGTACAAGCATGCTAATAAAATACCTGGCATTATGGCTGCAGCAAATAAATCTGTGACAGGAATTTCTAAAACAGGTCCCATCACAACTAACATAATACTTGGAGGAATTAAAATTCCAAGAGTTCCGCCAGCACAGATTAACCCAGCAGACAGTCTAGTATCATAACCAGTTCTAATCATAGTTTTACCTGCCATAATTCCTAAAATTGTAACTGATGCACCAACTATTCCAGTTGCAGCTGCAAAAATTGTTGAGACAAACATTACTGCATAAAATAATGCTCCTCTTGTCTTAGAAAGCATTAACTGAACTGCATTAAATAATCTCTCCATTAAACCTGCTTGTTCCATTAAAATTCCCATAAATATAAAGAGTGGTACAGCGGCGAGTGTATTCTCCGTCATAATCATATTGAACTGAAGGGTCATTAAGTAAAAGACTAATTTACCAAAACCCCAATATCCAAAAACAAGGCCTAAAAATATTAAAGTAAATGAAATTGGAAACCCAACAAAGATTGCAAATAGCATGCAACCAATCATTATTGCTCCAATAATTTCTGGACTAAAGAAATCCATTAGGGCCATCTCCCCTTAACAAAAGCATAATAAGTTTTTAAAATTTCAGATATACCTTGTACTAAAAGTAAAAATGCACCAATAGGCATACAACTTTTTAAAGGCCACATAATTGGCATCCATGTTGTATCCATGGCTCTTTGAATTCTAACTTTACCACCTAAGCATTCCTCTAAATTTGATCTTCCGCAAATTGAAGTATAGGCGTAATCAAAACTTACAAGAAAAAATACAAGAAACCCTGGTATAAAAAATAATAAATATAAAAATAAATCTACTCTAGCCTGATTTTTTACTGACCAATTTCGATAAAGAAAATCTGCTCTTATATGTATTCCTTTTGATAATGTATAGGCTGCACCTAACATAAATAAAGCACCAGCCAACATTCTGCTTATGTCAAATGACCATAAAGTAGGTCTGTTGAAAAAATGCCTTCCAATAACCTCATGGATCATTGCATAAATTAGAAATACAGTTAACCAGGCAAATACTTTGCCGGTAATTAACATTTTTGAGTCTATGAATTCTATTGTTTTTGCCATCCAAGGAGTCATATCCTCTGGCATTTTTAAACTTGTTCTTCTTTCGGCTATAAGCTCGTCAGTAATATCAAGATTTTCTTTAACTTTAGGCTCTGAGTCTTTATCAACCATTTAACAAGTATAGTTATTTAAATTAAATTTGTAAAAAAAACGGGGATTTTTTAAACAATCCCCGTTTTAATATTTTTAACTACTGTTGTGATGCGAATGCAGTTCCAATTGATGCATCAGATGTTTCCATTTGTGCAATAAAAGGTACTACAATTTTTGCATGTGCAGTCATGTGCTCATAAACTTCTTTAAAGAAAGCATTTGATGCAGCATTCTTTTTAAGAGTTGCTTGAGCAGCGTTCATGTACTCAGTGAAATAATCAGCTGGTGTATCCCAAAGTTTTACACCGTGATTTTCAGTAAGATCGATTAACGCTTTACCATTTTCTACAGCTCTATTAGTGATGTTTCTAGTGATCATCGCTTCAGACGCAACTTCCATTGCATATTTTTGATGGTCAGTTAAAGAATTGTAAACATCTCCATTAATATAGATATCACCATTTACTACGTTTTGGTGTAATCCTTGTAGATAGTAGTTTTTAAGAACTTTTTGAAAACCAAAAACTGAGTCTGGTTTTGGACAACACCATTCAGCAGCATCAATAGTTCCTTTTTCAAGTGCTGGTAAAATATCTCCACCTGATAAAGATACTGATGCAATTCCTATATCTTTGTATGTTTGTCCTGGAATTCCTGGAGGAGTTCTGAATCTGTATTTTCTGAAATCATCCATGTTTTTAATTGGCTCTTTAAACCAACCTAATGCTTCAGGTCCTGATGATGCCATCACGAAACCTTTAACATTCATTCCCATTTCGCTCCATAATTGGTCGTATAATTCTTTACCACCATTATCGAAATACCAAGCTAACCAAGATTTAGTGCTTAAACCAATTCCTCCACCAGCAACTGGCGATCCAAATAACATCGCAGCTGGGTGATAGTTTGACCAGTAGTGAGTCCATGCTGCACCACCATCTACTAGACCTTTGTCAACAGCTTCTAGTGTTTCTTTCATACCAACAACTTCACCTTTTGAAAGAAGCTCAAATTTTAACTCTCCACGAGTTAGTTTTGTTACTCTGTCAGTCCACATTTTTACGATTTGTCCATCGTATGATGTTTTAGGAAAAGTAAGTTGGATTTTTAATGTTTTAGCAGAAGCAGATCCAATTACTGAAACTGCAAATACTAAAGCTAAAATCATTGAAGTGATTTTTTTCATTATTTATCCCTCTCTTTATTGTTATTAAGTCTTAATAATGAGCGAAGTAAAACTCATTGGATGACAAATGTAAAACAATTAATTGTTGCATTTTTTATACAACTAGAGGTTTAATAGTAGCTATTTCTTACCCTTAGGATCAAAGGGATAATCCCAAGCATCTCCACCAATTTTTTTAGATATACCTGAATAATCTGTTTCGCTATCACCACCTTCACAAAATTCATTAAATATATCTAAGGCATGTTTTCCTAGAGGTGTAGAAGCATTTACAGATTTTGCGGCATCATTAGCTAACTTTAAATCTTTAGTCATCATGGCTGCAGAAAAGCCTGGTCTATATTTGTTATTAGAGGGAACGCCGTCTGTTAAATTTGGAAGCGGTGTATATGTTGATAAAGCCCAATTATTTCCAGAGGCATTTTTCATAATTTCATGAACTTTTTTTAAGTCCATCTTTAGTCTTTTCGCTAACATTAGTGCCTCTGATGCTGCTATCATTGAAATTCCTAAAGACATATTATTACAAATCTTAACTCCAACTCCACTTCCTTGTGGTCCAGCATGTAAAATTTTTTGCCCCATTATATCCATTAATGGTTTAGCTAAATTTACAGCTTCATCATCTCCACCGACTAAAAAATTTAATTTACCTACTCTTGCTCCCATAACACCTCCTGTAACAGGCGCATCAATCATTTTAATTCCTCTATTCTTTGCTTCCTTGCCTAGTAACAAAGAAGTTTCAATATCAATTGTTGAACAGTCAATTATGAGAGCATCCTTTGAAATTTTATCAATAATACCTTTGTCTCCTAAAAAAAGAGATTTTACATGTTTGCCTTCAGGCAACATTGAGATTACAAAATTTGCACCTTCAAGGACCTCATCTAATGTATCAACAACATCTAAATTCGCATCCTTAGCTTTTTTTATCATTTCTGGAGAAACATCGTAGGCTTTAACTTTTTTACCAGCCTTAACTAATTGATCTGCCATTGGGTTACCCATATTACCTACACCGATAAATGCTATTTGATCTGTCATTTTTAATTATCTATATTTGATTTTCCTCTATTAATCAAAACTGTTTTACTTTGAGTAAAATGATTAACCATACTATCAAATGCATACTCTTTTCCTAGGCCACTCATTTTTAATCCACCATATGAAACATTAGCTCTAGGCGCTACACATTGATTCACTTGAACGAAACCTGCTTCAATTTCTTCAACAAACTGTAAAGCTCTAGATAAATTTTGTGTCCACAATACCGCTGACAATCCAAATGGTGTATCATTTGCACTGTTCATTACTTCATCAAATGTTTTAAATGGTATTGCACAAGCAACAGGACCAAATATTTCTTCTTGACAAACTGGAGAGCTTACTGGAACACCTGACATCAATGTAGGTTCATAAAAGAAACCATTTTTATAATCACCACCTGTTAGTTGATTGCCGCCATGCACAACGTTGGTTGTAGAGTTTTTTTTGGCAATATCCATATAATATAAAGTTCTTTTCAGTTGTTCTTCGGAAATAATAGCTCCTATATCAGAACTTTCATCTAGAGCATTACCCATTTTTAATTTACTTAATTTTTCAACAGCTCCACCCAGTACTTGATCATAAATTTTTTCTTGAATATAAACTCTTGAACCAGCAGTACATGCTTGTCCTTGTCGAGTATATCTCATTCCATCAATAACCCCTTGAATTGCAATATCTAAATCTGCATCACTCATTATTATATTTGGATTTTTTCCTCCAAGCTCTAAAGTAACTGGACATAATTTAGGAGCTGCTTTTTGCGCTATAATCTTTCCTACAGTAAAAGATCCAGTAAACGTTACTTTTCTTACTTTTTCATGAGTTACCAGAGGTTCGCCACACTCTTCTCCATAGCCTGAAATTACATTTAAAACACCCGGAGGAAGTTCTTGTTGAAATATCTCCGATAGTAGAAGAGCACAAAATGGAGCTTGTTCAGCTGTTTTTAAAACAACACTATTTCCTGCTACAATAGCTGGAGCGATTTTTGCTACTGTTAAAAATAATGGCGCATTCCAAGGTACGATTGCACAAACAACCCCAATTGGATCTCTGGTGGTATAATGAATGCTATTTGGAATATTGGTTGGATAATTTTCTCCTTTTAACTCTCCAGACAAACCAGCAAACATATTTGTAAGTTCAATGGAAGCACCTGTTTCTGGTATAGCCTGTGTCCTTAAAGCATTACCTGTATCTAATGATAATAAAGTTTCAATTTCTGACTTTCTTTCCTCTAATCTTTTTGCTCCAGCAGCAACCATTTTTCCTCTTTCCCTTGCTGGTATTTTTTTCCATTTTTGAAAAGCTTTGTGTGCTGACTCAACAGCAATATTAACATCATCTTTATTACATTGAGGAGCAGAACCGATATTGTCTCCTGTGCTTGGATTTAATACTGGTATCTTATTATTTGTTTGAGCAGATATTAGTTTGCCATCAATTAAAATTTTATCAGTTAATCTTTTTGCATTATTAATTGCTTGCTCAAGATTTTTTTCAAAGTTACTCATTATCTAATTCTCCTCTTCTAACTTTAGAAGAGAGCCATCCACCATCTATTTTTATTTCAGAGCCATTTATGAAATCAGAATCATCGCTTGATAAAAATACTGCTGCTCCAACTATATCTTTTGGTTCTCCCCATCTACCTACTACTGTTTCTTTCCCCCAGGCTTCACCATGTTTTGGATCTTCAGCATATTTTTGATTAAATGAGGTAGATATTAAACCTGGACAAATAGTATTTACATTAATATTTTTTCCAGTTAGATCAACAGATAATGCTCTTGTTAAGCCTAAGACACCGCTCTTTGCAGCTACATATCCTACCCTATCTGGTCTTCCCATAAAACTTGCTATCGACCCAAAGTTAATAATTTTACCTTTTCCATTTTTAATCATATGAGGAATTACAGCCTGACTAGCAAGGAAAGGTGCTGTTAGATTTACAGAAATCATATCATCCCAATCTTGTTTTGTATGATCTAAAAGTTTCTTAACATGTCTAATTCCTGCATTGTTTATTAGAATATCAATTTTACCGTAGTGTTTGATAGTTTGATCCACCATCTCGTTGATGCTCTTTTGATTTGAAACGTCAGTTTTTATAATTATTGCTTCACTGCCTGCCTCTATAATTTTTTTTTTAGCTTTTTCTGAATTTTCAATATCTATTTCTGCGATAACTATCTTTGCACCTTCTTTTACAAGACCAAGACAAATTTCTTGTCCTATTCCTTTTCCTCCGCCTGTAACTATTGCTACCCTATCTTTAAGTTTCATTTCCCAAATGATTGACGTTATTTTAAGAAGGAAACTAATGCTTTTTCCTCACTAATCCAAGCTTTAATTCCTCCATCAAGAACATAAACATTTTTAAAACCAAGATCTTCTGCAAAAGCATTGCCTAAAATTGATGCTGTTTCACCATCATGACTAACAAAAATAATTTCAATATTTTGAGACTCTGCTCCAGCTAAAGCTCTTACTCTATCCATAAGGTAAACATTAAATTTTCCATTTTTATCAAAAGCTGTTTCTTGAAACGACTCTTTAATTACACCAGTTTTAATCCATTGGTCTTCTGTTCTAATATCTAAAACTACTGCATTTTTTTTCAATAAATTGTTTAATTCATCAGATGTTATTAAATTATAATTTGGATCTAGAACATCAATAATCTTGAACTCAAAAATAAGATCGGAGTTTGGCGGTATTATATTTCCAGCACCTGTTGCTCCATATGCTAGTTCAGCAGGTATTTTAATTTTTCTGACAGTTCCTTTATTGGCTCCAACAATACCCATTTCAAATCCAGGTATAACTTCTTTCATACCTATTTGAACAACTAAAGGTCTATCTTTTCCAACGTTGGTATCGAAAACTTTTCCATCAACAAAAGAACCTGTATATTCAATTTGAACCCATGAGTGATTAATAATTTTTTTTCCTTCGCCTGGCTTATCAAGAATAATTTTTATTTCTGCGGCAAAAACATTACAAATTAAAAAAAAATATATTATTAGAAATTTAATTTTATTCATTTAGATTATTTTTAATTCTTTATAATTAGTCTTCTCAACTTTTAAACAAGCTTTTCTATATTTTGGCATTCCACCAGGATAAGGTAAAAAAGACTTCGACTTGCCAGGTATATTGTCGCCTTTATACCACGAGCTTTTTGCTTTCATAAATAATGTTTTTTTAACTGAGCTCGTAATTTCTTTTTGCCATTTTTTTGCTGCTTCATTTGTACTTTCTATACTTTGTCTTTTATTATTTTCCAAAAACTTAATACATTTAGTAATCCATTCAACATGCTGTTCTATTTGTACCGGTACATTTGTTAATACTGAGGGACTTCCTGGACCACTAACTATAAACATATTTGGAAAGTTAGGAACAAGAAGTCCTAAAAAACTTTTAGGTCCACTTTTCCAATATTTAGTCAATTTAATTCCCTTTTTCCCAGTTATATTTAATTTTTCAATTGAACCTGTCAGAGCATCAAATCCTGTTGCAAATATAATTTTATCTAGTGTGTATTCATTTTTTTTTGTCTTTATTCCTCTTTTGGTAATTTTTATTATTGGGTTTTCTTTTAAATCAACTAATTCCACATTTTTTTTATTAAACATCTCATAATAATTTGTATTTAAGGTTGGTCTTTTAGCAGTAAATGGGTGGTCAAAATTAGTAAGGATCTTTGCATACTCTTTATTTTTAACTGTTGAGTATATTTTATTTTCAATAAATTTAACTGCTGTTTTATTTGCTTTGATGGTTTTTACTATGTCATTAAAAGTTGCTCTAAAGGATAAAGTTCCATAATGCCAAGATTTTTCATACATCTGATTTCTTCTAGCTTCGTTAAAATCAAATGCAGATTTTTTTGGAAATTCAAAAGGATGACCACCTGGTGTTCTTTTTAAAAAACTTCTTAATTTATTAAAATTTTTTTTATAGTTTTTAATGTTTGTATTTGATAATTTTCTATTTCTTGCTGGAATACTAAAATTCGGAGATCTTTGGAATAAAACTAATTTTTTTGCTTTTTTGGCAATTTCAGGTGCGATCTGTATCCCAGTAGAACCTGTTCCTACCTGTCCGACAATTTTATTTTTAAAATTAATATTTTTTTTGGGCCATCTACCACTATGGTGTAGTTGACCTTTAAATTGGTTTATTCCTTTTATTGCAGGTAAATTAATTGAGGAAAGGGACCCAACTGCACAAATTAAATATTTTGCAAAATAAATTTTCTTATTGTTCGTTTTTACTTTCCATAAGTTTTCTTTTTCAAAATATTGTGTAGATATTACCTTTTGTTTAAAAACTATGTTTTTTTTAAGATTATATTCTTTCGAAAAATATTTGAGATATTTTAAAATTACTTTTTGTTTAGGATATCTTTCTTTCCAAGTCCAGTTTTTAAAAATTTTTTTTGAAAAAGTAAAACCATAGGTAAAACTCTCTGAGTCACATCTCGCCCCTGGGTATCTATTCCAGTACCATGTACCTCCTAGATCATCTCCTTCTTCTAGGACCAATGTGTTTAATTTTAATTTATCTCTCAAACAATGAAGTTGATATAGTCCTGAAAATCCAGCACCTATAATTAATGCGTCTAAATATTTCATATATAACTACTCAATGTTATTATTTAATTTATAAAGTATATGTTAAAAGATTTTTAAAAAAATTTAATTATAAAAATATTATGGAAAACTTTGATTATGTTATTTTAGGTGCTGGATCTGCTGGATGTGTACTAGCAAATAGATTAAGCGCTAATCCAAATCATAAAGTTTTATTGATCGAGGCTGGAAGTAGAGACACAAACCCTTGGATCCATATTCCAGGTGGATATTTTAAAACAATGTTAAACCCAAAAACGGATTGGTGTTTTCAGACGGAAAAAGAAGAGTTTTGTGATAATAGAGAAATGGTTTACCCAAGAGGTAAAACTTTAGGTGGAAGTTCCTCAATAAATGGAATGCTTTATATTAGAGGTCAATCGAACGATTTTGATTATTGGAGACAGCTTGGTAACGTTGGTTGGTCATGGGAAGATGTGCTTCCCTATTTTAAAAAATCTGAAGATTTTCAATTTGGTGAAAATGAATTTCATGGATCTGGTGGTCCTTTGGCAGTTCAGCAAATAAGAGGAACCTTTAAAGTGTGCGATCTATTTATGGATGCAGCAGAAGAATTTGGTCACAAAAGAACTGATGATTTTAATAATGGTGACAATGAAGGAATGGGTTATTTTCCTTTTACCGTAAGAAATGGTCTAAGATGTAGTACTGCCGTAGGCTATCTCAATCCAGTTAAAAAAAGAAAAAATTTAAAAGTTGTTACGAATGCTCATGTTAAGAACATTGAGTTTGATAATAAAAAAGCTGACAAAGTGAATTATTGGATTGGTGAGAATGTAATTACTGTTAAAGCAAATAAAGAGGTAATTTTAAGTTCTGGGACGATAGGCTCACCTCATATTCTTCAAGCTTCAGGTATTGGTCCAGGTGAACTTTTAAAAAAAAATAATGTAAATGTAGTTAAAGATCATCCTGGAGTAGGTATGAATTTAACAGATCATTTAATGTTAAGACCAGTTTATAAAGTTAAAAATTTAGAAAGCTTAAATGATATCTATTATAGTATGACTAAAAAGCTTATGACTGGACTAAAATATTTCTTATTTAGAAAAGGACCACTAACGGTCGGGGCTAGTTATTTATGTGGCTTTGTAAAAAGCGATGATCATTTAGCAACTCCTAATTTGCAATTCCATGTATCTCCAGCTAGCACAGATGTCTTAGGCAAAGGCTCCCTTCATAAATTTACAGCATTTACTCCTAGCATCACAAATGTAAGACCAACCAGCAGAGGTTCTATTAAATTAAAATCATCCGATACAAGAGTATCTCCAGAAATTAAGATGAATTACTTATCTACAGACGAAGACAGAGAAATTGCAGGTAAAGCATTAAAAATCACAAGAAATATTGTTATGAATTCAAAAGCTTATAAAGAGTATGAGCCTGAAGAATATAGGCCTGGAATTCATATTACGGATAATGAGGAATTGGCTAAAGAGGCTGGAAAATTTTGTAGTACTATTTTTCATCCTGTGAGCACATGTAGAATGGGGACTGACGAAAATGCAGTTGTATCTGACCGATTAGTCGCTCATGGCTTAGAAAATTTAAGAATTGTTGATGCATCTGTCATGCCATCAATAACCTCAGGAAATACTAATGCACCTACTATTATGATTGCTGAAAAAGCAGCAGATATGATAATAGAAGATGCTAGATGACCGAAGAAATAACAATTTTTTTTCAAATAATATTTATAGATTTAATTTTAGCTGGAGATAATGCCATTATCATTGGAATGGTTGCCTCTAAGTTTCCACCAGAACAAAGAAAAAAAATTATTTTTTGGGGCATTGGTGGAGCAGTAATACTAAGAATTTTATTAACACTTTTAACCGCTTATCTTTTACAAATCACAGGTTTAAGACTTATAGGTGGTCTGTTGCTTCTTTACATAGTTTATAAACTTTATGTCGATGTAATTAAAAATTCAGGTGGTAGTGAGGAAAATATTAAAGTTGATAACTCATCAATGTTGAAAGCAATTTGGACCGTTTTGCTAGCTGACTTTACGATGAGTTTAGACAATGTGCTCGGTGTTGCTGGTGCTGCCAAAGATCATTATTATCTATTAATATTTGGTCTTGTTTTATCTATTATTTTGATGGCTACAGCTGCAACATTAATTTCCAAATGGATAAAAGATTATAAATGGATAGCATGGGTTGGTTTATTTGCTATATTGTTTGTGGCAGTTGAACTAATTTACACAGATTTAAAACTTTTTATTTGAATGTATTTAAAAAAAATTAATCTTAAAAATAAGTATGCTCTTGTAACAGGGGCTGGTAAAGGCTTAGGAAGAGCTTGTTCTATTGCAATGGCTGAGGCTGGTGCAACAATAATAGGACTAAGCAGAACTTCCTCGGATTTAGATAAACTAGAAAAAGATATAAAAAAAGTGAAAAGTAAATTGATAAAAATAAACTGTGATGTAATGGATTACAAAGATTTAAGTAAAAAATTAAAAAAAATAAAAATAATAGATATTTTAGTTAACAATGCTGGGACTAATATTCCAGAACCGTTTGATAAAGTAAAACAAGAAAGCCTAAATTATTTGATAGATTTAAATTTAAGAGCTGCATTTAATGTTGCTCAAATAGTTGTAAAAAAGATGATAAAAAATAAGAAAAGAGGTGGATCCATTATTAACATGTCATCGCAACTTGGTCATGTAGGTATGTCTGGTAGAAACGTTTATAATATGACTAAATTTGGTATTGAAGGACTGACTAAAGGTATGGGTGTAGAGCTCGCCACAAAAAATATAAGAGTAAATACCGTAGCGCCAACCTTTGTTGAAACACCAATGGTGAAAAAATTTTTTAAAAACAAAAATTTTAAAAAATTAGCACTAGGAAATATTCCTATGGGTAAAGCCGCAAAAGAGAGTGACGTTGCAACTGCAGTTTGTTTTTTAGCTTCAGATGCTGCAGCAATGATAACAGGAACATCTATAAAAATAGACGGTGGGTGGACCGCAAAATAATGAAAAAAATATTGCTTATCATAGCAATTTTATTTCCAACAAACATTCTGGCGATTGAATTTACTGGTAAGTTTATTCAAGGACATTATATTTTAGGTAAAACTGATCCAAGTTCAAAAATTATAATTGATAAAAAAAAAATAAAAGTATCCAAAAATGGTTTCTTTGTATTTGGTATAGATAGAGATAGAAAATACGATATATTAATTACAAAAATTTCGAATGGTAAAACTAAAAAAATCACTAAACGTGTATTTAAAAGAAAATACAATATTCAAAGAATAGATGGATTACCTGAAAATAAAGTAACACCCCCAGAGTCTGTATACAAAAGAATAAAAAAAGAGAATGGAAAAATAGGTGAAGCAAGAGCCATAAATTCAGATTTAAATTATTTTAGCAATAAATTCATTATGCCTGTTAAAGGAATAATTAGTGGAGTTTATGGAAGTCAAAGAATTCTAAATGGTAAACCAAGATGGCCTCACTATGGAATAGATATTGCTGCAAAAAAAGGAACGCCAATAAAGTCATCTGGAACTGGAGTTGTTACAATGGCTGAAAATGATCTTTATTATACTGGTGGAACAATCATAATGGATCACGGTCATGGCATATCAACAATCTATTCACACTTAGAAAATGTAATGGTTGACGTTGGCGACTTAATAAAACAAGGTGATATAATAGGTACAGTAGGTTCTACTGGCAGATCAACAGGTCCTCATCTAGACTTTAGAGTTAATTGGTTTCAAACTAGACTTGATCCAATGACAGTTATTCAATAATCTATTACTATGAAAAATGATATCCAATCAGTTTCAAAAAGACTAGTTAATGCCTACAACAAAAATAAATTAATCAATCCAATACCAGAGAAGTTTTGCAAAAATATTAAACTTGCACATAAATTAAGAATGTTATGTGAAAGTAAAATTAATGATAGCAAAATAGGATTTAAAGCAGGTGGAACTATTTTTGCTCTCTTAAAAAAGTTAAAAGAAAAAGAACCTTTCCATTCAACAGTATTTCAAAAAAACCTTATTAAATCAGGAGGTAAAGTTAAGGTAAATAAATATGCTCTAGGTATTGAAGTAGAAGTTTATTACATAATTAAAAAATCCTTTTTTGGTTTCAAAGGTATGCTAAATCCAAAAAATGTCACAAAATTTATAACCCATATGGGTCCTTGTATTGAGGTAGTAGGTTTTAGACAGAAAAAAAAAGGTATTAAGTTTTTAGGTGATTTATGTAGTGATTTTGGAGTAAATATTAAATTTATTACGGGACCAAAAAAGAAGTTTAAAAAATTAAATTTAAATAATTTAAAAACAAATTTAAAAAATAATAAGGGTTTAAATATCAAAGGTAATACAAATACTGTTTATATAAACCCTCTTAATTCTCTAAAATTTGTCTTAAATAAAATTAGGAAAGAAAAAGTAAAATTAGAGAAAGATTTCTACGTGTTCACAGGCTCAACGGTAGGAGTTGTTCCAATAAAAAATAAGGGCGAATATATAGGCAAAGTTGATAAAATCGGATCAGTTAGAACCACTATCAATTAATGGGTCTTCATTTTTCCTCAGAAGAATTCAAAAATAGAAAAAATAAAGTTATTACTAAATTAAAAGAGGAAAAAATAGATGCCTTGGTCATGTTTAGACAAGAGTCTATGTATTGGCTGACTGGTTACGATACATTTGGTTATGTTTTTTTTCAGTCCTTAATATTAGACCAAAAAGGCAATTTAATATTATTAACTCGAGCTCCTGATTTAAAACAAGCACAAAATACTTCAAATATAGAAAATATAAAAATTTGGGTTGATAAAGATGATTCTAATCCCACAGAGGATCTAAAGCAAATCTTAAACGAACTCAACTTAAAAGATAAAAAGATCGGTATTGAGTATGAAGCTTATGGACTTACTGGACGTAATGCAATTAATTTAAATAAATCATTAAAAAATTTTTGCTCTTTAGATGATAAATCTGAATTAATAACAAAACTCAGAGTAATTAAATCTCCTGAAGAAATAGTTTATGTTAAGAAAGCAGCAACTCTAGCCGACAAAGCTTTAGATGAAGTTTGGAAATTTGCTAAAAAGGGAGTGAGTGAAAGTAAAATTCTTGCTGAAATGAATAGAGTAATTTTTGAAGGAGGTGGGGACTATCCTGCAAATGAATTTATAATAGGTTCTGGTAAAAACGCACTACTATGTAGATATCAATCAGAAAAACAAATACTTAATGATGTAGATCAACTAACTATTGAATGGGCAGGCACGTATAGACATTATCATTCTGCAATGTTCAGAACTATACCGATTGGAAAAGCAAATCCCAAACATTATGAAATGCATGAGGCTTGTGAAGAAGCACTAAAAAATTGTGAAAATACATTAAAACCTGGTAATAAAATTGGAGAGGTTTTTGATATGCATGCAAAAATATTTGATAATTTAGGTTATAAAGATTGTCGGATGAATGCATGTGGATATTCATTAGGTGCAACATTTTCCCCTAATTGGATGGATTGGCCAATGCTTTACACAGGCAATCCTTATGTAATCCAACCAGGAAATGTTTTCTTTATGCACATGATTCTAATGGATAGTAAAAATGAGTTAGCTATGAATCTAGGTGAGACTTACATTGTTACTGAAAAAGGAAATGAAAGACTAGGCAATCAAAAGACAGACTTAGTTATTCTCTAAGTAATAAACAATTTTAAAACCCAGTTTGGTCATAATAATAAGTTATCTAATTGAAAATATTATTTGTAAAAGATAATTTATTAATACCATATCTCATGGTGAAAAAGAGGCCGATATCGCATCGGTTAAAAGCGAGTTTTGGAAAAACAAACAAGGAGAGTGTATGAAAAGAATGCACAGAGTTTTAAGTTCGTTTAGCCGAGGCTCAAAGAACGCTAGGCTAAATCAATTAATGTTTCGAAATTTGAAAACTGTAGAAACTAATGCCAACGGTACAAGTGGATATGTTATCAAATCAGGAAAAAATTCTGGGGAAACATTAGGACACTTAAGAAAAGAGAGTAAAAAAATATAGCTTAAAGAATGAGATATGGGGCATTAAAAAAATAACTGCCCCATATTTTTTCTTTCTATTTTACTGGGGTCATAATTTTTTGACCTTCAACTCCCATAGCAACAACAATTGCTTTTACAGGAACATCTCCAATATTTTTAGATTCATGAGCCACACCTACATCTTCAATAAATGCATCTCCAGCTTTATAAACATAGCTTTTGCCACCTTGGGTAAGTTCAATTTCTCCTTGTTGTATCATTATTAAAACAGGGAACGAGTGAGTATGTGGAACTACAGGGCCTCCTACGGGCACAGTAAATTCAAAAGCTGTGATCTTTGCTTTTCCGGATGGATAAACAATATCGTTACCCATACCAGTCTGACTAGTTGATAAAATTCTTTTTACATGACCATCAGCAAAAACTGAGCTGTTTAAACCAAACGATACAAATAAAATTAGAAATAATTTTTTCATAAAATACCTTTCTGATTAATGAAGGTAAACTATCAGGTGATAGAAATTAATATATATGGCAAAATGTAATCTATTTACTCCACTCAACTTTAAACATAGCTTCGTTGCGTCTCATCATAGGAAGCGTAAAAGGCCCATTATAAGTTGCTCTTATTGGAGGTCCTTTAATGATTACTTTATCCTCTAAGAGTTTTTTATTAAGAATTTCCTTATGTTTGAAGAAATTATTATCTGAGGCTCTTCCAGAATATTCTATTACAGCAAAAAAACCTTCTTCTATTGTTGAGATTTTAACATCTGAATTTGTGGGTATAGGCGCATTCTCTTTTGTAAATTTTGATGGAAGATAAAATTGCATATAGTATCCATTATCCTTCTCACCCTGTGTTACAGGTACAGTCATTTTGATTTCTTGGGATTTATTATTCTGACCCGAGATATATTTAAAAAGTTTTCTAAAACTACTGTCATCGTTTCTACTTACAACTTCGACAACTAGACGGTCTTTATAATGTCTCACTTCGTATATTTCAGATTTATATACTACATCATATTGAGATTCCTCATAAGCCATTGAAGTAGAGTAAGGTAAAATACAGAATATATAAATCAAAAAAGATATCGATATTATTGATTTTATCATTTAGTTAGATCCTAACTCTTGCAACCTATCAGATAAATAAGTTTGCTCACTATTATTTCCTGAGGCAAGTTTGATCATTGCATTCACAACTATCTCAACTTTTATTGGAGTATATTTTTTAAATCCACCAAAAAAGAATAAGGATAGAAATTTCATCACTGGAATTCCTAAAACCTCAACAATTCTAAAGTCTTTTCTGTTGCCAACTAAAAATGAGGGTTGAATAATGCTTAGGTTGGAAAACCCAATCTTTTTTAGCTCCTCCTCTACTTGACCTTTATTTTTTAAATATGTACTTGAGGCTTTTGGGTTTGCTCCAATTGAGGATACATAAATAAAATTACTAATTGAATTAAATTTTGCAATTTTTGCTAATTGTACAGGCAAGTCATATTCTATTCTTCTATATTCGTTTTTATCGGGTGTATCTTTGTGAGTAGTACCAATGCAAAAAAAACAATCATCACCTGTTAATTTTTCTTTTAAAGTGTCTAAATCTAAAAAATCTGTATTGATCACTTCAACTTTTGAATTATCAATAGAAGGTAATTTTCTAACAAATATTTTTATTTTGTTGTAAGTATTATTGTTGATTAAATTATCTAGTAAATTAGATCCAATTAACCCAGATGAGCCAAATAAAACAGCGGTTTTCATTATTATTTTAAATACTCTTCTTTCATAAATTTTTTTATTCTATTTGCTCCTTCAATTATATCCTCTGTGCTTCTAGCGTATGAAAACCTTATTGTAGAATTTCCTCTTTTTTGATCGAAATCAAGTCCAGGAGTTATTGCTACTCCTGCTTTATCAAGCACTTCTTTACAAAAGTTAAGGCTATCTTTCGAATACTCTGAAATATCAATGTAGATATAAAAAGCACCATCTGGAGGAGAAAATTTATTTAAACCAGCCTTAGGTAACTCTTCTAACAAAATTGATCTGTTTTTTTTATAAACCTCTACATTTGTATTTAATTCCTCTTTTGCATCCATTGCTGATAGAGCAGTTAATTGACTAACATGAGGAGGACAAATAAAAAGATTTTGAGATAATCTTTCTACTTGTCTCACATGATCTTCAGGAACAATCATCCAGCCTACTCTCCAACCTGTCATAGAAAAATATTTAGAAAATGAATTTATAACATAACATTCATTTGAAATTTCTAATGCAGATGTAGGATTATTTTCATATTGAATTCCATGATAAATCTCATCGCTAATAAAACTCACTTTATTTTCATGCGCAGTATTAATAAGTTCTTCTAGTTTTTTTTTATCAAGCATTGAACCGGTGGGATTTGCTGGAGAAGCAACTAATAAACCATTTAAATTATTTTCTTTAATATCTTTTGGTATAGGCTGAAATTTATTTTGCAACTCTGTAAAAATATCAATTGGGATTAAATCTTGAGACTTTAAAATTTGTCTATAGCTAGGATAGCCTGGAGCGGCAATGCCTACTCTATCTCCAACATCAAATAATGCTGCAAAAGAAAGTATAAATGCTCCTGAAGATCCAGTTGTTATAATTATTCTGTCTGGGTTTAAATCAATATTGTACCAATCTCCATACAATTTAGAAATTCTATTTCGTAATTCTGGCAAACCTAAAGTAACTGTATAGCCAAGATCATTATTAGAAATTTCATCTGAAATAAATTGTTTGGCACGCTTTGGTGCCGGTGTTCCTGGTTGACCTACTTCCATATGAATTACATGCTTGCCATTAGCTTCTGCTTTTCTAGCAGACTCCATTACATCCATTACAATAAATGGGTCTACATTACTTCTTTTAGATTTCTTCATTTAGTTTCTTTTTCTGGATTAAATATTATAAACTGATCTTAAATACTCTTGCTGTTTTTTCGTCTGAAATATTTAGAATCTTAAACTTGGATGTTTTTTCTAACTTTTGACCTTTATTAGTTACAAAAGATTTCATTTTTTTTACTTCGCCTTCAGGCATTTTTCTAGTGTATTTTAAAGTATGCTTTTTTGATCCTATAATAAATATTGTTTTCATAAATCTTAGGTTAATATATTACAAAGTATCAATTGATCCAATAATATTTAAATTCTTATCGGTTATTACTATTTCTCCTGAGGAAGTCCCTATATTTAGCATTGAAGATATAACAACAAAATGAGTAACAAAAATTATATTTTCTTTACCATTCCATTGATTAATAAACTCTTTTAGTTGAGTTATTTGCATCTCTTCATTTGCTTCAAATCTAATATCATAAAAAGAATTTAGTGCACTAAATGTTTGATAATTTTTAAAAGCAAATTTAGCTGTATCTATACATCTGCACCATTCACTTGAATAGACATTTTCAATTTTAATCTGGTTTTTATTAAATATACTTCCAATAAATTTTGACTGTTCAATTCCTCTTTGATTTAAATTTCTTTGGGTAGAACAATCATTTAAATCAAAATTTTCTGGATCTCCATTCCCTGGTGCAAGCGCATGTCTAATAAAAATTATTTTTCCTCCCTCTTTTAAAGAATTAAGGACTTCTTCTATAGAATAAGCAGAATTAACTGCAAAAATGTTAATAAAAAATATTATTAGTAGTTTTTTCATTTACACAGATTGATTTTTAATCAACTCTTTAATCTGTGGTATCATTATTTGTGGTGACCTCATGGACGGATAAATCTCTTTTACTTTTTCATAACTCTTTAAAGCCTTTTCGTAATTTTTTAACTTAATTTGAACGAGACCCTGTCCTGATAATGCTCCAAAATGTCTTTTCTCTAGTTTTAATACCTTGTCTATATCATTTTGAGAATCTTGATATTTGCCCATTAAATAAAAGACAGTTGCTCTTTTATTCCAAGCTTCTGCCCAAGCAGGATCTTTTTTAATTACTGTTGTGAATATATCTACAGCAACTGAATATTGCTCTTGATTCATAAATTTTGTTCCTCTTGATAGCAAAGAAGTTAAATTTTGATTAGTAGGATGTTTTGTCCAAATATCCCAAATTTTCATCTCTGTATCAATTGCAATTGAGTGGTTTTGAATTTTTAATTTTTCAAATAAGTTATTTAATCTTATTTCGTATTCATTAGAGTTTGATGAGTTGGTAATAAAAAAAATTGCAAAAAAAATGGTTATTATTTTTTTCATTTAGAGATTATTTTCCACCTACAACCATACCTTCAACCATCATTGTCGGTGAATTCGTTGCATAATTAAATTCCAAATCGTCGGCTAAAGTTATATTTTTAAAAATATTATTTAAGTTTCCAGCAATTGTAATTTCACTTACTGGATATGAAAACTCTCCATTCTCAATCATCATGCCAGATGCTCCTACAGAATAATCACCGTTAATAATATTTGTACCATGTCCAATAGTTTCTTTAATATACAAGATTTTATTTTCTGATTTTACTAGATCTTCAAATGTTTTTGATCCATTTTGAAAATATAAATTTGTTGTTCCACTTGCCCTACCATTAGATTTTCTATTTATTTTTTTACCATTGTAAGTATCAATTAAATAGTCTTGGAGAATACCGTTCTTTATCAAATCAAGGTTAACCACTGCTATACCTTCGCTATCAAAGTAACGTGATCCATTGGCTTTTTTTATATTACCGTGATCTAATATATTTATTTCAGAGTTAAAAACTTGTTGATTTAATTTATCCTTTAAAAATGTTGTTCCTTTTGCTATTGCACTTGATGATATTGCACTTGCAAAAATAGATAGAAAGTTTTTTGATATTCTTTTATCAAATATAAGACTAATTTTTTCACTTTTTATTTTTTTTGGATTTAATTTCTTTACTGCATGTTCCGCTGCAATAGATCCGAGTTGTTTAGGTTTCAAAATATCACTATAAAACCTTTTACTTGTATATTCATAATCTCTTTCCATGCTTCCATTGCTTTTTGAAACAACTTCACAGTATGCAGTAAATTGTGAAGTTTTATATCCATCAGCGAATCCATTTGAATTGGCTAATAAAAAATTTGATTTGTTCTCACCAAATCCAGATCCATTAGTATTTATTATTTTATCATTTGAAAAAGCTTCCTCTTCTGCCTCTTTTATATAATTAATCTTGTCTTCATTGCTTAAATGAGTTTCATCATACAAGTCCAAGTCTTTTAATCCTTTAAAATGGAGATCTTTATCTGGTAATGAATTATATTCATCCTCAGGTGTAATCTTCATTGTTTCAATACATCTATTTACTAGCTCATCTAAATTTTTTTCTTTAAGATTTGATGAGGCTATTGAGGACTTTTTTTTACCTAAATAAGTTGTAAGGACTACTCCAAGATTTTCAGACCTTTCAGATCCATCAAGTTTTTTATTCCTTACATTTACATTTTCAGAAACAGAACTTTGCACTAATATATTTGCATCAGATGAACCTAATTTTTTTGACTTACTAAGGCATATATCTGCAATTTTTTTTAGATATTCTTGATCTTTAATCATTTTATTAGAGTTGAGTTCCACCAACGGTCATATTATTGATAAGTAGAGATGGTTGTCCCACACCCACTGGCACACCCTGTCCAGCTTTACCGCATGTTCCAATGCCAGGATCTAACATCATATCATTTCCAACCATTAAAATTTCTTTTAAAGAAGATGGTCCATCACCAATTAAAGTAGCTCCTTTAATTGGAGATCCAATTTTTCCATTTATAATCTCATAAGCTTCTGTACAGTTAAAAACGAATTTTCCAGAGGTAATGTCAACTTGACCACCACCAAAACTTACAGCAAAAATACCTTTATCTACTGACTTAATCATTTCTTCTTGGGTGTTTGATCCACCTAACATTATCGTATTTCTCATTCTAGGCATCACGACATGTTTATAGCTCTCTCTTCTTCCATTCCCTGTTGATTTTGTATTCATAAGTCTTGCATTTAGTCTATCTTGCATGAAATTTTTTAAGATACCATTTTCAATTAAAACTGTTCTTTCTGTTGGCGTTCCTTCATCATCAATATTTAAACTACCTCTTCTATTATCTAATGTTCCGTCGTCGATTATTGTAACTCCATCGCTCGCAACTTTTTTACCAACTAAATCATGAAAAGCTGAAGTTTTTTTTCTATTAAAATCTCCTTCTAGTCCATGACCTACAGCTTCATGAATTAAAATTGCAGGCCAACCAGGTCCTAGAACAACTTTCATTTCTCCTGCAAGAGAAGGTTTACTTTCTATATTCGTACTTGCAATTCTAAAAGCTTCATCGCAAACTTTTTTCCAATTATCATTTTTAAGATATTCATCATAATCCTGTCTTCCACCAATACCAAAAACACCAGTTTCTTTTCTACCATTCTTTTCAACCATTACTGACATATTTATTCTAACTAAAGGTCTATTATCTGATAATAATTCTCCTCCAGATCTAATGATCTCAACATTTTTCTTTTCTGCTAGAAGACTAGCTGTTACTTGTTTAACTGAACTATCTTTTGATCTGGCATACTCATTCATATTATTCAGCAATTCTATTTTTGATTTCATTGACTTGCTCTCAATTGGATCAACGTCTTTATAAAGCTTCTGATTAGTTTTTTTAATTTCTGAATTATATGTTCCGCTATTATTTTTTAAAGTTGACTTAAGATTTTCGCTTGAATTTTTTAATGATTTTTCTGAAATTTCGTTTGAATGAGAATAAGCGACTGTATCACCTGTTACAGCTCTGAAGCCATAACCTAAGTCAGATGTATAATTTGAACTTTTAATTTTGTTATCATCTAATACAATTGTCTCAGATTTTGTATCCTCTATATAAAGCTCACCATCATCACAATTGTTTAGAGTTTCAGAAACAATGCTATCTGCTTTTTCTGAAGTTAATTCTGAATTTTTTAGTAAAGAAGACATTAGCTATATTTAAAGGTGAATTCTATATTATCAAGAATGATATGCGCGATTATTGATCACATCAAGTAAGGCTAATTACTTAATTTTCTTCAAAAAAAAATCGGTTAAATGTTTAATAGTTGCCTTTGGATTTTGCTCTGGAATGAAGTGACCTGAATTTATAGGATAACCTATAACTTTTCTTTTAGTATATCTTTGCCAAATTTTTATTGGTTTGAACTGCTTTCCAATTACTCCCTTGCTTCCCCATAACACTTGGACTGGAATATTTAGTTTTTTCTTTCTATCTTTTTTGTCATGATCCAAATCAATAGTCGCAGAGGCCCTATAATCTTCACAAGACCCATGAATTCTTTTTGGTTGCTTGAAACATTTTAAATAATTCTCTTCAACTTTTCCAAATTTGTGATTACCTGACCATTTATCTAAACAATTTTTCATCCATTTACGTGGATCGCTCATTATCATTTTCTCAGGTAACCATTTTGGTTGAATCAAAAAAAACCAATGAAAGTAGGCTTTTGCGAAATCTTTCGTCGTTAGTTCGTACATATCTAATGTTGGACAAATATCTAAAACACTAAGAGCTATTATATTTTTTCTATGGTCTCTTGCTAACCTGTGAGCAACTCTTCCACCTCTATCATGTCCCGCAACAAAAAATTTGCTAAACCCTAGTTTTATCATCATCTGTTTCATGTCACTTGCCATTTCTCTTTTTGAGTAGTTGTAATGTTTATTATCTGATGCTGGAGCAAGACTATTTCCATATCCTCTTAAATCTGCAGCAACCACTGTAAATGTTTTAGATAATTCAGGGGCTGTTTTGTGCCACATTAAATGTGTTTGTGGATATCCGTGTAGTAAAAGCAATGGTGGACCTTCGCCACCAACTCTACAAAAAACTTTACCCTTTTTTACCTTTACGTACTTTGACTTAAAACCATTAAACATACTTAATAATATGAATTTTTCAAAGTATAGCTAATGAAAGCTTAGTATCAATATTAATAATATTTAATTTGAATTTACTTTGAGCCCCTGTATAAATTCGAACTCGTGAGAATTGAAGAAGAATTAAAACTAGATTATTCAGACGTCCTTTTTAGACCTAAAAGAAGTACTCTACAAAGTCGTAAAGATGTAAATCTTTTAAGAACATACAGATTTAAGTATAGTAAAAATGAGTGGTCGGGTATTCCAATAATGGCTGCAAATATGGATGGGGTTGGAGAGCTTGGAGTAGCTGAGAAATTATCTGAATACGGAATGATTACATGTTTAACTAAACAACATGATGTAAAAAAAATAAAGCAATTTAAAAAAATTAAATCTATTTATAAAAATATAGCTATTAGCATTGGTACTAAAAAAGAAGATTTTGAAAATTTAAACAAAGTTTTAAGAGAATTTGGATTTATAAACTTCATTTGTATTGATGTTGCTAATGGTTATTCTGAATACTTTAGTAAATTTTTAAAATCTGTAAGAGATAAATATCCTACTAAAACTATTATTGCTGGAAATGTAGTTACTGCAGACATGACGCAAGAACTAATTTTATCTGGTGCAGATATTGTAAAAGTTGGGATTGGTCCAGGAAGTGTTTGTACAACAAGAATTCAAACAGGAGTTGGCTACCCTCAATTAAGTGCTGTAATTGAATGTGCTGACGCAGCCCATGGTTTAGGAGCTCATATAATTGCTGATGGAGGTTGTACTTGTCCAGGTGATGTTGCAAAAGGTTTTGGGGGTGGTGCAGATTTTGTAATGTTAGGTGGAATGTTTGCAGGTCACGACGAAGGCAAAGGGAAAATAGTTAAATCAAACGGTTCAAAATATATTGAATTCTACGGCTCAAGTTCTGAAACAGCAAATAAAAAGCATTATGGAGGATTATCAAATTACAGAAGCAGTGAAGGAAGAACTGTAAGAGTTAAATATAGAGGAAAAATAAAAGATACAATTCAAGATATTCTAGGTGGTGTTAGAAGTAGCTGTACTTATGTGGGAGCCCCTTCTCTTAAACAACTTAGTAAATGTACTACTTTTGTAAGAGTTGCAAAACAATTTAACGATACCTTCACGAAATAAAAATGAAAGAGTATAAGATTGCATCCATAGCAGGAGATGGAATTGGAAAAGAAGTTGTTCCAGAAGCTTTAAAAATACTTAAAGAAGTAGCAAATCAACATCAATTTAAATTAAAGATAGATGAATTTGATTTTTCATCATGTGATTATTATGAAAAACATGGAAAAATGCTACCTGATAATTGGAAACAACAAATTGGTAATCATGATGCAATATTTTTTGGTGCAGTAGGTATGCCAGATAAATATCCAGATCACATTACTTTATGGGGATCCCTACTCCAGTTTAGAAGAGAATTTGATCAATTTATAAATTTAAGGCCAGTAAAATTGTTCGAGGGAGTAAATGCACCGTTAGCAAATAAAAAACCTGGTGACATAGATATGATGATAGTACGTGAAAATACTGAGGGCGAATATTCTTCGGTAGGTGGAAAAATGTATCAAAATACTGAAAGAGAAATCGTTATACAAGAAACTATAATGTCTAAACATGGAATAGATAGAGTTCAAAAATTTGCATTTGAATTAGCAAAAACAAGAGATAAAAAAAAATTAACTAATGCCACAAAATCAAATGGTATTTCTATAACTATGCCATACTGGGATCAAAGATTTTATGAAAATAAAAAAGATTTTCCTGAGATAAAAACAGATCAATTTCATATCGATATTTTAGCTGCAAGATTTGTTTTAACACCAGAGTGGTTTGATGTTGTCGTAGCATCAAATTTATTTGGAGATATTTTATCCGATTTGGGTCCAGCATGTACGGGAACAATTGGGATAGCTCCATCAGGAAATATTAATCCAACAAATAAACATCCTTCTTTATTCGAGCCTGTTCATGGATCAGCACCTGATATTGCTGGAAAAGGTATTGCAAATCCAATAGGTCAAATTTGGTCTGGCGCTATGATGTTAGATTATTTAGGCGAAAAAGAAGCTGCCACAAGAATAGTAAGCTCAATTGAAAAAACATTACTAAATAAACAAAATAGAACTAGAGATCTAGATGGTGATAGCAATACAAACGAATGTGCTGGTAAAATTCTTTTAAATCTCTAACTTCTACAAATCATATATTTTTTTTAAATCTTTCTTAATTTGAAAATTTGGAATTCGAAAATAAAAATCTAGTAATATTAATTTAAACACATCTTTAAAATGTTGACTACTTTTTTTTGAATTACCAACATTCTTTATTTCCATTTCTGATAAATTCAAATTTTCAATTTTATAGACATTTGCATATTTTAGATTTGCTTTTGGGTTATAGGTAAAAATTTGTTTAATAAATATATTTCTGTCATCATTTTTTTTTGGATAAACTTTTGGTTCATAAGATGGTGAAGATTTTTCTACTTCTGAAATATTATCTTTCTTTTCAATCAATTGATTTTTAATCTCTAGAAAAATAACAGGATCATAAAAAATTAAATCGTCGAATTCTATAACACTTTTAAATATTGTTTCAAATTTAGGCCTTATGATAATTTTTTTACAAGTAAAAAAATACTGGTAAATAAAATCATCAGAGTTGTATATTTTAATCTCATTTAAAGTTATTGATTTTTCTTTAAAGTTTAAATTAACATTTTCTACTGAAATTTTTTTTTCAGTAGCGCTCTGTAGACCATAAACGAGGATTTTTTTTGATAAATAATTCTGAAAAATAATTATGGTGAACATAAATAAAAATAATATGAATATTAAAAGTCTAAAAATCATTTACCTTAAAAGTAATTTAGTCGTAGTTATAAACTTAAACTGTTAAATATTGTATTGCAAAAAATATAGTAACAAATGAGGCAAAGGTTGAAATAAATAGAGCTTTAATAATATTTTCAGGACTTACATTATAGGCAGAACACAATACTACAGCTGTATGACCACATGGTGCAACACTAACAAAAAAAGCACCAGGAATTTTTTCAGGTTGCCCAGCATCAAATATAATAAAGCCGATTATCAAGAGGATGATTGGTGAAATAACTAATTTCAATATAGATATAGAAGCAGTTAATTTATTAATAACTTTATGTGTGTAAAAAGATAAAGTGATACCAATTGCAAAAAGTCCTATAGGCGAAACACAAGCTGCCAAAACAGAAAGAACGTAGTCTATTGGGGTATCATCGATATTTATATTAAACACAAATAATAAAAGACCAATTAAGATTGAGAATATCATTGGATTAAGAACTATGTTCTTTATAAATGCGGTTAATCGAATATTTTTTTTAGTAGTAAGTTCTAAAAAAAAAGCAATTACAGATAATAAAATAACCCCATCCATTAATATTATACTTGTTACTTGAGTAATTACTTCAGTGCCAAAATAGATTTTTGTAATAGGTAATAATAATGTTACATGATTTGATAGTGCTACCATCAATGCCCATATAATAGACTCTGGAATAGGTCTTTTAAAAAACTTTGATGTTAATAAAAATGTTAAAAACCCAAGACTTCCTTGCATTAAAAAATATGAAACTATCTGTTTTATATCGACTTGGCCGATTTCACTTTGAGCAACAAATTTAATAATTAAGGCGGGCACCGCTACGTAGAATAAAAACAGATTTAAAACTTTTGCATGACCTAAATCAAAAATTTTAAGTTTTCCAAAAACAAAACCAAATAGTGTGATAAAGATAAAAGGCGTTAACCCAAGAAATATTGAATACATTTTATTAAAGTATTGTTATTCTATGAAGTATTCTATTACCTTTAAACGGTGTAGCCTGATGGAGCATAGCTCTATTATCCCAAATAGCGAGCTGATCTTTTTCCCATTCTAATGAATATTGAAAGGATTTTTTTGTCTGATGATTGAATAAGAATTTCTTTAGTTCTTTTTTTTGTTTGGTCATATATGTATTAAATTTTAAAAAGTGTCCTGGGCTACAGTATATAGTTTTTTTATTTTTAATAGTTCTTATTATTTTATGTCTGGAAATCAGTTCTTTAGATATTTTTCCTTTTTCTTTTTCTCTCTCAACTGTTGTAATTGATATTGGTCCATGTGAAGAATAGATACCTTTTAATTTTTTAAGCTTATTTTTATAATTTTTTGATAATTTTTCATAAGCTAAGTACTGCGAAGAAAAATCAGTATTAGCAACACCTTTTTTAGGTACTATTTTTGAAAGTAACATCGTGTATCTAGGAGGTTTTTTTGTATAAGAAGAGTCTGTGTGAAATTGTTCACCAAAGCTAGGCCCTTTGTCAGTAGATTTACGTTGTACAACAGTTATTTGAGGATATTTTTTATTTAAACCTTTCAATCTTGGATAATTAGCTGGTTTACCAAATTTTTTTGCAAAATTAAGATAATTCTTAGAAGTAAGTTTTTGTTTTGGAAAATAAATCATTCCATACTTATCTAGTGTTGATTTAATTTCTTTTAATTGCTTATTATCAATTTTATTAAGGTTGCAAATAATTTCTGCAGCCCTATTTTTTTTTGAAATTATCTTTAACATTAAATATTTTTGATATTTTTTTGATTTAAAGGTTTTTTGATTATTGTTACAGGGTATTTTTTCTTTTCAACTTCAATAGATAAATTTTTATTAATCAAGTCTTCAATAGAATTTCCAGAATTGACATAACCAAATGAAATATTTTTTTTAAAATTAAATGAATAATTTCCTGATGTTGTTCTTCCAATTATTTTATTATCTAAGTAAATTGGCTCTTCATGAAGTAGCAAAGGTTCTCCAGGTATATTATCTTTCAACACCATCATGGCTAATGATTTTGTAGGGTTTTTATCTTTAATTTTTAATAATGCTTCTTTTCCAACAAAATTTATATTTTTTTTATAACTGATTGCAAAATTAAGTCCTGCTTGATATTGATTTTCTTCAGGTGATATATCATGTCCCCAATGTAAGAAACCACTTTCCATTCTCATAATGTCCATAGCATGCGCACCACAAAGTGATAAGCCATGATTTTTACCCTCTTTAATAATGGCTAAAAATAATTTTTTGCTTTCATCTATGTTTGTATATAATTCGAATCCTATTTCACCTACATAAGATAATCTTTGAGCCCAAACTTTAACCCCGTCAATATTAACGAATTTTCCATGACTAAACTTTATACCTTCATTTGTAAAATCGTCATTACTGATATTAGATAGTAATTTTCTTGAGTTGGGTCCGTATAATCCTAGGCATGTTAAATCTTCTGTTACATCTTTAAAATTGACCTCTTCTGAAATATGTTTCTTTATATGAAATTTATCATGTTCTCTTGTTGCTGCTGGACCTATCACTCTAAAATGTTTTTTTTTAAGACAAGTAACAGTAACATCAGTCTCTATTCCTCCATCTTCATTTAACATCTGGGTATAAGTTGCTCTACCCTCAATATCTTTTATGTTTGCTGTACAAATTTTTTGTAATTCTTCATGAACATTTTGCCCTTCTAGTTCAAATTTTGAAAAAGGAGATAGCTCAAATAATCCAACGTTTTCTCTGGCATTTTTGGTCTCAAATTCAGCTGATGGATACCAATTTTGATAACCAAAACTATAATTGTAATCAGCCTTTTCACCTTTTAATGCATACCACATAGGTCTTTCAAAACCACCCGAGGTTCCAAAACAAGCTCCTAATTTTTTTAGCTCCTCTTGGTAGGGTAATACAATTTGGTTTCTTGATGTTTTATGTTGTTTAAATGGCCAATGCATTCCATATAAATCACCAAGTGTTTCTGTCACTCTTTCCATTATAAATTTTTTTGATGAATGAAATTTTTGAAATCTTTTAATATCTAATGAAAATAAATCTTCATTAATGTGTCCATTAATCATCCATTCTGCAGTAACTCTTCCAGCACCTCCTGAACTTGCAATTCCAATACTATTAAAACCACAACATGTAAAAAGTTTTTTAATCTCAGGAGTTTCACCTAAAAGATATTGGGTATCAGGAGTAAATGATTCAGGACCAGAGAAAAATTTTCTAATTCCTGCATTTTCCAACATAGGCAACCTGTGAAATGATTTTTGTAAATAAGGTTCGAAATGATCAAAATCATCTGGTAATTCACCAAAGGAAAAATCATCTGGTACAACACCAGTATTTTTAAAGGCTGGTTTTGCATTTGGTTCAAAAATTCCAACTAACATTTTACCTGCGTCTTCTTTAAGATAGAGACAATTATTATAATCTCTTAAAACAGGTAAGTTTTTTGGTAAATCTTTCATTGGTTCCGTGATCACATAAAAATGTTCATTGGGATACAATGGAATACTAACATTCATTTTTTCACCTATTTGTCTAGACCACATACCTGTTGCTAAAACCACATATTCACAATCAATTTTTCCTTTATCAGTCTCTACTCCAACTATAGAATTATTTTTAACAAGAATTTTTGTTACAGGTGTTTTTTCAAAAATTTGTGCTCCTTCCATTCTAGCAGCTTTTGCTAAAACATTAGTTACACCTACTGGGTCAGCTTGACCATCTTTTGGCATAAAAACACTTCCAATAATGTCCTCATTATTTACAACAGGATATAAATTCTTTGTTTGTTTTTTATCCAAAACATGCACTTCAACATCAGATAGTTGAGCGGTAGTTGCTTGTCTCAACAACTCTTGCATTCTCTCTTTAGTGGTAGCTACTGTAATTGCACCATTCTGTTTTAACCCTATAGATAATTCAGTTTTCTTTTCTAATTCTTGATAAAGATCCAAAGTATATTTTCTTAACTTTGTAATAGTAGATGAAGCCCCTAATTGACCCATTAAACCAGCTGCATGCCATGTGGTTCCAGATGTTAACTGATCTCTTTCCAACAGAACAACATCTTTCCAGCCAAATTTAGCTAAATGATATGCACACGATGTTCCAGCTACGCCGCCTCCAATAACTACAACTTTAGTGCTTCTTGGTAAATCTTTATCCATGAGTATATTTTTAAAGTATAATATAACTTAAAAACAAACAATGTGGTCAATGTGAATTGGTCGTTTAATACCAAATTTTTCGTCTATTTCATGCTGGTGAATATGATGTGAATGAACAAATACTGGAATTTGTAACTCGCTTGGTGTTTTTAAAGTATAAATAAAATTTGTTCCTCTAAATTTACGATCAACGACTTCTAATTTTAAATTACTTTTATCATCATGTTCTAAATCTTCTGGCTGTAATAAAAGTTTTACCTCTGATCCATTTGGATAGTGTTTAACAAAATTACCTTTAATTGTTCCAAGATCTTTATTTTCTAAACTATTTTCGCTGGTTACTTTTGCAGGAATTAAAATTCCTCTATTTAAAAAATTTACAACTTCTACTGAATTAGGGAAATGATAAACATTATAAGGATCATCAAATTGTTTAAGTTGTTTATTTAATATAATTCCACATTTACTTCCTAAGTAAAACGCTTCGTATGAGTCGTGTGTAACAATTATAGTTGTTATTTTGGATTTACTTAATAATTGTTTTAATTCGACTTGAATTTCTTCTTTAAAGCTTTGGTCAACATTCGACAATGGCTCATCTAATAATAATAAGTCTGGATTCGAAACTAAAGCTCTTGCTAGTGACGATCTTTGCGCTTCACCAGCACTTATCTCATGTGGATATTTATTTAATATTTTTTTTAAATTTAAAAATTCTACTATTTCTTTTGCATTTATTTTAATTTTTTTTTTATTTTTTTTTTCTGTACCAATTAATATATTTTTTTCGACATTGTAGTGCGGAAATAAACTATTGTCTTGAAAGGCAAGTGAAATATTTCGATCCTCTGGCTCAATGTGAATTTTTTTTGAAGATATAGTTTTATTATTGATAATTATAGATCCATTATTAATCTTTTCTAATCCAGCGATTGTTCTCAATATCGTAGTTTTTCCTATTCCAGAAGGTCCTAGAAGACAAATGATGTCTCCTTCGTTTTGAACTGAAAAAGACACATTTTTTACTTTTGTTTTTCCACCAGCTTTGAAATCAACGTTATTTACTTCTAAAAAGTTATTAGCCATTATTCTCTTTTAAAATATAATTTGAAGTTATTGTAATAAAAAAGGCAGCAATTAAAATTAAAAACAATGATGGTACTGCTGCTGCTTCAAGCATATCCTCTGATGCAGAGATATAAGCAGTAGTTGCAAATGTTTCAAAGTTAAATGGGCGTAAAACCAAGGTAATTGGCAATTCTCTAATTATTTCAAGAGATATTAAAATAACCACAAATAATAATGAATTTCTCAAATATGGAACATGAATATTCAGAAATGTTTTTCTTTTTGAATAACCAAGAAGATATGCACTCTCATCAACTGAAACGTTTATTTTTTCATATCCTGATTTTATTCCATTGAAAGCTAGTGAGTAAAAACGAACAAAATATACAATAATTAAACCTAAAACAGATCCAATAAATAATTTTTTAATTGATAAAAAACCTAATGATTTAATTATATTCTCATCAAACCAGGCAATAAAAGTTATAAAAGCGACAGCTAAAATAACACCAGGTATAGCGTAACCTGAAATCGACAGTGTGGATAAAAAATTTAATGTTTTATTTCTTGAAACTCGATTTCCATAATTAGAAATCAAAGCAAATGTTATTAGAACTAAACTGGACAATACTACTAAATAAAGTGTGTTTAATAAAAGATTAATTACATTTATATCAAAGAAATTTTCTGGAAATTTTATTGTCCAATAAAGCATTTGTCCTAATGGAAATAGAAAACTTATAAAGAACAATAAAAAACAAAATAAAAAAGCAAAAAAAGAATTTGTTCCAGAAAGTTTTATTTTTTCTTTTTGTTTAAAACCACCTCTTGTATCCAAGTGATATTTCGCTTTTTTTCTAGATAAATTTTCAGTCAGAAAAAGAATAAATATAAATAACAAAAGAAAAAATGATATTCTATTAGCAAAAGCTAAATCATCAAAAGTAATCCAAGCATTATATATACCTGTTGTTAGTGTATTAACTGAAAAAAAATCTACTGCACCAAACTCTGCTAGTGTTTCCATTGCAACTAAAGAGAGACCAGCAACTATGGCAGGTCTGGCAGCTGGTAATATTATTGAATAAAAAGATTTAAATTTTGAAAAACCTAAATTTTTTCCAAGGTCTATTAAATTTTGTGATTGATATAAAAAAGAAGATCTTGCAAGAATATAAACATATGCATAAAGAGAAAATGAAATAGATAATATTAAACCAAACATTCCATCAAACTTTGGTATACTTTTATTGTACTCACCATCACCAAATAAAGTCTTTAATATTGTAAATGCAGTGCCATAATTATCAAAAAATGCAAATAAAGAGTATGCATAAATATAGGGTGGTATAGCAAAAGATAAAATTAATGCCCATTTAAAAAAGTTAACTCCTGGAAATTTGTAAAAAGAGACTATGTAAGCAGATCCAACACCTAGAAAAAAAGTTAGTATTAAGACACCAACTAAAAGTGACAAAGAATTAAAAATATATTCAAACAAAAAAGTTTTTTTAAGTATGTCAAAATATCTGGAAGTATCTTCAAAAAAACTAAAAGAGACTGTCAAAATAGGAATTATAACAAGCAATGAAATAAGCAGAGAGCTTAAAAACCAGATACTAAATTTGTTT
>CACMYJ010000006.1 GCA_902617895.1 uncultured Pelagibacteraceae bacterium | reverse complement strand
ATAAAATAATTTATTGTTATTTTGAGGGTTATTTAATCTTAATATTTCTTTATTTTTTGAAGAATTGCTATTAAATACAAAGTGATAATTATCGTAACTTTGTGTTCCTCCCTGGTCTTTTATTTTTTTTTTACTGTTTTTTTCTTTGGTTACGATTTTATTAATAAGAGTATTTAATTTATTAATTTCTTTCTTTGAAATAAGCTGATCTTTAATTAGGTAGCCGTTCTTTTTATAGAAGTTACTTTCAGATCTAGTGATGCTCATAATTAAATTTTATAATAAAAATATAATAATCCAATACGAAAATAGACCAGATATTATAGTGGCTATTACATTTCTTGAAAAATAACCAACCAATATAGCAATTATTGCACCGAAGATTTTTGGATCATTAATTTCTATAAAAGTTCCATAATCATTTATAAATATTCCTGGAAATATTATTGCTGGAAATACTGCTGATGGAACATATGCTAATACAGCTTTAACTTTTTCTCCTAATAGATCTCTATCTACTAAAGCAACCATAGTCATTCTCGTAAAGTAAGTAATTATGCCTGCAATTATAATTGATAACCAAGTCATTTTTTTAACTTCAAAACTAATGCAGCAACAAATAGTGCAATTATGGGTGAAATAATTATGTAAGATTTAAAAGGTGCATCAAAAAATAATAAAGAACTTAATCCACATGTAATCATAACTATTACATGATCTAATTTTTTTATATCTTGAACAACAATTGCGATAAAAGTTAAAGGGACTGCAAATTTTAGTCCTAATTCCTCTGGGACAAATGAACCAAGAATTATTCCAGCTAATGTAGATATCTGCCAACAAACCCATAAAGTTCCACCACTTCCTAATAAATGATAATGGAGATGCGTTTCATTTTTATTTTTTTGAAAAAACTTATTAGATTCTGCAAAACCTTGGTCTACGACTAAATAAGATATTAGTAGCTTCTTAATAAAAGAGAGTTTTTCTAAATATTCAGACAAAACTGCGCCATATAATAAGTGTCTAGAATTAATTACACCTACTGATGTGACCGCTATTAACGCAGAAGCTCCCCCTGAAAGTAATTGTAAAAAAACAATTTGAGAAGCACCCCCAAAAATAATGATAGACATTGCATAAACTAATACTGGACTAAAACCTAGTTCAATACCAATTGCACCACAAACAATTCCAAAAGGAATTACTGAAAACATGTGAGGTGCTACAGACAATAAACCCTTTGTTAATAGTTGTTTTTTTGTGAACATTACTTAACTGGCTGTAAGGCAATTTTTAAATATTTCATATCGAGTTTACAATCTTTGTATCCTCGCTTTACTACATTTAAGTATCTTTCAGTTGGATATCTAAATTCAGTTTTATTAACCATAATGTAAGTCATCACTGTTTTATTATAATAAGTAAAATAAAATTTTTTATAAAGAATTGGATAATCCTCATAAACATCTAGTTTTTTTTCATCACTTTTAGATATTTCAAATAAAGCACCAGGAACTAAAGAATTTTTACTCTTTTCGATGTCAGCAGCTCTATATTTGCTTCTAAAGTTTAATCTATAGCCTTTAAGCTCGTATTTTTTTAAGAAAATAGAGTCTTTACATCTACGCTTCATTTGAAAAAGATTAAGATTACTTCCGTATGCAAAATACAACATTACTCTAGTTCAACTATTTTAATATTTTTTGCTTTTACAAATTCAAGGATTAGTGAGTTGCATAGGTTTATTTTATCTTGATCTTTTGATCTTAATACAATTGATACACCTAATTTACCTTGTCTAAAAAAAGGATAACTACCAATTTCTACATCTTTGTTATTATCTTGAACATCAGTTAATGAACTTGCTATTTCACTTTCATAGGTCATTAAATTTATTGTTTTACTAAGAATTGGATCGCCACCTACCAATACATTGCCAAGCCCACCAATCATTGCTTTTAATATTGATGGAACGCCTGGAAGAGAAAAAACATTTTCTACATAAAATCCAGGAGCACCACTAGTTGGATTTAAAATAAGATTAGCTGTAACTGGCATCTTTGCCATTTTTTGTCTACCGTCATTAAAATTACCTGGTTCATAATATTTTTCTAGAATTGCAAATGCCTCTTTATGAAATCCATATTCAATATTGAAAGCTTTTGATATTGATTCTGCAGTTATGTCATCGTGAGTAGGACCAATACCACCTGTAGTAAACACATAGTTGTATTTAACTCTTAACTCATGAACAGTATCTATTATGGTTTTTTCAACATCAGGAATTACTCTCACTTCTCTAACAGAAATTCCGAGAGAATTAAGCCAAGTAGCTAATGTACTTGTATTCAAATCTTTTGTTCTGCCTGATAATACTTCGTTACCGATAATTATAATTGCTGCAGATATTTCTTTTTTATTAGTCATTTCCAAATATAAATAAAATTCTATGAAATTTACCAACACTTTATTAAAAGGCAAATTACAACGGAGATATAAGAGATTTTTTGCAGATATAGAAGTAAATAATAAAACTGTTGTAGCACATTGTCCAAATACGGGCTCTATGATGGGTTTATTAGATCAAGAAAATGAAGCTTGGATAAGCGAACACAATGATCCAAAGCGTAAATTAAAATTTACCCTTGAGATGATAAAAGTAAAAAATAGAATAATTGGAGTAAATACTCATAGAGCAAATAGAATTGTGGAGCATGCATTAGAAAATAAATTAATAAAAGAATTTAGTACTATTAAAAATATACGAGCCGAATTTAAGTATTCTGATGATACTAGATTTGACTTTTTGTGTGATAAGAAAATATTAGAAGTAAAGAATACTACGTTAATGAGAGAAGATGATATTGCAGAATTTCCAGATGCTGTTACATCAAGAGGCACAAAACACCTTCAAAAGTTAAAGGAATCAATTAAAAAAGGATATAAGCCTTATGTCTTATTTTTAACTCAAATTCAGGGTATAAATAATTTTAGAATAGCAAAAGATATAGACTCTACTTATTATAAAGAATATTTAGATGCTAAAAAATCTGGTGTAAGCTTTCTTGCTTACAGATGCAGTTTAAATTCTAAAGAAATTAAAATTGAAAAGAAAATAAAAATTATAGATGAATAATTATTCAGAAAAATTTGAAAAAATGAGAATTGCTGGGAAGCTTGCATCTAAAACATTAGACATGTTAACTAGTGAAGTTAAAGAAGGTGTTTCAACTGATAAAATTGATCAATTGGGTTATGAGTTTATAAGAGACAATGGTGGACACTCTGCTCCACTTTACTACAGAGGTTTTAAAAAATCTTTATGCACTTCTTTAAACCATGTTGTCTGTCATGGCATTCCCTCTGATAGAGTTTTAAATGAAGGAGATGTAGTTAATATTGATGTAACTGCAATAGTTAATGAGTACTACGGTGATACCAGTAGAATGTTTGCCATTGGAGATATTCCAGTAAAAGCTAAAAACTTAATTGAAACAACGTATGAGTCGATGATGAAAGGAATTAAAATTCTAAAACCAGGAATAAAATTAGGAGATATTGGTTATGAAATTCAATCCTTTGTTGAAGAAAGAGGATTTTCAGTAGTAAGAGATTTTTGTGGACATGGCATTAGCAATACTTTTCATGAGCAACCTAATATTCTTCATTATGGTAAGAAAAATACAGGTCATGAACTAACACCCGGTATGACCTTTACAATAGAGCCTATGATAAATGTAGGTAAATTAGATGTAAAAGTTCTTAATGATGGATGGACAGCAGTGACAAAGGATAAGTCTTTATCTGCACAATTTGAGCATACAATAGGAATAACAGAAGACTCTTATGAAATTTTTACAGAATCTGTTAAAGGTTATAAGAGGCCTCCATATAATTAATGATAACAAGATACTCTAGAAAAGAACTTACGGATATCTGGTCAGAATATAATAAATATCAAATCTGGTTAGATGTAGAGATTGCTGCAGCTGAAGGAATGGAAAAATTAGGTACAATTCCAAAAGGTGTTGCAAGTGCTGTTAGAAAAAAAGCTAATATTAATGTTAAAAGAATCCATAATATCGAAGCTAAAGTAAAACATGATGTTATAGCATTTCTTACATCAGTTACTGAAAAAGTAGGTATTAAAGCAAGATACTTACACCAAGGAATGACCTCATCAGATGTAGTAGATACAAGTTTTAATATTCAGTTAGTTCAATCTGGAAATATTTTAATAAAGGATATTGATCAAATATTAAAAGTTTTAAAATCAAAAGCTAAAAAATATAAATTCACACCATGTATGGGTAGAAGTCATGGTATTCATGCAGAACCAATTACTTTTGGACTTAAATTAGCTTCATATTATGAAGAATTTAAGAGAAATAAAAAAAGATTAATTAGTGCAATAGATGAAATATCAACTTGTGCAATATCTGGTGCTGTTGGAACATTTGCCAATATTAATCCTAATGTGGAAAAACATGTTGCTAAAAAACTGGGATTAAAAGTTGAGCCAATATCTACACAAGTTATACCAAGAGATAGACATGCTTATTATTTTTCAGTTTTAGGAATTATAGCAGGATCAATTGAAAGAGTTTCAATTGAAATTAGACATTTACAAAGAACTGAAGTTTATGAATTGCAGGAATTTTTTTCAAAAAAACAAAAAGGCTCAAGTGCAATGCCACATAAAAAAAATCCAATATTGTCTGAAAACTTAACTGGACTAGCTAGAATGGTTAGAAGTCATACTATACCAGCACTAGAGAATATTGCTCTTTGGCATGAAAGGGATATTTCACATTCAAGCGTTGAAAGAAATATTGGTCCAGATGCTAATATAACTTTAGATTTTGCATTAGTAAGGTTAGCAAACTTATTAGATAAGATGATCATCTATCCAAAAAAAATGCTTAATAACCTTAATATTACTAAAGGTACCATTTTCTCTCAAGAGTTGATGTTAGAACTCACAAAATCAGGTTTGACTAGAGAAAAATCTTATAGATTAGTTCAAGCACATGCCAAAAAATGCATAGCAGATAATCTTAATCTTTTTGATGTTGTGATGAGTGATAAAAACATTACATCTAGAATATCAAGCAAGAAAATGAAAAAAATATTTGATTATTCTTCACACTTTAAGAATATTAATTTAATTTTTAATAGGGTCTTCAAATAATGAAAAAAGGTAAAAAGTTATACGAAGGTAAAGCTAAAATAATCTATGCTAGCAATGATAAAAATTTAGTAATTCAACATTTCAAAGATGATGCAACCGCTTTTAATAATCAAAAAAAAGATGTCATTGAAGGAAAAGGAATTTTAAACAACAGGATTTCAGAACATATTCTTACTCAATTAAGCAATGTTGGTATCAAAAATCATTTAGTAAAAAGACTTAATATGAGGGAACAACTTGTAAAGTTAGTGGAAATTATTCCAATTGAATTTGTTGTTAGAAATATTGCAACAGGTTCTTTGACAAAAAGATTGGGAATAGAGGATGGGACAGTGCTTGATTATCCACTAATTGAATATTGCTTAAAAAATGATGATCTTGGGGATCCTCTTGTAAGCAGAGAACATATCTTAGCTTTTAAATGGATGGATGTCTTTGAGCTAGACTTTATTTATGAAGAGGTAAGAAGAATAAATGATTTTCTTCAAGGCATGTTTAGGGGTGTTGGAATCAAATTAGTAGATTTTAAAGTTGAATTTGGAAGATTTGAAGCTGATGGTAAAAGAGAAATTATGTTAGCTGATGAAATTAGTCCAGATACATGCAGACTTTGGGATATGAGAACAGATAAAAAACTAGATAAAGATAGATTTAGAAATAATCTTGGAAACTTAGTTGAAGCATACCAGGAAGTGGCAATTAGGCTAAATATATTACATGAACAATCAAATATAAGACCATTAACTTATCCTAAACCTAAAGCAGTAAAAATTAAGAAAAAATGAAAGTAAAAGTAATAGTCACTTTAAAAAATGGAGTGCTAGATCCACAAGGTAAAGCAATTCAGCAAACTCTAAATGGAATGACTTTTGATAATGTTTCAGAGGTTAGACAAGGTAAATATTTTGATATTGAGGTAAATGAGAGTGATGAAAGTAAAGCTAAGTCACAAGTAGAAGAAATGTGTAAAAAGCTTTTAGCAAACTTAGTTATTGAGGATTATAAAATCTTGTAACTACTGAATGAAATCATCTGTAATTATATTCCCTGGCTCAAATTGTGATAGAGATATGGATGTAGCTCTTAAAAAATTTGGATTTAAAAATCAAATGGTCTGGCACAATGATACTGACATTCCTAAAAGTGATTTAATTGTTCTTCCAGGAGGTTTTTCTTACGGAGATTACCTTAGATGTGGAAGTATTGCTGGAAAATCTAAGATTATTAAATCTGTAATCGATTTTGCAAATTCAGGGGGACTAGTTCTTGGAATTTGTAATGGTTTTCAGATTTTAACAGAGACAGGCCTACTTCCTGGAATACTCCAACAAAATAAATACTTAAACTTTATTTGCAAAAATGTTTTTGTAAAAATTAAAAATAAAGAGAATAAATATTTTAAAAAAATTAAAAAAGAAGTTTTAGAACTTCACATTGCTCACAACGAAGGAAATTACTTTTGTTCAAACGATGAATTAAAATCAATTGAAGATAATGGTCAAATTGCAGTTACATATTGTGACCATAAGGGAAATGAAGATGAAAAAAACAACCCCAATGGAGCCTTAAAAAATATAGCTGGAATATTTAATAAAGATAAAAATATTTTGGGTATGATGCCACATCCAGAAAGAATGATTGATCCATTTCTTTCAGGTGAAGATGGATCATTATTTTTTAATAATTTAATTGAAAGCTTATAATGGTTGAAGTTAATGAAAAAATAGCAATAGAGCATGGATTAAAGAGTGACGAATATAAGAAAATCTGTGAACTTTTAAAAAGAACACCAAATATTACTGAATTGGGTGTTTTTTCGGCAATGTGGAATGAGCACTGCTCTTACAAGTCATCCAGAAAACATTTAAAAAAATTACACACCACAGGTGAACAAGTAATTCAGGGTCCAGGAGAAAATGCTGGAGTTGTAGATATTGAAGACGATGATGCAATTGTATTTAAAATAGAAAGTCATAACCATCCTTCATTTATTGAGCCTTATCAAGGAGCAGCTACAGGTGTTGGTGGGATTATGAGAGATGTATTTACAATGGGCGCCAGACCTATTGCAAACTTAAACTCTATTCATTTTGGCTCACCCGACCATGAAAAAACAAGAAATCTATTAAGAGGAGTAGTTAAAGGTATTGGTGGGTATGGTAACTGTATTGGCGTTCCAACAATAGCTGGTCAAACTTGCTTTGATGAATCTTATAATGGAAATATTTTAGTAAACGCAATGACATTGGGTTTAGTTAATAAAAATAAAATATTTTATTCAAAAGCTGCAGGAATTAATAAACCAGTTATTTATGTTGGCTCAAAAACAGGGAGAGATGGGATACATGGTGCAAGTATGGCATCCGCAATTTTTGACGACAAAATAGAAGAAAAAAAACCTACTGTTCAAGTTGGTGATCCATTCACAGAAAAACTTCTACTTGAAGCTTGTCTTGAACTTATGGCAGGTAGATCAATAATATCAATTCAAGATATGGGTGCTGCAGGTTTAACATCTTCTAGCATTGAAATGGCATCTAAAGGAGATTTAGGTATTGAAATAGATTTAACAAAAGTTCCTTGTAGAGAAGAAAATATGACGCCTTATGAGATAATGCTCTCAGAAAGCCAAGAGAGAATGCTTATAGTTTTAGAGGAAGGAAAAGAAAATGAAGCAAAAAAAATATTTGATAAGTGGAACTTAGACTTTGCTGTAATTGGAAAGACAACAGATAGTAAAAATATTGAATTGTTTTTCAAGAATGAAAAAGTTGCTGAAATTCCGATTGATTTTTTAGCGGAGAATGCGCCTATGTATGATCGAAAATGGATAAAAGCAAAACTTCCAAAAGAAAATAAATTTTCAAAAGATCAATTTAAATCTTTAAAACTTGGTGATTGTTTAAAAAAAATTTTAATTGATCCAAATATTGCAGATAAAGAATGGATCTGGGACCAATATGATCATACAGTTATGGGCGACACTATACAAAAACCTGGAGGGAATGCTGGCGTTGTTAGAGTTCATGGCACTAACAAAGCTGTTGCCGCATCTGTAGACTCTTCAGCAAATTATTGTCATGCACATCCATTTACAGGAGGGAAGCAAGTTGTTTGTGAAAGCTGGAGAAATATGATCTCTGTTGGTGCAAAACCAATAGCAATTACAAATTGCCTTAATTTTGGTAATCCAGAAAAAGAGAAAAATATGGGTGAATTTGTTGAATGTGTTGAAGGAATTACAGAAGCATCTAAATATTTAAATTACCCAGTCGTCTCAGGAAATGTCTCTTTTTATAATGAAACAAAAGATAAAGGAATTAAGCCCACCCCCTCAATTGGAGGTATAGGACTATTATCAAACTACAAAAAGATGATGACAATGGAATTAAAAAATGAAGGTAATTATCTTTTCGTAATTGGTAAAACTGAAGGACACTTAGATCAATCAATATTTGCAAGAAATATGTTATCTGAATTTAATGGTCCTCCACCAGAAGTTAACTTATTTAATGAAAAACAAAATGGAATGAGTGTTTTAAATTTGAAAAATAAAAATTTAATAGAAACCTGTCATGATGTGTCTTTAGGAGGAATCTTAACTGCTATATCTAAAATGGGTATAAAGAGTGGTAAAGGCGTAAAATTATTTCCTTTAGAGGGCTTAGTAAATAAATTTGAGTATTTTTTTGGTGAGGATCAAGGAAGATATATAATTGAAATTAAACCTGAAAATTTAGAAAATGTTGAAAATATGCTTAAAAAAGAGTCAATTCATTTTGATAAATTAGGTTTAGTGGAGGGTGATAAAATTACATTAGAAAATGATCTAAAATTATCAATTGACGATATCAAAGAAGACTATAAAAAATGGCTAAAGGAATATATGGTTAACTAATGGCAATGGATTTAAAAGAAATTGAAAGCTTAATAAAAGAAGCATTACCAGATGCCAAGATAGAAATTCAGGATCTTGCAGGAGATGGTAATCACTACTCAGCTACAGTAATTTCGTCGCAATTTGCAGGAAAGAGTAAAATTCAACAACACAAAATGGTATATAATTCACTCAAAGGAAAAATGGGCAACGAATTACATGCACTAGCAGTTAAAACAAAGGAGAACTAAATGGATAATCAAACAAATGAACTAATTAATAATGAAATTAAAAGTAACGAAGTTTGCTTATTCATGAAAGGAACTCCAGATGCCCCCCAGTGTGGATTTTCTATGGCTGTTACAAATATTTTAAAAATGCTTGAGGTGAATTTTAAAGGTGTAAATGTTTTAGCTGATCAAAATCTTAGAGAAGGTATTAAAGTTTATAGTGATTGGCCTACAATCCCACAGCTATATATAAAAAATGAATTCATTGGCGGATGTGATATTGTTAAAGAAATGTATGAAAGTGGAGAATTAGCGAAACTTCTTGAAGACAACGGAATAGAATTTAAAAAGAAAAGTTAAGGTTAATTTTATTCTTAAAGATTAATTATCTAGAATAATACTCAATTACAAGATTTGGTTCCATCACAACAGGGTAAGGAACTTCCTCAAATTTTGGAATTCTTACAAATTTAACTTTTTTATTTTTTTCATCTAGTTGTAAATACTCAGGGACTTCTCTTTCTTTGTTTGCAAGAGCTATATCTATCAAAGCTAATTGTTTAGATTTGTCTCTTATTTCAATACTATCTTCTTCTTTTACTTGGTAACTGGCGATATTAACTTTTTTACCATTAACTCTAACGTGCCCATGGTTTATTAATTGTCTAGATGAAAAAATAGTATTTGATAATTTTGATCTATAAATTACTGCATCTAACCTTCTCTCAAGTAGTCCAATTAAATTTTCTGCAGTATCACCTTTTTTCATAATGGCTCTCTTATACATATTACGAAATTGTCTTTCGTTCATGTTACCATAGTAACATTTAAGTTTTTGCTTAGCTTGAAGTTGAATGCCGTAATCTGATGGTTTAGATGATTTAGTTTGTCCGTGCTGACCTGGAGGATAAGCTCTAGTATTAAAAGGACTTTTAGGTCTACCCCATAAGTTAACTTTAAGTCTTCTATCTACTTTATGTTTAGAGTTTAATCGTTTTGTCATATTGTGGTAATGGGGTTTATAGACATCATAATATTTTTGTCAATCAAGGTTTTTTAGCTAGACCAGCAAATACACTTGATAAAATGCGTATTTCTTTTTTTGAGAGTTCCATTTTATAAAAAATACTCCTTAAATTTTCTATCATTATTGGTTTTTTAGCTTTTTGTTTAAAAAAATTCTGATTTTCTAAGGTGGATAGACAAAAATTAAGCATACTAGATATTTCTTTCTTAGTAGCTGTTTGTATTTTTTTTGACTTTTGAAAATCAACTTTACTTATTGATATTAAATTTGAAACTGTTTGAGCTACAATTGCTAAGCTATGTGATAAATTTAGCGATCTAAACTTACTATTACTTGGAATTTGTAATGTATAATCAGCATAACTTACTTCATTATTTGTTAATCCAGAAGCTTCTGAACCAAACAAAAAACTAACTCTCTTTGTAAGATTTATTTTTTTTAAGTCATCTAATGAAATATGTTTAATATTTTTATTTCTAAACCTTGCTGAAGTTGCAATTAAAATATCAGTTTTGGCTAATGATTTTTCTAAATTTGAATAAACTTTAGTTTTTTTTATTATATCTTTTGCTCCAACAGAAGTTGCTATAATTTTGTCATTTGGGAATATTGGTTTTGGGTCTATTACTGATAAATTCTTAAAACCAAAATTTTTTATAGCCCTTGCACATAACCCAACGTTTTCAGATAGCTGAGGCTTGTGAAGAATAAATGAAATATTATTAAAATTCATTAAGCACTTGCTGGTGCATTATCTTTAAATAACTTATAATCAAGACTATCTATTAATGCTTTAAATGAAGCATCAATAATATTTGGTGATACACCTATTGTAAACCAATTCTTACCTTTGGAATCTGTACTTTCAATTGAAACTCTAGTTACAGCTTCTGTTCCTGTATTTAATATTCTTACTTTATAATCAACTAATCTTAAATCTTTAAGATAATCAGAATATTTAGAAATCTTTTTTATATTGTTTCTAATTGCATTATCAAGAGCATTTACTGGGCCATTACCCTCACCCTCACAAACAATTGTTTCCCCATCGACTTCTAATTCAGCTTTAGCTGATGAAATGATTTCTCCAGATGAATTTTTCTTAACAGATACATCGTAAGCTTTAATGATTAAATACCTTGGAATTTTTCCTACTATTCTTCTAGCTAATAATTCAAACGAAGCATCTGCGCCATCATAACTATAACCAATAAATTCTCTTCCTTTAACCTCTTCTAAGAGTTGTTTTATTTTTGGATCATTTTTTTCTATTCCAATTCCTATAGTTTCTAATCTAGACAAAATATTTGATTGCCCAGCTTGATCTGAAACAACAATATTTCTTGTATTTCCAACTTCTTTGGGATCAATGTGTTCATAAGTTTTTGGGTCCTTTTGTACTGCAGAAACATGCATCCCACCTTTATGTGAAAATGCTGCAGCCCCAACATAAGGTAAATGTTTATTAGGTTTTCTATTTAAAATTTCATCTAATAATCTAGAGCATTGTGTAAGATGTTTAATATTCTCTTCATTTATATTTATTTTATAATTGCTAGAAAATTCGTGTTTTAAATATAAAGATGGAATAAGTGACATTAAATTAGCATTGCCACATCTTTCTCCTAAACCATTAATAGTTCCCTGCACTTGTCTAACACCAGCTTGAATTGCAATTAATGAATTAGCAACGGCATTTTCCGTATCGTTGTGTGCGTGAATACCTAAATTTTTGCCTGGTATATGTTTTGACACATCTGCAACTATTTTAGATATTTCATGAGGCAATGTTCCTCCATTAGTATCGCAAAGAACAATCCACCTCGCTCCTTGGTCAAATGCAGATTTAATACAACTTAACGCATATTCTTTGTTAGATTTATAACCGTCAAAAAAATGTTCAGCGTCAAACATAAATTCTTTTCCAGAATTAATAATATGTTTTGCACTTTCGCTAATATTTTTTAAATTTTGCTCTTTTGATATACCCAAAGCAACATCAACATGGAAATCCCATGATTTTCCAAACAAGCAAATTGAATTTGCCTTAGAATTTATTAATGATGAAATCATTGGATCATTTTCTGCACTATGATCAGACTTTTTAGTCATTCCAAAAGCTGTCAATATGGAGTTGTTAAAATTATGTTTTTTATTAAAAAATTCTGTATCTGTTGGATTTGCTCCTGGCCAACCACCTTCAATATAGTCTACTCCTAGATTATCTAATGCTACTGAGATTTTTTCTTTATCATCTAAAGAAAAATCAACTCCTTGAGTCTGCGCTCCATCACGTAAAGTAGTATCAAAAATATATATTTTGTCTGACATTATTTAAATTTCCACGAGGTTTTACCATCTTTATCCTCTATTTGAACTCCTTTTTCCAAAAGCTCATTACGGATTTTATCAGCTAATTCGTAATTTTTATCATCTCTTGCCTTGTTTCGCTCTTTAATTTTTAATTCAATTAACTCATTACTTAAAGTGGATTTATATTTTTTAAAATTATTCCATTCTTCTTTTGTTTCATTTAGTAGTCCTACAAAATTACATGCTGCCACAAACTCTTTTTTATCTTCTAGAGTTCCTGATTGTGATTTTTCATATAGCTTATGGAGATTAGCTATATATTTTGGTGTATTTAAATCATCGTACAAAGGATGAAGAGCATCATCAGAGATTAATTTAGGTTCATCTAATTTAATATAGCTTTTGTACCATTTATCGATTGTTTTCTGACTTTCCTCTAAAAGTTTATCATTCCAATCCAATGACTGTCTATAATGTGAACTGATTAGAGACAATCTTAAAACTTGACCATTAACATTTTTTTTAAAATCTTTTATTTTTAAAATATTACCTTGTGATTTAGACATTTTTTCATTTGATTGCGTAATAAATCCATTATGAACCCAATAATTAGAAAAAGCCTTAGTTCCATTTGCGCAACATGATTGTGCAATTTCATTTTCGTGGTGTGGAAATAATAGATCTCTGCCCCCTCCATGAATATCAAATTTATCTCCGAGATATTTTTTTGACATTGCTGAACATTCTAAATGCCAGCCTGGTCTACCCTTTCCCCAAGGTGATGTCCAACTTGGCTCATCTTCGTTTGAGGGTTTCCATAATACAAAATCTTCAGCATTTTTCTTATTACTTGATACCTCTACTCTAGATCCTGATATTAAATCATCTATTTTTTTATTAGATAATTTTCCATAATCTTTAAATTTATTAACCTCAAAATAGATATGGTTCTCACTTTCATATGCGAAACCCTTATCAATTAAATTACTGATCATCTCTATCATCTCTTTAATATTTTCTGTTGCTTTAGGTTGAAAGCTAGGTTTTTCACAAATAAGATAATTACAATCTTCTTGAAAATTGTTATTAATTTTATTGGTTAGATCTTTAATTGAAATATTTTTCTCTTTGGCAGATTGAATTATTTTATCATCAATATCAGTAATGTTTCTTACATATGTAACTTTGTCATTACCGTATTTGCACTTTAGGACTTTAAAAAGTAAATCAAATACAACTAATGGTCTTGCATTACCTATATGTGGATCATCATAAACTGTTGGGCCACAAACGTACATTCTGATACTATTTTCATCAATTGGTTGGAATTTTTCTTTTTTTCCACCGTAGCTATTTGTTAAAAAAATATCTTTATTCATTTTTCAAGGAATATACTTAAATTATAGATTTGTGAATCTATTTGATTAGTTAGGAATCTTGCAAACTGGAATAGGATCCATTTTATGCAAATTTGCGTTTCTTATTTGGATATATTTTTCTCTATTTTTAGAATTTTCATTTTCCATTGCTTCTTCAAGTTCTTTATAACTTAAACCCAATTGGCCTTCATCAGTTCTTCCGTCGTCCCATAAACCATCAGTTGGGGGAGCATCTATGATCTCTTGCAAAATTTTTAACTCTTTACCTAATTGCCAAACTTCTGTTTTATTACAATCAGCTATTGGTGATATATCAACTCCACCATCACCGTACTTTGTGTAAAAACCTACACCAAAGTCTTCAACTTTATTTCCTGTACCAACCACTATTCCATTATTTGCTGCAGCAACCTGGTAAAGAGTAGTCATTCTTAATCTTGCTCTAGAGTTTGCCATTCCATGCAAACTATTAAAATCTTTTAAAGTACTTTCAAATGTAGAAAAAAGGCTATCAAGCTCAACTGTAATACCTACAACATTTTTGAAATTTTGTTTTAACCACTCTTGATGCTTTAAACTTAAATCATGTTGTGCACTTTTTTGTTTTATAGGCATAGATAAAACAATAGTTTTAAGTCCTGTCATTGCACTTAACGTGCTTGAAACAGAAGAGTCTATTCCACCTGATATTCCAATTACCAATGACTCGGCTTTTTTTGGCATTGAATTAACATAATTCAATATCCAGTCTTTGATGAATGTTACTTTTTGGTTCGGATCCATAGTTGAAATATAATAATTAATTTAAAAAATTAAATGATTAAGATGCCGCTCTAATACCGTTTTTAGCATACAAGGTATTCTTTTTAATCTCGTCTGATATTAAAAAAGCCAACTCAAGGGCTTGACTTGCATTAAGTCTTGGGTCACATTGTGTGTGATATCTACTTGATAAATCAGTGTCTGATATTTTCTGCGCTCCACCTGTGCATTCTGTCACATTTTGTCCAGTCATCTCGATATGGAGCCCACCGGCATAAGAACCCTCACTTTGATGTACGCCAAATACATTTTTAACCTCATTTAAGACATTATTAAAAGGTCTTGTTTTAAATCCAGTTGTTGATTTAATTGTATTACCATGCATTGGGTCACATGACCAAATAACATTAAGTCCTTCTTTTTTAATTCCTCTTATAAGTTTTGGTAAATATTTTTCTACTTGATCATGACCAAATCTGGAAATTAAAGTAATTTTTCCTTTTTCATTTTTAGGATTAATTAATTCACAAATTTTAGCAATTTCCTCTGGCTTAGAAGTTGGTCCACATTTAATTCCAATTGGATTCTCAATTCCTTTGCAAAATTCTACATGTCCTCCATCAATTTGTCTGGTTCTATCTCCAATCCAAACGAAATGTGCTGAGGTATCATGATATTCACCAGTTGTTGAGTCTATTCTAGTCATAGCTTCTTCAAATGGTAAATGTAAAGCCTCATGTGATGTCCAGAAATTAACAGTGTATAGCCTTCTATTAAAGTCAGATGTGATACCACAAGCTTCCATGAACGCTAGAGCATCAGCAATTTTATCTTCTAATTCCTTGAATTTTTTAGCTTGTGTTGCGGATTTTATGTAACCTAAATTCCACATATGAACATTTTTTAAATCAGCAAAACCACCATTAGAGAATGCTCTCAATAAATTTATGGTTGACGCAGATTGTGAATAAGCTCTAAATAATCTTTTTGGATCATAAGCTCTTCCTTTTTCAGTAAATTCAATAGAATTAATATTATCTCCTAAATAACTAGGTAGCTCAATATCTCCAATTTTTTCTGTTGGTGCACTTCTAGGTTTGGAAAATTGTCCAGCAATTCTTCCAAGTTTTACAACTGGTAAAGATGCTGAGTAGGTAAGTACTAAAGACATCTGTAACATTAATTTAAAATAATCTCTTATATTATCAGGATGAAATTCTGCAAAACTTTCAGCACAATCACCACCTTGAAGAAGGAAAGCTTTTCCATCAACCACATTTGCTAGCTGATCTTTAAGGTGTCTTGTCTCACCTGCAAAAACTAATGGTGGAAAGTTTTTTAATTTACTCAACACTATGTTTAGTTCATCCTGATCTTTGTACACAGGAATGTGTTTTACTGGATAATTTTTCCAACTATTTAATTTCCATTTTTTCATATTCAACCTACAAGTGTTCTAGCAGAGTTTATATATTATTCAACAGTGACAGATTTTGCTAAATTTCTGGGTTTATCTATATCATAGCCTTTTTCCAAAGCTGAATAAAAAGCAAGTTTTTGAAGAGGGATAGTCATTAAAAAAGGAATTAATTCATCATCGAGCTGATCCACTTCAATCTTTTCCCAAATATTTTCTGAGATTACTTCATCTTTATTATTGTTAGTTATTAATAAAACTTTTGCACCTCTAGCAATTACCTCTTGCATATTTGAAATTGTTTTTTTGTAATGTTCATCTCTTGGAGCTAAAACCACAACAGGCATTCCTTCTTCAATAAGAGCTAATGGACCATGCTTCATTTCTCCAGCTGGGTAACCCTCAGCGTGAACATATGCTAATTCTTTAAGTTTTAGTGCTCCCTCTAAAGCAATAGGAAAAGAATAACCTCTTCCTAAAAACATTGAACCTTTTGCATAAGCAAAAGTTTTGCCAACATTTAAAATTTTTTGATCTAGTTTTAATGTTTTTTTTGCAGCACTAGATAATATTAGTAAATTATCTATCTTTGCTTGATATTCTTTTCGAGAAATACATTTCTGATCAAAAGAAATTTTAGTTGATAAAATATACAAAACTAACATCTGACCAATAAATGCCTTAGTTGAAGCAACGCCAACTTCTTGTCCACAATAGATTGGTAACACTAAATCAGCATCTCTTGCTATTGAGCTTTCTATAACATTGACAATTGCACAAGTTTTCATTTTGTTTCTTTTACATAATTCTAAAGCTGCGTGAGTATCAGCTGTTTCTCCAGACTGTGAAACAACAATATAAAGGCAGTTTTTTTTAAATTTAACTTTTCGATATCTAAATTCAGAGGCTATATCAGTACTGACATCTAAATTGGTATTTTGCTCCATCCAGTATTTTGCCATCAAACACGAGTGAAAAGCCGTTCCACAACCTATTAACATTACTGAGTCAATTGAGCTCATTTTCCAAGGGAAATTATAAATATTGATTTGCTTGTTATGCTTATCAATGTACTCATTTATACAAGCAGTAATTGTTGATGGCTGTTCGTCAATTTCCTTCTCCATAAAATATTTGTAATCACCTTTATCATAGTCAATTTCATCTTTGGATAAATTCATCACTTTTTTATTTATTTTGGTGCCCTCAGTATCAAAAAATTCAATTTGATCCTTTTTAACAATACAAAATTCTCCATCATCTAAATAAGAAATTTTATTAGTCATAGATTTAAGCGCATATGAGTCAGAACCAATATAATTTTCGTTTGGACCATAACCTACAGCTAATGGAGATCCTCTTTTCGCGCCTACCATAAGATTACTTTGAGCTTTAAATATTATTCCTAGCGCAAAGCTACCATGAAGTTTTTTTAAAACCTTTATTATTGTATCTTTTATTGAGTTTTTTTTTAAATATTCAGTAACTAAATGAGCTATTACTTCAGTGTCTGTTTGTGATTTAAATTCATAACCTTTTTTTTCTAAAAACTTTTTTAATATCGTTGAATTTTCAATAATTCCATTATGTACTACCGATACATGCTCAGATGAGTGTGGATGAGCATTAATTTTACTTGGTTTTCCGTGCGTTGCCCACCTCACATGTCCTATACCAATGTCACCTTTTAAATTAAATTTAGTAATATCTTTTTCTAATACTTCAACCCTACCCTCGCATTTGACTTCATTAATATTTCCTTCAACTAATGTAGCAATCCCGGCAGAGTCGTACCCACGATATTCAAGTTTCTTTAATGAGTTTAATATTCTTCCAGTAACCTCTTTAGAACTAATTATTCCAACTATTCCACACATTTATTTTTTTCTTCTATAATTTTTAATTTCAATCTGCTCAGCTCTGGTTAGGGCTAGTGCTTTTTTAGAAACTTTTTTAGTTATAACTGACCCAGCACCAATTACACTTTTTTTTTCCAGCTTGATAGGAGCAACTAAAGATGAATTAGACCCGATAAATGCATCATCGTTGATTATTGTTTTGCTTTTTTTTATTCCATCATAATTACATGTTATTGTTCCTGCGCCAATATTTACTCTCTTACCTATTTTAGAGTCTCCAACATATGATAAATGGTTTAGTTTTGAATTATTTCCTATTAAACTTTTTTTAACTTCAACAAAGTTTCCAACCTTTGTTCCCGATTTAAGAATTGTTCCTGGTCTTAACCTTGCATAGGGTCCAATACTAATGTTGTTTTCAATTTTTACACCTTCTAAATGAGAGAAAGATAATATTTTTACATTATTTCCTATTGATACTTTGTCGGAAATAACAACGTATGGCTCTATAGTTACATTTTTACCTATTTTTGTATTTTTAGAAAAAAAAACAGTTTCGGGTGCTATCATTTTTACACCTTTTTTTAAAAATTTGTTTCTAAGCTTAGATTGAATATTTTTTAAATAAATTTGTTCCATTGATATTTTTATATATTTGAGTATTAGTTTAATTAATTCACAATTTATTTCTTAATAATACTTTTAAATGACTCAAAAATTTACTGTTATATTTGATCTGGATGGAACACTTGTTGATACTGCCCCAGATTTAATGCTTGCACATAATCATGTAATGAAGAAGTTTGGTTATCCAAGCAAATCATTAGATGAGTTAAAAAGTGCCGTCGGTCATGGTGCGGGTGCAATGATTGGAAGATCAATTTGGAGCCAAGCAAAAAAAGAATTAAGTTCTATTAACGAAAAAATTAAAAATGAAATGACTGATGAATTTATTTCGTATTATAGCAAAAATATATTAAATGAGAGTACCTTGGTTAGTGGTGTAAAAGATTTTTTAAAGTGGTGTAAAAAAAAAAATATATCTATGGCTGTATGTACAAATAAAACAGAGCATTTGGCTGTTGATCTTTTAAAAAAAATCGGAATTTATGATTATTTTGAATATGTTGCAGGCTATAATACATTCACCTATTGCAAACCTGATCCAAGACATATAACGACGATTATAGAAATTCTTGATGGTGATATAAATAAATCAATTATGATTGGAGACAGTGAGTCAGATGCTAATGCTGCTAAAGCAGCTGAAATTCCAATGATTTTGTTAGAGGATGGATATACAGAAAAAAAAATTGATGAAATTTATCATAATCACTTAATAAAAGACTTTATAGATATTGATAAAATTATCTCTAAATATCTTTAATATTGATTAATTTATTTTAACTATTAAAACAAAAATTATAAGTAAGGAGTTATTTTGTTGTTAAACACAGTTAGAGTATATCCATCAAAAATCAATCTTCCAAAGAAGAAACAGCTCGCATGGAAAATTGCAGAAATTGCATCTGATAAAGCAAAATTAAATAATGATGCAATTGAAATGTCAATTAATAGAATTATTGATAATGCATCTGTTGCTATCGCATCATTAAACAGAAAACCAGTGATATCGGCTAGAGAAATGGCCAAAGGTCATTTAAGAAAATCAGGCTCAACCATATTTGGTATTAATTCTGTAATGAAATTTGATGCTGAATGGGCAGCGTGGGCAAATGGGACTGCTGTTAGAGAATTAGATTTTCACGATACTTTTTTGGCAGCTGATTATAGCCATCCAGGTGATAATATTCCTCCTATATTAGCTGTTGGTGAAAAGCTTAAAAAAAGTGGAGCAGACCTTCTAAGAGGAATTATTACAGCTTATGAAGTTCAAGTTAATTTAGTTAAAGGAATTTGTCTTCACAAACATAAAATTGACCATATTGCTCATTTAGGACCAAGTGTGGCTGCAGGCATAGGTTCAATGTTAAAATTAAATACAGAAACCATATATCAAGCTGTTCAACAAGCCCTTCATGTAACTATTTCTACTCGACAATCTAGAAAAGGTGAAATTTCAAGCTGGAAAGCTTATGCACCGGCACATGCAGGTAAATTAGCAATTGAAGCAGTTGATAGAGCTATGAGAGGTGAAGGAGCTCCTAGTCCTGTTTATGAGGGAGAAGACAGTGTAATTGCAAGAATATTAGATGGAAAAAATGCAAAATATAATGTGCCATTGCCAAAAAAAAATGAGCCAAAAAAAGCTATCCTAGAAACGTACACAAAAGAATATTCAGCAGAATATCAAGCTCAGGCATTAATAGATATAGGTAAAAAATTAAATAAAAGAATTTCAGATTTAAAAAATATAAAAAAAATAGATATCTATACCAGCCACCATACACATTACGTCATAGGAACTGGTGCAAATGATCCACAAAAGATGGATCCTAATGCATCTAGAGAAACATTAGACCATTCGATAATGTATATATTTGCAGTTGCCTTAGAGGATGCGGACTGGCATCATGTAAGATCATATACAAAATCAAGAGCCAATAGAAAAAGTACTATAAAAATATGGAAATCTATAACAACACATGAAGATAAAAAATGGACTAAAAAATATCATCATCCAGATCCAAAAAAGAAATCATTTGGAGCAAAAGTTGTCGTTACTTTAAATAACAGAAAAAAAATATCTGAAGAATTAGAGAGAGCTGATGCACATCCATACGGAGCGAGACCTTTTCAAAGAAAAGATTATATTAAGAAATTTTTAACTTTAACTAATAAAATATTATCTAAAAAAGAAAGTGATAGATTTTTAAAAACTGTACAAAATTTAAAAAAATTAAAAAAAGGAAGTCTAAATAAATTAAATATCGAAGTTAACAAAAAATATTTAAAGAAAAATAATAAAAAAGGGATTTTTTAAATGCATTTTGTTGAAAAAGATTTAACCCAAAAAAGAATTGATCTAGATACCAAACTTAAATCCAATAAAATTTTAAGAGTACCTGGTGCATACAATCCTTTAACAGCTAAGTTAATAGAGGAAATCGGTTATGATGCAGTCTATGTGTCTGGTGGCGTAATGGCTAATGATTTAGGCTTTCCAGATATTGGTTTAACAACCCTTCAAGATGTTAGCACTAGATCTTATTTAATTTCTAGAGTAACAAATCTTCCAACAATAGTTGATATTGATACTGGATTTAAATCATGCAAAGAAACAATTGAGACATTTGAAGAATTTGGTGTAGCTGCTGTTCATTTAGAGGATCAAATAGAACAAAAAAGATGTGGTCATCTAGATAACAAAGAGCTTATTTCTAAAGAAAACATGGTTTCTAAGATAAAGGAATGTGTAAGTTCTAGAAAAGATAATAATTTTAAAATCATAGCTAGATCAGATGCAAAAAATGTAGAAGGAATAGACAGCATGATTGATAGATGTAAAGCATACGTAGATGCTGGTGCTGAGGTTATATTTCCTGAAGCTTTGAAAGATGAAAAAGAGTTTGAATTAGTTAGAAAATCCCTTGGATGTTATCTTTTAGCTAATATGACAGAGTTTGGAAAATCAAAATTACTCAATTACAGACAACTTGAGGACTTGGGATATAATATTGTTATTTATCCAGTCTCCACCCAAAGATTAGCAATGAAAAATGTGGAGGATGGTTTACGTGCCATTTTTGCTGATGGACATCAAAACAATATTATTGATAAAATGCAAACGCGGAAAAGATTATATGATTTAGTTGAATACGAAAAATATAATGCTTTAGACGAGAAAATTTATAATTTTAATACTGATGGACACGAATAATGAGTGACGAAATCAAAAAAGGTTTACTGGGTATAGTTGTTGACGAAACAGAAGTTTCTAAAGTAATGCCAGAGATTAATTCTTTGACTTATAGAGGATATGCTGCTCAAGATTTGTGCGCAAAGTGTAAATTTGAGGAAGTAGCTTATCTTATTTTAAATGGTGAACTACCAAGTAAAAAACAATTAAAAAAATTTGAAAAAGAAGAGAGAAAAGAAAGAAAATTATCTAAAACATTATTAGATGATATAAAAAAATTTCCAAAGAAAGCACATCCAATGGATGTAGCAAGAACAGCAGTGAGTATCATGGGTCTAGAGGATAAAGAAACAAAAGATAATTCACCTAAAGCAAATATGAGAAAAGTTATGAGAATTTTCGCTAAAATGCCTGTTGCACTTGCAGCATTTTATAGGGCAAGAAAAGGAAAAAAAATTATACCTCCAAAAAACAAACTTTCATTTTCTGAAAACTTTTTTCATATGTGTTTTGGCAAAGTACCCAACAAAGATATAGTTAAAGCGTTTGATGTTTCATTAATTTTATATGCAGAACATAGTTTTAATGTTTCAACCTTTACAGCTAGAACAATAACAAGTAGTCTATCGGATATTCACGGGGCAATCACTGGTGCAATAGCAAGTTTAAAAGGACCTCTTCATGGAGGTGCTAATGAAGAAGTCATGCATATGATGAATAAAATCAAAAAACCAGAAAACGCACTTAAATGGATAAATAAAGCACTAGATAATAAAGATGTTGTAATGGGATTTGGCCATAGAGTTTATAAAAGCGGAGATTCAAGAGTTCCTACAATGAGAGAATATTTTGGAAAAGTTGCTAAAATCAAAAAAGATAGAAAGTTTGAAAAAATTTACAACATTGTAGAAAAAGTAATGATAGATCGAAAAAATATCCATCCAAACGTAGATTACCCTACTGGGCCTACTTACCATTTAATGGGATTTGATACTGATTTCTTCACACCAATTTTTGTAATTTCAAGAATTACTGGCTGGTCAGCTCATATTATTGAGCAGCATGCTGCTAATAAACTTATTAGACCTTTAGCAAGCTATAAAGGTAGCAAGCACCGTAAAGTTTTACAATTAAATCAAAGATAATATTTCTATTTTAATTTAAGAAAAGAGGTTTGTCCTCTGTTTTGATATCCAGTAATTTCAAATAGTTCAGGAAAAAGACAGTAATTTTCTACTTTATTTTTTAAATCAATCTTAGGAATAATTTTTGTAAATATCTCTCCCCTTCTGTTGCTTGAAATCCATTCAATTTTTTCGTTATTACTGATTTTACCATAGTCAAATAAAAGCATGTTTATTGTAGGTAACGGTGGCCATCCATCAGAGTGCATATTTGACCAGCTTAAATCGTCATCAAAAATATTATATTTTATATTATTTTTTATGCTGAATTGAATTCTATCTAACTGTGAAACGTGATCATCCCAATAAGCTAAGACATTTTTGTCTTCAAAATTTATATTTTGAGACTCAATATCTTTTTTAATATATGTGGCTTTATCAGATTTAAATTCTAGTTTTTGATAACAAATATCAAAACAATGAATATTTGTATCTTCATTGGTTGCTTTATCAATTATATATGTAGTGAACCCTCTCATGACACCAGATTCAATTACATCAGATGGATTAATAATTTTTATTAAAATAAATAAAATTAAGGCTTGATTGTATCCAACTCCACTTCCTAGATGCTTTACTGGACTGTCATAGTAAATTTTTTCAAAATTTTTTATATATTCGGATAATTCGCTTTCTTCAAATTTTAAATTAATTTTATTTAAAAAAGAACTAATTAATTCCTTCTTTTTTTCATTTTGAATATTAATTATATCTTTGTTTTTTTGGTAAGAAGTAAAACTTGTATCAATTATTGTATTAGTTTTTCTAACTGAAATATTTACATTTACTCCAAAAATTTTTCTTATCTTATCTTTTAAAGTTCTAAAAACTTTCGAAAAAAACCTATATTTTTTTGGTTTTTCTTCAAAATTATTCCAATATTTTGTAAAAGTTTTCTTTTTTCTTTCGTCAAATATCATAAGAATATTTCACAACTTAATGATAAATGATTTTTTAACTAAAGGCTTCTGTCCAAGATCCTCTTGTAGATGCTTTAGAATATTCTGTAGCTCTACCTTCAAAGAAGTTCATATGTTCCACTGCATTCAGCATGGTATCAAGCCATGTTAATGGATTTTTTTGAACATCATAAATTGGCTCTAAACCTAATTGATCCAATCTTCTGTTTGCAATAAATCTTATATATTCTTTAACTTCTTTCGCGGTTAAACCTTCCATTGGACCCATTTCAAAAGCTAAATCAATAAAAGAATCTTCATGCTCAACTATTGTTCTGCAGGCTTCATAAAGTTCTTTTTTAAGTTTTGGTGTCCATATCTCAGGGTTCTCTTTAATAAACTCCTTAAAGACTCTGATCATTGAATTGCAGTGAAGTGTTTCATCTCTTACTGACCAAGTAACAATTTGGCCCATACCCTTCATCTTGTTATGTCTTGGGAAGTTAAGTAAGATTGCAAAGCTTGCAAATAATTGCAGACCTTCTGTAAATGCACTAAATACTGCAACAGTTTTTGCAATGTCTTCTTTTGAATTTACATTGAAGTTTTGCATGTAATCATATTTATCTTTCATCTCTTTATATTTCATGAAAGCCGAGTATTCAGACTCGGGCATTCCAATTGTATCTAAAAGATGTGAATATGCTGCTACGTGAACTGTTTCCATTGAAGCAAATGCAGTCATCATCATTAATACTTCAGTTGGTTTAAATACAGTTGTGTAGTGTCTTAAGTAACAATTATTAACTTCAACATCAGCTTGAGTAAAAAATCTAAAAATTTGAGTTAATAAGTTTTTTTCTGGTTGTGACAAGTTTTTTTGCCAATCTCTAACATCATCCCCCAATGGAACTTCTTCAGGCAACCAATGAATTCTTTGTTGAGTTAACCATGCATCATAACACCATGGGTATCTAAAAGGTTTGTAAACTGGGTTCTCAACTAATAGACCCATTTTTTTTGGTTGAATTATTTCTTTATTAATTTTTTCTGCTACTGACATGATAAACACTCCTCATAATCTTGTTGGTTGTTACTTTCATCTTTTGATTTATAAACGTTTGCTGCAATGTCAGTTGAATTTGCATCATTAACATTTTCAGCACGTTGTATTGATTTAGACCTGCAGTAGTAAAGGCTCTTCAATCCTTTCTTCCATGCTTGGAAGTGAATTTGATGTAAATCTCTTTTGTGCACATCTGCAGGTAAAAATAAGTTAATAGATTGAGCTTGAGAAATATGAGGTGTTCTATCTGCACTCAAATCAACAAGCCATCTTTGATCTAATTCAAAAGCTGTTTTAAAAACGTCTTTTTCATCTTGAGTTAAAAAATCTAAATGTGAAACAGACCCCTGATTAGTTGTAATACTTGACCAAACTTCATCTGTATCTTTTCCGTGTTTTTCTAATAACTGTCTTAAATATTTATTTCGAACATTAAATGAACCGGACAACGTTTTGTGTGTAAAACTATTAGCTGCAATTGGTTCAACGCCTGGAGATGTCCCACCACATATTATTGAGATAGAAGCTGTAGGTGCTATTGCAGTTTTATTAGAAAATCTTTCCATTATACCATAATCTGCAGCGTCAGGGCATGGACCTCTTTCCTCAGCCAAATCTTTTGATGCCTTATCCACATTTTTATGAATATGCTCAAAAATCTTTTTATTCCAAGCTTTGCTCATTACAGATTCTATTGGAATCATTTTTTTTTGGTAATAAGAATGTAATCCCATTACACCCAATCCTACACTTCGTTCTCTCAGTGCTGAATATGTAGCATCGCTAAATTGTTCAGGTGCATTTTCTATGAAGTCAGTCATAACATTATCTAGAAATCTCATAACATCTTGTATAAAGTTTTCATCTTCTTTCCACTCATCATACTTTTCAACATTTAATGATGACAAACAACATACGGCAGTTCTATCTCTTCCATCTTTATCAATTCCTGTTGGAAGTGTAATCTCGCTACAAAGATTTGAAGTTTTAACAGTAAGACCAGCAAGTTTATGATGTTGAGGGATTTGTCTATTAACAGTATCGATAAATATAATATATGGCTCTCCTGTCTCAATTCTTGCTGTTAACAATCTTATCCATAAATTTCTAGCAGAAACAGTTGCTTGAACTGCTCCATCTTTTGGACTTTTAAGTCCCCATTGTTCATCTAGCTCAACGGCTCTCATGAAAGCATCTGAAACTAAAACACCGTGGTGTAAATTTAATGATTTCCTATTAGGATCTCCTCCAGTTGGTCTTCTCATCTCAATAAACTCTTCAATTTCTGGATGATCTATTGGTATATAACAAGCAGCAGAACCTCTTCTCAATGAACCTTGGCTAATTGCCATTGTTAAAGAGTCCATTACCTTTATGAACGGAATTATTCCTGAAGTTTTACCAACTCTTCCAATTTTCTCACCTATTGATCTAAGATTTCCCCAATAGCTTCCAATACCTCCTCCTCGTGCTGCAAGCCAAACATTTTCACTCCATAGATCGAGAATACCATTAAGACTATCGCTAGCTTCATTTAGAAAACAAGATATCGGTAATCCTCTTGTAGTTCCTCCATTTGATAAAACTGGTGTTGCTGGCATAAACCAAAGATTACTAATATAGTTATATAGTCTTTGAGCATGTAAATTATCGTCAGCATAATGACTTGCAACTCTAGCAAATAAGTCTTGAAAAGACTCGTTAGCACCTAAATATCTGTCTTTAAGAGTAGCTTTTCCAAAGTCTGTTAAATTTTCATCCCTGCTTCTATCAATTTTAATTGTTATACCTTTTGAATTTTGAAATAATTCTGTTTCACTATTAAGAGAAAATAAATCTAATCTTTTATCTTTAGGATTTTGATTCACATTTGGTGTATAATCAGAGACAGCTTTCCTAATAGCTTGTGATAAAATCTTGTTCATTTAGCTCCTTTTTTGTACTATACTTAATTTAGTAAAACAACTAGATGTTGTATGATGGTTTGGTAAATATACTATATGACCAACAAATCAATAGAACATTTATAGAACTTGATAAAAAAATTATCAATAAAAAAATAAACAAAATATAAAAATATTAACATGAAAAATTCAATAAAAATTGATCCTTTTGGCTTTAGAGAGTACGACGCGCGATGGTTGTACCCTGATAACATCAATTTAGAAGGTGTGACAAATTTGGGTAAAGGTTTGGGAACTCAGATTATTATTCATACAAAAAAAGAAAATCCAAGAATCATAGTCGGTCATGATTACAGATCTTACAGTGAGGAAATAAAATCAGCTTTGAAAAAAGGACTTATTTCAACGGGTTGTTATGTTGAAGATGTAGGACTAGCATTATCACCAATGGTTTATTTTGCACAATTCAATTTAGAAAGTGATGCTGTTGCAATGGTAACAGCAAGTCATAATGAAAATGGTTGGACCGGTGTAAAGATGGGAATCAAGAAAGGATTAACTCATGCACCAGAAGAAATGAAGGAATTAAAAGATATAACATTAAATAACAAATTTATTGAAGGTAATGGAAATGAAAAAGAAATATCTAATTTTCAAAGTATTTATAAAGATGATCTTATAAATAAAAATAAAATTAAGAAAAAAATTAAAGCTGTAGTTGCCTGTGGCAATGGAACAGCAGGAATATTTGCACCCGACATATTAAGAGGAATAGGATGTGAAGTAATAGAACTAGATTGCAATTTAGACTATACCTTTCCTAAGTATAACCCAAATCCTGAAGATCTTGAAATGTTGCATGCAATAAGTAAATCTGTAAAAGAAAATAATGCTGATATTGGATTTGGTTTTGATGGAGATGGTGATCGTGTAGGCGTGATAGATAACGATGGTAATGAAATTTTTTCAGATAAAATAGGACTGCTGATTGCAAGGAACTTATCTTCAAACCATAAGGGATCTAAATTTGTTGTAGATGTTAAATCAACTGGATTGTATTCAACAGATGAAGTTTTGAAAAATAATTCCTGTGAAACACTGTATTGGAAAACTGGACATTCTCACATTAAAAGAAAGGTAAATAAAGAAAAAGCACTTGCGGGCTTTGAAAAAAGTGGTCATTTCTTTTTCAACAAACCTTTAGGTTATGGATACGATGATGGTATAAATTCAGCAATTCAAGTTTGCCATTTGCTAAATAATAATCATAAAAAAATGAGTGAAATCATAAGTGAATTACCTAATACCTATCAATCACCTACAATGGCTCCTTTTTGTAAAGATAATGAAAAATATCAAGTTGTTGAAGAAATAATTAAACAAATTGAGGATTTAAAATCAAATAATGTTAAAATTGATAATCAAGAAATTGAGGAAATACTTACAGTAAATGGTATTAGATTTTCTTTTAAAGATGCCTCTTGGGGTTTAATTAGGGCCTCATCTAATAAGCCTTCTCTGGTAGTTGTTACTGAAAGTCCAACATCTGACGAAAGAAAGAAAAAAATCTTCGAATTTATAGACAATGTGCTCCAAAAAACTGGTAAAATAGGTGAATACGACCAAAAGATTTAACTAAAGATCTAAAAACCTAATCAAAAACAGAGTCCCTATTACATATAAAAATACACCAAACATTCTTTGAGTTTTATTTTTGTCAGCGGTGTGAACCATGTTTGCTCCAACTCTAGCCATAAAAGATGTAATTGGAATAAATATCAAAAAAGCAGGAATATTTACAAAACCTATACTTAAAGGAAGATTTGCATTTAGCAAAAAACCAGATGTCAAAAAACCAATTGAACCAATAGATGCTATCACAAATCCAATAGCAGCAGAACTTCCAATTGCTCTACTGATAGGATATCCAAAATATCTTAGAATTGGAACATTCATCATAGCTCCTGTAATACCCATAGGTGCAGATATAAAACCTGAAATAAAACCAAAAATTGCTCTCGGTAGAAACTTAAATTTTTTATTTTTTTTTAACTCCTGTTTTACTAGTAATAAATATCCACCAAAAAAATATACAACTACAGCAAAAAATAAAACCAAAGATTTTGTATTTAATAATGCTGCCATGTATGTACCAAGCAAAACTCCAAAGATAACAAATAGACCATAAGTTTTTAAAATATTTGTATCTACAGCTTTATGTTTTCTATGAGTCATAACTGAAACAAAAGCAGTAAAAATTGTTATAGAAAAAGCTGTTCCAACCGAAAGATGCATCAAATAAGATTTATCGACATCTGCTGTTTCAAAAATAAAAAAAAGTACAGGTACAGATATGAGGCCTCCACCTATCCCAAAATAACCTGCAAAGAATCCTACTGGAAAAGCAGTTATTATCATTAATAAAATTAAAAGATAATACTGATTAGAAAGAATAGTATTAATCAATTAGACCTGCCGAATGTAATTTAGGAGAAAGTCTAACCTTATCCATAATATGATCAATTTTTTTTACATCCGCATCTCTTACACACATATTTTCACTCAAATATCTTTTCCAGTGGCTTGAACCTGTTTGTCCATGAAATAAACCTAGTGTGTGTCTCATAACTTGATTTACTCTTGTACCCATTTGTACTTGAGCCTTAACATATTCAATTAACTCTTCAACAATTTCTTCTCGTTCTTTGATATCATGATTGTTGAATATCTCTTTTTCAATATCAGCTAAAAGATAAGGAGAATGATAAACTGATCTTCCAATCATTGTGCCATCCACTTTATCTAAATGATCTTTCACTTCTTCAACTGAAGTTACACCACCATTAATAATTATTTCAAGGTCTTTGAAGTCTTGTTTTAATTTATATACATAATCATATTTTAAAGGAGGTATATTTAGGTTTTGCTTAGGTGTATATTTGCCCAACATAGCTTTTCTTGCATGTATTATAAAAGTTTTAACCCCAGTCTCTTTTAAAGTTTTTATGAAATTGTAAAAATGTTCGTAGTCTTCTACATCATCATAACCGATTCTAGTCTTAACTGTGACTGGCAAAGATGTAGAATTAATCATTTCTGATAAACAGTCTGCTACTAAACTTGGTTCTTTGATTAAACATGCGCCAAATCTATTTTTTTGAACTTTTTTACTTGGGCAGCCTAAGTTTAAATTAATTTCATCATAACCATAATCTTCACCAATTTTTGCTGAATTTGCTAATAATTTTGGTGTGGAACCACCTAATTGTAAAGCGACTGGTTTTTCTTTTAAATCAAATGATAATAATTTGTCTTTATCACCTCTATCAACTGCTTCTGAAACAACCATTTCAGTGTAAAGAAGGACGTTTTTGCTTATCAATCTTAAAAAGTATCTTTCATGCCTGTCAGTACAATCCATCATAGGTGCAACTGATACCAATCTGTTAATCTTAGACATGTTTTTTAACTTTATTTGAAATGTTAACTTTCTTTTCGTTTACATATTCTTGGTGATTTTTCTCAATTTTAGCTAATTCGTATCTATAGTTAACCATGACACCAAAAGACCTTTTGAAACCAACTTCAGAGACATTTGCATTTATGGCAATATCATCAATATCAGCTCCATTTTTCAAATGAAATCTGCAAACATCATTTATTGGAAAACCAAAATCATTTTTCTGTTTTGCTAAATAATTTACTGCTAACTTACTAATCAAAGCTTTGTTATCGGCAATTCTTTTATCTCCTATTTTTAAATCAGAAGACTTTAAAAAATCTAAACTATTTTTGTTTGCCTCTCCTAGTATTTCAGCGGCTTGAAAACTTTCCATTTTTTTAAACCAATCAGCAAATCCTACCATTGGGGATAATGTTCCAAAATACTTTACATCCGGAAGTTCTTCTTGAAGCTCATAAACAACTCTTTTTATTAAAAAATTCCCTAACGTTACTCTTGATAAACCTTCCTGACAGTTGCTAATTGAATAAAAAGTTGCTGTATCATAATTTTTTGTTTTTTCTTCTGAAGGTCTAGTTAATTCTTGTATTGACTGACTAAGACCTTTTGTTAAAGCAATTTCAACAAATATTATTGGTTCATCATCTAATGCTGGATGGAAATAGGCAAAAAATCTTCTATCTTTTCCTAGTCTTCTTTTAAGTTCATTCATATCCTTCATAGAATGAACTTTTTCATACTTTAATAATTTTTCTAAAATATTTGCTTTTGTATCCCATGTAATCTTTCTTAATTTTAAAAAGCCTGGGTTAAACCAATTTTTAAATATATCTATTAAGTCATAATCTAAACTTTTAAGTTCAGGTTGTTCTTTTATTAAATTTAATAAATCCTCTCTTAAGGAGACTATCTCTGAGGTGCCGTTTGGAGCCATATTTAGTCTTACAAATAACTCTTTTCTTATTCCTGATGCTACTCGAGATAGATTTAATATAGATGAGGTATCCTTTGATTTGCTATAACTTTTTATAGCTTCATCTATTTTTAATGAGTCAGGTTTATATTTATCATTTACTTGAATTAAAAATTTGTTTTTATCCTCTAAAGATAAATTTTGATATCTGAATAAGATATCTCTAGCTAGTGTTATTCCAAAAGCTGCACCTTTAGTTGATAGTAAATCATCACAAAGATCTAGAAGATCTCTTTTTTTTGCAATACTTTTTATAGATTTTTTTTCTAAAATCTTTTGTCCAGCATCAGCAATAGTCTCAAAAATTCTTTTTATATTTAACATGGTGTTTTTTATATATTAAAAACCTAGACTTTTGCCCATAATTTTATCAGGCAGCCAGGTAACAATTTCAGGAAAAATACATAGAATTAATATAGCTAAAGCCATAATTATCATAAAAGGTATAGAACCTTTTAGTATTTCAGACAAACTTACATCCGGTGTGATACCTTTAATTATGTAAAGATTTAATCCAACGGGTGGAGTTATTAGACCAATTTCCATATTAATTGTAAAAACAATCGCAAACCAATATGGATCGAAACCTAAAGTTGTTATAACTGGTAACAATATTGCTGAAGTCATCACAATGACAGCGACAGGAGGTAAAAAGAAACCAGCTATTAATAAGAAAATGTTTATTAAAATAAATACTACCCATTTGTTAGAGCTTAATTCAACCATGCTCTGTGCTAATGATTGAGTTACGTAAAGTTGAGATAGTGTAAATGCAAAAAGATAAGATGCTGCAATGATGAACATTATCATCACACTTTCTTTCATCGAAACTTTAACAATATTCCATATTTTTTTTGGTTGATAAATTTTATAAACTACAGCTATCAATACAAAAACTAAAAATGCTCCAACACCTGATGCTTCTGAAGGTGTCGCAACACCACCATATAAAACATATAAGACACCTGCTATAATTGCTAAAAAAGGAAGAATTCTTGGTAGCACCTCAATTTTTTCTTTAAATGTAGGAGGTGTTCTATTTTTTAAAGCCTTTGCTGAGTCTTTATCAATAAAATAACTATGTATAAGGGCCCATATCGCAAACATACCTGCCAACATAAACCCGGGTACTAACCCACATAAAAATAATCTTCCTATTGATGTTCCTGTTGCAATTCCATAAACAATTAAAACAATACTAGGAGGAATTAAAACTCCCAAGGTTCCGCCAGCTGCAATTGTTCCAGTTGCTATTTGATCGGAATATCCTCTTTTTCTCATTTCGGGTATTCCCATGGTTCCGATTGCTGCACAAGTTGCTGGGCTTGATCCACTAAGAGCAGCGAAAACTGAACAAGCCCCAATATTAGATATTACTAATCCACCTGGAACTCTCCAGAGCCATCTATCTAATCCAGTATATAGGTCTTTTCCTGCTGGAGAATTAGCAACTGCCATTCCCATCAAAATAAACATTGGTATTGAGAGCAGAACAAAAGAGTTTAATCCTGCATAAAAGGTTTCAGCAAAAACGTCTAACATTTGAAACCCTTCAAATGCTACTAAAAGTGCTATCGAGACAAAACTTAAACCAAACGCGATTGGTATTCCTGAAAATAAAACTATTAAAGTAAAGACTGCAACTATTACTGCTATTAATAAAGGATCCATTAATTAATACCTTCTTCGTCAAAAAGTTTAATAATTTCAGCAATGTATTGAAGTATCATTAAAGCTGCTCCTATCATCATAGAAGAATAAGGTATCCATAAAGGTGGATCCCAAACCGTTCCTGTCGAATAATTTTTAGTAAAAGCTTCCTCCACCATTAAAAATCCAAAATAGAATAAAATTAAAAAAAATAATAAGCTTATTAATGATGTAAATATTTTAAGTCTTAGAATATTTTTTTTTGATAAAAAATCATAAATCCATTCCATACTGACATGTGCTTTTTCACTTAAAACATAGGCACTTCCAATGAAAGTTGAAGCAACCAAAAGCATTGTGACCAACTCTGTTTGCCAAGTGATTGCTCTTTGAAAAAAATATCTTTCAAATACAAGCTCAACAATTACCAAAATTGATAAGATCAAGGCAAGAACAGCAAAGGCACCACAAGCCTTTGACGATAAATTACAAAATTTTAAATACTTCTCTTTCATAAAAAAAACCCCTATTTAATTTTCAAATAGGGGTTCTTTATATATCTTTTTATTTAACTGCTAAAGCCATTTCCATCAGCTTATCGCCACCTGGAACTTTTTCAGCAAATGCTTTGTGAGAAGATTGTTTTGCAATCTCAACCCAAGCTGCATGGTCGTTTGCATCCATATATACTAATTTTACTCCTGCTGCTTTATATGCGTCTTCAAATTTTTTATCTAAATTTTCAACTTGCGCAGTCATATATTTCTCAGCAACTTTACCTGCCTCCATTAAAGCATTTTGTTGTTTTGAATTTAATTTATCAAAACTCATCTTTGACATTAAAATTGGCTCATACATAAACCATAATCCAAATTTTCCTGGAGGTGTTGCACAAGATACTTGTTCATAAATTTTGTAACTTACAAAACTTCCTGAACTAGTATTTGCACCAGTTAATACTCCAGTTTGTAATCCAGTATAAATTTCGGATGAAGGCATACTTTGAATACCTGCTCCTGCTGCTTCCAACATTTGGTTAAATGCTTTACCAGCTGCTCTCATTACCTGTCCTTTAGCATCTGATGGATTTTTTATACATTTGGATTTTGATGCAAATCCACCACCAAGCCAAGCATCAGATAACACAACTACACCAGCATCATTAATGATTCTCTTGATCTCAGTCATCATTGGACCTTTATTAAATCTTAAGGCATGATCATGATTTTTTACTGTTCCTGGCATTAGTGTTGCATCAAATTCAGGATGAAATTTTGATGCATATGCTAATGGAAATGCAGAAATATCTAGTTGACCAGTAGTCATTGGTTTCCATTGTTCTTTTGGTTTATAAAGTGACTTTGCTGGATAGATTCTAATATCCAAATCTACACCTGCTTTTTTTACTTCATCAGCAATTATTTGAACCATTTCATGTCTTGGATCAAAAGAACCATCGGCTCTTGGAGTACCTGGCCATTGGTGACTAGCTTTTAATGTAACAGCATAAGCTGATCCAATTAATGAGAAAGCTAAAAATAATGTTGTGAAATAAAAACTTATTTTTTTAAACATGTTTTCCCCTCTTTAAATTAATTTAATAAACATATTAAATTGAACTTATTAGTAAGAGTCAATATAAGGAAATGTCATATATTTAATTATGGATGGACCATTAAAAAATTTATTAGTTGTTGATTTAACAAGGGTTTTAGTAGGACCTTATTGTACGATGATACTCTCAGATTTAGGTGCAAGAGTTATAAAAATTGAAGCACCAGAGACAGGCGACGACTCTCGAAAATTTGGGCCTTTTGTTAAAGATTATTCTGCATACTTTATGTCCTTAAATAGAGGTAAAGAAAGTATAGCTTTAAACTTGAAAAACGAAGATGACAAAAAAATTTTTGATAAAATTTTATCTAAAGCAGATATTTTAGTTGAAAACTTTAAACCCGGCACATTAGAAAAGTGGGGTTTTGGCTGGAAAGATGTAAGTAAAAAATATCCTAAATTAATTTATGCATCGGCATCAGGGTTTGGCCAAACTGGACCTTTAAAAGAGCTACCAGCATATGACATGGTCGTTCAAGGTATGGGAGGCTTGATGAGTGTAACTGGCCATCCGAACTCAGAACCAACAAGAGTTGGAACCTCTATTGGTGATATCACAGCAGGGCTTTTTACAGCAATTGGAATTAATGCAGCTTTATACGATAGACAAAAAACTGGTAGAGGAGCTTTTATAGATGTCTCAATGTTAGATTGCCAAATAGCAATTTTAGAAAATGCAATTGCAAGATATCTTTCCAAAAATGAAATTCCAGGACCAATGGGTTCAAGACATCCATCTATTGCTCCCTTTGAAGCTTTTAAAACGAAAGATAGTTATATAATTATTGCTGCAGGAAATGATAAACTTTTTACAAAACTTTGTGACGTATTAAAAATTCCTGAAACTGCAAATGATGAAAGATTTAATTCTAATTCACTAAGATGTGAAAACATGGATCACTTAAAAGAAATTTTTGAAAAACAATTGAGCTCCAAATCTACAGATGAATGGGTTAAAGAAATGGAAGAATTGAAAATTCCATGTGGGCCAATTTTTAATATAAAACAAGCTGTAGAAAATCCTCAAATTCAAGAAAGAAATATGATTGTAAAATCATACCATAAAATTATTGGAGAATTTAAATCAGCAGGAAACCCTATCAAAATGTCTACCTACAAAGATGAAAATACCAGGGGTAATATTCCTGATTTAGATGAGCACAGGGAAAAAATAATAAAGGAATTTAGTTAATTTATTCTTGGTTTTCTGTTTCGTCTGATACAGTATCTTCTTGATCTTTCATTTCGTCCAATGAAACATCAGACTCTTCTTCTTGCATGTCTTCAACAGGTTCAGATGAGGGTTGTTCAGCTGTATTTTGTAACTCAGCTAAATCATCTTTAGAAACTTGAATTTTTTCTGGAATCTTTCTAGCTCTCTTAGATGGAAGGATTGGCACTCCACTCTTTGAAATTTCACCTTTGTAAAGATTTTCAAAATCATCGCCAATATCATCTTCGTCCTCTGATGTATCATCAACTTGCTCAACATGTTTTCTTAACTTGTAAACTGCAGCATCTGTTAAATCAGGAACTTTGATTGTTTCTTCAGCGATTTCTCTTAATGCTATGACAGTATTTTTGTCATTATCTCTATCTAAAGTAGGCTCTAATCCTGAGTTAAGTTGTGTAGCTCTTTCCTTTGCAACTAAAACTAATTCATAAGGACTATCTACTTTATCTATACAATCTTCTACTGTAACTCTTGCCATGGACGGTTAGATACACCTCGATTGTGAAAAAATCAAGCAGTATTAGAGATAAACAGGATTTAATTTTTTTCTAATAGTGAAAAGTAAGGCTATAGAGCAAGCAATTGCAATTGCTGCAATAAATGCAATCTTTTCAATTGTAAATCCAGCATCTATAAAAATGCCAAATAACGCCGTTCCAAAGGCAGTTGCAAATACCATTAAAGCAGTTGTTAATGCTTTTATTGATCCAATATATCTTACACCGTAAATTTCTGCCCATGTTGATGATCCTAATAAATTCGCAAGACCGTTAGATATGCCTACTAATCCAAGAAATAAAAAGGCTGACTGTGGGGCATCAAAATATATGATCACTAAAGTTCCTAATAGTAATGGAATATTCATATAGATTAGTAATTTTCTACTTGTAAACTTATCAATTAAATAACCAGCAATAATTAAAGTAATTACAGAAAAAATTGAGTAAGACATAAAAGATTGTGCAATTGTGTACTCACCCCACCCTTTTGAGTTTGAGACAAATGACTGATAGACAAATACTCCTGTCGCTATCCATGGCATTGCCAACATATTTAATGATACAATGTAAAACCTATAATCACCAAGAACTTCAATTCTTTTCCAGTTTTTAATATTTTCCTCTTTTAATTTTTCATTTTGGTTACTCTCTCTGGTGTCTAATTTAACATCTTTAACTAAAATGTAAGATGCTAAAGGTAAACAAATCAAAACTAGTAAAGAAAAGGCTATCCATAAATCTTGCCACACGAACAAGGTTAAAAGATAAACAATTAAGACTGGCATTATAAATTCAGCAGAAGATAAACCAAACCATATAATACTTAATGCTTTACCTCTAGATTTTGTAAAATATCTTGAAATAGTAGTTGAAGCTGTGTGAGACATTAATCCTTGGCCAGAAAATCTCATTAAAAAAATAGCGACAAATAAAAAAGCTACAGATGATATTTTGGAAAAGAAAAAAGAGGAAAAAGATAAAAGTATTGTAACAAAGATAGCAAATTTTATAACATTTACATCATCAATTTTTTTTCCAATCCATATAAGAAGCAAACTGCTAAATAGAGTTGCAGATGCATAAATCGTGCCAAATTGTCCATGTGTTATAGAAAGTGTTTCTCTTATACTAGAATTAAACAGTCCTATAAAAAAACTCTGTCCAAAACACGAAAAAAATGTAAAAATAAAACCAAAAATAATTACTTTTAAACTTAAACTTTTAAACATATAAATAATTTATGACTTGTAATGTTGCTTTCATAGGTCTCGGGGTAATGGGTTATCCGATGGCTGGATATATATCAAAAGCTGGGCATAATGTAACTGTTTTTAATAGAACAACTGCCAAAGCTGAAAAATGGATTTCTGAATATAAAGGTAAAATGGCTTCAACACCAAAAGAAGCTGCAGAAGGTGCTGATTTTATTTTTACATGTGTTGGTAACGATGAAGATTTGAAACAAGTAACTTTGGGAGAAAATGGTTTATATCATAGTGCTAAAAAAGGTTCGATATATGTAGATAATTCAACTGTGTCTGCAGAAGTATCTAGAGAACTTTATAATAAAGCAAAAGAAAAAGGATTTGCTTTTTTAGATGCACCAATTTCTGGAGGTCAATCTGGAGCTGAAGGTGGGATATTGACTGTGATGGTAGGTGGCGATGATGAAGCGTTTAAAAAAGCTGAACCTGTAATTGATTGCTATAGCAAGAAAGTAAAATTAATTGGTCAATCAGGAAGTGGTCAACTTACGAAAATGATGAACCAAATGTGTATTGCAGGAGTTGTTCAAGGTTTATCAGAAGCTATTAACTTTGGCATAAATGCTGGATTGGATATTGATAAGGTTATGGAAACAATTTCTAAGGGTGCTGCTCAATCTTGGCAAATGGAAAATAGATATAAAACTATGGTTGAAGATAAATTTGATTACGGTTTTGCAGTTGATTGGATGAGAAAAGATTTGAAGATTGTAATTGAAGAAGCAAGAAGAAATGGTTCACCTGTGCCAATTACAGAAATTGTTGATGAGTATTATGCGGATGTTCAAAAAATGGGTGGTAACCGTTGGGATAGCTCTAGTCTGATTGCTAGACTTAAAAAAAAGAAATAATTCTATGTCAAATACTGTCCCATACTATGAGGACTTTTCTGAAATAAAGAAAAAAATTTGGTCAATGCTTGATGATGCAGTTACCAATAGATCATCCCCTTTTCGAATTCCAGTTTTTGTTTGTGGAGATCAATCAGACTTTGATGGAAGGATTGTAGTTCTTAGAAAATCAGATCAATCAAATAATCTAATTCAATTTCATAGTGATATTAGATCTGATAAAATTCCAAAGTTAAAAAAAAACGGCAGTGCGGCACTTATATTTTATGATAAAGAGGAAAAGATTCAGCTTAGGGTTAAAGTTAAGTGTGTAGTCAATCATAATAATGAAATAACTAAACAATCATGGTCAAAAACTGCTCACGTGAGTCGAAAATGTTATTTAGTAAACAATGGACCAGGGACAGAAACGGATGAACCAAGCTCAGGTTTAAGTGAAGATATTGAAAAATCAGGTTTTACAATGGAAAAAAGCGAAGAAGGTTATAAAAACTTTACTGTAATTCAATGTAATATTGAGAGTATTGAGTGGCTTTATCTTGCAGCAAAAGGCCATAGAAGAGCAAGATTTGATTTTTCAAATAATAAACAAAACTGGCTAGTTCCATAAAAATGCTAAGTGGATTTATTATTGCTATTGCACTTGTATTAGGTGGCTTAGCTGTAATGAGATTTGGTATTTTCCAAATCAGAAAATTTAAAAAGGGTGAAACTAGAGTTACTAAGAAAGTTAGTGAGCAATTAGCTTTTATAATATTTTTTGTAATTATTTTAGGATTAATTATTTACTCGATTAATGATTTTCTTTTCTAAAAGTTATTGAAATCTTTATATAAATTATATGTGCACCAAGTTCTTTTCTTTTTAATTTTTTTTAGTTTTTTATGAGAATATCTATCTCTCCATTCATAATTACTATCAGGAGAAATACCTCGACCAACCTCTGCAGCCATTGCACATTTTAAGTAAACAGGGTTAAATGGTGTGCTAGAAGTGGGTTCTAAAAAAACAGAGTCTTTAAAATCAGGACAAGTAGGATCTTTATGATTATATAATCCGCCCAAATTATACTTGTCTCCCCCGTCAGGCCCTCCAATTATTGTTCCAAACTTGTGTGATTTTTTAGCTCCTTTTATGCATGGCCAAGCAAATCCATTTACATGCATTAATTCATGTAAGGTAATTAGAATTCTTTTTCTGGCACTTGGATTATGTTTGTTTTTTAAAAAGATGTATCCATGGTGAACAGCTCCTTGTCCACCATCTCTATGTCCTACATCAACCCAAGCAAAGTACAATTTATTAGGATTGTTAAAACCTAATTTTGTTAAATATGCATCAGGGTATTCCATATTATAATTTCCTTTATATTGTTTATCCAATCTAACAAAAGAAATATCCATCTTACCGTCTTCCCTTAAATCATATCTAAACTTCTGATTACCCTTTGTCATTTCAAGCATCTTTTCATTGGCCTCTAATAGTTCCTTCTCCATTTTCCCATTTATATCCCACTCTCTATCTTCACTATCTTTGTTTAAGAGATAAATAAAATGAACTTGAGGTTCATCAGTAACATCTGGTTGATCTTCGAAAAATCTTCCAGGTTTTTCGTCTGATGCAAAAACAGAATTTGAAAATAGGGAAAAAACTATTATTAATATTTTAATCATTTAGATATTTTTTTATCATTTAATCCTACCATCGCTTTTCCTGGAGAAAAAGTATAATCATTATCATCCATTAATTTACCGTTTTTCATATTATATAATTTCCAATTAAATTTTATGCTGCTATTTTGTTTTTTTCCTAATTTTAAAATTGTTAATTCAATTTTTCTAGGTTTCCCTCCAGAAGACCCTTCAAAAGACCTTGTTTCTCCCTCTTTCCAAATTCCCAAGGGAAATTTACATCCATTTTCAATTATTCTACCACCACGTCTGCTATCCCAAATTCTTCCTATGCATTGTCCATCGTTAGTTATAGTAAATAGCTGGGTTTTGAGGCCACTTTGCCCTTTTCTTGTTCTTTTATAAACTTTTATTTTTTCTCCAGTTTCTGGATGATGCCAATCTTCAGGACCTATAATTTCCTTTTTTTTCTTTTCGCCAAATACCAAGTTAGCTTTTGTAAATTTAATTTCTGTATCATTTCTAATTTTTCCACCTGTGAAAAGCTCTAAAGGTATAAATCTTTCAAAGGCTTGGGAGAATTGAGATAATAAAACTAATATTACAAAACTATAAAAAAGTTTTTTCATTAAAAAATAGACTTTGAATATTTTTTCCAATTTTCTTGGTACCTAATTGCGTTTTGTTTTATTGCATCAATTTCGTCTTCAGTACACTGCCTTATTACTTTTCCAGGTGATCCCATTACTAAAGAATTGTCTGGAATTTCTTTATTTTCTGTAATTAATGATTTGGCTCCAATGATGCAGTTTTTTCCAATTTTTGCTTTATTGAGAACTACAGCTCCGATTCCAATTAAAGAATTATTGTCAATTGTGCAGCCATGAAGCATTACTAAATGACCAATGGTTACATTCTTTCCAATTTTTAAAGGATAACCTGGGTCAGTATGCAAAACACTTCCGTCTTGAACATTTGACCCTTCTCCTAAATAAATATTTTCTATATCACCTCTTAATGTTGCATTAAACCAGACACTAGAGTTTTTATCTAATGTTACATCACCAATTATAACAGCGTTTGGTGCTACCCAATTTTCGCCAAGGTTTTTTGGTTTTTTGTCTTTTAAATCGTAAAACATAAATTATATAGTCTTTTAACATGGCATTAACTAAAACTCCAATATGTGACTTCGGTAAAAAAGCTGATAACTTTGAACTTAAATCTACAGATAATAAAATAATTTCACTAAATGATGCAAAGGGTGAAAATGGAACACTAATAATGTTTATCTGTAATCACTGTCCATATGTTTTGGCAGTGATCAAAAGTGTTGTTGAAGATTGTAAAGAATTAGAAAATGATGGAATTAAGTCTATAGCAATAATGTCAAATGACCCAAAAAGATATAAAGAAGACTCATTTGATAATATGATTAAATTTTCAAAAAATCATAATTTTAATTTTCCATATGTAATAGATGAAACTCAAGAAGTAGCAAAAAATTATGGTGCGGTCTGCACACCAGATTTTTTTGGATACAACAAAGATCTTGAACTTCAATATAGAGGAAGAATAAGAGAGTTAAAAAATTTGAAACCAATAGAAAGTGGAGATAGCGAACTTAAAAAAGCTTTGAAAATGATTGCAAAAACTAACAATGGTCCAAAAGAACAATTTCCAAGTATGGGCTGTAGTATTAAGTGGTTTTAATAAATAATGTATTTAGTAATAACAAGAACTTTTCCTCCAGAATTAGGAGGTATGCAAAATTTAATGTGGGGACTGGCAAGGTCTCTTTCAAAACTTAATCTTATAAAAGTTTTTGCAGACTATCATGAAAATCATGAAGAGTTTGACAACACAGTTTCATTTTCAATAGAAAGAGTAAGTGGAATGAAGCTAATTAGAAAATATAGAAAATCTTATTTAATTAATGATTATATTGAAAATAACAAAAATGTGGAATGTTTAATTGCTGATCATTGGAAAAGTTTAGAATTAATCAAAACAAATAAAAAAAAAATCTGTCTAATTCATTCAAAGGAAATAAATCACCCTAAAGGCTCTGGATTAAATAAGAAAGTACTATCTGTTCTTAATAATATTGATCACGTTGTTGCAAATTCAAATTATACAAAAAACTTAGCTACAGATCTTGGAGTAGATGAAAGAAAAATAGTTGTTATTAATCCTGGTGTTGATCCAGCCGTTGAAGTTCCTGAAAAATATTTGAATGAGGCAGAAGAAATACTTAAAGGCAAAAAATATAGAATAATTACAGTTTCTAGATTCGATAAAAGAAAAAATCATGAAAAAGTAATTATGGCTGTGAGAAATCTAAAAGAAATTTATCCCGAAATTGTCTATACATGTATCGGATACGGTGAGGAAGAGGAAAAATTAAAAAAATTAGTAATTGAACTTAAATTAGAAGAACAAGTAACTTTCTTAAAAGATATTCCTTCAGATTTAAAAAATGCTCTTATTTCTAAGTCGGATATCTTTGTAATGCCTTCAGTAATTTATAAAAAATCTGTTGAGGGATTTGGTATTGCTTATGTAGAAGCTGCACAATATGGTATCCCCTCAATTGGTGGTAAAGATGGAGGAGCGTCAGATGCAATAATCCACGAAAAAACTGGCTTGATATGTGATGGAAATAAACTTGAGGATATCTATTCAAGTATAGAGAACCTTTTTAAAGATAATAAGTATTTAGAATACGGAAAAGAGGCAAAAATTAATGCTGAAAACTTCCTTTGGGATAGAATAATTGAAAATTATAAAAGAATCTTATAGAATTTATTTATGATAGCGAAATTTAATAATATTTTTTACTTAATTATTTTTGTTGCGCATTTTATAGCGATAACCGCATATTGTTTTCAAACAATTGTAGGAACCAAAAAATTTATGGATAAGTTTGGTATAGATCATAGTGCAGCTGTAATGGTTAGATTTGTTGGAGCGCTAATGCTTGGTTGGGTAATAATGGCAATTTATATAATGTTTGTAAGACCAAATGGAGTTGAAGGTACTTGGGCATTTTTTAATTTAATATTTATTATACATGCATGCGTTTTAGGAACAAATTTTTACTCGCTTAAGATTGATAAAACTGGTCTAAATGAAAAAGTTACAAATGAGGGAATTATAGCGCCTGCAGTCTTTTTAATTATGATGGCTATACTTTGTTACGGTTTGTCAGATAAAATTTATATTACTTAAATAAAATTTTAAACTTTTTTAGTAAACTTTATACCACTTAGTATAATTAAATACCTGTTAATCTTATTAGTTGACTTGCAGCTCTTTCGCCACTTAGATCTGCTCCATGACATGTTGCGTATACTCCTGTGGTCGCTTCACCAGCAAAAAATAATTTGTTTGCAACTGGCACTCTTAATTTGTTTCTTAAATGTGATTTTCCAGGTTTGGCACTTGAATAAGATCCTAGTGTAAATGGATTTTTTCCCCATGCTGTTACATGTGCTTTTATGAAATATTTATCAATTTTAGACCCAAATGTTGAACGAAGCCTGTTTAATACAAAATCAATAGAAGCATCTTTACCTTCAGCTTCTAAATGCTGAGCAAATTTTCCTCCTACATCAAAATATGAAATATTAGTTCCTGAAATTTTAAGCGTTGCACACGAACCAGCAGGAGAGCCATTTATTGTATTTTCAATTCTATTTATAAAATATGTATCATTTTTCACTTTGTATTCTTTATAAAAATCATCTTTTAGCTGCAGTGTAATGTGATTATAAGTTCCTAATCTTATACCATCAAATGCTTCATATTTTTCTAGGGGTAGTGCTGGACTAAATTTGATTTTTCCAGCATTGAGAACTGCTACTGAAGCTGTTACCACACATGATTTAGCACTTATAGTTCCTTGATTTGTATCTATTTGAACACCTTTACCACCCCATTTAATTTCGTTTACTACAGTTTTTAATTTAACTGGCACATCTCTTCTGTAATAAGCAAGCAAAGTTCCATAACCCTCTTTTACGTATCCATCACCCTCGCCACTATGTTTACCATTAGTATGACTATCGTTTAAAGTATAATCATCAAAGTCAACAGCTGGCTGACAAGGACCAAGCAATTGATGGATCGAATGAAACCATTTGTTTTTTTTCCATTTTTCTGGAATTTGGTTCATAAAAGGCTCATCTTTTGATGGAATGCCATCTTTTTTCCATTGTTTTTTTTCAACTTTTGAATACAGTGACCCAACCTTTAAGCCCATAATTTTCTTTTTTCCATCATAAATCATCAAAGGCTCTTTATCTTTGTAGATATTAAATTTATCTTTATGTTTTTTACCAAATTTTGCTATTTGGTTATTGCTATATTGATGCAACCAGTGAGCACCCATATCATATGGAACGCCAAAAATAGAATTATCAGTATAACATCTTCCACCTTTTCTACTCATTGCTTCAATACATAGTACGGATTTACCTGCTGCCATTAAATATGAAGTTGCTGCTAATCCAGAAGCTCCAGCACCAATTACTACAACGTCGTAATTATTTTGAGCAAGAGATATTTTAGGTAGGCTTAATAATGCTAATGACGATAAAGATGTTTTAAGAAATTTTCTTCTGTTTATCATTTTTTTATTATAGTCTTATAAAAATGCCAGACAACTATTAAAATTGTTGTTAATAAAATACACAAAGTAAGTGTTCTATCCCAAAGAAACTCCCATGATCCATTACTTAATAGCAAAGATCGTCTTAAATTTTCTTCCATTAAACCTCCCAACACAAAGGCAAGTATTAGAGGTGGCATTGGAAAATCATAAAGGCGCATAAAAGTTGCGACAACAGCAATTCCTATCATTAAATAAATATCAAAGTTATTAAATGACATTACATAAATTCCAGTAATAGAAAAAAATAGGATTAACGGGATTAAATAATTTTTTGGAACCGCAAGAATTCTTGCAATGTAAGGAATTAGAGGTAAGTTTAAAATTAATAATATTACCATACCTATATACATAGACATAATGATAGACCAAAATATTTCTGGATTAGTCATATAAAGTCTCGGACCAGGTTGAACGCCAAATCCTAATAAAGCCCCCAACATAACTGCAGTTGTTCCACTGCCTGGTATACCTAAAGTAAGCATAGGTACAAATGATCCTGAGCAAGCAGCATTATTTGCAGTTTCAGGAGCAGACAAACCATTAACACTTCCTTTGCCAAACTTTTCTTTTTCCTCGTCGTTAACTACATTTCTTTCCATTCCATATGCTAAAAAAGAAGCGATTGTTGCCCCTGCCCCTGGCAAAACTCCAATTAAAAAACCAATTACTGATGATCTTGGAATTGTCTTGTACATTTTAGTTCTTTCTTCTTTGTTAATTTTAATTGAACCTAGCTCTGTTAATGAAACTTGTTTAGCAGCGCTTGTAGGGTCATTTCTCTTTAAGATTATGGTTAAAGCTTCACTCATTGCAAAGGTTGCCATAACAACAAGAACAAAGCTAATTCCATCCGTTAAATTCATATTGTTAAATGTAAATCTTGTAATATCTGACAAGCTATCTTGTCCAACAGATGCTAGCATTAATCCTAGAACTACCATCATCATTGCTTTTAAAAATTGACCTTTTGAGGAAAAGGCTGCAATTGCGGTTAAACCTAAAATCATCAAAGCAAAGTAATCTGGTGATCTAAATGATAAACTTACTTTTGATAAACTTGGAGCCATAAATAATAGATAAATGGCAGATAATGTTCCACCAGCAAAAGAACTCCAAGCAGCAATTGCTAAAGCCTTACCTGCCTTTCCTTGTTGTGCCATTGGGTAACCATCAAACGAGGTAGCAACTGTCCCTGGAACACCCGGTGCGTTTAGTAGTATTGATGATGTAGAACCTCCAAATACTGCTCCATAATAGACTCCAGCCATTAAAATTAAACCAGTTGCTGGATCAAAACCATAAGTAATTGGTATCATTAAAGCAATGGCAGTCATTGGACCAAGTCCAGGTAACATTCCAATGATAGTTCCAAAAAAACAACCTACCATTACCATTAAAATATTTTGAAGCGTAAGAGCTGTGGTTAATCCAATTAAAATTCCTTCGATCATCCCATAACTCCAATTGATTGTAAAAATGGATCTCTTAAATAAATATCAAGAATACCATGAAGAAGGTACATAAAAGCTGCTACGAAGGGAAATGATAACAAAAACATCAAGACCCATCTTCTCTCACCTAAAAAATAATAGGATGAAAACAAAAATAAAGATGTTGTTAAAAAGTATCCAACTTTTAAAATTGTAGCTCCATAAATAATTGCAATTACTATAAGTATCGCTGTTTTTTTATACTCTAGATTTTTATGGTCTACTTTAATGGTGTTAGGCTCCGGTAGAATAAGTTTTAACCCAGAAAAAAATAATCCTGCATAACCTAGATAAATTGGGAATGTTCTTGCATTAAAAGGTGCATTTTCATCGAATGCAAAAACTTGAATTTGATAAGCTGTATATAAATAAAATACTGAAAATATAAAAAAGAGCAGTGATATAACTTTTGTAGTATTTATATTCACTGCTCTAATATTTAATAATCGTTAAGATTATATAACTCCTAATTTCTTCATAAGAGCCGTCATTTCTTCAGTTTGTTTTTCCAAGAAAGAGACAAACTTACCTTCTGGATTGTAAATATTAACCCATGCATTTCTTGCTCTAACAGTTTCCCATTCAGAGGTCTTTTGTACATCGCCTAACATTTTTGCAATTTTAGATTTATCTGCATTGCTCATTCCTGGAGGTCCAAAGAAACCTCTCCAGTTAACAAATTGTACATCATAACCCTGTTCTTTAAGAGTTGGAGCATCCGGAGCATCAGAAACTCTTGACGGGGCTGTGATACCAATAATTCTTACTTGATCTCTTGCACCCATAAGTTCACCTAAACCTGTAGAGATTATTTGTGTTTCTCCAGATAAAAGTCCAGCTAAAGCTTTTCCACCAGCGTCATAAGGAATATAAGCAACATCATTTGGATTAGCACCAGCAGCTTGGAAAGCTAAAGCACCAATTAAATGGTCCATACTTCCTCTTACTGATCCACCTGCCATTTTAATAGAACTTGCATCTTTTTTATATGCATCAACTACATCTTTGAAATTTTTATAAGGTGAATTTTTAGCAACTGCTATAGCACCATAATCTCCAATGACACCAGCTATTGGCACAACATCTTTGTATGATAGAGTTCCACTTCCACTTACATAACCTTTATGTCTTGTAATTGATCTTAATACTAATGGTGTTGATTGAACTAAGACTGTATTTGCAGGCTTATTATTAATCATGTAGGCTAATGCTTTTCCACCACCACCACCTGACATATTTTCAAATGATGCACTTTTTAACATACCAGCTTTTGTTAAAGCTTCTCCAGTACCTCTAGCAGTTCCATCCCAACCACCACCAGCACCACCACCAATTACAAAATGCAATTTATCAATTGCTATTGAACTAGTTGTTGTTGCTGAAAGTATTAGAATTGCCGAGAATAAAACTGAAATTATTGATTTAATTAGTTTCATTATTTTCTCTCCTATTATAATTATAATTAGTTATTAAACATAAATTAAAATTCAGTGTCAATGAGGATTTATCACTTACATGTTAAACTTGATTGCATTTAAACGATTATTAAATGAGCTTAACATTAGCTATAAAGCTTTAATCATAGGAGTAATTGGGGGTTATATTGGAACTCTAATTGGTCTTCCTTTACCTTGGTTGCTAGGTGCTCTAGGTTTAAATCTTTGCATTGCTTTCACTAATTTTAAAATTGAATTCTCAACAAAATTACTCAATCCAGTTTTTCTTATGGTGGGTATTATTTTAGGTGGAACGTTGAATGTATCTTTACTATATAAAATTCATTTGTGGATATTCTCATCTATGGCTATGGTTGTTTGTACTATAGTGAGTACTATTTTGGCAGGATATTATTTTATTAAAATTTGTAAATTTGATAAGTTTATTGCAACACTTGCTGCACTACCCGGGGCATTTGTCCCAATAGCTGCTGCACTTTTAGAGTATGGGAAAAAAGAAAATCATAAACAAGTTTTAATTCCTCAAGCCACAAGAGTTATATTTATTGTAAGTTTTGTACCTATATTGTTTATTAGCAAGTTAGGTTTTTCTGAAATAGCAGGATACAATTACGAAAACATTTACGATGTAAGATATTTTTTAGAAATTATTTTTTTGATAGTTATTTGTTATTTATTTTCTAAACTACTCAAAAAATTTAATATCCCTTCACCTATACTTGTTGGTGCAATGGCCTTATCTGGCTTATTTTATACTTTTGAGATTGTTAACTCTAGATTCCCAGATACAGTAATAAATATAGCATTCATTTTTTTGGGTACTGCTCTTGGAAGCAGATTAAATGGATTAAAACTTAAAGAATTATTTTTTTATATTTTTCATGGAATAATTGTTTGTTCTATTTTAGTTATTGTTGCGATGATTACAGCTTACTTTCTTCAGTATTTAGGTTTTGATTTTATTCCAACATTTTTAAGTTTTGCACCAGGAGGAATTCATGAAATGGTTGTTATTAGCGTTGCCTATAATATTGATCCTATTTTTGTAAGTTATCATCATTTTTTAAGAATATTAATAATTGTGGCTTTTTTACCATTTTTGCTTAAAAAATTTGGGAACAACTCTATTAAAAATACAAAGTTTAAATAAAATCAAATATTAACTTTGCACTACTGACAAGAATTAAACCATAGATAATGTTATAAAACAAATTTTCATCTATAATTTTAAGCAATTGATAACCAATAAATATTCCAATTAAAGCCAATGGAAAAAGTGAGACAGATTGAAATAAGGTATCAAAATTCATCATTGATAGATAAATATACAAAGGTAGCTTTATTAAGTTAACACAACTAAAAAAGATAATTCTCGTTCCTACATATATTTCTTTTTTTAACCTTAATGGAAGTAAATAAAGACTTGTGGGTGTTCCACCAGCATGCACACAAAAACTAGAAAATCCTGCAATAGATGAACAAATTGCACCTTTTAGAAAGTTTTGCTTAGCAGGAACTGTCTTTTCTTTTTTAAACAAAAAATAGTGTCCAGCAAATAAAAATCCCATTATTCCAACTATTAATTTAAGCAAATCCTCTGAAAAATGATTGAATGTTAACGAACCGATTACAATCCCTATTGCTGCAAACGGCACAATTATCCTGAGTATACTAAAATTAAACTCTTTTCTAAATCTGTAAACAGCAATCATGTCTGAAAAAATTAAAATAGGTAGAATAATTGCTAATGCTTGCTGTAACGGCATTACAACTGTCATCAATGGAACTGATATTAATGATATAGAACCCCCTAAACCAGACTTTGCAATGCCGTACAAAATTATTGCAGGAACGACACTTATTAAAAAAAGGAAATTTATTTCCATTAATTTAAAGATTTTATTAAATATTCAAAAACTTTTTCTGGAGATAATTTATTTAAATCTGTTACTTGAATAGCTTTAAAATTTTGTCTTTCTATGCTGACTTTATACGCAGTGGTGTGAGAACCAAATAAAGCTATTCCTTTTGCATCTAAATGTGCTGCCATATGCGCAGGTCCAGTATCATTTGCTACAACAAAAGAACTTTCTTTTATTAATGTTGCAAGCTCAGAAATATCTAAAGATATATTTTCTTTTAAAATTGAAATAGCATTTATTTCTTTTGTCATATTAATTTCATTAGGACCTGGAGCTATTATAATTTTATATTCATCTTTAAATTTATTCTTAATTAAATCTATAAGTTTATTATAATTAGGCCATTTTTTAATCTGTAAATGCGGAGAGCAAAAAGGAAATAAAATTATATATTTATTTAAATCAAATTTTTTTTTTATATTTTCAATATTGGAACAAGCCCAACTAAAATCAGGAAACATAGTGTATTTAGAACTAACTCCAGATGTTTCTAATTGATGTTTAAATCTGTCTAAAACAGGATTTTTATCAAATTTATCCTTGGATTTATCTTTTGGCAATGTGGTTTTAGAAGACGACCAAACAAGATTACTAGCATTTGGAAACAATATTTTCTTATAGAAATTTGAACGAGAAGAATTTTGTAAATCAAAAACTTTTAAAAATTTATATTTTTTTAATTTGCGCATGAGATTGAATAAATAAATCAGATTAAATCTTGATAATCTCTTATCCAAAATTATGTCCTCTAAACATGGATTTTTTTTGAAAAGATCAATGTAAGGCTTTGATGTTAATAAATATACTTTATCATCTTTGTGAAAATCAGAAATATCTTGAATTGCACCACTCGCTTGGGCTATATCACCTAAAGATCCATGTTTAATTATAAGAATATTAGACATATTTTTAACAACTTAACACACTATGTTTATATATGAATAAAATTTTAGTTGAAGTATCTGTAGGTGAACTTTTGGATAAAATTTCAATTTTAGAAATCAAAAAAGAAAAAATTAAGGATCTCGAGAAACTTAAATTTATAAATGATGAATATAGTGTACTGAAAGATCAATTAAATAAAAATGTTAAATCAGATGAAAAACTAAGTGAATTATTCAATTCATTAAAAGAAATTAATTCAAAACTCTGGGTTATTGAAGATAATAAAAGATTATGTGAAAAAAATTCCGATTTTGGTGAAAAATTTATAAAACTCTCAAGAGATGTGCACTTTTTAAATGATGACAGAGCAAAACTTAAACTAGAAGTTAATAATCATACAGGCTCTAAAATTAAAGAAATTAAAGAATATACAAGCTACTAATTATTAAGTGAGCGATAAATCTTCAATAAAATACATATTGAGTTTATCTATACCGATATTTTTTGCCAACCTTGCAATACCTTTAGTTGGAATTGTTGATACAGCATTAATGGGAAATATGAGTAATCAAGGTTATCTCACTGCTACAAGTATAGCATCCAGTTTTTTTTCATTAGTATTTTGGAGTTTTGGTTTTTTAAGAATGGGAACTGTTGGCCTTGTAAGTCAATCATTTGGAAGAAATGATTATAAAAGTATCTTAAATATAGTTTTTAGAAATCTATTATTTGTGATTTCAATATCAATTTTATTAATACTATTCCAAAAACAATTATTAAATTTATGTCTAATATTTTTTGATCTATCGCTTGATACAGAAAAAAAATTCAATGATTATTTTAATATAAGAATTTACTCATCTTTTTTTGAATTGACAATTTATATTGTTGTAGGTTTATTTATTGGATTACAAAAGACAAAAATTTCAAGTGTTGCAATTGTTTTATTGTCTATTCTAAATATTTTATTTAGCTCTATTTTAGTATTAAAATTCAATTTAAATATTAAAGGTGTCGCATATGGAACTTTGCTTGCTACAGGAGTAACATCGTTTTTATTTTTATTTTATATTTTCTATTATTTAAGAAAATATATATCTTTAAACTTTAATATTAAGGAAATTGTAAATACCTCAAAATTAAAAAATTTATTAGAGATAAATTTAAATATATTTTTAAGAACTCTTTTATTAAGTTTTTCTTTTTTTTGGTTTACTTATCTAGGTGGGAGAATTGGCGAAGAATTTATTGCAGCTAATACAATTTTATTGAATCTTATATTTTTATCTGCATTTATTTTAGATGCTTATGCCTTTTCAACTGAAGGTATAGTTGGATATGCTATTGGTAAAAAAAATAAAATACTTTTTACAAATATAGTTAAAAACTCTTTTATTTTAAGTTCTTTAACTGGTATTTTGATTTCTCTGTTTTACCTGTTTTTCAAAAATTCATTTATAGATTTTATGACTGACATAGAGAATGTAAGAGACATTAGTTATCAGTATTCATTTTGGTTAGTGCTTCTGCCTTTTGTTTCGTCTTTTTGTTACCAACTAGATGGAATATTTATTGGAGCATCTCAAACAAAAGAGCTGAGAAATGCCATGTTTATCTCTGTTGTTATTCATTTAATAAGTTCATTTATCCTTGTTGAAGGGTTCGGTAATCAAGGTTTATGGATTTCACTCACTATATTTTTGATTTTACGAGCTCTCACATTAGTTTTTTATTTTAATAGAATTTACTTAAAAATTTAAATTAGTTATTTAAGGCTTGGAATAACTTTTCTTAAATCCATGGCTATTTTTGGAATTATATTTGAATATATAATTCCTTTACCAACTTTCTTAAGAGCCATTATTTTACCATCGGGTGAAATAATAACTGTATGCCCAAAAGTTTCTCTTTTAATCGTATTTTTTCCTGTTTGATTAGGTGCAAAAATATAACAAAAGTTTTCAATTGCTCTTGCTTGTAATAAAGTTAACCAATGTCTTTGACCAGTTGTTTTAGTAAATGCAGATGGAACAGTGATAAAACTTAGATTTCTTTTTGATAAGTTTCTATAAAGTTCTGGAAATCTTAAATCATAACAAATTGAAAGACCTATATTTCCCCAAGGTAATTTAGCTGATACTAATTTTTTACCTGCCTCAAATACTTTACTTTCTTTATGTTGTTCTTTTTTTGAAACTTTGACATCAAACATGTTTATTTTATCATAATAAGTATTTATTTTACCCTTAGGTCCAATAAGAATTGATCTGTTTCTTAATTTGCTTTTTTCTTTAATGCACATTGAGCCAAGAAGTATCCATTTCTTCTTTGTTTTAGCTATAATTTTTACTTTTTTTATTATTGGATCATGTTTCATTTCATATGAATATTTAAATAAATTATTTTTATCAGCAGACATCAAAGAAGAAGTTTCTGGAGTAATTATTAAGTCTGCTTTATTTACAATTGCTTGATTAATATATTTTACAATATCTTTAAAATTTTTATTATAATCTTCCCCACTAGATAATTGAATACAAGCAACTTTCATGTTTGAAATCCGTATTTTTTTTCTAAATACTTTATAATATTGTGAATTATAAATGTAATAAATAAATAAATTATTCCTGCTGTAATAAAAGCCTCAAAAGGTTTAAAAGTTAAAACATTTACTTTTCTAGCTTCACCCATTAAATCCATAATTGTTATAACACTTGCAAGAGAGGTGCCTTTAAGCATTAATATTATTTCATTCCCATATGCTGGAAGTGATTGTTTTATCGCTATGGGCAATTGAATTCTGTAAAAAGTTATTTTTTTTGTTACACCTAAACTTTGAGCGGCTTCAATGTAACCTTTTTTAATTGTCTGAAATGCTGATCTTAGTATTTCGGACGTATAAGCTCCTGTATTTAAAGAAAATGCAATTATTGCACACCAATATGGTTCCTTTATTATTACCCAAAAAAATGAATTTCTTAAAAACTCTATATTAGCTAATCCATAATAAATTAAATATAATTGAACTAGTAATGGTGTTCCTCTAAAAAAATAAGAATAACCATAAGCAAACTTATTAATTATTGGATTTTTATTAATTCTTAAAATTGCAAAAATTAAACCTATTATTAACCCAAAAAACATTGAAGATATTAAGAGTTGAAGAGTGATAACTGCACCACTTAATAAGCTTGGAAAAATACTAATCATTAATTTTATATCCATCAGTATCCTTTGCTATATTTTATTTCTAATTTATTAATTAATTTCATACTTAGGAAAGTAAGTATTAGGTATAATACAGCTGCCACGGAATAAAAAAATAAAGGATCTCTAGTTGAACCAGCAGCAATATAAGATTGCCGCATTATTTCTACTAATCCTGTAACAGAAATTAAAGAGGTATCTTTTAAAGTTATTTGCCAAACGTTACTAAGGTTTGGAATTGATAGTCTCAACATTTGTGGTAATATAATTTTGAAAAATTGAATATATTTTTTTATACCCAAAACTTTTGAAGCCTCAAATTGACCTTTATCAATTGATAAAATGGCACCTCTAAAAACTTCAGTAGAATAGGCTCCAGAAATAATCCCAATTGCAAGAGCACCAGTTATAAATGCATTTATTTCAATATAACCATCATACCCAAAAATTGAAGCCACATACATAGCAGCTCCTGTTCCACCAAAAAATAATAAGTATATTACTAATAATTCTGGAACACCTCTAATTATAGTGGTGTAACAATTTCCAATTACATTTAATGTTTTATTTTTAGATAATTTTAAAGGAGTAAATATTAAAGCAAATATAAATCCAATTGCCATTGCAGCAATAGATACCGAAATTGTCATTAAGGTTGCGAAAAATAATTCGTCTCCCCAACCAGTATCTCCAAATGATAGAAGTTCCATATAGATTGGCGACTATATATTATAGTCGCCATATCTAAAATTAATTACATAGAAGCGTCAAAGCCGAACCATTTAATAGCAATCCTGCTAATGTGGCCATCTTTTCTTGCTTTATCGATAGCTTTATTAAAAGCTTTTAAGAGTTTAGTATCGTCTTTTCTAATCCCTACTCCTACACCATTACCAAATGCACCACCTGAAAAAGTTGGTCCCACAAGTACGACAGTTGCACCAGATTTTTCAGCATAGTCAGTAAATGCAACTGCTGCTGCTAAAGCAACATCACATCTACCATTAGTCAAATCAAGATTAACCTCATCTTGTGTCTTGTAAGTTTTTAAATTTATTTTTCCAACATCTCCAGACTCAAGAAAGTTTTGGTGAATTGTACCAATTTGAGTACAAACTGTTTTTCCTGATAAAGCTGAAGTTAATGTTTTCATTGCTTTATTAACAGCTGATCCACCAAGGTTTAAATTTACAGCATCAGGAGTGTCTATTCCTTCAAGATCAGAACCTTTCATTACAGCTAAGGATGCGACCTCATCAGCATATCCTTGAGAAAAATTAATTGTTTTCATTCTCTCCTCAGTAATTGACATTCCGGCCATAATTGCATCAAATTTTTTTGATGTTAATGCTGGTATCATTCCATCCCAATCTTGTTCAACTATTTCACATTGTTGACCTATATATCTACATAATTGCCATGCTAGCTCAACTTCAAAGCCAATTAATTTCCCTGAAGCATCTTTTGAATTCCAGGGAGGATAAGCCCCCTCAGTCCCAATCCTAATTTTATCAGCATTAGCAGAGCCAATTAAAAATAAGGATAATAGAAAAGTTAAAAATATATTTCTTATTACATTCATTTTTTCCTCCATTAAAACGATAATTATTTCACAATTTTTGTGATTAAAAAAGAAAATTCTAATGATTTATCGATGAAGAAAAATTCCAAGAACAATCAAAACTTGGTATATAAACTCTAGATAATTTTGTGTTACCGAAATTTTGATTAAATATGTTCAACCAATTTTCAACTTGCTTTGGCTTTTTATCCTGGCTACCAACCTGAGCTGTAATAACTCCTTTTGGCTTTAAAATTCTTGCAAGTGAATTCATATTTTTAGCAGCTAAATTAATACAGTATTGGTCATCATTTAAATCAACATATATCTGATCATATGTATCATCTTTAATTGATTTAATACTTTCAAATGCATCTCCCCATATACATTTCACAGAGTTTTTTTCTGTAGCCTTCTCACCTATTTTACCTAGATGCTTGTCGCAGACTTCAACAACTTCAGGGTCCAACTCATACCAATCAATAAAACTAAAGTTTTTAGATATACACTCTCTAGCCACACCACCATCACCACCACCGATTATAGCAGCTTTTTCTTTATGAGAGTTCAAATCTAATCCAGCATTAACAAAAGTTGAGCTATAAAGATATTCATCTTTTTCTGCTACCTGAATTTCATTATCAATGAACAAGGCTTTTCCAAATTGTTCTAATTCAAGTATCTCAATATGTTGACCTACTTTTGACTTAAAGTTTTCAATTATATTATTAACCACATATGATTTTTTTAAACCAGGAGAGCTATAATTATCATGATATAGATTTACAGTATCTCTATTAAATTCTTTTTTAATTATATGTGTATGATCTATTTCATCTTTAATAACATCTAAAGCAACAGAAGGTGAAATTTTTGCACATGTAAAAAAATCAAAACTAATAATACCTTTTTCTGGAAACGTATGAAAGCTAATGTGACTTTCAGCAAGAAGTGCAACTAAAGTAAATCCTTGTGGTTCAAACTTATATTTTGATATCTCTAACACGGTTACTTTTGCAATTTTTGCAATCTTATAAACTAATTTTTCAAAAAAAACGGGGTCATACTCTTTTTTAGTGCCTATAATATCAAGTGTAATATGTTCACCAACTTTTGTAGTCATACTAACCTCTTTTATACGTTTTGCTTTTAGATAAAACTTTTTTCATTTCGTTTAAACTTAAAAGTTTTGGTCGTCCTAAAACGAGAGCTTTGATATATTGTTTAGCAAGATTGTCAACTTCTTCAGCAAGTTCAAATGCATCCTCGAGACTTTGTCCAAATGCAATTTGTCCATGATTTGCTATTAAACATGCTGATCTATTTTTTAAGGCTTTAAGAATATTTTTTGACAATTCTCGAGTTCCATAAGTTGCATACTTTGCACACTTTATGTCTATACCTCCTGCTAAAGCTACCATATAGTGAAATGGGGGTATTTTCTTATTGTGAGTTGATAATGCTGTTGCGTTTGTAGAGTGAGAATGAACAATTGCTTTTGCTTTTTTTTTTGAATTATATATATCTTGATGAAATCTCCACTCAGATGATGGTTTTTGATTTTTATTATATTCACCATTAAGATTTATAAAAACAATATCTTTTTCCTTAAGTGATGAATACTTTTGTCCTGAGGGAGTGATTAAAAAACCTTTTTTGTATCTTAATGAAATATTACCAGATCTTAACGCTGATAGTTTTTTATCGTTTAGCATTTTGGCGAATTTAATGACTTCTTTTTTTGATGAATTCATTTTATTTAAGTATACTAAATTTTTAATTTTTATTAGATTGAATTTATGGCCTTTTTTCAACCAGATAAATTACCAAAGTTAATGGTTGCGCCAAATGGAGCAAGAAAAGTCAAGAAAGATCATCCAGAAGTTCCCTTAACAATCAGAGAAACAGTTGATGTTGCTAAAAATTGTTTTGAAGCAGGAGCAGGTGCTATTCATCTACATGTAAGAAATGATAAAGGAGAACATGTTTTAGATGCTGGACTGTATAAAGAGGCATTAAATGAATTAGAACATCAGGTTCCAAAAATGCATATTCAGGTTACTACTGAAGCAATTGGTAAGTATTCTCCTGAAGAAATGAGGAAACTTGCATATGATGTTACTCCACCAGGTACGTCAATTGGTACAGCTGAATTAATACCTTCCAGAAACCCAACAGAGGAAGATGTAAAATTATATAAATATTTAACTGAGGCTGGAACTAAAATACAGCATATATTGTATGATCCACAGGATGTGGGCTTATTAGTTAAACTTTTAAATAAAGCAGAAATTCCAATTGAGGGAGCTTGGTGTTTATTTGTAATTGGTCATTACACGGGTAAAATTAGTTATCCAGAAAAAATTCCAGAGTTCCTAAAAGTAATGAAAGATAATAATGTCAATTTAGATTGGTCAATATGCGCTTTTGCAAAAGAAGAAATGAGTTGCTTGGAAAAAGCAATTAACCTAGGTGGTAAAATTAGAGTAGGATTTGAAAATTCCTTGTATATGCCAAATGGAGAAATTGCTCCGAACAATCATTCAAAAATATTGGCTATAAATCATTTGTTCAATTTATCGTAAAATCGAAGAATATTTTTTTATAAGTAAACCAACATCTTTATTTGATCTTGCTGAAGCTAAAATGAATCTATCTGGTCTTACTAAAATAGCTTTTGAATTAATATTTTTTAAATATTTTGATACATTGTTTAATTTCTTTGCTTTCAATAAGAAGTAATTTTTTAAGTTTCTGGGCTTTATTTCTGAAGATAAAATTATTATTCCTTTTTTTGAAAAGTGATCATCTAGGGTTTTATTATTTTTAAGTTTGAATTGTGGAAAAGTTTTGCCTCTATTTTTATCATTTAGGTTGCCTAAGCCTTTTCCTAGTTTAGGTTTAATTGACTGCATGCTTTTAATACCTTTATTATCAGATTTTATATTGTCTGTTATTTGAATGGACTCAACAGCATTTACAAATTCTCCCATCCTCATAGTGGTTTCAATATATTCTTTAACATTGAGAGATCTTTCTGACTGATATGTGTTTAAAAGCTTATCATCAAATTTATTTCTTATACAATTGGCAATTTTCCATGCTAAATTTGATGCATCCCTAATTCCAGCACACATTCCTTGACCCATAAATGGTGGCATTAAATGAGCCGCATCCCCAGCTATAAAAACTCTACCTTTTCTCCATTTTCTGGCAATAGCAGACTCAAATGTATAAATTGTTTTTCTCTCAATAATTGCTTCACTTTTATTTAGCCAAGGTTTAAGAAAATTCCAAATATAATTATCTGATAAAACTTTTTTATCACTATGATTTTTCTTAATTGCAAATTCCCATCGTCTACGTCTACCAACATTTCTACAATATGTTGCTGGTTGTTTTGGATTTGAATATTGAATTGTTCTATCTGGCAAATTATTTTTTTTCTTTTTCAATATTAGATCAACTACTGCCCATTTTTGAGTAAAACCTAAATTATCCATTTTTGTTTTTATTTGTTTTCTAGTTATAGAGTTGGCGCCATCGCAACCAATTACATATTTTGACCTTACTAGATAATCTTTGTGATTATTTATGTTTAAATATGTTATATCTACATGATTTTTTGAATTTTTAATTTTTATAACCTCAGAATTTTGTTCTATTGAGACCTTTTTATAATTTTTTAATTTTTTTCTAAGTTTTTTTTCTAGATCTGGTTGATGAAATCTATAACTTGGATACCATCCATTATCTGTAATTTTTTTTGGTCTTGGCCAATCTAATATTACTTTGTCTTTAGAATTAACAAATTTAGTACCTTTGTTGATTATGGTGTGTTTCAAAAATTCTTTTGTAATTCCTATTGTTTGAAATACTCGCATAATTTCGTCATCAAAATGTACTGCTCTAGGGAGAGGATAAAAACTTTTTTCTCTATCGAGAATTAATATTGATAAGTCATGCATTGCCAGAAGGTTTGCTAAAGTTCCTCCCGCAGGTCCTAATCCTACTATTGTGACATCAAATTGTTTCATTGATATTTAAAAAATTATTTTTTTAAATTTGAATATAACCAAGGACAATCAATTAACAATGGAGCTTGTTTTCCTTGAGAAGCAGTTTCTAGTCTTTTATTTCTAAATTTCATTCTCTCATCATCAGGTAAATAAAGTCTCTCGTGCCCCCAAAAACTAGGCCCCTCAAATGTTTCAATAGGCTGCCACGTATCCGGATTGATAATCCTCCCACCCCATCCATTTTCAATAAAAAATCCTGAAGGTGTAATTGAATAAAATGAAGTCATATAATCATTCGTATGTCGTCCCATTGTATAAGCAATTGCGTTATCCTTGTATTGCAACAAGTCATACCCTTGACCTACATCGTCTAAGTTGTTGTATTCAACCATAAAATGATGGAAACCAGTTCCACCTGAACCAAATAAAGCTAAACTATGATGTCTGCCATTTACATGGAAAAAACATAAAGATATGGGAGTATGACTATAATCACTTATCTTGAAGCCCATTACATCTCTATAAAAAGGAATTAAATCATCAATTTTTTTAACATGTACAACAGCATGTCCCATACCAAGTGGCCCAGTCTTAAATCCTGAAATTGGCCTACCTGGTTTAAATGGATCAGTATCTAACATAGGCTTATAAACTAGCTCAATACGATTTCCTTGTGGGTCATTAAAATATATTAAATCCTCAACAAAACGTTTGTCAGCAAAAGAATTCTTTCCATGATTTACGACTATTTTATTTTCCTCTAATTTATTTGCAAAGGTTTGAAGATCTTCTTTGCTCTCAACTTCCCATCCTAAAAATCCTAATCCATCTCCTTTATTGCCAGTTATTGTTAATCTTTGTTTTTGATCATCCATTCTAAAAGATAGAATTTCTTTTCCACGGTCCATCTGTTGCATACCAAGGTATTTTTGAGAATAGTCTGACCAATCCTCAAATTTATCAGAATTAACTCCAATGTAACTTAAAGCTTTTACTGCCATTTTATTATTATACTTAATTTTGAAAGAGCCCGCTATGAAATTAGCGGGCTCAAATTTGATTATTAACCGTCTATTTTAGAAATTACTTCTCTTGCTCTTTTTAATACAGCATCTCCATCAAGACCTTTGCCTTTCATTTCTGCTAACCAGTCAGATTCGATTGGAGCCAATATTTTTTTGTACTCAGCTAAAACTGAATCTGATGCAACAGTTATCTCGTGTCCTGGAGTATTTTCTACTTGAACTCTCATCTTGGCATTCTGAGTATCAATTAAATTAGATGCCCAGTCGCCAAACCACTGACCAGAATGTTTATCAACACATCCTTTTGCAGCCGAAGACAGACCGTTATATTTTCCTTCATTCATTATTAATCCAAATGTTGCATTAGTGATGTTAACTTCTGTATGATATTTAGTGACATCAAATAATCTAAATGAACCAATTGCTGTGTATGGAAAAGGTGTACCATCTATTACACCTTTATTTAAGGCTTCTGAAGTTCCTGGTGCTGGTACTTTAACCCCAGTTGCTCCTAAAGTTTTAAGAATAGTTCCAGCTATTTTGCTTGGAACTCTCATTTTTTTACCTTTAAAGTCTGCTGGTTTAACTACTTTAGTATCCTTCATATGGATTTGGTATCCAGGGTTCGAATGAAGTCCTATTAGTTTAATTCCTGCCATTTCTTTATCTAGGTAACCTTCTTCAAAAAGAGTATTTAAAGCTCTAGATCCAGCTTTTGAAGTTTTGGTCAGGAATGGAAGTTCTACAACTGAACTTAAAGGAAATTGACCACCAATGTATCCAAGGACTGTCCAAGATATATCTGCAACTCCTGAAGTTACTATATCGTATTGTTTTGGAGGACTTCCTAATACTCCTCCCGCATACATCTTTACGTTTAAAGCACCATTTGAACATTTGTTAACTTTATCTGCCCAAGCAGCTAAAATCTTACTTGCTATAAATGCTTTTGGTGGTTCAAAAGTTGCTAACTTTAATTCTGTAGCTGATGCCGTGCTAATAATGCTTAAGGAAAAAATTCCTATAACAAAGCCAATTATTTTTTTTTTCATGTTAATCCCCTCTTATTATTAAATAATTATAAGAAAGTTTAACTTGAAAATTAGATTATTTCATCCTTAATTGTATTAGATAAAGTGCCAATTTCTGTGATTTCTATTTCAACATTATCTCCAGGCTTCATAAATACTGGAGGGTTTCTTTTAAACCCTACACCTCCAGGCGTGCCAGTGACTAGTACATCACCTGCTCTCCAAGCCATAGCTTTAGAAACATACGAAATTAAAATTGGAATATCGAAAATAAGTTGACTTAATTTTGCATTTTGCATTACCTCGCCATTTAATCTAGTTTCAATTGTTAAATTTTTATAATTATTAATGTCTTCAGCTAAAACCATGTGTGGACCAAAACTTCCTGTTTTTTCAAAGTTTTTACCCATCCCAAACTGTCTTGTATGTCTCTGCCACTCTCTTACAGTACTTTCATTATAACATGAATAACCAATTATATGCTTTAAGGCATCCTCAGTTTTTATATGTTTGCCACCTTCACCCATAATTACTGCCATCTCACCTTCAAAATCTAAACTTTGTGAAACAACAGGTCTTTGAATTGGCTGTAAGTGTGCAGTTTGACTTTCTGGAAATCGATGAAAAATTACTGGGTTTTCTTCAACTGTTCTGTTGGTTTCTTTAACATGTTCACTATAATTTAAACCTACACAAATAATTTTTCCAGGATTTGGAATTAGCGGTAGATATTCAATTTCTGACTCATTAATATTGCCTGGATTATTTGTTGCATAAGATTTAGCTTCTTCAATACCTTGATTTGAAATTAAATCTTTTAGTGTATTTGAATTAGATACTTTTCCAGTTAGATCTGTAATTTTATTATTATTAATAATACCAAACTTATTTTGTTGATTATGTTTAAAAGAAATAAATTTCATGATTAATACTTTCTATTTTTGAAACTATTTATATGTTAATGTTTAGATAATTTGAAGCAACATTTTTATGATTTCTAAAGTCAGTAAAGTTTTTGATTATTCAGCGATAGCTTCAGGTATTATTTTATTTTTATTAGCTGTATTAACTTTTTGTGACGTATTTGGAAGACGATTTTTAAATTCGCCAGTAACAGGTACAATTGAGTTAGTTGAGATAGGGATGGCATTAGTAGCTTTCCTTGCAATGCCAAGAGCATTTTATTTAAATGCTAATGTTTCAGCGGACTTTATAAATAATTTAAATTTGGGAATATTTAAAACTTATTTGGTAATTTTAAAATTTGTTTTAATGATATCTATTATGTCTGTAATGGCATATTCGACTACTTTAACATCTTATAAATTTATGAATAATCAAAGAGTAACACTTGATTTAGAACTATATTTTTATCCATTTTATTTCATATGCTCTATCGGGATGTGGTTAAGTGTTTTTGCAATATTAATATGGTTTATCAAAACTATTTTTAAAAATAGTTCAAAAGATGAGGAATTATAATGGGTTTAGAAGCTGTAATTAATGGAGGATTATCTTTCGCTGCTGTATTAATTTTAATGGTACTAAATGTACCAATAGGAATTGCGATGTTGGTAGTTGGTTTTACTGGCTTTGCAATAATTTCAGGATTTGATCCTGCAATATTTGTTTTGGGTACCGCTCCATTTGATGCAGTTTCAAAATATACATTATCAGTGTTGCCTCTCTTTGTATTAATGGGAAATCTTGCTAATAGTTCAAATTTATCAAGAAATTTATATGATGCTGCCTATGCAATAGTAGGCCATTACAAGGGTGGTTTGGCAATGTCTACAGTTGGTGCATGTGCTGGATTTGGAATGATTTGTGGATCTTCAATTGCAACAGCTGCAACAATGTCTCAAATGGCGGGTCCTGAAATGAGAAGGCATGGTTATAGCGATGCTCTAATTAGTGGTTCTATTGCTTCTGGAGGGACACTTGGAATAATAATTCCACCAAGTGTTATTTTGGTAATATATGCTTATTTAACTGAACAATCAGTCCAAGAACTTTTTTTTGCTGCACTCGTACCAGGAATAATCGCAGTGTTACTTTATATGATCGCAATTAGAGTTTATCTTTTAATTTACCCTTCACAAGGTGGGTATGGAACTAAAATGCCATTAAAAGAAAGAATTTCAGCTATCTCAAAAGTTTTTCCAATATTTTTAATATTTGCAATTATGATGGGTGGACTCTATTTAGGTTTTTTCACTGCTACTGAGAGTGCTGCCGTAGGAGTAATATTAGTTTTAGTTTTTATTTTTTTTAGAGGCCAATTAAAACTAAGTTTATTGAAAGACGCAGTTTGGACAACAATCAAGACAGTTGGTTCATTATATTTAATTGTAATTGGAGCAAGTATATTTAATTATCTTATTACAGTTACTCAGTTACCTTTTGCTGTAGTTGATTTTATAAATTATTTAGAACTTACTCCTTTAGGAATAATTTTAGTAATTTGTGCGATATACTTGGTGCTAGGAACAGTAATGGATTCTTTGGCAATGTTATTTTTAACTATTCCAGTATTTTATCCTGTAATTGTTGATGCTGGTATTGACCCAGTATGGTTTGGTATATTTGCAGTAATAGTTGTTGAATTTGGATTAATTTCACCACCTGTGGGTATGAATTTATTCGTTATTAAAGGTGTTATGCAAAAAACTCCCCTCCAAACAATATGGTTTGGAACACTTCCTTTCTTAATGACAGATGTAATTAGACTTGCCTTAATTATAGCTTTCCCAGCAATTTGTTTATATTTACCTAGTCTGATGAATCCGTAGTCTGATTGAAATTCTTAAAATAATTATAATAAATTAATCCAAAAATAGCACCTACAAGGATTAAAATATATTGATAAAACTTTAAAAGAACAAATACCACAGGAAGTTCTTTGCCAGGGTTTTGAGCAATGAAATTTTCAGTTCCATCTTTATATAAATCTATTGGTCCAAAAGTTGCATACAGACCATAAATAAAAATATAAACGCATGGAATTATTGAAATTAATAATAGAATTTTATTTTTTCTTAATAATTTTATAAGATTTGCAGAAACTCCAACTGTTACTAAACCGATTAAAGATAATATTAATGGATTCATTACCATACTCCTATCATAATACCGTCGTCTTTAGTATAGTCTCTTTCTTTCAAAACAAATTCATCAGTTGCTGCAACTCTATTTTTTCTATTAGTAATTCTTTCTAGTAGAATATCTTTCATTTCCTCGATAATTTTCAAGTGATCAGGAGATTGACCCAGGTCATTGAACTCATCTGGATCATTTTTTAAGTCAAATAATTGAGGTGGAAAACCTTTGTAATAAATATACTTCCAATTATTATTTCTAATCATATAAGCTCTAGCATCTGATGCTCCAATATTAAGAATTTTTCTTGCTTCGTTAAATGAGTAATCTATTTCACTAAATACACTATCTTTCCAATTAGAAACTTTATCTCCTCTAATAATTGGTAACAATGATTGTCCCTCAAGGCGATGTTTGCTTACATTGCTATCTACAGTGTCTAAAAAAGTAGGCAGCAAGTCTATAGCCTCTACAAATCTTTTTTCTCTAACTCCCCTATTGTTATCTGACAAATTGCTTGGATCATAAATTATCATTGGAACTTTTACAATTTGTTCATGAAAAAGCTCTTTTTCTCCTAGCCAATGATCACCCTGATAGTCACCATGATCTGATGTAAAAACTATCATTGTATTATTCATATAATTTTTTTCTTCAAGAAAATTAAATAGTCTTCCAAGATTATCATCTATTTGCTTTATCAATCCCATGTATCCTGAAAGAACAGTGTTTCTCACTTCTTCTCTTGAAAAAGTCTTTGAAATATTATTTTCCATGAAAGCTTTATAGACTGGATGATTTATTTCTTTTTCAGTATTGCTTCGATGAACTGGGTAAAATTGATTTGAGGAGTACATGTTATGATAAGGAGCAGGAGCAATGTATGGCCAATGTGGTTTAATATATGATAAATGTAAAAACCAAGGCTTATCTCCACTTTCTTGAATAAATTCCATTGATCTATTTGTCATAAATGCAGTTTCAGAATGTTCTTCTTTTACTCTTGCTGGTTTATTTGAATTTCTTAACCTCCATCCACTCAAAATATTTCCACTTTCATCCTCTGATGAATTTGCCCAACTATCCCAAGGATTATCACCCTCATATCCAAGTTTGTTTAACCAGTCATTGTAAGATAGTTTTTTAGTTGAATTTTTAATGTGGTTATTAGGATGAAGTCCGTCATCTCTCTCATAAGGATCAAATCCTGGTTCACTAACAGTAAGACCTATTTCGGTATCTTTTGAAATTCCAAGTCTATTCATTCCATCTATATCGGGTCTCATATGTGTTTTACCAACGACTCCAGTCCTAATTCCAGATTGCCTCAAATAATCTCCAATAGTTAGTTCACCGATTGGTAAAGGTATTTGGTTCCAAGTTGATCCATGGCTAAATACTGTTCTTCCAGTATAATAAGATGCTCTTGATGGGCCACAAACAGGAGCTTGAACATAAGCTGAATCAAATATAACTCCTTTTTTTGCTAAAGCGTCTATGTGAGGTGTTTTAAGGTGCGGATGATCATAACAAGAAAGATAATCGAATCTTAGTTGATCAGCCATTATAAATAAAATATTTTTAACTTTATTCATTATCTATTAAACATTTGTTTTAAACCGACAGTTGATGCCTGGCATATACCTTTCTCTGTTATTAAACCTGTTACATATTTTGCTGGAGTTATGTCAAATGCTAAATTCATCGATTTACTGTTTTCAGGATAAATTAAAACTTTTTTGATATTATTTTTATCGTCTTTTCCTTCTATATGAGATAACTCCTCAGAATTTCTTTCTTCAATAGGTATCTTATTATAATCTTTAGTTTCCCAATCAATTGTGGAGCTTGGCAGAGCTACATAGAAAGGTACATTATTATCATGTGCAGCCAAAGCTTTTAAATAAGTGCCAATTTTATTACAAACATCACCTGTTGATAAAATTCTATCAGTACCCACAATACACATGTCTACCTCGCCTCTTTGCATTAAGATTCCTCCAGTATTATCTGTAATAATTGTATTTGGTATTCCCTCTTCATTTAATTCAAATGAAGTTAAATTTGCACCTTGGTTTCTTGGTCTAGTTTCATCGACCCATACATGTACAGGAATACCTTTTTTATATGCATGGTAAATTGGAGAGGTTGCTGTACCCCAGTTGATTGTTGCTAACCATCCAGCATTGCAATGTGTAAGTATATTTACTGAATTTTTTTTTTTGTTATATATTTCCTCAATAATACTAAGACCATTTAAACCAATATTTTTGCAGAAATTTATGTCCTCATTACATATCTCGTCAGCTTCTTTTAATGCAACATCAAATAAATTTCCAGGATTTACAAATGATAATTTATTATTCATTCTATGAACTGCCCACTGTAGATTAATTGCAGTTGGTCTTGTGTTAACTAATTTTTCTGAACTTTTTTTTATAAAATCTAAATCATTACTTTCTTTGATAGCCAAAACTATACCATAAGCAGCAGTAGCTCCTATTAAAGGAGCTCCTCTAACCTCCATAATTTTGATGGCATTGTTTGCATCTTTTACAGTTTTGAGATCTTTAATTTTAAATTGATGTGGAAGTTTTGTTTGATCAATAATTTTAACAGTTTGGCTTTTCTCATCAAACCAAATTGTTCGATATTCTTTTCCTTCAATTTTCATTTCAATCTTGATGCAATATAATCTAATATTATTGGATTATAATATTGAAAACAAAGTCCAGCATCCATATTATGACCTTTTTTTACTGGTGCCTCCCAGTCATCTCCTTTTCTTTTACAGCTCTTTCCATTAATTTTATAATTTTCTGAAATTACTATTCTTTTCATCCCAGGAATTTCATCTAACCAATCAGATAATAATCCTTCATATTTATCCTTTGGGTGTGTAAAGGCTAATATAGGAACTTTTAAATTATTTTTAATTTCGTCATTCATCTTTTGTCGCAAATCATGAGGTCCTTGCCTTTTTTTTCTAAATTTAGCCATTGCTTTTTCTATACCATTTTTTTTTACTTTATATTTAGAAGACAACTTTCCAAAACATGCTTGCATATAAGATATGCCTCCACCCACCTTATCTGGGTACCTAGACATAAACAATAACGTGGTTAAACCGCCACAAGAATGTCCAGTAACAAAAACTTGTTTTCTTGGTACACCCGCATCTACAAATTTTTCAATTAATTCTAAATTTAATTCTACTCTTTTATCTAACATATGCTTACCTTCATAAATTTTTGGTCGAGGCTTTAAATACCACCAATCCTTTTTTTTAGACATATCTCCTCTAAGATGATTTGAGCATAAATTATAAACCATTATTTTTTTTCCATTAACCTCTTGGTGTATCAAAGATGCATGATTTCTTAACATTGATAACCATGTACAATTTTTTGCAGTATCATTTTCGTCTTGTCCGTGATTATAAATTAAAATAATTTTATTTTTAGGATCCTTAATTTCAAAATTCTTAATCAATCTAACCTCTTTATTAATGAATCCGCTTTCATTAATCTTATCATAAGGTCCTGCATAAGCTACAGTTGAGAATAATATAAAAGTAAAAATTAATAATATTTTTCTCATTTTTTTAAAAGTACCCTTCCCGCTACTGTTTTAAGTTTCTCAATTGTTTTTTTAGTTCTTTTCTCAGGAGCTGTTATTATTGCTACATCTAAACAATTATTTGTTGGATCATTAGAATCAATATGATTTTCAAAATTTACAATTAAATTTTTTATCATACTTTTTGCTTTAGAAGCATTATCTATTAATACTTTTATTACTTGCTGAACATCAACGTTTTCATGATCTGGATGCCAACAATCATAATCTGTTACCATTGAAACAGATGCATATCTAATTTCTGCTTCTCTTGCTAATTTAGCCTCTGGCATGTTAGTCATCCCAATTACATCTGCTTTCCATGACCTGTAAAGATTCGACTCAGCCAAAGTTGAAAATTGAGGACCTTCCATTACCACATAAGTCCCTCCTCTTTGATAATCTATTCCTTCTTTTTTAATTGCTTCTTCACATGCATTCATCAAGCCTTTAGAAGTTGGATGGGCCATTGATACATGAGCAACTATTTCATCGTCAAAAAAAGTTTTATTTCTTGCAAAAGTTCTATCTATAAATTGGTCAATAATTACAAATTTACCAGGAGGCAGGTCTTCTTTAAGTGAACCAACTGCAGAGACAGAAACAACATCTGATACACCCAATTGTTTTAATGAGTCAATGTTAGCTCTAAAATTTATGTTTGATGGTGGGATATAGTGACCCTTTCCATGTCTTGGTAAAAAATATATCTCTTTATCATGATAATTTGTTTTTAAAATCTTGTCTGAAGGTTTTCCCCAAGGTGTGTTTAAATCTATTAATTCTCTTTCTTTAAACTCTTCTACGTCGTATAGACCACTTCCACCAATTATTGCTAATTTATTATTTGCCATGTAAAAAGTAATTATATTGTATTTATAAATAACTATTATGGATTTAAAAGATTATATTCGCTCGATTAACGATTATCCTAAAAAGGGTATTTTATTTAGAGATATAACTACTTTGATTAAAAACGAGATTGCATTTGAAGCAACAATTAATCAGATTGTCGAAAGATCAAAACAATTTAAAGTAGATAAAATTGCAGCTATTGAGTCACGTGGCTTTGTATTTGCTTCTGCTGTTTCTTACGTATTAAGAAAACCATTTATAATGTTAAGAAAAAAGAACAAACTTCCTGCAGCTGTACATTCTGTAGATTTCGAACTAGAATATGGAACTGCAACAATTGAAGTTCACAAAGACTCTGTTTCTGAAAATGATTCAGTGTTAATAATTGATGATTTGATAGCCACTGGTGGGACTGCTGAGGCAGCAGCAAAACTAATAGAGATGTCAAAAGCAAATGTAACGGGATTTGTCTTTGTTATAAATTTATTTGACTTAGGCGGGTGTAAAAGATTAAAGGACAAAGGTTATAAAGTTGAAAATTTAATGGATTTTCCCGGTCACTGAAATGAAAAAAAATAAGTTAAATCTTGATTACTGGCTCAGAAAGATATTCGTTACAAAAATTTTTCAAAAATTTTTTAAAAATAAATCATTATTAAGAAAAAAAGTATTTACAAGCATCTTTAAATCTAAGCATTGGTTACATAGTGATCAACCAGAAGAATATAGTTCTGTTTCTGGCCCAGGTTCAAATATCAATACTGAGCAAACAAATAAATTAATTTTATCTCTAGTGGACTTCATTTTAAAACATAAGATTACTTCTATCTTAGATATGCCTTGTGGAGATTTCCTTTGGATGAATAAACTTTTAGAAAAATCTAATATATCAAATTATTTAGGTGTAGATATTGTTGATGAACTAATAAGCAGAAATATAAAACTTTATCAAAAAGATCACATAAAATTTAAGGCGTTTGATATAGTTGATTTTGAAACATCAGAAAGTTTTGACTTAGTTTTGATGAGAGATTTTTTTATTCATACAAATAATAAGGACATTAGGAAAATTCTTCTGAATATCAAAGAAATGAATATTAAATATTTTGCTTTCGAAAATTATGAAATTTCAAATAACATAGATGTAACAACTGGAAAACATAGGAAAATAAATTTAAAAATAAATCCATTTAATTTACCAGAGCCATTTTACTCGTTTAGAGATCATGAATATGATAAATATATTTATATTTATGAAAAAGAAGCTTTAAATAATTTATCTAAGTGGTAGCGGGAAGTGGGATCGAACCACTGACCTCGGGCTTATGAGTCCCGCGCTCTAACCAACTGAGCTACCCCGCCAAACATTCACGATAATTTATAATAGAAATTTTCTTTTACGCAATCAACTATTTCAAAAACTAAGTTTTTTTTACTCCTGTTGGATGTTGAACTCCATTAATTACTAGTTTTGGTTCTACACTGACATCAATTAATTCTGGTCTACTTTCTAAATAGAATTTAACAGTATCGATAGACATTATATCTTCAAGAAATTTGTTTAATCTAGGGAATTTTTTTATTAATGATGGATCTAACAATTTAGATAAATCTAAATGATGAAAAGTAACAAAATCACAAGCTCTTGGTTCATCATAAATAAAGAATTTTTTATCATTTTCTTTTATAGCTTTCTCGAGATCTTCAAATCTTGATAATAAGAAAGGCATCATGTCATCCCTTTTTTTAATAAACTTTTCTCCAGTTGCAAAATTGACTGTTGGATTCAGTGGCATAAATAACTCTTGGGCACTTTGCATAATTGCGTTTGCTTTTGCATTTAATATTGGATCAGTAATATTGATGCCTGCCAAATTTTCCGTGAAAGTCATTATTGCCATACTTTGACAAATTTCATGTTTTTTATCGACCACTAACATAGGTAATTGTTTAAAAGGAATGTTTGGTTTTACCTCTGACCAATCCTTATCATAATAATCCCAGGACATAAGATCATCATATTCAATATTGGTATAGTGAAATAATAAACGAGGTGCCTCTGCTAACGCTCTCATTTTGAAATATATTAGTTCTAATTTATGTTTCATTAAAATTCTAAGAAGCTATAAATTTTATCAAATAATAAAGAACACCTGTAATTATTGTTGCGTAGATAAATCCAACAACAAATAACTTTATGATAGTTTTGTTATCATCATATTTAGATTTTAAATATACATAAATAATTGTGTATATCCCAACAATTGCAATACTTAGTAGAATATCAGTTGGGTTCATTGAATTTCCTCAAAAAATAAATTTTTTAATTTATAGGTAAAAGGATATTCTTTTCCGATTGGTTGAAATTTTGTTTTAATAACCATTAGATTTTCTTTTCCAATTTTTATTTTCCAAGTAAGTTTTACATCACCATTAAATAGCCTTAAGGCTCCTAATTTTGAAAATCTCCACCCATCTTCAGATATGATATTACCATTCTTATATCTTTTATAATTCTCACTATCAAAAATATAGGTTACCTCGCCATCAGTTCTTTCATCTTTAAGTGTAATTGCATAATTATTCAAAAATTCGGCTGTTTGATTTTTGTTTAGTCCTCTTTTTGAAACAGACTTTAAAAAATCTGTAGTTTTGTCAACTGCTTCATCTATTTTAGTCTCGCTAAAAGAATAATTTGAGAATAAAAGAAGAAAAAAAAGCACAAAAAGGCTTTTTGGTAATTTGTAAATCATTAATTATACTAATATAACATTTAGACCTTATTATTCAAATTTAAGTAATTTTATTTTGATTGTTTTAATTGACTCAAAATAATATGATTATTTAAAAAAAGAGAGGGAAAATATGAATAAAATAAAAATATTATCAAAAAGTTTAATTAGCTTTTTCTTAGTTATTTCATTTGTAATTTCTTCAACTGCAGCTTTTGCTGAAATTGTTGGACGTTTATCTGTTCATTGGAGTCCAAAACATCATAGTGCAAAGCATGCTCAAATTTTTGCAGATGAAGTAAATAAAAGAGCAAATGGAAAACTTAAAATCGAGGTATATCCATCTAAACAACTTTTTGGAATTAGAGAAGTAATGGGTGCAGTAACCTCCGGAGCTGTCGAATTAGGAGGAATTGTTGGCGTTGTAAGTTTCCCACCAATTAATAAGAACTTTAATGTTGCTTCTTTTCCAGGACTATTTAATTCTTGGGAGCAACAAAGGGGTTTTTTCCAAAATTCTGCTAAAGGAAAAGAAATTTGGGGTGAATTAACAAAAAAAACTAATTCTACTTTAGTCATGTACAATCCAGTCGGTCCAGTAATGTCAATTTCAAGTGCGAGAGAATTGACAGGTATTGATGCTATGAAAGGTTTAAAGGCTAGAAGATTACTTAAGAGTGAAGAGCCTATGTGGGATGCACTAGGTGCAAATCGTGTATCTTTAAAAACTGGTGAGGTATATAATGCATTGCAGTCTGGTATGATTGATACAATAAACAGTCCTCCAGGAAGTATAAAAGCATACAGTTGGTGGGAATTTTTAAAATATGCTCAAAAACCATATCAATACTATGCGGATGCATACATAATGGCTAACTCTACTTGGTTTAATAGTTTACCTGCCGAATTACAGAAAATAATAATGGATGTTGGTAAAGAAGTTGGAACACTTTCAACAGACAGAATTATGGATCACGGTGAAACTGTTCTTAAAGAATTCCAAGACAGAGGTGGTATAGTAACAACTCTTTCAGGAGCTGAAAAAGCAAAATTTGATAAGCTAATGAAGGATAAAGTTATGCCTGCGATGGCTAAAATGATTGATGCTGATGCTTTAAAAGCAGCACAAGATTACGCAAACAATAATTAGAAGAAGTTTTTGCTTAATCTAAAAAAATGAAAGCGTTGCGAGCAGTTAATAATTATTTAGCTTCGGCTTCTTTAGCTCTCGCAATGTTAATCATTTTTATAATGGTTGCTGCCTTATTTTTAAGTGCAGTTACTCGTTTCGTAACTGGAACTGGATTTGCCTGGTTTATTGAACTACCACCTGTTTTAGTTAGTTGGTTAGTTTTTCCATTATTAGGGCCATTGTTAAAAAAGGGACAACATATTAAAGTTGATTTTTTAACACCCCTACTTTCAAAAAAAAATAAAGAAATTTTGTTTCTAATAGTAAATATAATCGCTTTTATATCTGCTTGTATTTTCTTTAAAGCTGGTCTTGATGCAACAATTATGTATTTTAATCTAGGTCAAGTCATGGAAATTGAAATTAGCATTCCTATATGGTGGATGTTTTTAGCATTTCCTGTTGGTTTTTTAATATTAGCTTTAACTTCATTAGAATTACTATTCGACAACATTATAAATTTAACAAGAAATTAAATGTTTACATTAGCATCTATACTATCTTTGATAGCTTTAATAATTTCTGTTCCAATCTTTTTAGTATTTGGTTTAGGTAGCTCTATAGCTGCTATAGGTGGACTAAATCTTCCTTGGTCTGTTTTAATTCAAGTGTCTTTTGGGGCTTTAACAAAACATGTCCTTATAGCTGTGCCATTGTTTATTTTTAGTGGAATGGCGATGCTTAAAGGTGGAGCAGCGCTTAGGCTTGTAAAATTTGCAACAACTTTAGTTGGACATTGGCCAGGAGGTTTGGGTGTTGCAATGGTTATTGCGATGGGTTTTTTTGCAGCATTCTGTGGATCTATATTAGCCGCGATTACAGCAGTAGGAACAATCATGATGCCCAAAATGATTGAGCAGGGCTACCCTACTCCGTTTGTTGTTGTTTTAGCTGCATCAGCTGCTTTACTTGAAGCTTTAATTCCTCCATCAAATGCCGCTATTTTATTTAGCGCACTTACATATGTTCCTGTCTCTAAAACATTTGCAGCTGGTGTAATTCCAGGAGTTATACTTTTAATTTTAATGGTTTTATTAGTTTTATTTAAATGCAGACACATAAGAGCTGACAGAAAGGCAACTCTTAAAGAAAGATTAAGCTCTTTTGTTGCAGCACTTCCAGCTTTAATAACACCAATTATAATTTTAGGTGGTATATATGCAGGGTTTTTAACACCATCAGAGTCTGCAGCTATAGCTGGGGTTTATGCTGTTGCGATAGGATTTTTAATATACAGAGAATTAACTTTTTCGTCTTTGCTAAGTTGTTTGAAAGATACCGCTATCATTACCGCTGTTATATTTTCAATCATTGCGACCGCAACTTTTTTAAGTGTTGTGCTTACTTATACTCAGGCCCCACAACAGATCATAACTTATTTTACAGATATGGGAGTAAGTGTAAATTTATTCTGGATAATGTTAGGAACAATATGTTTAATTTTAGGAACTTTTATTGAAATAGTTCCAGTATTTTATTTGACCGTTCCAATATTTGCAGCACTAACGTTATCTTTTAATCAAAGTTTACTTCATTTATATGTAGTTTTTGTAGCTTTTGCTGGGATTGGAATGATAACACCACCTGTTTGTGTTGGCATATATACAGCTGCTGGCGTAATCAAAGAAAATCCAGCTAATGCATTTAAAGAAGTTCCATTGTTTACAATTGTTGGGATTATTTATGGAATATTAATGATTTTATTTCCAATTTTTTCAACTTGGTTGCCAAGTCTTCTTTAATTATTCTAGTTGTTCCCTAATTTCCTTTTCACAAATAATTCTAGCTTCTTGTGGAGCGATTTCTTTAAGTATTTTACCTTTGGCTATAACACAGGCTGATATAGATTTTTGAAGACTAAATTCCTCATATTTACCTACACTTAAATAAAGAAAAATTGTAGCTGCACCTAAGAACAATAATAATTTGTAGTTTTTATACATTAAGAAGCTTGTTTCTCTGGTAAAGAAATATCTAAATGGTAATCAGGCTCGTCTCTTTGCTTCTTAAGCGCTGGTATTATTTCTTTATAAGTATCAAACAAACCATTTTTAATTTCAGGTAACTGATCTTTTAAATGGTAATGTAATTTTTCTAAATTATAGGCTGGTACTGTTGGAAACATATGATGCACACAATGATATTCCATTTTCCAATATAAAAAACTAAGTATTGGATTTAATTTCATATCTCTTGCAGATAATCTATGATCTTTTACATCCCTTGCTAAACCTGCATGTTGTGTAAAGGCAACTAGTTTATGTAAACCTTTTCCATAATAATGTGGTAACAAGAGATATAATGTTGGTAGCCATGATGATATTAAGAAAGACCAAATAATTATAGAAAACCAAATACCAACATAAATTCTTGAAATCAGAATAGCTCTTGGTCTTGCATTTTCAGGAATACTATCAGTCATTACTTTGGTTTTAATATTAAATGCATGCTTAATAACTTCATAAGCTATACTTTTTTTAAAAAATAATAATTCACCAAAAGGAATTAAATTCATTATTAGTTTTTTAGGAGTATCTTTTAAATTATTATCATATTCAATTTCATGATCATAAGGATCTTTAGTTGAATAAGTGTTTCCATGGTGAACAAAATGAGTAAATCTCCATCTTGTAGGTTCAAAGTAAGCCATAAAACATGAAATATAATAAAAAAATTCGTTTAAAAATTTTGTTTTAAAAGCAGTTTTGTGACCAGTCTCATGCCAAATAGGATTGCAAAAACAAAAAATATTTCCATAAATATAAAACCAAACTACTGACCACCAAGTCCCCCAGTTAAGATAGGCTAAAAACCCAACAAAAGTTAATAAGCTAAAATAAACCACAACATGTGTTAATCCTTTTATGTCAGATTTTTTTGTAAGTTCCTTTAAAACTGTTTTGTCAATTTCAGGTCTAAACCATTTATCTAATTTAACATCCATAAATTAAAGTTTGTATAAACATCATACATATATTTAAATAACCTACTAATGATTTTTGAGGTTTCATATCACTTTTTTCAATTCCTTCAACTTCAACTGGTTTCTTCATGGCATCTCTTCTGAATGGCTCACCTAATTCTTGTTTTAGAATAACCTCTATATATGTTGTAATTCCTTTTTTTTAATTTATTATTTTGTCTGGAAAACCAGTCATAGGGCGCTCTGAAACATAATGAACATTTACAAGACATCTAAAATTTTTTTTTAATTTTGTTCCTCTATGAAAACCATTTGTATCAGCCATATATAAGTCGCCCTTTTCTGCTGTCATAAAAGTAGGTTTATTATTAAGTGTATCTAATTTTTTATCCCAGGGAGCAATATGAGATTTTGGAATAAATTGAAAAGGACCATTATCATAATTAATATCTGTGAGACAAAGAAAAGTTTTAGTCAAAAAAACATCGTCATAATCTCTGTGAAAAATTTGTGAATCTCTCTCTTTATTGTCAGTAGGATAGTCAATCCAAACCGATATTAATCTTACTTTAGGTTTTAATCCAAAATATTGTTCAAAATTCTCTATAAAGATTCTTTGATTGGCGTATTCATATAAAAGTTTTTTATCAAATAAATTTGTAATTTTCGAACGATAACCATATCTTTCAAAATTATTTTTGTTTGCTTTACAAATATTTTGTAATTCAATATTTGGAATTTTTTCAAATTGAGTGATAATTTCATTAGCTAAAATATTTTTTTTTGAAAACTCTTTTTTTTTGTAAAAACCATTTTTTCTTAAACTATTTACAAATTCAAAATTTGAGTCATTTACATAATTAGGTTTTTTTGTAAATAATTTCCTACTATTGTAAATTAAAAATCTCTTTAAATTAATATTAAACATTTTTCATATATATATATTTTACATCAAAATTATTCGATTAAATTTTTTCTCAAATAATCACCAATAAGTTTGTGCGAAACATCATTAAAGTGTACATCGTTATAAATATAAAATTTTAAGTAATTATTTATAAAGTTATCATTGTTGTGAAATATAGGAAATAAATTTAAAAAATTTTTACACTTGTTTTTACAAAATTCTTTCCAAGTATTTATATATCTTGAATTTTTCTTTTCATAAAGAAGTGATTGAGGCCATGGGTATACTGCTATTGAAAGCTCTATATTATTTTTTTTTAATAACTCATATAAATATTTCATATTTAAAACTGAATTGTCTATTTCTTTTTTAATACCTTTTTTGGTATATCCGTAAAAATTATCATCATATGACCAACTTACTCTCTTAAAGTCATATTTCATCCAACCTATTCTTTCGATGTAACGATTTTTATCTTTAATAATTTTATTAAAATATATTTTTTGAAAACTTTTATATGTATTATAAGAAATAATAAAATTTCTTGCTAAAATATTTTTGATATTTAGTTCATTAAAATTTAAAAAATTTATAATAGGATTAAGAACTTTTTCATTCGTTTCTTTATAAAAAATTTTATTTGATGATTGATTATAAATTAAACTGTTTGATAAATTTAAATAATTTAAATCGTCCTCAATATCGCTTAAATCAATAAATACAACTAAATGTTTAAAACTAACTCCTTTAGACAAAATATATTTTATTTTATGATAATACAAAAATGGAGAATAACTTAACACACCTAAATTTGCCACTTCTTGATTACTTGTGTCGCTATAAATACCAACAAATGTTTCCTCAAATGGATATCCGACACCTTCAGTAAAAGAGTCTCCAATAAACAAAATGTCGTAATAATTATCTAGTCTAAAATCACCTTTTTTTTTACAAGATATTAAAAAAGAATTATGGTCAGTGCATATGTTATAATAATTTCCTCCCCAAGAGATTTTGTTGCTTATTTTTTTTTTGAATCCATGGTGATAATATTCATTAAATACTCTAACTTTTTTTTGCTTTTGTTCACTCCCTTTGATTACGAAATTTGAATAAATGAAATCTGTTATTAAAAATAAAATGACAAAAATTAATGAAATATAAATTGTATCTTTATAAATTTTCATTATTATTTGTTATCTTGCATTAAGTTGAGTTTAATCTAATTCAAATTTTTTTATATAGTCTTTCTTTAAACTTGGATCTTGTTCAATTTTATTCAAAATACAGTTACCTATAACTAAATAATCTAATTCCGTAGCCATAAAACAATTAAAAGCATCAGTTGGTGTATTAACAATTGGCTCCCCTCTTACATTAAAAGAAGTGTTTACAACAACAGGACATCCTGTTTTTTCTTTAAACTTAGTAATTAAATCAAAATAACTTTTATTAGTATTTTTTATTACTGTTTGTATTCTAGCTGAATAATCCACATGAGTAACGGCTGGTATTTCGGACCTTTTGATATTTAGTTTATCAATACCAAACTTTTTTTTTTGCACTTCTGTCATTTCTATTTTTTTTTCTGTATTAATATCAGATACAAAAAGCATATATGGGCTATCAACATCAAGATCAAACCATTCAGACAAATCTTCTCTTAAAATTGATGGTGCAAAAGGTCTAAAACTTTCTCTATATTTAACTTTTAAGTTAAGATTTTTTTGCATTTTATCAGATCTTGGATCTCCCAATATAGATCTTCCACCTAATGCTCTTGGACCAAATTCCATTCTGCCTTGAAACCATCCTATAGCTTTCTCGTTTGCTAAGTATTCTGCTGTTTTATTTATTAAATTTTCATATTCAAAAGTTTGAAAATTGGCACCCAACGAATTTAGTTCTTTTTCTATTTGTTTTTGATCGAAGGCACATCCTAAATATGACCCCTTCATACTATCTGTTTCACCAACAGCTCTGTTGTTACCTTGTTCAATATACCAAAGTGCAAGTGCAGCACCTAATGATCCTCCCGCATCTCCAGCCGCTGGTTGTATCCAGACATTATCAAAAATTTTTTCTTTTAAAATTTTACCGTTAGCTACACAATTTAAAGCTACTCCACCGGCTAAACATAAATTTTTAATGCCATATTCATTTCGAATTCCTTTTGCAAGTTTGATCATTATTTCTTCTGTTACTATCTGGATAGAAGAAGCAATATCCATATGAAATTGGGTTATTTGATCTTTTTTAGGATCACGAGGTTTTTGGCCAAATAATTTATGAAATTTATCATTTGTCATAGTTAAGCCAGTTGCATAATTAAAATATTTTTGATCTAAACGAAAAGATCCGTCATCTTTAATATCTACAATTTTTTTTATTTTATCCTTAAAAATTGGAGAACCGTATGGAGCTAAACCCATGAGCTTATATTCTCCACTATTAACTTTAAAACCAGTGTAGTATGTGAATGCTGAATACAAGAGACCTAAAGAATGTGGAAATAGTATTTCTTTTTTTACTTCTAAATTATTACCTTTGCCAACAGCTACAGTAGTTGTTGCCCACTCACCCACACCATCAGCAGTTAAAACAACAGCTTCTTCAAATGGAGATGGGAAAAAAGCACTAGCTGCATGACTTAAATGATGATCAGAAAAATAAATATTTTCATCTGATTTAAAATTATCGTCATGTTCTTTCAGTTTGTTGAATAGTAAGTTTTTCTGAAAAAGTTTTTCTTTAATCCATAATGGCATTGCCTTGCTAAAAGAAACAAAACCTTTTGGAGCAAAAGCTACATAAGTCTCTATTAATCTTTCAAATTTTAAAAAAGGTTTTTCAAAAAACACTATTTGATCAACTTCACTTAATTTTAAATTTGAATATTTTAAAACAAAATTTATTGCGTTTTTAGGATAACTAGGATCGTGTTTAATTCTAGTAAATCTCTCTTCTTGAGCTGCAGCAATAATTTCACCATCTTGAATTATACATGCTGCACTATCATGATAAAAAGCAGATATTCCCAAAATTGATTTCACTTCAAAAAATAGTGTAAATAAATGGAGCTACTGCTGAACCCTGGGTTAAAACTATTATTCCACCAAATAAAAATAAAACTATAATTATTGGAAGTAACCAATATTTTTTTCTAACTTTTAAAAATTCCCAAAATTCTTTTATAAAACTCATTTTAAAATTGATTTTTCATTTTACTTTTTGGCTCAGTTTTTTCAATCCAGTAAGTGTTGGTTTTATTAAATTTTAGTTTTAATAAATCCTTATTTAATAGTCTCATTATTACTCCTGTAGGTGTAATTACTAAAAAAAATATAATTCCCATAACTAATGGTGAAATTATTTTTCCAAGAAAAATTCCAAATTTAAACCAAAGTTTATTAAGTGGATTTAAAATTTTAGAGTTTATTAGTCCAAGAACAAAAAAAAATATTGATATAATTAATGACCATAATCTTAATTCGCCACCATTTATTAATGGATATATAGCAATTAATAAAAAAACTATAAAAAATACAATTCCAAAACTTCTATTTGAGCCTATTTTAACATCATCCATTTAACGATTTTTGAGGTTTCATATCAGCTTTTTTGATACCAGCAACTCTTACTGGTTTCTTCATAGCATCTCTTCTAAATGGTTCACCTAATTCTTGGTTCAAGATTACCTCTATGAATGTTGTAATTCCTTTTTTTTGATCTTCGCATGATTGCTTAATTGCTGCAGTTGTTTCTTCCATAGTTTTAACTGCAACTCCTTTTAAACCACATGCATTAGCAACCTTAGCGTAACTTAATTCTGGATCAAGTTCTGTGCCTATAAAATTATCATCAAACCATAGTATAGAATTTCTCTTTTCTGCTCCCCATTGATAGTTTCTAAAGATAACCATAGTTATTGCAGGCCATTCTTCTCTCGCACAAGAACTCATTTCATTCATACTTATTCCAAAAGCACCATCACCAGCAAAACCAATTACAGGTGTGTCAGGGCATCCAATTTTTGCGCCTAATATTGATGGAAAACCATATCCGCATGGACCGAATAAACCTGGTGCTAAATATTTTCTTGGTTTTTCAAAAGTTGGATATGCATTACCTATTGCACAATTATTTCCAATATCACTTGAAATGATTACATCTTCAGGCATTCCAGCTTGTATTGCTCTCCAAGCTTGTCTTGGTGACATTCTGTCTGAATCTCTTTCTCTAGCTTCTTTATTCCAAACAGTACCTGGATCATCATCCTCATGATCTAAACTTGTAAGAGTTTGTAACCAAGCTGATTTCGTTTTATGAATTAAATTTTTTCTATCATCTCTACCTTTATCTCCTGCTGTAGGAGAAAGTTTTTCTAAAATCTGCTGTGAAACCATCTTAGCATCTCCACAAATACCAACTGTTACTTTTTTTGTAAGTCCAATTCTGTCTGGATTCATATCTACTTGAATAATAGTTGCATCTTTTGGCCAATAGTCAATTCCGTATCCAGGTAAAGTTGAAAAAGGATTTAATCTTGTTCCTAATGCTAAAACTACATCTGCTTTTGAAATTAATTCCATTCCAGCTTTAGATCCATTATATCCTAACGGTCCTACTGCTAAAGGATGACTTCCTGGAAAACTATCATTGTGTTGGTATCCATTGCATACAGGAGCATCTAGCTTTTCAGCTAACTTTTTACATTCATCAATTGCATTACCTATTACTACACCTGCTCCAGATAAAATTACTGGAAATTTGGCCTCTGATAAAAGTTTTGCAGCTTTTTCAATTGCCTCTTTTCCTCCACCTTGTCTCTCAAATCTAACAATTGGTGGTAATTCAATATCAATAACTTGTGTCCAATAATCTCTAGGCACATTTATTTGCGCTGGTGCTGATCCTCTAAATGCTTTTTCTATTACTCTATTTAACACTTCCGCCATCCTAGATGGATCTCTCACTTCCTCTTGATAGCAAACCATATCTTTAAATAAATTCATTTGCTCAACCTCTTGAAAACCACCTTGACCCATAGTTTTATTTGCTGCTTGAGGTGTTACTAATAATAATGGTGTATGGTTCCAATAAGCTGTTTTAATAGGTGTAACTAATCCAGTAATTCCTGGACCATTTTGAGCAATAACCATTGACATTTTTCCAGTAGCTCTTGTATATCCATCTGCAATTAATCCACCGTTAGTTTCATGTGCCACATCCCAAAAAGTAATTCCTGCTTTTGGAAATAAATCAGATATTGCCATAAAAGCTGACCCTATTATTCCAAACGAGTGTTCGATTCCGTGCATTTGAAGAACTTTAATGAATGCTTCTTCGGTTGTCATTTTAGTCATGGTTCAGCCTTTCTAATTCTTTTTTTTAATTGTCAAAGTGTCCGATTAATATATAAGATTCAGCGAATTTCAAATAAAGAAATCGTCACAATGTCGAATACTGATATAATAATACATGATGAAAAGGACAACGTTGGAGTAGTTGTTATAGAGAGAATAAACCCAAAACAAGATTGTAATTGTTGGATAATGGAAAATGATAAGTCTGTTTCAATACAATCAAAAGACGAAATACCATTGGGTCATAAAATTGCAATGACAGATCTAAATGAAGGTGACACTATTTTGAAATATGGTCATGATATTGGAAAAGTAGTTAAAAATATTAAAAAAGGTGAACATGTACATGTTCATAACGTAAAAACAAAAAAGTGGTAATTAATGGAAATTCCAAAGAGTTTTTTAGGATATAAAAGAGAAAATGGTCGTGCTGGAACACGTAATCACGTTATTATACTTCCTGTAGATGATATTTCAAATGCATGTGCAGAGGCAGTAGCAAATAATATTAAAGGTACAATAGCTCTTCCTCATTCTTATGGAAGATTACAATTCGGTGCAGATCTAGAACTTCATTTTAGAACAATGATTGGTACAGGAAAAAATCCAAATGTTGCAGCTGTTATAGTTATAGGTATTGAGCCTAAGTGGACAAAAAGAATTGTAGATGCCATTTCAAAAACTGGCAAACCAGTTGAAGGATTTAGTATTGAAGGAGTTGGAGATATAGATACAATTGCAAAGGTTTCAAAAAAAGCACAAGAGTTTTCAATGTGGGCATCAGAAAAACAAAGAGAAGAATGTCCAATAAGTGATTTATGGATTTCTGTAAAATGTGGAGAGTCTGATACGACTTCAGGATTAGCATCTAATCCTACAGTTGGAAATCTAATGGACAAATTGGAACCTTTAGGTGTTCACTTATGTTTTGGTGAAACTTCAGAACTTACGGGTGCTGAAACAGTTTGTGAAAAAAGAGGCAAGACACCTGAAGCTCAAGCAAAGTTTAAAAAGACATGGAATGATTACAATGATTTCATTCTTAAAGAAGCAACAGATGATTTATCAGAAAGTCAACCTACTGCTGGAAATATTGCAGGAGGATTAACAACTATTGAAGAAAAAGCGTTTGGTAATTTTCAGAAAATTGGAGGATGTCAATTCATTGATGTTTTAGAGCCAGCTGAGGAACCAACAAAGGGTGCTGGATTGTATTTTATGGATACATCTTCAGCCGCAGCAGAATGTGTTACTTTACAGGCTGCGGGTGGTTTTAATATTCACTTATTCCCAACAGGACAAGGAAATATTATAGGAAACCCTATAGAACCCGTGATTAAATTGACAGCAAATCCTCTTACAGCAAAAACTATGAGCGAACATATAGATGTTGATGTTTCTAAAATTTTATCTAGAGAAATGAATTTGAGTCAAGCTGGAGATGAGTTAATCAAATCAACTTTAAGAGTTGCTAATGGAAGATTAACTTGTGCAGAAGCTCTTGGTCATAAAGAATTTGTAATGACTAAATTATATCGAAGCGCTTAGTTATTTTTTTAATTTTGCAAGTCTTTTATCATCCCAGTTAGAATAAACTCTTCTAATCATTGCAGCTCCCACTCCAAGTACTACAGCAAGAAGTACAGAAGTTAGACCATAAAACACCGGCAAATCTTTGGAAAAGTTTAATATAAATTCACTTAATGGTCCTAAATTATTAGTTCCATTGACAATAGTATTTACTGTTTTTTCATCTTTAATAAAAGTATCATAAGCAATTGCTATACCAACTAATAATAATAATATTGCTAAAATAGTTTTAAATTCTGAGCTATCAATTTTTTCTCCAATTTTTTGTCCAAACTGAACACCGATTATCGAGCCTAAAATTAATACTGTAACTAAAATTAAATCTATAGTTCCATAGTTTAAAGCATGTAAAATTGTTACAATAGCACTTATAAATATAGTTACAAAAAGGGAAGTTCCAGGAATTAACCTTGTAGGCATTCCAATAATATAAATCATTGCTGGAACTAAAATAAAAGCACCACCTATTCCCATAATTGCAGCAATGAAACCAACAATTAAACCAATTATTATTGGGGTAAACGCACTTTCATAAAGTTGAGATTTTTTAAATCGCATTCTCAAAGGTAATCCATGTATCCAATAGTGTTTATGCAATTTTTTTCTCTCAGTAATTTTTTTTCTTGCTTTATCAATTTCTGAAACACCTTGGATTAACATAAAAGTTCCTAAAATTGCGAGGATGTACATATAAGCAAGAGAAATAACTACATTAATTTTTCCAATATCTTTAAAATATGAAAAAGTTATAATTCCTAGAACTGTTCCTACTATCCCACCAATTACAATCATGAAACCCATTTTATAATCAAGTGTCCCTTTGAGATAATGTGTTGTGGAACCTGAAACAGAAGTTCCAAGAATGTTACTTGCTTCATTTGGAACAGCATAAATAGGGGGGACACCTAAAAATATTAAAAAAGGGGTCATTAAAAATCCACCACCAACACCGAACAAGCCAGACAAAATTCCTACTACTAAACTTAAACCGAAGATAAAAAGTAAATTAATTTCAACTTGTGCTATTGGAAGAATATACTCCATATGAAGTAACTATTCCTCTAAGAATACAAAGTCAATAAATATGAATATTTTTAGATAAAATTTTGGGCTGTGCTAAGAATTATAATACCCCAAGCAAAGAATATAAAAAGGTATAAAAAAGATTTAATTATTTTGCTTAATTGGTTTTCAAAGAATAAAGGTAATTTTTTTAAGTTATTATTTATTATTTGAAACATACTCGCGAAATACCACAGGTTGTGAAAAATGCAAATATTATTTTATCTGTTTAGAAAATAGTTGCCCCAAAGACTTTTACCTCTTCTCCTTCTTCTCCAAGAACTAATCTTCCAAGAAAGTCACCTGGTATCTCAGTGCTAGTCTGTTTATATAAGATAGTTATATATAAACCTCTTCTCAGACATCCTATTGCTTCACATCCTTCAGTTAAACTCGAAATCAATTTATTTCCTGCCCATTGTTTGCCAAGTTCAACCTCATTAGCTCCATACATCATTTGTGATGACAGATCCCTTGTAAATCCACCGTAATCTTTAATGTTTGATGATTTAACTAGGTTTGCCCAAATAGGTTTGGCTATTTTAATAATTTCCTCATCGGATTTATCTAATAAAGCCATTTCTATGATCTATAGAATTTAAGAAGCTTCTTTTTTCTCTTTTTCATCAACTATGTGATAAACAGGGGCTTTTTCCATAGTAAACTTACCTGTTTTAGGATCTCTTCTAGATAGGGTGAGACAATGCCAATTTTCATCATCTAATTTCATATAATCACCTCTATAATAATAACCTGGCCAACGAGTTTCTTGTCTGAACAAAGTATGTTCTGTTACACATTGAGATGTAATTGTTCTATGTTTTAGCTCCCAAGCTCTCATAAGTTGGTGATAATCCTCAGCTCCAACATTTTCTAAATCTTCTTCAAGCCACGCAAGTAGCTCAAGGCCTTTTTTAAGAGTATTTTCGTTCGTCATGTAATTGTAGCTAATCCCTCCTACATACTCATCCATAATTTTTTGTAATCTTTGCAAACCTTGAATTGGAGAAATATAGCTTGGAGACACTGTTCCACCCGTTATTTCATTTCTACCAACTGTATAATTTTCTAACGGTTTATAAATAACTTCCTTGTAATCATCACATTGCTTGTCGCTTACTTTAATATCGTTTGCCTTTTGATCTTCTATATATTTAACAGCAGCTTTTGCAGCTAATCTTCCCTCAGTAAAAGATCCAGATGAGAATTTATGAGCGCTTCCACCCACAGTATCTCCAGCACCAAATAAACCTTGAATTGTTGTCATTCTGTTATATCCCCAGAAATATTCAGGTGGAGATAAATCCTCTGGGCCACTTACCCACGCCCCTGAGCACGTCGCGTGAGAACCCATAACATAAGGCTCTGATGTTGTTAATTCAGGGTTTGTGTATTTTGGATCAATATTTTGAGAAGCCCATACAACCGCCTGTCCAACTGTCATACCTAAGAAATTTTCCCAACCAACTGTTTCTAAGTGAGGATCTTGAAATGCTTCTTTCGTTACCATATGAATTGGTCCACCACCAGCCATTGTTTCTTGTATAAAAGCGTGATTACGTAAACATGTAGGAGTAGGATGGTGATCAATATATTCTCCAACTAATTCTTTAGTTTTTTCGTACCATTTTTTCTCATAATTTTCACCGTTCGCATTTTGTGTGTAAGTTTTTAAATGTAAGAAGTACGCACCAACTGGACCATAACCATCTTTAAATCTACAAAGAACAATTCTATTCTCCATTTGGGTCATTTTAGCTCCAGCAGCAATAGGTAATGCATATGCCGATCCATTACTCCATGGAGCGTACCAAGTTCTTCCCATTCCTTCACCCACAGCTCTAGGTTTGAAAATATGTGAAGCTCCTCCAGCAGCAACAATGACTGTTTTTGATTTAAACACGTGGTAGTCACCTGTTCTCATATTAAATCCAACTGCTCCACCAACTCTATTTTCATTATTTTCGTCCATTAATAGATGGGTGATCATTATTCTGTTGTAAATTTTATCTGCTGATTTTTTTGCTGCCTCTGCAACGATTGGTTTATAACTTTCACCATGTATCATTATTTGCCATTTACCTTCTCTTTGGTATCTACCTGTCGCTTTATTTTTCATCATTGGCAAACCCCATTCATCAAACATATGAACAGTTGAATCTACGTGACGAGCCATGTCATATCCTAAATCCTCTCTGACCAATCCCATTAAATCATTTCTTGCATATCTTACATGGTCCTCGGGTTGATTTTCACCCCATTGCATTCCCATATAGCAGTTGATTGCATAAAGTCCCTGAGCAACTGCTCCGCTTCTATCTATATTTGCTTTTTCAACACAAACTATTTTTAAATCTCTACCCCAATGTCTAGCCTCGAAAGTTGCACCGGTTCCAGCCATTCCTCCACCAACAACTAAAACATCACAATTTTCTACTATAGTTTTTCTAGCCATTAATAATAAACTCCTTTTTTAAAAGCACTCTTATCTACTTTTGGTAATTCTTTATTTGTATTTAATCCCTCTGGCTCTGAATATAATATTTGAGAATTAATTTCTCCTTGATTGGGCTTATCTCCTTCAGCTAATTTTGGAATAAATTTTCCCCAAGGCTTAGTAGTTATCGGCGACACAAAATTCTTTTCAGTTCCATTTCTAAATTTTATTCTCCAAGAAATAGTTCCTTTTTCCTCTTCTCTTCTTACTCTTACACTGTGACCCATTGGAGCAAAATCTGCATATCCTCTTACATCAATTGCATGGTTTGGGCATGCTTTAACACATGAGTAACATTCCCAACAAAAGTTTGGTTCAATATTTTTCGCCCTTCTTATAGTTTCATCAATATGCATAATATCTGATGGACAAATATCCACACAGTGACCACAGCCATCACATCTAGTCATGTACACAAAAGTTGACATAATTTATATTTTCTCCTTTAAATTCTTTATCATATTAATAATGTTTTGGCTCTTCTCTTTTTATACCCAGGCCAAATTGCTCAGGAGCGTCAGCTTCAGGTGGAAGATTATCTCTAGATCCATCAGCTTCAGCTAAATTTTTTTGTAAAGCGGCACCCGGTTTGTAAAACATATGAGCAAATTTAGACCAATATACACCACCAAATAAAACTAAATTTGCAACAATAAATAAAGCTAAAAATACAAAATCATCCCATCTGCCTTGTAAGTTTAAAGATTGAAGATATGACCAAATTAATCCGAACAATGAGGATGCAATCAATGCAAGTACAAATAAGTCTGCCTGAATAATTCTATACCATGGTTGAGCTTCGGAGTAGACATCAACTCTTAAAAAAAACCAAAACCAACCTCCACCCAGAACTGTTAAAGCCGCACCAACATGCCAGATGATTGGCCAAAAAGCAGGTGTTACTGAATTTGGGGTAGTATAAAAAAATATCATCACAACTGATCCAATCCAAAACAAAATTGTTCCATACATTCCCATTACATGCGCTACTCTTCTTTTACCTGCTCCAAGTTCTGATGTAGTAGCAATGTCGCTCGCTATAGTTTTTGAAATTACAGATATTCTCTCTCCTGTTGATAAGGTTTTCGTAGCTGATAATTTTGCTTTTTTTGCATTGTTAAAGAAATACTTCACATTTTTTTTATGGATAATATCCATAACTGTTCCAACTAGAATTAGTAAACCCATTAAAATAACAAAAGATTGCATCAAAAATGGTGGTACAGTCTCTGCTAGTGTTAAGAATGGATTAGTTGATATCATTGTGAATTTGTTCCTTCAGCTTAAGATTTTTAGTACACTTATTTAAATAGATCAACCGCGATATAATGACATTTCAACAGCTTATAATCGTAATTATTATTTGGTTTTACGCACATAATGTTGTTTAGAGGCAATTACGCTTCTAACACCACCTTGTGGGTTGTCAACGTCTCCAGATCTTCTTGGAATCAGATGAATATGACAATGATTAATTGATTGTCCTGCAGTTTTACCAGAGTTTGATCCAACATTAAATCCTTCGATTGTAGCATCTATAATTTCAAGCTTCTTCTTAAGTTTTTTTAGAAGGGCATCACAGGCAAGAACTTCCTCACTATTTAATTCAAAATAATTTTCTACATGTCTCTTTGGAACAATTAAAGCATGATACTTTGAAACTGGATAAGTATCATAACTAGCGAAAGCCAATTCATTTTCTAGTTCGAAATCATTGTTGGATATATTGCAAAACAAACATGGGTTATTGGGATCTCTCATTTTTTAATTATAAATATATTTTTCTTTTTTAAACTCTTTTTCAAAAGTCTTGTACATAGAATTAAATATTTTGCTTTTTCTTCTCCTCCAATTGCTATCTACAATATAACTTGTAGAAACAACACCTTTGCCAGAACCAAC
>CACMYJ010000005.1 GCA_902617895.1 uncultured Pelagibacteraceae bacterium | reverse complement strand
AGCCTCTTATTATCTATCATACAACAAACTCTAAAATTTGGTCTAAAAATATTAATTTAAGATTAAATTTTGAATTATATGAGAATAGTTCATTAAGATTAATTGATCTATTCAGGGACGCTTCAGAAAAAAATTTCTTAAATATTTTTTACAACTTTGATTTAAAAGAAAATTCTATTTTAAAAAATTACAAAGTAGACAAATTTGAAAATAATAATATTAAGTATTCCTTCAATAATATTGAGCAAGATAAAAATAGTATTTCAGAAACATTCATTTTATCTTCAGGATCAAATTTTTGTAAAAATGAAATTAATTGTAACTTAAATGGAGAATATTCATCAGCTTTTGTAAATGGTATTTTCTCTATAAATAATAATAAGCATCATGAAATTAGAACAATAATAAATCACTTAACTGAGAATACTAAAAGCTATCAACTTATAAAAAGTGTTTTAGAAGATAGTTCAAGAGCAGTATATCAAGGAAAAATATTTGTTAACTCTAAGGCTCAAAAAACTGATGGTTATCAACTGAGTAAAGCAATATTATTAAATAAAGACTGTGAGTTTAATGCTAAACCAGAGTTAGAAATTTATGCAGACGACGTTAAATGTTCGCACGGTTCTGCATCAGGTAGTCTCAATGAGGAGTCGATATTTTATTTAATGTCTAGAGGATTAAATTATCAACAATCAAGAGAACTTTTGATAAATGGTTTTCTGTTAGATGTTGTTGAAAAAATCACTGACCCTGAAGTAAAAAATTTAATTAAAAATATGATTGGAATAAAGGAATGAAAATTGAGAATATAAAAGATGAGTTTCCCATTTTTGATGAAAAAATTCAAAATAATGATTTAGTTTATTTAGATAGCGCTAACTCATCACAAAAACCAAAAGTAGTAGCTGATAAAATAAATGAGTTTTATACTAAGCAATTTTCAAATGTTGGAAGAAGTGTTCATTATTTAGCAGTTGCAGCAACAAACTTATATGAAAATACAAGATCGTCTGTTCAAAAATATATTAATGCTAAAGATAAAAATGAAATAGTTTTCACTAAAGGAGCAACTGAAGCTTTAAATTTAGTGGCTAATACTTTAGGGCAAAAATATCTGAACGAAGGCGATGAAATTTTAATTACGGAGCTTGAGCATCATTCAAATTATGTGCCTTGGCATTTCTTGAGAAAATCAAAGAACATAAAAATTAATTTTGCAGAGGTAAATGAAGATGGAGATATTTCTCTGGAGGATATTGAAAAAAAAATAACTTCTAAGACTAAAGTAATTGCCATTACTCATCTATCTAATGTTACTGGAGCGATATTGCCTGTTAAAGAAATAACAGATCTTGCCCACTCAAAAGGAATAATAGTTGTCATTGATGGTTGTCAGGGAGCTCCTCATCTTAAATTGGATATGCAAGACTTAGATTGTGATTTTTATGCAATATCATGTCATAAAATGTATGGACCTACTGGACTTGGTGTTTTGTATGGTAAAAAGAAGTGGTTAGAAGAACTGCCACCCTATCAAGGTGGAGGTGGAATGATTAGAGAAGTCAAAAAAGATAAAATATCTTACGGTGATTTACCAAATAAATATGAGGCTGGTACCATGGCTACAGCTCAAGTTATTGCATTTGATCAGTCAATTAAGTTTATGGAGAGTATTGGTATAGAGAATATAATGAAACATGAAGCTGATTTAGTTGAGTATGGTCAAGAACTATTACAAAAAAATAATTCTGTTAAGTTAATTGGTAGTCCAAAAAACAAAGGGGGAGTTTTATCCTTCACATTGGAGGGTGTTCATCCACATGATATTGCAACAATACTTGATGAAGACGGAGTTGCAATAAGAGCAGGTCATCATTGCTGTCAAATATTACATGACAAATTAAATATACCTGCTAGTGCAAGAGCGTCAGTTGGAATTTATAATACTAAAGATGACTTAGATAAGTTAAATGACTCTATTAATAACTGTAAAAAAATATTTAATTTAAAATGAACTTAAAAGAACTTTATCAAGAAATTATTTTAGAACATGGAAAAAATCCAAGAAATCTTGGAAAAGTACATGAGTTTAATAAAGATGCAAAAGGACATAACCCTTTATGTGGAGACAATGTTCATGTTTATCTTAAATTAAATGGACAAAAAATAGTTGAGGATATTTCATTTGAGGGAAGTGGATGTGCTATTTCAATGGCATCAGCTTCAATCATGACAGATTTAATTAAAGGCAAAAATGAACACGAGGCTAAAGAGATAGTTGAAGACTTTTTAGGAATGATAAAAGAAAATCCAGACTTAAAATCAGAATACTTAAAAGACGACGAAAAAACTAAATTAATGTGTTTATCTGGTGTTAAACAATATCCAATGAGAGTTAAGTGCGCAACATTATCGTGGCACACTCTTACATCAGCAATGGATAACTCAAAAGAAATCACAAAAACTGAGTCATAACTTTATGGAATTAAAAGAAAAAGTAATTGAAGAAATAAAAAAAATTTATGATCCTGAAATACCAGTAAATATTTACGAACTTGGATTAATATATGATATTGCGGTAGACAAAAAAAATATTAGTGTAAAAATGACACTTACCACTCCAAATTGTCCAGTAGCTGAAAGTTTGCCTAAAGAAGTTAAAGATAGTATTATGCAATTAGAAGAAGTTGACAAAGTAGATTTAGATTTAGTTTGGGAACCACCATGGGATAAATCTATGATGTCAGAAGCAGCAAAATTAGAATTAAACTTATGACGAAACAAGTTATATCATTAAGTGATCAAGCAGCAAACAGGATAAAAGAAATTATGTCTTCAGCTGAAAATGGATCTATTGGTGTTAGAGTTGGTGTAAAATCAGGTGGATGCGCAGGAATGTCTTATATTATGGAATACACAAAAGAAATTAATCCTAATGACGAGGTTATTGAGGATAAGGGAGTAAAAGTGTTTATTGACCCAGCAGCTGTAATGTATCTTTTTGGAACTGAAATGGATTATAAAAAAGAGCAATTTTCCTCTCAATTTGTGTTTAATAACCCTAATGAAACTGAAAGATGTGGTTGCGGAGAGTCTTTTAAAGTTTAATTATTGGTAATAAGAAATAAACCAATATTGGCCTCTTTTATTCATAGAATAAGTTTTATTTTTTCTACGCTTAGGTTTTCTAATTTCAGGCTTATTATAACCAATAATATTTTTTAATGTTGATATGATCTTTGTCATACCTTTTTTTAACAAAAATAAATGAAATTAGAATTCTAATATGGGAATACCTGCTATTACTACAGGTAATCCCATAAATTAAGCTTTTTAACAGCTATAATACATGTCAAATTCAATAGGATGCGGTGTATGTTCAAAATTATGAATTTCTTCGTATTTAAGTTCAATATACGCATCTATTTGATCATCGGTAAATACATTGCCTTTAGTTAAGAAACTTCTATCTTTATCCAAAGCTTCCATTGCTTCTCTTAAAGAACCACAAACTGTTGGTACCTTCTTAACTTGCTTTTCTGATAAAGCGTAAAGGTCTTTGTCGAACGATTTACCTGGATCAATTTTATTTTTTATTCCATCAATACCAGCCATAAGCATAGAAGCAAATGTTAAGTATGGATTTCCTGAAGCATCTGGGAATCTTATTTCACATCTTGCACCTTTTTTGCTTAATGTGATTGGAATTCTGCATGAAGCTGATCTATTTCTTGCAGAGTATGCAAGTAAAACAGGAGCCTCAAATCCTGGAATTAATCTTTTGTAACTATTTGTAGTAGCATTTGCAAATGCATTAATAGCTTTTGCATGCTTTAATACTCCACCAATATAGTAAAGAGCAGTTTGTGATAATCCAGCATATTTGTTTCCAGAAAATACTGGAGTTTTACCTTTCCAAATTGATTGGTGAGTATGCATTCCAGAACCATTGTCTCCTTTAACAGGCTTAGGCATAAATGTTGCAGTTTTACCAAAAGAGTGAGAAACCATTTGAACTACATATTTATAGAGTTGAACATTATCTGCTTGATTAACCAAAGTTCCAAATAACATTCCAAGTTCATGTTGACTTGGAGCAACTTCATGGTGGTGTTTTTCTACAGTAATTCCAACATCTCTAAGACCTTTAAGATATTCACCTCTCATATCTTGAGCACTATCTACTGGTGGTACAGGAAAATATCCTCCTTTTACTCCAGGTCTATGACCCATGTTTCCATTGTCGTAAGATTTTCCAGAATTATAAGGACCTTCTGTGCTATCAATTGAAAAACTTGTTTCATTCATATCGTTTTTAATTCTTACATCATCAAAAACGAAAAACTCAGGCTCTGGCCCAAAATATGCTGTATCACCTATACCTGTTTTCTTTAAATAAGCTTCAGCTTTTTTTGCAATTCCTCTTGGATCTCTCTCATAGGGATCTTTCTTAACTGCATCTAAAATATCGCAAAATAAAATTAAAGTATTATGAGATGTATAAGGATCTATAATTTTTCTACTTAAATCAGGTTTTAATATCATGTCTGATTCATTAATTGCTTTCCATCCTGCAATTGACGATCCATCAAAAAATACACCGTCATTTAGCATTCCCTCATCTACGATAGTAGTATCCATTGTTAAATGTTGAAGTTTACCCCTTGGGTCTGTAAATCTGAGATCAACAAACTCAATATTCTTTGACTTCATTAATTTTAGTACGTCCTTAGCGCTCATATTATCTCCTATAATTTTTTAATTTTCTTATCAGTTAAGAAAAGATAAATAATGCCTATTAAATAGATATCACTTATGCTTTTTTTACATGTATATTAACCTTAAAAAATTAGAATTTTCAATCAATCCTAAGTTGCAATAATGAGTTTATTAAATAAAGAACCAGTTAAAAGAGCAGAAAAAGCATTAAAAGAATTCGATGAGACTTTATCAGTTACAGAATTAGAAAATACAGCAAGAACAGCCGTAGATGCTGCAAAATCTTTAAATTGTAAAGTGGGAGCAATTGTAAAAAGTTTACTTTTTAAAAATGGTGATAATTATTTTTTATGTTTAGTCTCTGGTGACAAAAGATGTTCGTTAAACAAATTAAAAAAGTTTTTTAATAGTAAAGATTTAAGTATGGCATCACCTGATGATGTGAAAGAACAAACCGGATATACAATTGGGGGTGTTTCTCCAATAGGACACACAAATAGCTTACAGATATTAATTGATAGTTCTTTGAACAGATTTGAAGATTTATTTGCTGCTGCTGGACATCCGAACTGTATTTTTAAAATAAATTTTAAAGATCTTATAAAAATAACTAATGGATCAATAGAAGATATAATTGAATGAAATCTCCAAACGCTACTGATTATTTCATTCTTACTTTTTTAGCCTTACTTTGGGCTTCAGCTTTTTTTAACATTAAAATTGCAACATATTCTTATGGACCAATAACCATTGCTTTTTTAAGAATTTTTTTTGGAATGATACCATTATTACTACTTTGTTATTTCAAAAAAATAAAAATTGAAGCGTTTTCGAAAGATTGGAAATGGTTTGCAGCAATTGGAATCATTAATTTAGTTATACCTTTTTTCTTAATAGCATACGGAGTTCAAAAAGTTCAAAGCAACTTAGCAGCAATTTTAATGTCAACTACCCCTATAAGTGCAACAATACTTGCACATTTCTTTGCAGAAGGAGAAAAAATAAACATAATAAAAATATTTGGAATAGTATTAGGCTTTTCAGGAATTGTTTATTTATTTTCAGAAAATTTATTTATAAATAATGAAAATTTATTTTTTGCTCTTATGATTCTATTGGGATCTACATTTTATGTAATCGGAGGAATATTAACATTGAAAATTAGTAATAAGAAAAATGAAAATGTAACTGCATCAATTCTTATTTGGGGAGCTATAATTGCTTGTCCAATATCACTAATAATTGAGCAACCTTGGAATTTAAGCCCATCATTAGAGTCTACATTGTCTCTAATTTATCTTGGTATTTTTCCAACTGGAATTGCATGGTTATTAAGATTTATGATTTTAAAAAAAAATGGCTTAGTTTTTCAAAGCCAGGTTGCCTACCTAATACCGATTTTTGGAGTTATTTTAGGATTTATTTTCCTAAACGAATTAGTGACACCTAAAATTTTAATTGCCCTATGTGCTGTTGTCTTAGGAATTTATTTTGTAAAAAAGGCAGGAGATAAAAAAATTCAGAGTATATAAAAATAAATAATTCTAATTTATTTTTAATTTTTCAAATTTTTTTGATTTAACTGATTTTTGTGCAGCTTCTGCTAAAATTATAGACTTTCTTCCATCTTCAAAAACCGCTCTGGGTTTGATATTTTTTTTGCAAAAGTTTGCAAGGTCAGATAGTTGCAACCTAAAAGATTCTGCATATCTTTCTATAAAAAAATGAAGGAGAGGGGATTTATTATTTGTCGAATTTTTTAAAAAGATATTAGTTTCTGTATCTCTTTTATTATCTGATATCATCATTCCTTTTGTTCCAAAAAGCTCAACTCTTTGATCATAACCAAAAGTACAATGTCTTGAATTAGTTATAATGCATTGCACTCCCTTTTTCGACTTAAGCACTGTTGTTGCAAGCTCATAGTCTTTTATCTTATTAAATCTTTGGTCTGATATGTTACTTCCAGTAGCAAATACTGATATAAATTCATCTGAACCCAAGTAGTATCTTGCCAAATCAAAATCATGTATCATCATATCTTTAAAAATTCCTCCAGAACTTTTTAAATAAGATAACGAAGGAGGAGCAGGGTCGCGACTAGTAATAATAATTTTCTCTAGTTTACCTATTTTATTTTTCAATAAATTCTTTTTAAGTAAATTATGTCCAGGATCATATCTTCTATTAAAGCCTATTTGAACTTTAGGATTAAGTTTTTTAATTTTTGTTAATGATGAATTAATTTTTTTTAAATTTAAATCTAGTGGTTTTTCACAAAATATTACTTTTTTATATTTTACACCTTTTTCAATAAATTTTAAATGTGTAGAAGTAGAAGAGGCTATAAAAATACATCTAATTTCATTATCTTTAAAAGCTATATCTGGATTATTTATTGAAATAGCATTAAATCTTTTTGAAATTTTGTTTAATAAATTTTTATTTAAATCAAAAACATATTTTAAATCAAATTCACTATTTTTTCTTAAATTATCAGCATGCATCTGGCCAATTCTTCCAAGGCCAAACAGAGCAGTTTTTATTTTATTTTTACCCATCTTTTTTTTCTGTTTGAAACTTTGCATGCTTCAATAAATTTTGCAGTTTCCAGTCCTTCGTCTTCATTGGGGTAAAAATACCTTTTTTTTGCATTATTTTTCAAAGAATTTGCAAATTCACGATAAATATTTGCAAATGCATCCAAATAACCTTCAGGATGACCAAATTTTAATCTAGAAAATTTTTTAGACAATTCAGCATTAAAAAAACCTCTTTCAATAAATTTTACTGCACCGTTAGATGGATTAAGTTTTAAATAGTTTGGATCGTTTTGAACCCATTCCAAACTTCCTTTTGTTCCGAAAATTCTTATTCGTAATCCATAAACTCCACCTCTAGCCATCACACTTGTCCAAAACATTCCTTTAGCTCCATTATTAAAATTGATCATTACTTGAGCATTGTTGTCCATTTTAACTTTATTTGAAACTTGTTTAATATCTGCAAAAATAGTTTCACCTTTTAAACCTGATATATAAGTTGCCATATGATATGCATGGGAGCCAATTTCGTTTAATACCGCTGAAGCTCCAACAATATTTTTATCTATTTTCCATTTAAACTTTTTCTTTGCATTTTTTTGTGAAATACTTTCTCCATCTGACCAATCCTGAACGTATTCAACGTTTACGTATTCAACTTTTCCAATTTTACCTTTTTCAACTAATACTTTCGCCTCTCTAACCATAGGATAAGCAGAGTAATTGTGTGTCAAAGCATACTTAATTTTTTTATTTGATTTTATTTTTTTAAATAATTTTTTAGCTTGAGTAAGATTTCCAGCAAATGGTTTATCAGAAATTACATGTATATTTTTATCAATAAATTTTTCTGCAATAATTTGGTGACTTGAAGGAGGTGTCATTATTGCTACAACATTAATACCATCTTTTCTTGCCGCTTCTCTTTCAGCCATTTCTCTAAAATTTGAATAGCATCTCTCTTTTAAAATACCTAGGCTTTGACCAAAGCTTTTAGATAGTTTTGAATTTCTCGAAAAAACACCAGCAACTATCTCATATTGATTATCAAATCTTGATGAAATTCTATGAACATGACCAATCCAAGATTTTGGACCACCTCCAACTACGCCAAGCTGAATTTTTTTTCCTTTAATTAATCTCATGATTAAATATATCTTAACAAATAAAAAATTTATGTCAGTAAAATTAGGTATAGCACCAATTGCTTGGAGTAATGATGACATGCCTGAGCTAGGCGGAGATACTCCTCTAGAACAATGTTTGTCAGAGGCAAGTCAGGCTGGATTTGTTGGGATTGAGTCAGGTGGTAAATTCCCAAAAACATCTGAGGAATTGTTACCAAAATTAGAAAAGTATAACTTAAAATTATGTTCTGGTTGGTATAGCGGAAATCTTAGAAAAAATTCTGTTGAACAAGAAAAAAATTTAATTCAAGACCAACTTAAATTATTTAAAGATTGTGAAGCTCCATGCATCGTTTTTGCTGAAGTTTTTGGTTCAATACAGGGTGATCCAACAAAAAAACTTTCCAATAGGCCAAAGATGACGGACCAAGAATGGAAAGATTATTGTACAAAAATTTCTGAACTTGCAAAGTATCTTGAAGATGAAGGTATGCCTTTAGCTTATCACCATCATATGGGTACAGTAATAGAAACAGAAGAAGAAACTATTAGATTACTAGAAAACACAGATGATAGTGTAAAATTAACTTTAGATACTGGTCATATGTTATTTGCTAAGGGAAACTCAATTAATATAATTAATAAATTTAAAGAAAGAGTAATCCACATACACTGCAAAGATATTAGAGAAGAAGTATTAAAAAAAGCCCTTTCTGAAGATTTGAGTTTTAGGGACGCTTTTTTAGAAGGTGCTTTTACGGTACCTGGCGATGGGTGCATCGACTACAAACCTCTGTTTGATATTCTAAAAAAAAATAATTATCAAGGTTGGCTTGTGGTAGAGGCTGAACAAGATCCTAAAAAAGCTAATCCACTTGAATACGCTACCAAGGGTTACAAATATATTACTGATACTTTAAAGAAATCAAATTTAGAGATTAATAATCTATAATTTTACTTTTTTACTGTCTTCAAGTTTACCATCGAAAAAATCAAAAATATTTTGAATAGTTTCTTTTGCCATTCTTGTCATGCATTCCTCAGTGAATGCTGCAGCATGAGGACTAAGGAAAACTTTGTCATTTTTTAATAAAGGATTATCAGCCTCTGGAGGCTCTACCTCAAATACATCAATTCCTGCTCCAAAAATCAAATTTTCATTCAATGCCCTATCTAAATCTATTTCATTTATAATACCGCCTCTTGCAGCATTTATGATGATGCAATTTTTTTTCATCGTTTTTAGAAGTTCGTAATTTATAATATTTTTAGTTTGATCAGTTAAAGGTATATGGAGTGAGACAGCATCCATATCTTTAATAGCCTCGGATAAATCTTCAACTTTTTTACCCCCCATTTTGCTTATTGTTTCTGAATCTACAAATGGATCGTAAACAAAAACGTTCATTTCAAATCCTAAACATCTTTTAATCAACGCTTTTCCTATTCTTCCAAACCCAGCAATAAGAATGTTTTTATCCCAAATCTCTATAGTTTTTGGTAATTTATTTCGTTCAGTAAATTTTCCACTTTTGACTGAATGGTCATACATACTCTTTCTTTTTGAAATACTTAAAAGCATGAAAAGAACATGTTCTGCAACTGCCACAGCATTTGCTGTTGCGGTTATTGCTACGTCGATGTTTCCTTTTTTACAGCTATTTAAATCAATATTATCGTAACCAACTCCATGTCTTGAAATTATTTTAAGGTTTTTTGCATTTTCAATTGCCTCAGCAGGTAATATCGAAGTTCTTAAAGAAACTGCATCTGCATCTACAATTTTTTGTTTCACATTTTCAACACTTAAATCTTCAATAACCTCGTAATTATAGTCGCTATTACTTTTTAATAATTCCATACCTTTTTCATGAATAGGTTGGACAATGAGAATTTTTTTCATAATTTTTAAAAAAATTAGATTAGTCTAGCAAGATCTCTTTTACTATTTCTAAATGTTGGAAGTGGATATTTAAATGCATACTTTCTTGGAATACATTTATTCTTTGCCTTTTCCCACAAAGCAATCCATTGCTTATAGTTGTGGATGGTAATATTTTTTTTATTTTTACTTCTTACATAAAAATTGGGCAAAGGTTTCCTGCCAGACGGGGTTCCAGCTCTATTGTATCTTAAATCAGCGCTAATTCTAAAATCATTAGATCTATTCGGCAATGAACAGTGAATGGAGTGTTTGTGCAAAATAATAATATCGCCAACATTAGCCTCCAGAAAAACTGGCTTGTAATTATTAAGTAGTTTACTATCTTTTATTTCTACCTGACCTCTATATCCTGATATATGATTCAATAGTCCCAATTTATTAATTTCTTTTACTGTAATCATGCATCCATTTTTTTTAGTAGTTTTAGTAAATGGAATCCAAACAGTTACCATATCAGTTAATCTTTGTCCCAAAGATGATAATACTGCTGCATCCTGATGCCATGGAGTTCTACCTGAAAGACCATCGTGAACAGAATGTTTAGGTAATTTATTTTCGGGTTGTTTAATTCTTGTATTTTGAACTGGATTTGAAAGAATTTCTGGCCCTAATAATTTTTCAACCACATCCAAGATTTTTTTGTGAGTAATTAAATTCCATAAAGATTGAGATGCAAAATAATCACTATCTTTCTTCACGTGATCTCTTGGAAGTCTAGTGTTAAAATATTGATCAAGATCATAAATTTTTAGTTTTGAAATGTATGTGTATTTTTTTCTAAAGCTATATTTAAAAATTTTTTCTTTCATATGCTCAGGAGCAAATTTATGAACTAAATTGTCCATTACATATTCCATGTCATTTAAAATTGGTTTTAAATCTTTATTGAAATTAAGAACATTTCTTACTCTTAGGAAGCCATCTCTATCTAAAATACTCTTTAATTTAGTCTTAATTTGCATAGTTATTAATATTTTAGCAAATAATTCGAATCATGAAAAGATGTAAGCATTCTTTTTTTCGTCGCAACAATATGTGGATGATATTCAAAATTTTTATATTTCCATATCACTGGCTTGTTAAGAGCATAACTTCCATAAATAAAAAATCTTTTTGGACAGTTTTTTTCCTTAAATCTATTTACTCCGTGATAAGAATTTGGAGTAGATTTAAAGAAAATTACACTTCCCTGTTTTGGTGTGAATTCCTTTAATTTATTAAGTTCATTAATATTAGGAAACCTTCTAAAGCTTTTTCTAAGGTTTTTGTTTACTTTTTTCTTATATAAAGTAAGAGATCCTCCATTTTTTTTTGGTATATCGGTTAAATATATCAAAAAATTATATAGCCTATTCACATCATCTCTATGTGGTCTCAATCTATATCCTCCTTTAGATACTGAGAAATCAATATCTAAATTTAAATTTGGGTTTTTATAATCTTTACCTAGTAGTTTTTTTAGCTCTTTGGAATTTACTTTTCTTTTTAGTGTATATTTTTTTTTATTAAATTTTTTTGGTTTAAACAAACTTTCCCAAGTATTTGCCTTAAATTCTGTTCTAAATTTTTTATCAATTTTTTTATAAAAGGATTGTGTATTGAAAGTAGCTAAAAGTTTTTTTGAGAATTTAGAACTTGAGATATATTTGTTGAAATTTTTTGATCCTTTATTAATCCTGCTTCTGCCACCCATAATCATATCATCAAAACTTTTTGAATTAGTTATTTCTTTAATTAAAGAATTACACACTTTTTTACTGATTATTTGTTCTCCAACAATGACTGGGAAGTTTGATTTAATTTTCTTTAGTTTACTAATTTTCAGCATTTAGCTGTACATGCCCTCTTTTACTTTAATCATTTTGTACATAAGGTCATTTAATGGTGTGGCTATTCCATGTTTTTTTCCTATTTTAGACACGGCGCCACTTATGAAATCAATTTCAGTTTTTCTTTTATAAAGCACATCAAAAGCCATTGAAGACTTATTTGTTTGTTTTGAGTCAACAATTTTATTAAACATAAATAAACACTCATCTTCAGAAACATTAACACCATCTGCTAAAGCAACGTTTCTTGTTTCTAAAATTATCTCTTTTCCTAAACTTCTAGAAACGTCGTTGGCATTATTATTTATGTAAAGATCAGTATGATGTAGATCAAAAATAGCTGAAAGTGGGCCTATTGCGGTTAAAGCAAAAAGTTTCATCCATTTTCTTTTTTTTACATCCTCAGCAGCAATCATTTCCAAATTATGAGCGGTAAAGGTGTCTGCAATTTCGGTTATTCTATTAGTTATCCCACCATCATATTCTCCAATCCAAGAGGGTAGAGAAGCATGATTCATAATATGACCAGGACCTAAGATATTCGATGCTTGAGTTGTTGTTCCTCCGATTACTTTTTCATCGCCAACAATACTTTTAATTATAGCTTCATGTCCAATTCCATTTTGAAAAGACATAAAAACTGTTTTATCGTTGATAATATTTTTAATACTTTTTAAAGCAGGCTCTAGAGCTGTTGCTTTACACATCACTATCACAGCATCAACTTTTCCAATTTTAGATGGATCTGATGTTGCTGGTACTTTTATAAATCTATCACCACCATGACCATTCATCTTTAGGCCATTTTTATTTATTTCATCAACATGCTCTTTCCAAACGTCAATGAGCGTTACATTTAGACCTTTTTCTGCTAGTAGGCCTCCAAATAGACAACCCATTGCTCCTGCACCAAGAACTGCAACTTTTAAATCTTTATTATTCATTTTTAAAATCGAAATATATTTATGTAAAAAAATTATGCAATATATTATGTAACTAATTTATATATGGAATTAAAAATAGAAAAAGGAATTTTCAAAAAATTTAAGTTAGAAGAAATATCAAACGCATTAGAAAAAGGTCTGTCAAAGAATTACGACAGTGTAAAAGCAGAAGTAATTGATTGTCCAAATTTAAGAAACTGGGGTTGTCCGTCTGAAGGCATGAGTGGTAACCAAAGGATAATCGATGTTGGAGGAGAGCCTTACATGCATGATCCTAAATATCTTGGAACAGAATTTGATTATTTTGAAATCTCTAAAATGATTGGATCAGAAAGATCGTACGCACTTGGTGCAGGATCTGGAGCAATGTCTTGCCTGGATGGACACTGTGGAGAATTGGTTATAAATGAAAACTTTATTACAAAAGAAAATAAATCTTTAATTGCTAGGGTAGGAAAAGATAAAGAATGTATAGTAGAGGACTATAATGCAAGCAAACATGGCGGGCTAGGTAATGTTTATTATTCAGATGGTCTTAAAGGAAAAGTTATATATTTAAAGATAAAAAAAAGAATTGGAAAACAAGGTTCATTACCTCAATCAATAAGAGCAGTACTTTCAGAAAATCTTAAAATTGGGAATAAAGATCATATTGCTCTTGCTGGTGTATTTAGAGTTTTGAATGGAAAAATAAGATCACATGTACAACCAGATTATAAGGATATAAAACATGAATATTATGACCCACAATTGATGAAATGCACAAAAGATTTTCTACAATTTTATGAGCCTGTTGGACCAAAATTACAATGCTATACTGTTTTATGGACTGGTGATCCAACGGGAGGAGAATTAAATTTAAGAGAGTCCGGTGAGCATACTCACTTTCACTCATATGAGCATAAGAATGATGCTGGACATTATCATTTTGACGTTTCACCAGATGAAATTGAATATGAAGGGTACTTTAATATTGCACAAGAAGTACATAGAGTGAATAATATCTATAAAGAATTAAAAAATATAAAATGAAAAAGATTTATACTTGGGCCGCTCAACCTGCTAACAGAACTCTTACAGTTGATGATCTTAAAAAAGCAAAAGGAAAAAAAAAATTTACTCAAGTCACAGCTAATACAATAGATGAAGCTGAGGCCGCAGAGAAGGCTGGATTTGACATGATAATCTGTAATGCTTTTAATGTGAAACAGGTGAGAGAGGGATCAAAAAATCTATTTTTAACTGCTGCTCTAGTATTAAATAAATTTGTCACTTCGGAAGATATCATGAGAGGAGCGTTTGAAGCCCTAGAAAATGGAGCTGATGCTGTAATGACACCTAGAAGTATGAAGATCGTAGAAATGCTGGCTAATGAGGATGTTCCAGTTATGGGACATCTTGGTTTAGTTCCAAGAAAATCTACGTGGATTGGTGGTTTAAGAGCAGTAGGAAAAAATAGTGAGGAGGCACATAAACTTTTTTTAAAATTTAAAAGATTAGAAGATGCAGGAGCTTTTTCTGCCGAATGTGAGGTTATTCCAGAAAATGTAATGGGAGAAATCTCTAAAAGAACGAATATAGTTACAATATCTTTAGGTTCGGGAAAGAAAGCTGACGTAATGTATCTGTTCATGGAAGACATATGTGGAGATACTTTAAATCCTCCAAGACATTCAAAAGCTTATGGAAATTTATTAAAATTAAAAAATGAAATAAAAGTTGAGAGAGTTCGAGCTCTAAAGGCATTCAAAAAAGATTCAATGGCAGGAAAATTTCCAGGAAAAAAACAATCTTCAAATTTAAATAAAAAAGAGTTCGAGTCTTTTCTTGATAAGCTTGATTAATAAGTTTCAGATTCTTTTTTGCTTATTGAGCCTTTCATTTTTTCAACAATTGCTTTAGCACCTGCGCTCATTGCTCTTTGATCTGCACCAATAGTTACAAAGTTAAAACCTTTGTCGATCATTTTTTGCGCGTACTCTGGTGTTCCATTATGAATTCCTGCAAATATATTATTTTTTTTGGCATGCTCTAATATTCTTAATATTTCTGAATAAGCTTTTGTATCTTCTGCTCTGTCAAACCCAGGCTTTTCTCCTATTGCTAAACTTAAGTCAGCTGGACCAATATATATTCCATCTACGCCATCTGTTGACATAATCTCATCTAATTTATCTAATGACTCTTTTGTTTCAATCATAGCTAATTTTAAAATTTCATCATTTGCATGGTCGGCATAATCAGCTCCACCATAAATCAATCCTCTAACAGGACCAAAACTTCTATATCCTCTTGGAGGATACATACAAGCTTGAACAAATCTTTCCGCCTCTTCTTTATTACTTACCATTGGACATATAATTCCATAACAACCAGCGTCTAAAATTTTCATTATTTGGCCTGGTTCATTCCAATTTACTCTAGCAAGAGGAGTTACATCAGTTGATGAAATTGTTTGAAGCATTGGAAGTGCATTTGTGTAATCAACAAGTCCGTGTTGCATATCTACAGTTAGAGAGTCCCAACCTTGATGCGCCATAACTTCGGCTGATACAGTGCTTGGTATTTGTAACCAACCATTTACAACAGGCTTACCATCAGCCATCATTTGTTTGACTTTATTTTTTCTCATTAATAATTGAGACCGAAGTGAGTATACTTAACGTTCAAATAATCTTTGATAGCCATTGAACCACCTTCTCTTCCATAACCTGTTTGTTTTATTCCTCCAAAAGGTACTTCAGCAAATGCAATTGTTGGATGGTTCACTGCGCATGTTCCGGTTTCCATTTTTTCTGAGACTTTGTGTGCTTTTTCTAAAGAATTAGTGTAAATATAGCTTGCTAAACCAAGGTCATTGTCATTTGCTCTTTCCACAACTTCATCTGTGTCTTTAAAAGTAAGCAATGGAACTAAAGGTCCGAATGGCTCTTCTTTAGCAATTGTAAAATTATCTTTAACATTGTCAAAAACAGTTGGTTCATAAAAATACCCTTTATTAAAACCAGCTGGTCTCTTTCCACCACATAAAACACTAGCTCCTTCATTTTTAGTTTTTTCTACTAATGCCTCTATTTCATTTAATCTTTTTTCTGTTGTTAAAGGCCCTAGAATTGTATCTTCATCCATTCCGTTACCAACTTTAAGCTTGGTGACTTTTTCAACTAAAGTTTTAGCAAATTCATCTTTTTTACTTTCATGAATATAAAACCTTGCAGGTGATATACAAACTTGACCATTATTTCTAAATTTAGCAGTGATTGCCATGTCAGTTACTTTGTTAATATCTACGTCGTCAAAAACAATAAAAGGTGAATGACCACTTAACTCCATTGTGACTCTTTGAACTTTTTCAGCAGCTTGTTTTAAAATTAGTTTTCCAACTCTTGTTGAACCAGTGATAGAAACTTTTTTCACTATATCAGATGATATTAATTGAGATGATATTTTAGCTGGATCACCAGATAATAAATTTACTACTCCTGGAGGAACACCTGCATCATTTATAATATTCATAAGCTCCATTACACTACCTGGAGTAATTACATCAGGCTTACAAATTACTGAACATCCTGCAGCTAAGGCAGTAGAAATTTTTCTTGAAGATAAAACTATTGGAAAATTCCATGGTATTAATCCAGCAACAACTCCTACTGGCTCATATTTCACGTACATTCTTGTATGTTCAAATCTACTTTCAACTATCTGACCATAAATTCTTTTTGTTTCTTCAGAGTTCCATTCAAAAATATCTGCAGCTCCTCCAACTTCTCCTTTTGCTTCTGATAGTGGTTTACCAACTTCTAATGTTAGCCACTTAGCTAAAACATCCGTTCTCTCTCTCATTAGATCAGCAATTTTTCTTATAATTTTTGATCTTTGCCAAGGTGGAGTATTTCTCCAAACTTCTAGACCTTTTTCTGCAGATTTAAGTGCTTTGTTTACATCTTCTTCACCCGCCTTAGATGCCTTACCTAAAACTTCCTCAGTTGCAGGATTTAAAACATCATAAGTTTCATTATTTTGTGATGCTTGCCATTTGCCATCAATGAATTGTCCAAATTTGCTATACATAATTTTTATTTTGTGGTTTATTAGTTGAATATTTGAGGAGAATATAACGAGAAAAATGAGAAAAATAAAGCTTACATGCGCGCATGCATTGGTTAAACATTTAATAGCTCAGAAAATCTATATTGATGATGAAGTTAAGCCTTTGTTTCCTGGTGTATTCGGTATTTTTGGACATGGAAATGTCGCCTGTATAGGACAAGCATTAGAGGAAAATAAAGATCAACTTCCAACATATAGGGGTCATCACGAACAAAATATGGCTTTAACAGGTGTTGCTTATGCAAGAGCTAAAAGAAGAAAGCAAATTTTTATTGCAACAAGTTCGGTTGGACCAGGATCTACAAATTTAGTTACAGCATCAGCTGTAGCAATGAGTAATAGATTGCCAATTTTATTTTTACCTGGAGACACTTACGCAAATAGAATGCCAGATCCAGTTTTGCAACAGGTTGAACATTTTTCAAATCCAGGAATGACAGCTAACGACTCTTTTAAACCAGTTACAAAATATTTTGATAGAATTACAAGACCAGAACAAATATTACAGTCACTTCCTCAAGCAATTCAAACCATGTTAGATCCAGCAGAGTGTGGACCTGCATGTTTATCTTTGTGCCAAGATGTACAGGGTGAAACTTTTGATTATCCTGAGGAATTTTTTAAAGAAAGAATTCATAATATTAGAAGACCTAGACCTGATGATTTTCAAATCAAACAAGCAGTAGAAAAAATTAAAAATTCAAAAAAACCTATTATAATTTCTGGAGGTGGAGTATTTTATTCTGATGCAATGGATGAGTTAGGCAATTTTGCAATTAAACATAATATACCAGTAACCCAAACAGTTATGGGGTACTCAACAATGAAAAAAGATCATTCTCATTTTGTAGGACCAATAGGTGGCCTTGGTGGTAAGGCAGCAAATAACTTAGCAAAAGAAACTGATTTAGCAATCTGCATAGGAACTAAGCTTGCAGATTTTACAACTGGCTCTTGGGCTAATTTTGAAAATCCTGAATTTAAATTAGTTTCAATTAATATAGCAAGACATGATGCCAACAAACATTTAGCAGAAGCAGTTATAGGTGATGCAAAAGTTACCTTAACAGAATTATCTAACGCTATTGGAGATTGGAAATCATCTGATAGCTGGCATAAAAAATCACAAGTTGAATTAAAATCTTGGAATGAATACGTAGATAAAGAGAGTGGTCCAACAAATCAAGAATTACCAAGTTATGCTCATGCTGTTGGAGCAATTTATAGAAATTCAGATCCAACTGATATAGCTGTTACAGCAGCCGGAGGTTTGGTTGGAGAAGTTGTTCAAGTGTGGCGTCCAAAAGAGTTAAATACTCATGAAACAGAGTGGGGATTTAGTTGCATGAGTTATGAAATTTCTGGTGCTCTTGGTATAAAAATGGCTAATCCTGATAAAGACGTAATTGCTTTTGTTGGCGATGGATCATACCTACTTAATAATTCAGATATATATTCTTCAGTAATTACTAATAATAAATTAATAATCATTGTGTGTGATAATGGAGGTCATGCTGTTATAAATAGACTTCAATTGTTCAAGGGTGGAAAAGAATTTAATTGTTTGTTTAACTCTTCAAATATTCAAAACTCCATAGAAGTAAATTTCGCTCAGCATGCAGCAAGTATGGGAGCAAAATCAGAACATGTTTCTAGTATTTCAGAATTAGAAGAAGCATTTAAAAGAGCAAAACAATCAGATGTAACTTATGTTATATCAATTAAAACACATAGTTACGAATGGCTTGAAGGATCAGCTTATTGGGAAAGCCCTACACTTGAGATACCAACAACAAAAGAGAACGAGGAAGCATTAAAACTTCACAAAGAAGGAAAATCAAAACAGAGACAAGGTGTTTAAAAACTTTATATGAATAAAGTTTTTAAAATTGGCTTAATAGGCTGTGGACATATTGCTGAAACATATTTTAGAGCTGAAAAATATTTTAATAATATAAAAATTATTAAATGTGCTGATATTAATATGCAAGCTGCAAAACGATGTGCATTTAATTATGGTATAAAATTTTTAACTGTAAACGAACTTCTTAAAGACAAAGAAATTGAAATTATTTTAAACCTTACCATTCCAAAAGCGCATTATATGATTTCTAAAAAAGCGTTAACAAATGGAAAACACGTATACTCTGAAAAACCTTTAGCAATTAATTTAAAAGATGGAAAAGATTTATTAAAACTTTCAAAGAAAAATAAACTTTATTTAGGTAATGCTCCTGACACTTTTTTGGGCGGTGGAATACAAAAATCAAAAGAACTAGTTGAAAAAAATTCTATCGGAAAAATAAAATTAGGTAATGCAGTTTTTGCTTTTCCTGGAATTGAGTCTTATCACCCTAACCCTGAACCATGGTTTGCAAAAAAAGAAGGAGGTCCTGTTATTGATATGGGACCTTATTATATTACTGCTTTAGTAAATCTTTTAGGACCTGCAAGAAAAGTAACTAGCACCATCATTCAAGGTCAAAAATATCGGACTATAGGAATAGGACCAAAAAAAGGAAAAAAATTTAAGGTAGAATGTCCAACTACATATTTATCCACAATCACTTTTAAAAATAACTCTGTTATAAGATTAACATTATCATTTGATGTAATAGCTCATCAAAGAAATCATATTGAATTATATGGAGAAAAGGGGTCAATGATTGTTCCAGATCCAAATATGTTTGGCGGATCAGTGTTAATCTGTAATAAATTAGGGAATAATTGGAGAGAATTTAAGACCACAAAAATGTCTTTGGGACGTATTAACATTAGAACACAAAGTTCTAGAGCTAACGAAGCGCCAACCAATGCAAACTATCGAGGAGCTGGATTGTCTGAGATGGCATATTCAATTGAGAACAAAAGAAAACATTTATGTAGTGGTGAAATATCTTTGCATGTATTAGAAATTATAACTTCAATTATGAAAGCAGCTAAATCTGGAAAATCTGTATCAGTAAATACAAACTGCGCAAAACCAAAAAAATTTTTAGAAATAGATGCAAAGAAATTGCTTAAATAAATAAAAGTGAAAAAACATATAGTTATTTCTGATCCATTTCCAAGAAAATTAAACTTAATCTTTTCGAAAAAAAAACTTAAGGAACTAAAATCAAAATATAAATTATTAAAAGCTCCTAAATTAAATAAAAAGAATTTTTATGAAAAAAATATCCATAAAGCTACATTTATATTGGGTCAACCAGATCTAAATAAAAATCTTTTGTCAAAAGCTACTAAATTGAAATGTATTATAAATGTTGAAAGCAATTTTATGGATAATATTGATTATGATTATTGCTTTAAAAAAAAAATTGATATTATTGCTACATCACCAGTTTTTTCAAAGCCTGTTGCTGAAATAGCACTAGGTATGACTTTATCTATATTAAGAAATATACATAATGCTCATTATGATTTTATAAAAGGTAAAGAAAAATATGGTTTAAAGAGTAATTCAAATGCTTCGCTTTTGACAAATAAAAACATCGGTTTACTTGGCTTTGGAGATTTAGCTAAGGCGCTTTACCCATTATTGTTACCCTTTACAAAAAACATAAATGTTTATGATCCTTGGGTGCCAAACAAAATTATCAAGAAAGCTGGCTTTAAATCTATAAATTTAAATAAAATGTTTAGAAATTGTGAGATTATTTATGTATTGGCTACAATCACAACTAAAAACAAAAATTTAATAAACAAAAAATTATTGAATAAAATGAAGCCAAAATCAGTTTTTATTTTAATGAGTAGAGCAGCGATTGTTAACTTTGAAGATCTTAAAAAAAGAATTAAAAAAGGGGATATTTATGTTGCAACGGACGTATTCCCTGAAGAGCCGGTAAAAAAAAATGATCCAATTAGAAAACTTAAAAATGTATTATTTTCAGCTCATAGAGCTGGAGCTTTAGAACAGGCTTTTTTTGATATGGGTGAAATTGTTCTAAAAGATATGAGCCTAATTTTGAAAAAAATACCTCCAAAATTCTGCAAAAGGGCTGAAAGAAAAACTGTAAAGCTATTAGCCTCAAAACCTGTTGCAATTAATTGATTTTTTTATATTTTCTTCACTTATGTCATCAATTAATCAACTACTTCTAGAAGCAAAAAGTGTAACAAAATACTTTGGAACCATAACAGCTCTTGAGAATGTTAATTTAAAGATACATGCAGGAGAATGTCTTGGCGTTGTGGGTGATAATGGAGCTGGAAAATCAACTTTAATGAAAGTTTTATCAGGGCTATACAAACCAAGTGCAGGCTCATTATTTTTTGATGGCAAAGAGGAAATTTTAGAAAGCCCTAAAGATTCTCAAAATTTAGGTTTAGAAATGGTTTATCAAGATTTGGCATTAGCTGGAAATCTTCCAATAGGTGAAAATATTTTTTTAGGACGTGAGCCAACCAAAAATATTGGACTACTTAAATTTCTTGATTATAAAAAAATTAAAGAACTTACAGATGCACATCTTGGTAAACTAAAAATTAATGTAAAAAGTGCTGATCAAAAAGTAGAGGAACTTTCAGGTGGTCAAAGACAAGCAGTCGCAATTGCTAGATCAACAGCATTTAATGCCAAAGTTGTAATAATGGATGAACCAACTGCTGCACTTGCAATAAAAGAAGTTGGAAAAGTTCTAGACCTAATAAATAGTTTAAAGAAAACAGGTGTTGGAGTAATTGTCATCAGTCATAGAATGGATGATATTTTTGCTGTATGTGATCGTGTAATGGCATTATTTCAAGGAACAAATTTTGCGGAATCTGAATTATCTAAGACTTCAAGGGACGAAGTTATTGGATGGATAATGGGTAAAAAATAATTATGGAAAATAAAGATCAAGAAAAAGAATCATTATATTTAAAAATAATGCCATACCTTGAAAAGTATGGAATACTTTTATTGTTAGTCATAATGATTGTAGTGATGCATTTTCTTCAACCAGATGTTTTTTTATCATGGAGAAATGTTACAAATGTATTTAAACAAATTTCTTGGCAATCGATGTTAGCGTTAGGAGTATTCATGGTTATTGTTACTGCTGGTATTGATCTCTCTGTTGGATCCATCATGATGTTATCATTAATGATACTGGCAATAGTTGCTAAAGCTGGAGCCCCTTGGTATATAGTAGTTATTACACCTTTGATTGCAGGTTTTCTTTGTGGTTTATTTAATGGATTAGGAATAACATTGTTGAGGATGCCCCATCCATTTATAATGACTTTGGGTACTCTTTATATATTCAGGGGAACGGGAAATTTAATTTCAGGTGGAACACCAATAAGTGGTTTCACAGATGAGGTGAGGTATCTTGGACATGGACGAATTGATTTAACTTGGCTTGGCCTTGAAAAATCTCAATACCTTCCAGTGAGCTTAGTTTTAATCGCAATCGTATACATAATTTTCTGGATATTTATGAATAAAACACGGACTGGAAAATGGATATACGCAATAGGAGGTAACCCTAATGCAGCAAGAGCTTCAGGTATAAACGTTAATAAAATATTAGTGATTGTTTACTCTTTGTGCGGATTTTTATCAGGTATTGGAGCATTAATTTTAGCAGGAAGAACAGACTCAGGATACCCAAATGCTGGTCTCCAATCAGAATTAGATGCTATTGCAGCCTGCATTATTGGAGGAGCAAGTTTTTTTGGTGGAAGAGGTACAGTACTTGGAGTATTTGCTGGAGTCATGATTATGGGTATTTTACGAAATGGCCTTAATCTCATGGATGTTAGCTCATTTTGGCAACAAGTCTTAATAGGGTCTATAATAGTTTTGGCCGTATATATAGATGTATTAAGAAGAGATCTTGGAACAAGAAAATAATACACGTTTGGGTTGAACCTCAAGAACATTGTCTTTTATAAACAGTTGAATTTTTTTTAAAAATTTAATTAAATTAATTTTTAATAATTATTAAAGGGGTAAAAATATGAGAGAACTAAACAAAAAAATAGTTGTTTTTCTATCAGCAATTTTTTTATTGATAAGCATGGGATCAGTTTCTTTTGCTGATGGACATGGAAAAAAAATCTTATTCAGTATTAAAGGACCTGGATCAGGAAACCCATTCTGGGCTTCTGTAACTAAAGGTGCTGAAGAAGAAGCTAAAAAATTAGGCGTTAAACTAATTCTAATTGCACCTCCACAAGAAGGTGATGTACAGGCTCAAATTAACCAAGTAGAAGATCAACTTGCAAAAGGTGTTGATGCACTAGCTCTAGCACCCGGAGATCCAAATGCTTTCGCACCAATTGTAGATGATGCGATTAAAAGTGGAGTTCCAGTTGTGTTTGTTGATACTAAAGGAATTAACGAGGGTGTAACTTTTATTGGAACAAACAATATGAATGGTGCAGAGTTAGCTGCTAAATTCATATGTGATAAAACTCCAAAAGGTTCAGACGTTGCAATTCTTACAGGAATTGAGTCACAATCAACTGCATTGTTAAGAAGAGATGGCGCAATCAAAGGATTTAAAAATTGTGGTTTAAATCTTGTTGCAACACAAACTGCAGAGTGGGATACAGCAAAAGGTAGATCTGTAACAGAGTCAATCATTCTAAAAAATCCAAACATTAAAGCAATATTTGCTTCTAATGACAATATGGGTTTAGGTGCAATGCAAGCTTTAAAAGATGCTGACATGAATGATGTTGTTGTTGTAGGTTTTGATGCTACACCTGATGCAGCTACAAGTATCTTAAAAGGTGAAATGACTGCAACTATCGCTCAGTTCTCATACAACATGGGAGCGTATGGAGTTAAGTATGCACTTGAGTTAGCTAATGGAGGAAGTATTGATCCTAATATTGATACTGGAACACAATTAGTAACAAAAGAAAACGCTAACGATTTTAAATAATCTTTAGTTTTACATAGCGATTTAAAGGGTGGAATTTTATTCCACCCTTTTTTTTTATGTACTATAATCTTTAAATGTTAATTAATATTAATCCTGTGCTGAGCCCTGAATTACTATTTCATTTAAGGTCAATGGGACATGGTGAAAAGCTAATTTTAGCTGATGCAAACTTTCCATCAAACACTACTAACGAAAAAGTTATTCGTCTTGATGGAGTAAATATTAAAGATGCAGCAACGGCTATATTATCTGTATTTCCATTAGACAGTTTTGTTGCATCTAAAGGTGGATCACCAGCTATTAGGATGGAAGTAGATGATAAACCTGATGAATTAACTGAAACTCATAAAGAATTTATTGAAGCAGTTAAGACAGTTTCAGGTGAAAATTGGAAAGTTGGTTCAATTTCTAGAAAAGATTTTTATGAGGAAGCAAAAAAAGCTTATTGTATAGTAACTACCACAGATGCTAGGCCATTTGGATGTTTTGTGCTTACCAAGGGTGTAATTTTACCAGACGGAAAAGTTTGGACATAATAAATGAAATCTATTTGTGTTTTTGGTGTTTTTGTTGCCGATCTTTGTTTTGTAGCTAATGCGATTCCTGAAAAAGGACAAACTATTTTAGGCAATAAACATATTGTTGGTCCAGGTGGAAAAGGATCAAACCAAGCAATTGCTGCAGCTAGACTTGGAGGTCAAGTTAATTTTATAACAAAGATTGGGAATGACCAAAATGCTAAGATGGCATTAAATCTTTATAAGGAAGTAGGAATTAATAGAGACTCAATAATTCAAGATGAAAATCAGTTAACAGGTGTGGCAGGTATAATGATAAACGAAAAAACTGGAGACAACGCCATAAACATTGTACCAGGTGCAGCCGGTTCTTTAACTAATAAAGATATTGATAAAAATATAAGTTTTATTGAAAATTCAGAAATTTTTTTAACTCAGTTAGAGACACCTTATGAAGTAACTAGTTATGCACTTCAAAAAGCTAAAGAAACAGGTTCTATAACTATTTTTAATCCAGCACCTGCATCAAATATAAATGAGAGTGATTTTAAACGTATGGATTATTTTACACCTAATGAAACAGAAGCAAGTTTTTATTTAAAAAAAAATGTTGAAACCAAAATAGAAATTGAAGAAGCTGCAAAAACTTTTCTTAATAAAGGAGTTAAAAATATTGTTATAACTTTAGGCTCAAAAGGAGTTTACTTTGCAAACTCTTCTGAAAGCTATTTTATTGATGCCTTTAATTTAAAAGATAAAGTTGTAGATACAACTGGAGCAGGTGATGCATTCAATGGAGCCTTTGCGTATGCTTTGTCTCAAAATCATAAGGATAAAGATGCTTTAAAATTTGCAAATAAGGTTGCGGGTATTTCAACTACAAGAGTCGGAGCAGCTAATGCAATGCCCAATCTAGATGAAGTAGAAGTCTATTAGCTATTCTATAATTTTGAAATCAGACTTAAATTTATCGGTAATTGTTAAACCTAAACCTGGTTTATTATCATCTAAATCTATATATCCATTTTCAGGGGCAGGATCACCTTCAAATATATAATAAAATAATTCATTGCCAATTTCTACGTCATGGACAGGAAAAAATTCAGATATTGGACAATTAAAATTTGACATTGTTAAATGATAATTATGCATTTGACCAGCATGAGGAATAACTGGTACCTGATAAGCTTCTGCCACTGCATTTATCTTATTTGCAATTGTAAATCCACCAACTCTATTATTGTCATATTGAATATAACTGACTGCTTTAATGTCCAACAATTGTTTAAACCCAAATAAGTTGAATTCATGTTCTCCACCAGAAATTGGAATTGCATTCATATTATTTAATTCAGCATATCCATGAATATCGTCTGCTATAACTGGTTCCTCCAACCATCTAGGGTTAAATTTTACCAATTTTGGTATCATCCTTTTTGCATAATCCAGGTTCCAACCCATATAACATTCCATCATTAAGTCAGTATCATATCCAATAACTTCTCTAACTGCTTCAGCTAACTCAATATTTTTTTTCATGCCATCAGGTCCATCTTTTGGCCCCCACCCAAATCTCATTTTAAACATTTTAAAACCTTGCTTAACATAGCTTTCAGCTTCTTTTTGCAAGTCCTTTATTGGTTGGCTGTAAAGTTTAGATGCGTAAACAGGAATTTTTTCTTTTGTTCTCCCACCTAATAATTTAAATACAGGTTTATTTGTAATCTTTCCCATTATATCCCAGAGCGCAATATCAATTGCAGAAATAGCTACCATACCCAAACCTCTTCTTCCCCACGCATGCGTTCTTCTGTACATTTTTTCCCAGATATAAGAATAATCAAAAGGATCTTCACCTAGTACTAACGGCGTTAAATAAGTATCGATTGTTTTTTTAACCAATTGAGGTGCGAGTGCCGCGTTTCCAATTCCAATTATTCCATCATCAGTTTCAACTTCACATATTAACCATTCATGAAACCTAAAAGAGCCCATAGCATCTGATTTTTCAAACAAAAGGTCTGATGCATTTGTGCAAAAATTGTTTTGCGGAGGAACTGTCTTACCATTCCATTGATATACCTTGGTACGAATACTTTTTATTTTAGACATTTAATTGTTTTTATTTTCTGCCATTGTTAATGCAATTTTAAAGGAATTCAAAGTAGGTTCTAAATTTGCCACATTTTTACCTGCAATATCAAATGCTGTACCGTGAGCAGGAGTGGTAATAGGTAAAGGTAAACCTCCTTGAACTGTTACTCCTCGATCAAATCCAAATGCTTTTAAACCTGATTGTAAAGCATCATGATACATACCAACAATACAATCATGATTTCCATCTTTATAAGCAGTAATAAAAGAAGTATCACACGGCAAAGGTCCATCAGCATTAATACCTAGTTTTTTTGCCTCTTCTATTGCAGGTATAATTTCTTCTTTTTCCTCAGTTCCAAATTCAGCATGAGGATTCAGTGCTTGAACTGCTACTCTTGGACTTTTAATACCATTTAATTTCATAGCTTCATTTATAAGTTTAATTGGCTTAATTATTTTTTCCTTTTTTACATGTTCTGGAACTTCTTTTATTGGAATATGTGATGATACCCTTGCTGTCCAAAAATTATCAATAACATTAAATTCACAAAAAAAATTTTTAACCTCTAACTTTTCAGCCATTAAATGTAATTCATCGGAATATTTATTTCCTCCAAGTTTAAGGCTTGTTTTATTAAAAGGTCCAAAGTTTATTGCATGAATTTTATTTTCTTTAGCAAGATCTAAAGCTAAATTTAGAGAAGCTAAGACGCTTTCTCCCGCCTCTTTAGAGCACTCAGATAATTTATAATTATGATTTTTACCATTAGAGATATCTAGAAAAAATTTATCACCCTTAGCAAAATCAATATTATCGAAATCTTCTACAAAATTTAGATTATGTGATTTCCCTGAAATTTTATTTCCACTTTCTAATATATTTTTTTCACCTATGACAATTAAATTAGCCTTGTTAGTGATTTCCTCTGACAATAGTTTTGAGACCAATTCTGGTCCTATACCAGAAGGGTCCCCTAAAAGAACTGCTATGTTAATTTTATTTTGAGCCATTTTTTACTTTACGCTATGTATCAGATTATGTTTATATATTTAAATATAAATTAACTAAAAAAGAGGGAAATAATGAAAAAAAGTTTTAAATTATTTTTAGCTGCCGCATTTTTGGTAACTGAATTTTTTGTTGTTGCACTTCCACTTATGATTACCTCTGCAAAAGCAGATGGTCACCCAATTCAAGCTATTACACACGCTGGTTTTGGTGGTGGTACAGACGTAACTACTAGAATGATGTTGTTAAGAACTAGAAGGTATCTAAAACAAGATATGCAATTAGTTAACAAGAAAGGTGGTGGTGGAGCTGCATCTATGGATTACATGATGACTTTACCAGCAGATGGTCAACATACTTTAACTTGGACTACAGGACATGCTGTTTCTATGGCATTAGGAAAAACAAAAGTTAAATTAAGTGATATGCAACCACTTGCTAGAGGAACTGATGATCCTCAATTATTTGTCGTAAATTGTAAAAATGATATTAAAGATGCTAAAAAATTTATTAGCGCTCAAAAATCAAAATCATTAAAATATGGTACTACTCACGTTGGTGGTATTGATGATGTAAGTGCTATCGCTTTTACAAAAAAAGGAAAATTAACAGACCCAACAATTGTTCCTTATAAAGGTGTTGGTCCTATTAAAACTAATCTTATCAAAGGAGATATTGATGTAGGTGTTTTAAACTTGGGAGAAGCTGTGACAGAAATTGAAGATGGCACATTATGTGTTTCAGTTGTACTAGCTAGTAACAGAATGGAAAAATTAAGTAATGTTCCTACTGCCACTGAGTTAGGAATACCAGTTGTGCTTTCAACAGTTAGAGGTTTTGTAACAAGAAAAGGTGTTCCAGGCGATAGAAAAAAACAACTTGAAGATGCAATGATTAAAGCAATGGAACATAAATATTTCCAAAGTTTTTTAACTGATATCGGCCTTGATTCAACTAGTGTTGTTGGAGCTGATGAGTGGGGCAAGCAAATGGAAGTCATGCTTGCAGAGATGACTGCTCAACTTAAAGCTTTGGGTTACATTAATTAGTCATAAGAAAGTACATTTTAATGAATAATGTACGAAATAAAAAAAGGGCAAACAAAAGTTTGCCCTTTTTTTTTAAAGATGAATTTAAAGTTTTTTTTGTAATTATATTTGTTTCGACAATATTATTAGTAACTACTTTTACATTTGATAAGGTTCCTCCAATTTTAAATAGAGGAATACAACCTGCTACTTTCCCAAAAGGATTGTTAGTATTGATAATGTTTTTAACTGCAGTTATTTATTATCTTTCATTCAAAAATCCTTGGAAAAAAGAAAAAAAACTTCCAAAACCATTTTTTTTAACAATCTTTAGTTTTATTTTATTTATTATAATTTCTAAAACATTAGACTTTTTCTTAGCTATATCAGTACTCTCAATATTTGTTTCATACAATTGGGGTGAAAAGAGAATTTTTTATTTATTATTAGTTGGAATTTTGTTTCCATTAGTGGTTTTCATATTTTTTGAAATGATATTGGGACTTAGATTTCCTCCAGGAATAATTACAAACCTTTATTATTACTAGTATGGACAATCTTTTATTAATGATGGCACCTTTGTTTAGTTCTAAGTTGTTAATTGTTTTAATTTTTGGGACTTTATTTGGACTGATCTTAGGCGTTCTACCAGGATTAGGCCCTACAACTGGTGGTGCATTAATTTTACCATTTACTATGACTTTAGACCCTCTTTCAGCAATAGTTCTCTTAACATCAATTTACTGTGCTGGAACATACGGCGGTGCAATCACTGCAGTTTTAATAAATACCCCTGGGACACCAGCAGCAGCAGCCACTTGTTTAGATGGTTACCCCTTAGCTCAAAAGGGGGAAGCAGGAAGAGCCTTAGGTATGGCAACAGTTTCAAGCACAGTGGGTGGAATTTTTAGCGTAATAGTTTTGGTATTTTTTGCACCTGTTTTAGCTCAACTTGCCTATGAATTTGGTCAACCAGAATATTTTGCGTTAGCTATTTTTGGTTTAACAATGCTAGCATCAATTGGTGAAGGAAGTCCGATCAAAAATTTAATCGCTGGTGCGTTTGGAATTTTAATTTCTACTATTGGAAAAGATTTCATGACTTCAATTGATAGATTTACTTATGGTATAAATGAGCTTTCTGTAGGAATAGGATTTATACCAGTTGTAGTAGGTTTATTTGCTATAAGCGAAATGTTAACTCAGTCTACACTTCTTGATCAGGTTTTTAAAAGAGTTGCACTAAAAGCGGTAAAACTTCCATCCTTAAATGATTATAAAAAAACTTGGAAAACTATTCTAAGATCTAGTGGTATTGGTTCGTTTATTGGAGTTTTGCCAGCTGAGGGTGGGACTGTAGCATCCTTAATTGGTTATTCAGAAGCAAAAAGATTTTCTAAAGAGCCAGAAGAATTTGGAAAAGGGTCAATAGAAGGTATTGCCGGTGCTGAGGCAGCAAATAATGCTGCTACAGGTGGTGCAATGGTTCCAACGCTAGCATTAGGAATACCTGGAAGTGCTACAACAGCAGTCATATTAACTGGACTTATAATTCATGGTGTAAGACCAGGTCCAGATCTGTTTAGAGAGCAACCAGACTTTTTGTATGGAATTTTTGGGGCAATGTTAATTGCTAATGTTTTATTTTTTATTTTTGGATTTTTTGGTGCAAAATTATTTGCAAGAATAACTCTTGTTCCTAACAAAATTTTATGGCCTATGATATTTGCTGTATCTGTGTGTGGTACTTATTCTTTAAGTCAGTCAATAATTGATGTTTGGATTATGTTATTTTTTGGTGTGCTCGGATTTTTTATGAGAAGATTTGGATTTTCAGTGGTCCCAGTAATTATAGGATTAATTTTAGGAGAATTAGTTGAGGGAACTTTAAGACAATCTTTAGTTATATTTGATGGAAATTGGCTTATGTTCTTAACTAGACCAATAGCTTTAACTTTTTTTATTTTATCTTTAATTGCATTAGCTTTTCCTTTATTAAGGTCAAAAAAACAAAAAAAATAACATGATCAATTTTGACTTAAAAAATAGAGTTGCAGTTGTTACAGGTGGAGCGCAAGGTTTTGGTTTGGCTATTACGGAGAGATTTATTGCTTCAGGAGCAAGTGTTGTAATTTGGGATATAGATGAAGAGGCAATTAAAACTGCAACAAAAAAAATTAATTCAGATAAGGTTTCATACCAAATTGTCGATGTCGGAAATTATGAGAATATAGAAAAAAATTTAGCTAAAATTGAAAAAACACACAAAAAAATTGATATTTTTATTAATAATGCAGGCGTTGCAGGAAAAAATACCACGGTAGTTGATTATCCACTTGATGAATGGAAGAAGGTTATAGACCTAAATTTAAATGCAGTATTTTATTGCTGTAAAGCAGTGACCCCCTACATGATAAAGAATAATTATGGAAGAATTGTAAATATTGCATCAATTGCAGGAAAAGAAGGTAATCCTAACGCTAGTGCTTACAGCACTTCTAAGGCAGGAGTAATAGGTTTAACAAAGTCATTGGGAAAAGAATTAGCATTAAAAAATATTGCAGTTAATTGTGTTACTCCAGCAGCAGCAAAAACTAGAATATTTGATCAAATGACTGAGGAACATATAAATTATATGTTATCTAAAATTCCTAGAAATAAATTTGCAAAAGTTAATGAATTAGCATCCCTTGTGACTTGGTTATCAAGTGAAGAAAATTCTTTTTCAACAGCTGCTGTTTTTGATTTGAGTGGTGGAAGAGCAACTTATTGATTTATGCAAATAGGTATTGATGTTGGAGCTACAAAAATTGAAAGTGTAGTTTTAGATGAAAAAGGAAACGAAAGTCACCGTGAGAGAACTGATTGTCCAAAAGACTATTTTCAAATTATAAAAACCATTAAAGAAATTAACAATAAGTTAGAAAAAGAATTTAAAAAAGAACTACCTATAGGTGTTTGTCATCCTGGCATTCATTCACCTCAAACAGGATTAGTAAAGAATGCTCCAAATTGTTATTGGTTAGAAAAAAAACCATTTCAAAATGATCTAAGAAAAGAATTAGGTAAGGAGGTATTTTGTGAAAATGATGCCAATTGCTTTGCTTTGTCTGAAGCATTAGATGGGGCAGGAAAGCATTATAAAATTGTTTATGGAATTATTATTGGCTCAGGAGTAGGCGGTGGTCTAGTAATAGACAAAAAAATTGTTAGTGGACCAAATGGAGTAGCAGGAGAGTGGGGACATAATCAAATTAACCATTTAATTTCCAAAAAAGAAAATTTCGATTCTACCAATCTAAGAGAGGGCGAGATTGAGAGTTTTATGTCAGGCTTAAGTTTAGCTAAAAAATTTAATAAGCAATATAAAAAAAATTTAAAAACTAATGAGATCTTTGAACTATATAGAAAACATGATTTAGATGCTGAAAATTTAATAGATAATTTTAAAGTAAATTTAGCAATGTCCTTAGCAAATATAATTAACATTCTTGATCCCGATTGTTTTGTTTTTGGCGGGGGTGTTTCAAATGAAATTGATTTTTTAAGTGAAATCGAAACTATCGTAAGAAAATTTGTAACTGGCAGAGAGTATGAAGGTGTATTTCTTAAACCAAAGTACGGAGATGCTAGTGGCGTAAGAGGTGCTGCAAGATTAGGAAGAAAATCAATCTATTAACATTACAAATCAATTATTGGTTGTATTTTTTTTTCTTGTAGTCTTTCAATAAATCAATCTATAATTGTTTTTTTTAAGTTAACTTAATTTAACAAATAAGAGGGAAATATATGAAAAAAATGCTAATTGCTTTAATTGCGTTTGCATTCACTTCTACATCTTCTTTTGCAGGACCAAAAATTGAGGTTTTGCACTGGTGGACATCAGGTGGTGAAGCAGCTGCACTTAAAGTATTAAAAGATGATTTCGCTGCAAACGGTGGTGAATGGTTAGACATGCCTGTAACAGGTGGTGGTGGAGATGCAGCTAACGTTGCACTTAAAGCAAGAATAGTTGCGGGAGATCCTCCTTCAGCTTCTCAAATTAAAGGTCCAACAATTCAAGAATATGATCAAGAAGGAGTAGTTGCTCCATACAATATTGATCCTATTGCTCAAGCAGAAGGTTGGGATGGATTATTAGATCCTATGATTGCTGCAGTTCATAAATGTCAGAATAACAGTGGTCCATATTGTGCGGCTCCAGTAAACATTCATAGAATTGATTGGATGTGGGCTAACAAGGCAGTGTTCGATGCTAATGGAATTTCAGTTCCTACATCTTGGGATGAATTAAATGCAGCAGCAGAAAAACTTCAAGCTGCAGGTATCATTCCTTTTGCACATGGTGGTCAAGCTTGGCAAGACGCAACAGTCTTTGAAGCAGTAGCTATGGGTATTGGTGGAAATAACTATTACAAAAACTGTTATGTAGATCTTAAAGAAACTTGTTTAAGAAGTGAGACAACTGTAAAAGTTTTTGATCAAATGAGAAAACTTCAAGGTTTCACTGATGAAGGTAGCCCAGGAAGAGATTGGAACGTTGCCACTGGAATGGTTATTGAAGGAAAAGCTGGTTTCCAAATTATGGGTGACTGGGCAAAGGGTGAATTTACTGCTGCTGGAAAAGTACCAGGTGTAGATTACTATTGTGCAGCAACTCCATCTAATAATGGATACTTGTACAATGTAGATAGCTTTATATTCTACAAAACAAGTGACCCAGACAAACAAGAAGGTCAAAAATTATTAGCTAAATTAATGATGGGTAAAAACTTCCAAAAAGTTTTCAACTTATACAAAGGATCAATTCCAGCACGTTTAGATGTACCAATGGATGAATTTGATAAATGTGCAAAAACATCAAATTCTGACATCAAAACTGCAGGAGCAAGTGGTGGATTAGTTCCAAGTTTTGCTCATGGAATGGCTCAAGGTAATACTATGAAAGCTGCTTTACAAGATGTGATTACAGAACACTTTAATTCTGACATGTCTTCAGTTGATGCAGCAAATGCTTTGGCTGATTCAGTATTAGATAATATGTAAAATACAAAAATTAAGGCCACCTAATTTTTAGGTGGCCTTTTTTTTTAATCAAAATTAGAAAATATTTATAATGCTCAAGTGGCTAGAAAAAAACCTACCTAAAATCGTAATGGCCCCTGCTGTTGGATTAATTGGTTGGTTTGTTTATGGTTTTGTACTTTGGACATTATATATATCTTTTACAAATTCAAAAATATTACCCAAGTATGAGCTTTGGGGAGTAGGTCAATATGTTAAACTTTGGGGTTCTAGAAAATGGCTTATTGCAGTTGATAACCTTCTGATTTTCACAGCCTTATTCTTAATTTTTTGTGTAGTGATTGGCATTATTCTTGCAATATTTCTAGATCAAAAAATTAGGGCGGAAGGCGTCTTGAGAACTATTTACCTATATCCTATGGCTTTATCATTTATCGTTACAGGAACAGCTTGGAAATGGATTTTAAATCCCACACTTGGTATCCAAAAAATGTTTATCGACTGGGGATTTGAAAACTTTACTTTTGATTGGTTGGTTAATAGAGAAATGGCAATCTACACCATTGTGATTGCAGGTGTTTGGCAATCTGCAGGATTTGTAATGGCATTATTTCTAGCCGGGTTGAGATCAGTTGAAGATGAAATTGTTAAAGCAGCCAAAATAGATGGTGCAAATTTATTTACAGTTTATTGGAAAATTCTACTTCCAATGATGAGACCAGTTTTTTTTACAAGTTTTGTAATTTTGGTTCATATATCAATTAAAAGTTATGATCTTATTGTTGCATTAACCCAGGGTGGTCCAGGTATATCTACTACAATGCCTGCGTTATATATGACTCAGACAGCATTTCACAAAAGTCAAGTTGGTTTGTCAGCAGCAAGTGCGATGATGATGTTTATGGCAGTAGCAGCTGTGATTATACCTTATTTATATTCTGAATTGAGGAGAGAAAATGCAAGATAAAACATACTCTTCATATAAACAGCTTGAACAAAAATCTAAATATACAAATATGTTTTTGAGATGGTTTTTATATTTTGTTTTAGTAATTTTTGCTTTGTATTTTATTTTTCCCTTATATGTAATGGTTGTTACTTCATTAAAAACAATGGAGGAAATCCGTCAAGGAACACTTTTAACTTGGCCAAGTGGATTAAATTTTGACTCTTGGTTAGTTGCATGGGGTGGAAGAGGATATGGTGCAGGTGATACTTTCTTAAAACCATATTTTTGGAATTCAATTAAAATGGTTGTTCCAGCAGTATTCTTTTCTACTTTTATTGGTGCGATGGCGGGATATGTTTTAACAAAATGGAGGTTCAAGGGAGATAAATGGGTTTTCCTTTTCCTGTTATTTGGTTGCTTCATCCCTTATCAAGCAATCTTATTACCTATGGCTAGAACTCTTGGAGTTCTAGGAATATCGAATTCTGTAATTGGACTTGTTTTAGTTCATACAGTTTATGGAATTCCATTTACAACTTTATTTTTTAGAAATTTTTATGTTTCTATTCCTTCCGAATTAGTAAAAGCTGCTAGAATAGATGGAGCAGGATTTTTTAAAATATTTTTTAAAATTTTACTTCCAGTATCAACACCAATTATCGTAGTAACAATAATCTGGCAATTCACACAAATTTGGAACGACTTTTTGTTTGGCTCAACATTTTCATTTGGAGAGGCAGCGCCAATACAAGTTGCTTTAAACAATATGGTTTTATCAAGTACTAGTGTTAAAGAATATAATGTTGATATGGCATCTGCTATTATTGCAGGAATTCCAACACTTATAGTATATGTCTTAGCAGGGAAATATTTTATTAGAGGATTAACTTCAGGAGCAGTAAAAGGTTAAAAATGAAAACATTAAAAATTGAAGAATTATCAAAGAACTTTGGATCAACTGAGGTTTTGAGGAAAATTAATTTAGAGATAGATGAAGGTAATTTCTTAGTTCTTTTAGGTCCTTCTGGATGTGGAAAATCTACGCTATTAAATATTATTGCAGGATTAGAAACTATTAATGAGGGAAATGTTCATATAGATGATTACAATGTAAGTAAAGTTGAGCCAAAAGACAGAAATATTGCAATGGTATTTCAATCTTATGCTTTGTACCCATCAATGAATGTACGCGAAAATATGATCTTTGGTCTTAAACAAGCTAAAGTTTCTAAGGAGAAAATCGAAGAGCAATTGGAAAAAGTATCAAAATTTTTACAAGTAGATGCTTTGTTAGAGAGAAAGCCATCACAATTATCAGGTGGACAAAGACAGCGTGTTGCAATAGGCAGAGCACTAGTTAGAGAACCAAGAATATTTTTATTCGACGAACCTTTATCAAATTTAGATGCAAAATTAAGAGTTGAGATGAGACGGGAAATTAAAAAACTTCATCAGCAACTTAAAACAACAGTAGTTTATGTAACCCACGATCAAACAGAAGCTATGAGTTTAGGTACAAATATTGCAATTATGAATCATGGTGTTATTCAGCAAAATGATACGCCTGAAAATATTTATAATAAACCTAGTAATACTTTTGTGGCAGACTTCATAGGCTCTCCATCAATGAATTTAATAAAAGGCAATCTAAAAGAGAGTTCAAATAAAGTTTCATTCGTTACCCATGGATCAAATATTGAAATACCGATAAATGGATATGATTTCAAAAAAAAATCTAATTTAGATAATAAAGAGGTTTTTTTTGGAATAAGACCAGAACATATATTTTTTAAAAAATCTAATGAAGAGGACTTTGAGATTAATTTAAGAGCAGATTTAAGTGAATATATTGGACATGAACAGATAATGACTTTTAATTTTGAAAATCAAGAGGTGTTAGCTAAGTTTCCATCAACAGTAAAAATAGATCTATCAAAAAATACAAAATTATTCTTTGATTTAACTCAAATTTCATTGTTTGATGCTAAAACAGAGGAGAGAATTTAGATGAAAGTAAAATATTTTGACTTAAAAAATAAAAAAGTTTTTATTACTGGAGGTGGCTCAGGAATTGGAGCTTCAATAGTTGAACATTTTTGTGAACAGGAATGTGATGTTTATTTTGTTGATATCAATAAGAAAGACTCAAATAAATTAATTAAAGATCTTAAAAAAAAAGGTCTTAAAGCACCTCATTTTATTGAATGTAATCTTATTAAAATTAAAAAATTACAAACTATCATTCAAAAAATAATTAAATCAAAAGGTCCTATCGATATTTTAATAAATAATGCAGCTAATGATGACAGACACTCCACAGATCAAGTAGATGAAAAATATTGGAATAATAGAATGGATGTGAATTTAAAACATTTTTTCTTTTCAATTAAAGCAGTTTTAAAGGGAATGATTAAAAATAAAGGTGGAGCTATCGTAAATTTAAGTTCAGTTTCATGGATGTTGGGTGAGGGTGATAAAGTTGCTTACGAGACAGCAAAGTCTGCTGTTATTGGTCTGACTAGATCTTTTGCGAGAGAATTTGGTAAATATAATATTAGATGCAACTCAGTTACTCCTGGATCAATTGCTACTGAGAGACAAATAAAGCATTGGCTAACTCCAAAGTATAAAAAATTTATTCTTGATAAACAGTGCTTGAAGAGACAGCTTAAACCTGATGATGTGGCAAGTTTAGTTGTTCATCTTTCATCTGATGTGTCGTCAGGATGTACGAAACAAAACTTTATTATAGACGCAGGTATCACTTAAAATTTATATAAGTGTCTAAGAAAATTAAAATATCTGTTGTTGGAATAGGTTTAATGGGACTTCAACATATTAAAGCTATCCAAAAATCAAAATTAGCATCTCTTCACTCAATTGTTGAAATAAAAAAAACTGGGATAGAATTATCTAAAAAATTCAATGTACCACTTTATAAAAATATCAAAACTTTATTAGCAAAAGATAAACCCGATGCAGTAATAATTGCAACACCTAATGTTCTACACGAAACTGATACTGTTCGATTTTTGAAATCTAAAATTCCTGTATTATTAGAAAAGCCGATTTCAGATAATATTAAATCAGCAAAAAAAATAATTAATAGTGCACGCTCAAATAAAACTTCATTACTGATAGGATATCATAGACGCCATAATTCAATTGTTAATAAAGTTAAAAAAATAATAGAAAATAAAAAACTTGGAAAAATTGTATCTGCAAATATTTTATGCTGGCTATATAAACATAAAAAATATTTTAATGAAAAATGGAGAGTAAGAGAAGGTGGTGGCCCATTAGGTATTAATTTAGTTCATGATATTGATATGATTTGTTATTTACTTGGTCCTGTTAAGTATGTTCAGGCATTTAAATCAAATAATATTAGGAAATATAAGGTTGAGGATACAGCTTCAGTAAATTTATTTTTTAAATCTGGAACTTTATGTACTCTAAATGTATCTGATACTATAACTTCACCATGGAGCTATGAATTAACAGCTGGAGAAAATCCTGCCTATCCAATAACTGACCAATCTTCGTATTTTATTGGAGGAACAAGAGGCTCTGTTCAATTTCCAAATTTAAAGTTATGGTACTATAAAAAAGAAAGAAGTTGGTGGAATAATATTTTAAATAATAAAATTAAAGTTCAAAAAAGTAATGAAACTCTAATTAATCAGATAGATCATTTTTCTAGAGTAGTTTTAAAAAAAGAAAAACCAAAAGTGACTGGTAAGGATGGATTAAATTCTTTAATAATTTTTGATGCAATAAACAAAAGTTCTCAATCAGGTAAAAAAATAAGAATTAATTAATTTTTTTAACCTTCTTTGTGCCCTCAACTCTAATAAACAAAACTCCAAAAATGATAATTCCAATAAGACCAACTATTTTACTTATATCTGCGGGAACCCCAAAAATTAAGAAATTAATTATTGTTGACCAAAGCAACTGAGAATACTGAAAATTAGTTACAAATGACAAATTAGATAATTGAATTGCATAAATAATTATAAAATGACTTATAAAACCAAATATTCCCATAGCAACTAAACCAATCCAATAAATATTTTTTTCAATTGGTACCCAATTGAATGAAATATAAATTGTAAATATCAAGGCACCAGTAACTGCCGTATAAAAAACTGCAGAGAAAGGTTCATTGTTTCCTGAAATAAGCTTTGTAAAAAATTGGTAAAGTGCCCAACATAGTGGTGGCACAATAGGAAAGATTAATTCTGGCGATAATATTTTCATACTGGGTCCTAGAGCGTAAATAATTGATCCAAAACTTAGCAACATCAAAATTATACCTTTAGGAGACAATATATCTTTTAAAAAATATGCTGATAAAAGTGAAACGATTAATGGAGCGCTAAAAAAAACTACGTATATGTCAACCAAATCAAATCTTTGTAAAGAGTTGAACATAAAAAAAGTTGCTGTAACCATTAACAATGACCTAATAATTTGAATTTTAAAATTTCTAGTTAAATTTAGCTTTGGCTTAAAGACTACGAAATAGACACAAAGAGCGACAAAGTGAAAAAAAAATCTTCCCCACACAGCTTGTGTAACTGGCATAACATTTCCTAAATATTTTGCAGTTGAGTCCATACAAACAAATAAAAAAAACCCTGAAGCTGATAGAAAAATAACCTTAATTAAAGAGGCTTTTTGATTTTTTGACATGATAATTTATGAAAAATTTATCAAAAAGTTACATCACCACGCCTACTTGCCAAGGGTTAAACTCCTCGTCACCGTAGCCGTTAATTTCACTTTTCGATTTATTTCCTGAAGCAGTGTTTACAACTAGATCAAATACTCTATTTCCAACTTTTTCAATGTCTTCTTTACCTTCTGCAATAGTCCCACAATTTATATCCATATCTTCTTCCATTTTTTCATACATCGCAGTATTTGTAGATAATTTTAAACTTGGAACAGGTTTACATCCAAAACATGAACCTCTACCTGTTGTAAAACAAATTACATTTGCACCTGAAGCAACTTGACCTGTTACAGACACTGGGTCATACCCTGGAGAGTCCATAAAATTAAAACCTTTATTTTTTAATGGTTCTGCATATTCAAGCACATCTTCTAAAATTGATTTACCACCTTTAGCTACTGCACCAAGTGATTTTTCCAATATCGTAGTTAATCCACCTCGTTTATTACCAGGAGCAGGATTATTATCCATGGTGCTGTTATTTATCGATGTATAGTTTTTCCACCATTTTAATCTTTCAATTAATTTATCTGCAGTTTTTTGACTGTTTGCTCTGTTAATTAGAAGATGCTCAGCTCCATAAATTTCAGGAGTTTCAGATAATATTGAACTTCCACCTTTTTTAACTAATAAATCAGCTGCAACACCTAAAGCTGGATTAGCAGTAATACCAGAATATCCATCTGAACCTCCACATTGAAGAGCTAAAGTTAAATGACCAACAGACTGTGGAGTTCTTTCAATTTTGTTAGCCTCAGGTAATAAATTTTTTATTTGTGATAGAACTTTTTCGACAATTTTTTTGGTTCCACCTTCGTCCTGAATTGTTAAAAAATGAATTCTATTATGTTTTTTTACAGACTCATCAAACAAACTCACTTGAGCACATTCACAACCTAAGCCAATAACAAATACATGAGAAAAATTTGGATGGTTCTTAAAACCATCAATTGTTCTTTGAAACATTTGCATTCCTTCGCTTACAGTATTCATTCCACATCCAGTTGAGTGAGTAATAGGAACTATGCCATCAATATTAGGATAATCATTTAGAATGTTAGAATATTTTATTTTTTCAACAATCATTTTAGTTACAGTTGCTGAACAGTTAACTGTACTAACGATACCTATATAATTTCTGGTAGCTACTTGACCGTTATCTCTTAATATTCCATTGAAAAAGGTATCAACTTTTTCATCAACAATTGTTTTTTTATTCTGTACTTGAAACTTTCTATCAAATTCTTTGAATTCTAAATTATGAGAGTGAACATGTTCACCAGCAGTAATATTTTTTGACGCAAATCCAATTATCTGATCATACTTAATTATAGGATCACCTTTGTTTATGGGTTTTAAACAAACTTTGTGTCCAAATGGTATAGGATCAATAGTGCTTATGTCTTGACCATTAATTTTCGTTTTTTCTGGTATAATAAATTGACTTACGCCTACATTATCATTTTTATTGAGTACAATTAGACTATTCATTTTTTAATTTAGGTTTTATATATCATTATAATATATTTTATTATTTTATGAAAAAGAAGAATTTAAGAAGCAAACAATGGTTTGATGACCCAAAAGATCCAGGCATGACAGCCATGTATTTAGAAAGATATCTAAATTATGGTCTTACAAGAAAAGAACTTCAATCAGGAAATCCAATAATTGGAATAGCCCAATCAGGGAGTGATTTATCTCCATGTAACAGACATTTTTTGGATTTAAGTAAAAGAATTAAAGATGGAATTAGAAGAGCAGGTGGTATTCCGATGGAATTTCCTACTCACCCAATTCAAGAAACTGGAAAAAAGCCTACTGCAATGTTGGACAGAAATTTATCATATTTGTCTTTAGTTGAGATACTTTATGGATACCCACTTGATGGAGTTATACTTACTACTGGATGTGATAAAACTACCCCAGCAGCGTTAATGGCAGCTGCTACAGTAAATATTCCTGCAATTGTTTTATCTGGTGGTCCAATGCTTGATGGAAATTATAAGGGCAAAAAAGCTGGAGCTGGAACCATTATTTGGGAAGCAAGAAGATTGCATGCTAAGGGAGAAATTAATTACGAAGAATTTATGGATATGGCAGCAGCCTCTTCTCCAAGTCCTGGTCACTGTAATACGATGGGAACAGCTTCCTCAATGAATTCTGTTGCTGAGGCATTGGGAATGTCTTTACCAGGATGCGCAGTGATACCTGCTCCTTATAGAGAAAGAGAACAAATTTCTTTTGAGACTGGATCTAGAATTGTAAAAATGGTTCACGAAGATTTAACTCCTTCAAAAATTATGACAAAGAAAGCTTTTGAAAATGCAGTAATAGTTGCAAGTGCTATAGGAGCTTCTAGTAATTGTACAACACATTTAATTGCTATCGCAAAACATATGGGTGTAAAATTTGATTTATCTAATTGGCAAAAGCTTGGACACAAAATACCTTTATTAGCAAACTGCCAACCTGCAGGAGAACATTTAATGGAAGGTTTTTACAGAGCTGGAGGTATACCAGCAATCATGAAAGAATTAATGAAGAATAATAAAATTCACCAAAATCTAATTACTGTAACTGGTAAAACAGTTGCACAAAATTTAAGAAAAAAAATCGATGTAGATAGAGATGTTATTAAAACATTTAAAAATAATTTGACTGATAAGGCTGGGTTTCTAATTATGAAAGGAAATTTCTTTTCATCAGCAATTATGAAAACCTCAGTAATTAGTAAAGAGTTTAGAGAAAGATATTTATCAAATCCTAAGCACCCTAATGTTTTTAAAGGTAAAGCAGTAGTTTTTGAGGGTCCAGAGGATTATCACCATAGGATTAATAGTAAGAAGTTAAATATTGATGAAAATTCAATTTTAATAATAAGAGGTTGTGGACCTGTTGGCTACCCTGGTTCTGCTGAGGTGGTTAATATGCAACCACCTGATAGACTACTTAAAAAAGGCATTAATGCACTTCCAACTCTTGGAGATGGAAGACAGAGTGGTACCTCTGAAAGCCCATCTATTCTTCATGTATCACCAGAATCTGCTGTCGGCGGTGATTTAGCTATTGTTAAGACAGGAGATAAAATGACAATAGATCTAAATAAAAGAAGAGTTGATCTTCAAATATCAAAGTCTGAATTTATTAAAAGAAGAAAAAAGAAAAAGATAAAGAAACTTACAAATCAAACACCGTGGCAAGAAATATCTAGATCAAATGTTGGTCAACTTGAAGACGGTGCGTGTATTATGTCAAGAGATCAGTACTTAGATATCACTAAAACAAAAGGAGTTCTAAGAAACTCTCATTAGATGAAACCAAAAATTTTAGTTTCTCGAAAAATTTCTGATGGCGCTGAAGAAATATTAAAAAAAGAATTTGATGTAACTCTTAATTTAGAAGACAAACCTTACACATACGAGGAATTAATAAAACTTGCTAATGAGTATGATGGTTTAATCTCTACTAGTTTTGATAAATTAGATAAAAATTTTTTTGATAGTTTAAATGGAAAATTAAAAATTATTGGTCATGTTGGAGTTGGATATGACAATATTCATACACAATCAGCTAAAGAAAAAAATATCAAAGTTTCAAATACACCAAATGTATTAAATGATGCTGTAGCAGAAATAACAATCCTTTTAATTTTAGCATCGGCAAGAAGAATTGGTGAGGCTTATAATTTAGTTAAGTTCAATACTTGGAAAGATCATAGACCAGATATAACTAAATTAATGGTTGGTAATGAAATTACTGGAAAAACTTTAGGCATCATAGGAATGGGAAGAATTGGTCAGATCGTAGCTGAAAGAGCAAGAGCTTTTAAAATGAAAGTAATTTATTTCAATAGAAATAAATTACCTAAAGATTTTGAGAAAGATGCTACTTATTATTCAGATTTAAAATCTATGCTACCTAATTGTGATTATATAAGCTTACATACACCTGCTACTGCTGAAACCAAAAACATAATTAATTCAGAAACTTTGAAATTATTTCCAAAACATTCAGTATTCATAAATACATCAAGAGGCTCAACCGTAGATGACGATGCACTAATAGAAGCTTTGAAAAACAAAAAAATATATGGTGCTGGACTTGACGTATTTAATAATGAACCAAATCCAGATAAAAGATATTTAGAATTAGATAATTGTTTTGTCTTACCTCATATTGGTAGTGCGACACATGAAACTCGATTAGCTATGAGTATGTTGGCTGTAAAAAATATAAAATGTTTTTTCTCTCAAAAACCTCTTTTATCAGAAGTTGTTTAAACAATACAACTTTTAGTTGTAATTATATAAACTAATTATTTTTCTAATTTTATTTCTGCCTTTTATTTGAATTTTTTTTCTCTTTATGTTTAAATTTGGAAAAACATAACCGAGAGGGAAAATAATGTTAAAATTAATAACAAAAATAACTGCTGCGATTGCTGTAGTGTCTATTGCTTTATTTGGTTCTGCTAATGCAAAAACTTTAAAAATAGAAACTCACTTTACAGCTAGTTCACCAAATGGTGAAGTTGCAGCTCAATTCGCTAAAAACGTAGAAAAGTTTTCTGGTGGAAGCTTAAAAGTTCAAATGTTCTACTCATCATCAGTTACAGGAAAGTCTGCCGAGGTATTTAACTCTGCACAAACTGGAATTATTGACTGCGATATGACAGGAGCTGGATACCAAACTGGTAAAAATGCAGCGTTCCAATTCGCAGGCGATGTAATGGGTGGATATGATAACCCATATCAACAATATGAATTCTTGAATTTCCCAGGAGCTCAAGAAGCTGTTGATGCACTTTACAATAAATATGGAATGACATTAATTGGTTGGTGGATACCAGGACATGAGTCTTTGATATCTAGCAGACCAATTCCAGATGTTGCTTCACTAAAAGACTTTAAATTTAGATCACCTCCAGGAATGGAAAGTATGATCTTTACAGCATTAGGAGCAAAACCAATAGTTATGGACTTCGGTGAAGTTCCAACTGCTTTACAAACTGGTCTAATTGATGGTGCTGACTATTCATCATTAGCAACAAACTACGCTGGTGGACACTATGAGCAAAACAAATATGCTACATATCCAGGTTTCCACTCTATGCCAGCTGACCACCTAGCTTGTAACACAAAAGTTTGGAACAAGTTAAAACCTCATGAACAAGGTGCAATGTTAGCTGCAATCGAAATTTGTGGTAGAACTATCACTAGCTTAGTTGAGAGAAAAAACGCAGAAGCTGTAAAAGCTTTGAATGAAATGGGCGTTACTCTTCACGACTGGTCTAGAGAGGACAGACTTAAATTCAGACAAGCTGCACTTGGCGCTTGGGAAGAATGGAAGAAAAAGTCTCCAGAAGCTGCTGCTCTTATAGAGATACACAAAGCTTACATGAAAGCTAACGGTATCCTGTAATAAAAAGCACTTAATAAAATATAGAAGGGCCTGAAATAGGCCCTTCTTATAAATTTTTTTTGCCAATGAGTGATAAAGAATTACAAGATAAGCAATTACAAGAGCAAAACGAAAAAGTTGCAAGTAAAGATGATTTTCCAATAACTTGGATTGATAGAATTTCATTATTTTTAAGCCATACAATTAAATATTTAATTCCCGTAATTGTAATCGTAATGATGTACGAAATTTTCATGAGATATATACTGGAAAAACCAACTCTGTGGGTTAATGAGCTATGTCTATGGTTGGCAGGTGTTTGTTATTTAGTTGGTGGAATATATGCTACAAGACTTAGAAGTCATATCAGAATTGTCTTATTATATGACTATGTAAGCAGGCCAACTCAGCGTATTTTTGATCTAATTAGTACTCTTATTATTGTTACTTTTGCAGCTGCTGTAATTTATGGAGGCATGGAAGATGCATATAGATCATTTATAAATTGGGAGAGATTTGCAACTTATTGGGATCCACCAATTCCTGCAACTATGAAGCCACTCACGCTTATTTGTATATTTCTTATAGCGCTTCAATCAATAAATAATTTAATTATTGATTGGAAAAATCCTAAAGAAAAACAGTACCAACCTGCCAAAGATTTAAAATAAAATGGAATTTGAGATAGGGACACTCTCGATAATACTAATAGTAGGGCTATTAGCATTGATATCAATAGGTGTGCCTATGGGTTTTGCTTCAGGTTTTATGGGAGCAGTGCTTGTATTTTTATACATAGGTGAACATGCTTTAGGAATTTTACTTTCAAGGTATTATTCTCTTGTTGTAACTTACTCATTCTTATCTGTACCATTATTTATATTCATGGCCTCCTTACTCGAACGCTCGAATATTGCAAGAGACTTGTATGATGCGTTAAATGCTTGGTTAAGGAAAACTAGAGGCGGAGTAGGTGTAGTAACAGCAATCATGGCAACAATAATGGCAGCGATGAGTGGTATAATCGGAGGAGAGATAGTTTTATTGGGGCTGATTGCATTGCCTCAGATGTTGAGATTGAAATATGATCAAGATATGTCGATTGGTATTATTTGTGCATCGGGTTCTTTAGGCACAATGATCCCACCATCTATTGTTTTAATTATTTATGGACTAACAACAGAAACTTCAATTACCATGTTGTTCCAAGAAGCAATCGTTCCTGGTCTAATGATATCCGGTTTAATAATTACATACATTCTTATTAGAACAAGAATACAACCTCATCTTGCACCTTTAAGTGATGAACCAGCTTTAACTTTAAAAGAAAAGATGTCATATCTCCCTGGTCTTTTACCACCTATTGGTATTGTAATAATTGTTTTGGGTTCAATTTATTCTGGAATGACTGGTATTACTGAAGCAGCTGGTATGGGTGTAGTTGCAACACTAATTATTATTGCCGCTAGAAAAGAACTGACATGGTTTTTGTTTAAAGATGCACTTGTTAGAACTTTTAAAGCTTCAGGAACTATATTAACTATTACTTTTGGTGCTACAGTTTTAGCAGGAGCTTATTCTCTTGCGGGTGGACCAACTTATGTAGCAGAAACTATTTTAGCTTATGATTTAAAACCAATGTATCTAATTTTTATGATGCAAATAATGTTTTTAATAATGGGTGCATTCATGGATTGGGTTGGAATAGTTCTATTAGCAATGCCAGTTTTTTTACCAATAGTACTAGCTCTAGGTTTTGATCCTATTTGGTTTGGAATACTATTCTGTGTAAATATGCAAGTTTCATTTTTAAGCCCACCATTTGGTCCTGCAGCATTCTATTTAAAATCAGTTGCTCCACCTCACATTTCACTAACTGATATTTTCAGAGGTTTTGCACCATTTATAGTAATCCAATTGATTGTTTTAGCTTGTGTTATGTTCTTTCCAGAAGCAATGACGCAAAACTTCCACGATTTTGTCCCTAGAAAATAATGCAAAATATAGGTTTTATTGGTACTGGCCTTATGGGCTTTCCAATGGCAAAAAACATACTAAAAGCTGGATACAAAGTTAGAGCATTTAATAGATCCAAAAATAAAGCTGAGCCGCTAAAAAACTTTGGTGCTGAAATTTCAAATTCAATAGCTGAACTTGTTAAAGAAAGTCATGTGGTAATTACAATGTTAACTAATGATGATGCGGTCAATGAAGTTATAGGTAGTGATGAATTTTTAAATAATTTACAACCTAATTCAACTGTAATTGATATGAGCTCTGTAAAACAAACTACAGCAGTTAATCACGGAAAAAATTTAAAATCTCGAAAAATTAATTACTTAGATGCACCAGTTTCAGGTGGAACGATAGGAGCCGAAGAAGCATCTCTTGCCATAATGATTGGTGGAGAACACATAGTTTTTGAGTCAGTTAAAGAAATTTTAAAATCAATGGGAAATCCAACTCTTGTTGGTCCAATAGGATGTGGCCAGGTTTCTAAATTAGCAAACCAAATTATTGTTGGATTAGCTATTGGTGCTGTTGCTGAAGCAGTTACTCTTTGTGAAAAAGCTGGAGCAGACCCAAATAAAATGATTAAGGCCTTATCTGGAGGTTGGGCCGATAGTAAAGTTCTTAGAACACACGGAAAAAGAATGATAGATAAAGATTTTAGTCCCAAAGGCAAAACATCAGGTCAGCTAAAAGATATGAATAATATCTTAGAATGTGCAAATAATTATAATACTCAATTACCTATTTCAAATTTAGTTAAAGAAATGTATAAATCACTAGTTGAAAATGGACATGGTGAAACAGATCATAGTTCACTTTATAAAGAAATTGAAAGGATAAACAATGGGAAGACTTGAGGGAAAAAAAGTAATCATTACTGCTGCTGGACAAGGGATAGGAAAAGCAACAGCTATAACTTTTCATAACGAAGGTGCAAATGTCACTGCTACCGACATTAATGAAAATACTTTAAGCGAACTAAATAAAGAATACCCAAAAATTAAAGTAAAAAAATTAGACTCAACAAAAAATGAGGATATTAAAGAATTCATTAATTCCTTTAGCAATATAGATGTATTATTTAATGCAGTAGGATTTGTCCATCACGGGACAATTTTAGATTGCGAGGAGAAAGATTGGGATTTTTCTTTCGATACTAATATTAAATCTATGTATTTTATGTGTAAAGCTACATTGCCAACAATGATTAATAATAATGGAGGCAGTATTATAAATGTTGCCTCTGTTGCATCTAGCATTAAGGGGCTGCCAAACAGATTTGTTTATGGAGCAAGTAAAGCAGCTATTATTGGACTTACGAAATCAATTGCATCTGATTTTGTTAAGCAAAAAATTAGATGTAATGCAATTGCACCTGGAACCGTATTTACACCTTCTTGGGAAGATAGAGTAAAACAAAGCCCGGATCCAGTTAAGGCAAAAAAGGATTTCATAGCAAGACAACCAATGGAAAGACTAGGAACTGCGCAAGAAATAGCTGATTTTGCTATCTATTTAGCTAGTGATGAGTCAACATTTACTACTGGAAATACTTTTTCTGTAGATGGTGGTATGACAATTTAAATATAAAGGAGAAACAATGAAACTATTAAGAGTAGGTAAAAAGGGAAAAGAAAAACCAGCTATACTAGATGCTAATGGAAAAATAAGAGATATTAGTTCACATGTAAGTGATTTAAATCCACACAATTTAAATTTTGAAACAATTTCAAAAATTCAAAGCATCGATACATCAAGTCTTCCTGAAATTTCACCAGATCAAAGAGTAGGTTCTTGCATTACAAGTCCAGGAAAGTTTGTTGCAATAGGGCTTAATTACTCAGACCATGCCGCTGAGGTCGGTGCTGATATTCCTAAAGAACCAATAATGTTTATGAAAGCGACTAGCTCGATGTGTGGGCCTAATGATGATGTAGAAATAGTCTCTGGATCAAAAAAACTAGATTGGGAAGTTGAACTTGGAATTGTAATTGGGAAAGAAGCAAAACATATTTCAGAAAGTCAATCACAAGATCATATTTTAGGATATTGTTTAGTAAACGATGTTAGTGAACGAGAATGGCAAATTGAAAAGATGGGACAATGGGTTAAAGGAAAGTCTCATGACACTTATGGACCTACTGGTCCTTACTTGGTAACTAAGGATGAAATTAAAGATATTAATAATTTAAAGATGATGTTGGATGTAAATGGTGAAAGAATGCAAACAGGAAATACAAGTACTATGATTTTTAATGTAGATATCATTGTATCTTATGTGAGTAAATTTATGTCATTACAACCTGGAGATATTATAACTACAGGTACCCCACCAGGAGTAGGCATGGGAAGAAAGCCTCAAGTATTTTTAAAAGCTGGTGATGAGATGAAATTATCTATAGAAAATTTAGGAGAACAGAACTCTAAAGTAGTTGCTGTTTAATAATTGTGAAGATCAGCTCAATCAAAAGTCATGTACTTAGATATGAGTTGGATAAAGAACTAGGATATTCTCAGCAATATTACAAACACAGAACCGCTCACTTAGTAGAGATAGAAACTGATGAGGGTATTACAGGTTGGGGAGAATGTTTTGGCCCTGGAAATATAGCTCTTGCTAACAAATATATTGTAGAAAAAGTAATACAGCCTTTAATAATAGGAGAAGATCCAATTAATAAAGAATATATTTGGCATAAAGTTTATAATTTACTTAGAGATAGCGGTCAGAAAGGAATGCCTATTCAGGCATTATCAGGAATTGATATAGCATTGTGGGATATACTAGCGAAAAAAGCAAAATTGCCTCTTTATCAATTATTAGGGGGTAAAACTAATAACAAAATTCCAGTTTATGGTTATGGAATGATGCTGCAAAAAAAATCTGTCGAAGAATTATGTGAATTATTCAAAAAAGAAGCAAATCAAATAAAAGAAAAAAACTTCAAGGCGATGAAGATGAAAGTTGGTTTAGGTCCAAAAGAAGATTTAAAGTTAGTAAGCGCAGTAAGAGAGGCAATTGGCAACAATTTTAAACTAATGGTGGATGCCAATCATGCTTATAACAAAAATGATGCTTTGTACGTTGGTAAAGGATTGGATGAAATGGAAATTTATTGGTTTGAGGAACCTGTGGCACCAGAAGATTACGATGGATACAAAGAACTAAAAGAAAAATTAAAAACAAATATTGCTGGCGGTGAAGCAGAGTTCACAAAATATGGTTGGAACCAACTAATTAAAAATAATTGCATTGATATAGCTCAACCAGAAGTTTGCGGTTTAGGTGGAATAACAGAATATTTAAAAGTATCAGCATTAGCTCAGTCGAATTTCATCCCAATTGTTAATCATGTATGGGGTTCAGCTTTAAGTGTAGCAGTAAATCTGCATTTACTTACTTCTTTGCCAGATATGCCTGGTGGACTATTTCCAGCAAAATCAATGTTAGAGTTTGATACCACTGAAAAAAATATTTTTATTACAGAACTAGCTGAAGAAAAATTTTCAATTTTTGATCAGGTGAAAAACGAAGATGGATTTGCTTCCCCATTAGAAAATATAGGAATTGGAATTAATCCAAAAAAAGAATTTATAAAAGAATACGAGTATAATGGCTAAGATTATAACCTCAAAACCTGAAGTTTTGTGGAATTTAAAATGTACACTTGGTGAAGGTACTTTGTGGGTCAAAGAGCATAATTCTATTTATTTTACAGACATTAAAAAAAAAAGAATTCATATTTTAAATTTAAAAAATAAAAAAAAAGAGACTATTAAAGTAAATAAAGAAATAGGATTTTTAGCTCATATAAAAAATAATATATTTATATTAGGTCTACAAGGTGAATTAAGAATAGTAAATTTAAAAAGTAAAAAAAAAATTAAATCAATAGCCATTGAAAAGTCATTAAAAATGAACAGGATTAATGATGGCAAAACAGATCTTAATGGAAAACTCTGGTTTGGAACAATGGATAACCCTGAAAGAAATATCCCAAATGGCTCTCTTTATTGCCTAGATAAAAAATTTAATCTTAAAAAAGTAGATGACAATTACATGATTACTAATGGACCTGCATTTATTGATAAAAAAAGCTTTTATCATACAGACAGTAGAAAAAGGATAATCTACAAAATTAAGATAGATAAAAATGAAGATATAATTAGTAAAAAAATATTTAAAAGATTTTCAAATAAGGAAGGAGTGCCAGATGGCATGACCCTAGATAAAGCTGGAAATTTATGGGTATGTCAATTTCACGGAGCTTGCCTACGTGTTTTAAATAAATTTGCCAAACAGATACATAAGATAAATTTACCCGCTAAAAATATTACTAATTGTGCCTTTGGTGGTCCAAAAAATTCAGATTTATTTGTCACATCTGCTTTAAAAGGCATGAAAAACAGTGAAATTAAAAAATTTAAATTTTCAGGAAGTTTATTTAAAATACAAACTAATGCTATTGGTATAAATCAAAAAAAGTTTGTAATTAAAAATGCTAAAAAGAGACCTCTACTATGAAAGAATACCGACAAAATCTCTTAGAGATGATGTTCGATTTTTAGGAAACATATTAGGAAGAGTAATTAAAGAACAAGAGGGACAGAAATTCTATGATCTAGTTGAAAAAATTAGATTACTTTCCAAAGCAAATATTGCCAACAAAAATCGTAAAGATCCATTTAAAAAAATTTTAAACGAAATTAAAAAATTACCACCACATTTATTATTTAAATTAACTCGCGCATTTAATCATTTTATGAACTTTTATAATTTGGCTGAGTCAATTGATGCTTCTAGAACTTTAGATCTTTATGAGAATGTGAAACAAGAGAAAAAATTTCAAAATATTTTCATAGAAGAAATATTTGAAAATTTTTTCAAAAATAAAAAAATATCTAATAATAAAATTTATAATATTGCCAAAAGTCTTAATATAGGAATTGTACTCACCGCACATCCAACCGAAGTAAAAAGAAGAACTTTGATACAGAAGTACCATTCCTTAACAGAAATATTAGAGCAAAGAAACTTACTTAAAAATTATCCCTCAAAATTAAAAATTTTAGATCGTAAAGTTTTTGATGAGATCACAATTATATGGAATACAGATGAAATCAAAAGATCTAAACCAACCCCAGCAGAAGAAGCAAGATGGGGACTTGCAATTATAGAAGATAGCTTGTGGGATACAATTCCTAAAGTATACAGAAGATTAAATCAAATATTTGAAAAAAATATGGGTAAGGGTTTGCCTAAAAATTTTAATCCTATTGAGTTTGGATCATGGATGGGTGGTGATAGAGATGGTAATCCATTTGTTACTGCAGAAGTTACTAAAAGAGTTATTTTGTTATCAAGGTGGGAGGCAGCTAAACTTTATGAGAAGTCAATGACAAAGTTAATTAGATCTTACTCTATGGAAAAATGTTCAAAAAAAATATTAAAAACTACAGGAAAAACTTTCGAGCCTTATAGAGTTTATCTAAGACCTTTAAGAGATAAATTAAGAAAAACGCATAGAGCAATAGAGGGTTATTTAACAAACAATAAATCCTTAAATGATAAAGATTTACTATCAGAGAGAGAAGAAATTTTAAAACCATTGAGAGTAGTAAGAGAATCATTAGAACAAAACCAAAGTGAAAATATAGCTAGTGGTGATTTATTAGATTTAATGCGAAGAGCTAAGTGTTTTGGAATAAATCTTGCACGACTTGATATAAGACAAGAGTCTTCAAGACATTCTCAATTATTAGCAGAATACATAAAGAAAAAACTAAACCAAAATTATTCTACTTGGGATGAGGATCGAAAAATAAAATATTTATCAAATAAAATGCAAAGCAAAAATGTATTAAAAAAATTTCAATTTAAAAACAAGGAAAACAAAGAGGTTTGGTCCACATTTAAAGTATTGGCAAGTCAACCTAAAGAGTGTTTAGGAGCGTATGTAATCTCAATGACATCTTCAGCATCAGATATCTTATCAGTTATGTTTTTCCAAAAAGAAGCCAACATTAGGAATAGACTAAGAGTAGTTCCTCTTTTCGAAACTCTTGATGATCTTATAAATGCAAAACCAATAATGGAAAAACTTTTTTCATTAAAATGGTACAGAAAAGATATTAATAACAAGCAAGAAATTATGATTGGGTACTCTGATTCAAGTAAAGATGCAGGAAAACTCTCTGCGAGTTGGCATCAATTTAAATTACAGGAAGAAATAATTAAACTTGCTAAAAAATATAAAATAGACGTTACATTCTTTCATGGCAGAGGAGGTTCTGCAGGAAGAGGAGGTGGGCCTATACAAGCAACATTGAGGTCGCAGCCTGCTGGATCGGTTAATGGTAAAATTCGAATAACTGATCAAGGAGAAGTAATACAGCAAAAATATGGTTATGAGCCTTTAGCAAAATATAATCTGTGCAGTTATATTGGATCTGTTATGGAAGCTACTTTAAATCCACCACCAAAACCAAAAGACAGTTGGAGACAATTAATTCAAAGTATGTCCGAGATATCAACAAGTTCATATAGAAAAAATATAAATCAAAGTTCAGATTTTATAAGATATTTTAAAACCGTAACTCCTCATATGGCACTTGGGAAATTATCAATTGGCTCTAGACCTTCTAAAAGAAAAAATGTTGATAATATAAATAGTTTAAGAGCTATTCCTTGGGTTTTTGCCTGGACACAAATTAGATTAATGTTACCCGCTTGGTTAGGTACTGCTGAGGCCTTAAGATATTCATCTATAAAGAAATTTAAAAAAACACTTATTGATATGGAAAAAAACTGGCCTTATTTTAATTCAACAATGGACTTGCTTGACATGGTAATTTCTAAGGTAGACCCAGAAATATCAAAAATTTACGAAAAAAACCTAGCTGATGATAAACTTATCAGAGTTGGAAAAAAATTAAGATTTCAATTTGATGCTGTTAAAAAATTGAATGATCAAATAACACCAAAAGAAATTTTTAAACAAAGAAAAATTTTTAGAGGTCCAGCAATTATTAGAAACATATATTCTGAAATCCTTAATGTTTTACAAGCAGTAGTGATGAACAAGCTTTTAAAAAGAAATTTAAATAAAAAAGATAAAAAAGATTTAAATGATGCAATGATGGCATCAATAGCAGGTATTTCTGCAGCTATCAAAAATACTGGATAATGATTGAATTTATTTTAGCTTTTGGAGCTGGTTTGCTTAGCTTTTTATCTCCATGTGTTCTGCCTCTAATACCAGGATATATATCATATATATCAGGATCAACTCTTAATGAATTACTTGAAAAAAAAACTGTGAATATTTTTCCTATTATTTTATTTGCAGTCGGATTTTCTATTGTATTTATAAGTTTTGGAGCTACTGCTACATTTTTAGGCTCTTTAGTATTAGAAAACTCGTATCAACTCAGAATTGGAGCTGGAATAATCATTATAATATTTTCTTTACAAATATTAGGACTCATAAATCTTAAGTTTTTAAATTATGAGAAGAGATTTCAGACAAATAAAAATACTGGAATAATAAGTTCAATTTTAATTGGTATGGCTTTTGGTTTTGGCTGGACACCTTGCATTGGTCCAATTTTAGGATCAATTCTTGCAATCGCATCAACTGAGGATAGTATTAATAAAGGAATTGGTCTTTTATCATTTTATTCTCTTGGACTAGCAATTCCCTTTGTTCTATCAGGTTACTTAATACAAAAATTTATGATTTTTTCTAAAAACCTTAAAGCAAAGATGAAGATGATAAATATTTTTGGTGGATCTCTTCTATTAATTACAGGAATACTAATGATCACTAACCAGTTACAAGCTTTAGGTTATTATCTTCTTGAGTATATGCCTTTTCTACAGAGCATAGGTTAAATTAATTTATATTAAACTTTCTTTGTAAATGTCTAAGTTTACTATCAGTACTATCATATTCAATATAGCACCCTTGTAAAAATCTTTTACCCTCATTTGGATTAAATTCTGTTCTACCATGAAGTAATCTGTAATTATCCATCATAATTAAATCTCCAGACATTAATTTAAATTCTATTCTATAGAAATCAGAGTTATACAAATCAGATAATTTTTTTCTAGCCTTATAGTAAAGGTCTAGTTCATCTTTTTTTAAAACTGGAACGTAATCAAGCCGCGGACTAAATCTAACTTGTTTAAAATTCTTGTTTTCATCGAGCTCTATTAATTCAGACCAGTCTTCTAAAATCACATCTTTATCAATAAATTTAAATTTTACTTTTACTTTAGTTAATATTTCATAATATTCAGGAAAGTTTTTTTTTAAATCTTCAGTAACAGTATATCCATCGACCAACGTAGATAAACCACCAGTTACTTCATTTTCAATACAATGCAATATCTGAATACAAGGGACTGGATTTCTATATGGATTATCGGTATGAGGAGCCAATGGTAAAGGTGTATAGGCTAGATCATTAGGACTAGGTTTTGAAGAAACATTAAAGTATTCACCAAAATTAGTTCTTCTAACACTGCCCACAGAGTTAGCAAATTTGATTAAATAATTATCATGAGTTGGAACATTCTTTAAAATTGCAAATCCATACTTGTAAAAAGAAGCAAGTAATTCGTGCATTTCAACACTTTCATAAATATTCTCATGAAAATTAAATTTTTTTACATTATTTAGTGAGGAAGTCCATTTTACTTTTTCTTTAATTTTACTAATTGAGTTGGAATTTTTAAATTCTCGAATTATTTTATTAATATCAATTTTAGTTTCTATTCCATCTGAAAAAGTTATGTTTAGGAGGTCTTTTTCAATTATTGCTGATTTAATAATGACGTCTGACTCCATTGTGCTTGGATCAAAGAGTCTCTGCTGTGTCTTTTGATCAAGTAATTCAACATTTTCTACTCTTTCTCTAAGCCAAAAAGGGTGAATTTCCTCATTCAGATTTTCATCTCTAAAGAACACCTTATTATTATCTAATTCAATTTTCATAAAATTGAGCATTAATTAAAAAATATCTTTAATCAAGAGAAATTAAGTAGTAATTGGAATTATGGATAGCAATCTAATAATTAAAAATAATGAATTTCCAAAGTTTTTGAACCAACTAGCAATTGATTTAACGAATTTTTATTTTAAAAAACTTAATAAACCTTTTAAAGTTAATAATAAATTACTTGGCAAAGGATATGACCCTGTTACTACATGCGATAAAGCTTTTGAAAAATTCATTAGAGCAAAGATAGGCAAAAAATTCCCTGGTCATGAAATTATTGGAGAAGAATTTGGTTACAAAAAAACTAAAAGTGATTTTAGTTGGGTAATTGATCCCATAGATGGAACCAGGTCATTTGTTATAGGAAGTCCTACTTGGAGTAATTTAATATCAGTAAATTACAAAGGTAACCCAATATTTGGATTGGCAAACTTCCCAATGTTAAACAAATATTATTATAATCAATCTACAAAAATTGCATATGTTGTTGAAAATAAAAAAAGAAAAAAAATATCAGTCAACAAAAGTGTTAAATTTAAAGATATCAAATTAACTGCTGGTTTTCATGGAGCAATTTCATTAAATCAACAAAAAAAAATTCCAAAACTCCTCAAATTAATACAATTCCCTTGCTCAGATGCATTATCATATGCTCAGATATGTGAAGGTAGAATTGATGTTGTCATACAATGTAATAATAAAATTTGGGACATTCATCCACTAATACCAATTATTAATGCTGCTGGTGGTATTGTAACAACTTGGGACAATCAAAATGCAAAACAGGCAGGACATGTAGTGGTATCATCCAATAAAACAATTCATAAAAAAATATTAGGTTTGCTAAAACCCATCGTATAACAATGGAAATTCTTGTTCTTCAACACATAAATATTGAAGATCCTGGTTATATAAAAGATTTAATGATCAAAGACGGAGTTAATATTACAACTATTGAATTAGATGAAGGCGAAAAAATTCCAGATAATTTAAATTTTTTTGACGGTATGCTATGCATGGGTGGACCTATGGATACTTGGATGGAAAAGGATTTTCCTTGGCTCATCGAAGAAAAAAAAAAAATTAAAGAGTTCGTTGTAGAATTAAATAAGCCATACTTAGGGTTTTGTCTCGGATGTCAATTGCTAGGAGAAGCAATTGGAGGAAAAGTAGTTAAAACTAATAATCCTGAAATTGGAATGCTGGATGTAAACTTTTTGGATGAAAAAAAGAAAGATATGCTTTTCGCAGATTTTCCTCAAAAAATTACAACATTACAATGGCACTCTTATGAAGTTCAAGAATTAGAAAAAAATAGAAATGTAACATTGCTTGCTTCATCAAAAGAGACAAAATATCAAATATTTCGATACAAAAACAATGCTTATGGCATTCAATTCCATATAGAGATCAAAGATACAACTGTAAATGATTGGGGTTGTGTACCTGAATATAAGTCAGCACTAGAAAATCAATTAGGACAGGGTGCTCTGGAAAAATTTGATAAAGACGCCAAAGAAAATATGACAAATATGAATAATTATTCAAAAATTTTATATACTAACTTCAAAAACAATATCATTCTTAACAATTAAGTTACCTATTTTACCCTTGTAGTTAGCCTATTAATCAGGTTTAATTTTATTTGTAATAATTAGGAGGAAAAATGAAATTTAAAAATTTTATTAAAATTTTCTTTGCAATTTTATTTGTTTTTGTATCAACACATTCATACGCGAAAACAATTAAATGGTCTATGCAAGGAGATAGTCTAACTTTGGATCCTCATGCCCAAAATGAAGGTCCTACAACACAAGTTTCAAGACAGGTCTATGAAGCACTTGTAACAAGAGGTCTGGATATGAGTATTGAACCTCAACTTGCAACTGATTGGAAAACAACTGATCCAAATACTTGGGTTTTTAATTTAAGAAAAGGTGTAAAATTTTCTGATGGTACAGATATGACTGCAAAAGATGTTGTATTTAGTATTTTGAGAGCAAAACAACCTACATCAGATTTTAAAGAATACATAAGTACAATTTCTGATGTTAAAGAAATTGATAATTACACTGTTCAAGTGACTACAAGTAAACCAAATCCAATTCTTTTAAACCAATTATCAAACATATTTATAATGTCTAAAAAATGGTCTATTGATTTTGGAGCAACAGTTTCACAAAACTGGGATGGTGGAGAAGAAACATTCTCAGCAACTAATGCAATGGGAACTGGACCATTCAAAATTACTCTAAGAGAGCCAAATACTAAGACAGTATTTGAGAGAAATAGCAATTGGTGGGGTTCAATGAAAGATAATAGTGTTAGTGAAATACACCTATTACCAATTAAAAACTCAGCTACAAGAGTTGCAGCATTATTATCTGGTGAAGTTGATTTAGTAACTGACGCGCCAGTTCAAGACCTAGCTAGAATTGGAAATTCTGCAGATCATGATGTAGTGAGCACAGCTCAAATGCGTACAATCTTTTTAGGTATGGACCAAGCAGCAGATAAATTAAGATCTGGAAATACTGGTGATAATCCATTTAAGAAAAAAGAAGTAAGACAAGCCCTTTATCAAGCAATAGATATAGAAGCAATTAAGAAAAAAGTAATGAGAGGTCTTAGTGAGCCTGCGGGTATCATAACTTTTCCTGGTGTAAATGGATACACAAAAGATCTAGATAAAAGATTGCCTTTTGATGTTGACGCTGCAAAAAAATTGTTAGCTGACGCAGGATATCCAAAAGGTTTCGATGTTGAACTAAGATGCCCTAACGATAGATATGTAAACGACGAAGCAATTTGTACTGCAGTAGTTGGAATGTTAGGCAAAATCGGCGTAAATGTTAATCTATTCGCTCAGACAAAAAGTAAGCATTTTAAGGAATTAAAAGAAGATAAGGGTGATTTCTATATGCTAGGATGGGGAGTTCCAACATTAGATAGTCATTATGTTTTCCATTATCTATATGAGTCAGGCGCTAGCTGGAATAAAGTAAACTTTAGCAACAGCGAAGTTGACGCTGCTATAAGAGTAATGGAAGGTGAAGTTGACTTAGACAAAAGAAATGCAGCTATTGCAAATGCTTGGAAAATTGTAAAAGATGATATTTCATATCTTCCTTTACACCACCAAGTAATTTCTTGGGCAACTAAAAATAGTGTAGATGTTCCAATAAGACCGAATAATGAACCATTATTCCGTTTTGCAAGTTTTAAATAAATAACTTTTTTATAAGCCCTTTGTTTAACAAAGGGCTTATAAGTATAAATATTTCTTAAATTGATAAAGTATTTTTTCAAACGTTTGATTCAATCAGTAATAGTGATGCTTGTTGTGTCATTTGTTTCATTTTCTTTATTTAACTTTGTGGGTGATCCAATTAACAACATGGTTGGCGAAGAAACTTCAGATGAAGAAAGAGCTGAATTAAGAGAAACTCTTGGATTAACAGATCCAATACATATTCAATTTTCAAGGTTTGTAGTAAACGCATCCAAAGGTGAGTTTGGAATTTCATATCAACTTAGGAGACCAGTTTCTGAATTAATTATTGAAAGACTGCCAGCAACTATTGAACTAGTATTAATTTCTGCATTAATTGCATTAGTTTCAGGTACTTTATTGGGAGTTTATACGGGTATTAATAGAAAAGGCTTTTTAAGTGACTTTATACTAGCAGTATCTCTTTTAGGTGTATCACTTCCAACATTTGTGATTGGAATATTATTTATTTACCTTTTTGCAGTCATATTAGGTGTTCTCCCATCCTTTGGAAGAGGAGAGGTTATTGACCTAGGCTTTTGGACTACTGGACTTTTAACTGTTTCAGGATTGAAAGCAATTATACTTCCATCTGTAACACTCAGCCTTTTTCAAATGACTTATATAATTAGGTTAGTAAGAGCTGAGATGATGGAAATATTACAAACTGATTATATAAAATTTGCCAGAGCTCGAGGCATAAGTGAAAAGAGTATTAACTATAAACATGCACTTAAAAATGGATTAATTCCTGTCATAACCATAGCGGGAATAAATATAGGGACATTAGTTGCTTTCTCAATAATTACTGAAACTGTTTTTCAATGGCCTGGCATGGGTTTTTTATTTATTCAGGCGGTTCAATTCGTAGATATACCAATTATGTCAGCATATTTAGTATTTATAGCTTTTGTATTTGTGATGATAAATTTTATTGTAGATATACTATACTATTTTATCGATCCTAGAATTCGAGTTAAGGGAGATGCTACAAGTGGATAATAAAATACTTGATTCTTGGGAAAGACTAAAAGATAGCGACATTTACTTTAGCTTTATTAAATCTCCAACTGCAATTGTATCATCAATAATATTATTAGTAATTTTCTTTTGTTCTTTTTTTGTTGAGTTTGTTACCCCTCATAACCCATTTGACCCTGCATCATTATCTCTAATGGAAGCTTTTACTCCTCCTTCTTGGACTGATGATGGTATGGCAAAATTTATCTTAGGTACAGATGGACAAGGAAGAGATATGCTTTCAACAATTCTTTATGGTTCACGAATTTCATTAATAGTTGGTTTCTCAGCAATTATCTTTAGTCTAATATTAGGCGTCTCACTGGGTTTAACAGCAGGTTACTTTGGTGGAAAATATGAAATGATAGTAATGAGATTAACAGATGTTCAGCTAACAGTACCAAGTATATTAATGGCTCTATTAGTTGATGGTATTGCAAGAGGTATCATCTCCAGAGAAATGCATGATGAGATGGCAATATATGTTTTAATTTTTGCTATAGGAATTTCGGAGTGGCCTCAATTTGCAAGAGTTTCTCGTGCAGCAACTTTAGTAGAAAAAAATAAAGATTATGTTTCAGCTTCATCAATTATAGGTGTTTCAAATTTACTTATTATGTTTAAGCATATACTGCCAAATATAATGAGACCTGTTTTGGTAATAGGCACAATTGGTCTAGCTCTTGCTATCATTGCAGAGTCAACATTGAGTTTTTTAGGGGTGGGAGTTCCTCCTACAACACCTTCATTAGGTACTTTAATTAGATTAGGAAACGATTTTTTATTTTCAGGGGAATGGTGGATAACATTCTTTCCTGCAATATTTTTAGTTATTCTTGCTTTCTCAATTAATTTATTAGGAGATTGGATGAGAGATACGCTTAACCCAAGGTTAAAAAAATGACTTTTCTAAAAATAAGTAATTTGAGTGTCGACTATAAAATGAGAAAAGAAACTGTAAATGCTGCAAAAAATATAAATATAGACATAAAAAAAGGTGAAATTGTTGGATTAGTCGGTGAGTCTGGTTCTGGAAAAAGTACTGTTGCTAATGCCATTGTAAATTTAATTGATGAACCAGGTAAAGTTTCAAGTGGATCAATATTGATGGGAGAAACAAATATCAGCGAAAATCTAGAAACAATTATTCAGTATAGGGGAAAAAAAATTGGATTAATATTTCAAGATCCTCAAACCTCTTTGAATCCGATTTTAACAATTGGTGAACAGCTTATAGAAACAATACAAACTCATTTAAACTTAAGTTCAGAAGATGCAAAAAATAAAGCAATTAATCTATTAAAAGAGGTAGGGATCAAGGATGCCGAAAAAAGGTTTTATAATTACCCTCACCAATTTTCTGGCGGTATGAGACAAAGAGTTGTTATATCTCTTGCATTATGTTGCGAACCCGAATTATTAATTGCAGATGAACCAACAACAGCACTAGACGTTTCTATTCAGTCTCAAATTCTAGAATTAATTAAAAGACTTACAAAAGAGAGAAATTTAGCTGTAATACTTATTACTCACGATATGGGAGTTATCGCTGAAACTACAGACAGGGTAGCTGTCATGAAAAATGGAGACTTAGTTGAAATAGGTTTAACTAAACAGATATTAGTTGAGCCTAAGGAAAAATACACAAAAAGCTTAGTCAGCTCTGTACCACCAACTAATAAAAAAATATCTAGATTTACAATAATAGAAAAAGAGAATGTTAATAATCAAAATAATAACATTAAAATATTAAATAGGTGGTCCAAAAAGATAATTATTGATCAAAATTTAATAGAAATAAAAAACTTGAGTAAATCTTTTGACGATAGTTTTTTCACGGAGAATACAAAGAATTCTGTAATGGCTGTAGATGATGTCTCACTAAATATAAAAGAAGGGCAATCCTTTGGCTTAGTTGGTGAGAGTGGAAGTGGTAAAACAACAATAGCAAAAATGGTTGTCAATTTGTTTAAGCCTAGTTCTGGAGATATTTATTTTGACAGTGTTAATGTTACCAAAATTAAAAAAAACAAAGATCTACTTAAATTTAGAAAACAAATTCAAATGATCTTTCAGGATCCATTTTCTTCGTTAAATGGAAGACTAAAAGTAAAAGAAATTATTGCAGAACCAATTAAACTTCATAATCCGGATATAAAATCTAGCGAATTAGACAGTTATATCTATGATTTATTAGAATCTGTTGAATTAACTCAACAGTCTGCAATCAGATATCCGCATGAATTTTCAGGGGGACAAAGACAAAGAATATCAATAGCAAGAGCATTAGCCACACAACCAAGACTTCTTGTTTGTGATGAACCTACATCAGCATTAGATGTGAGTATTCAAGCTCAAATATTAAACTTATTAAAAGATCTTCAAGAACAGTTAAATCTCACTATTTTATTTATAAGCCATGATTTACCTGTTGTTAGGCAAATGTGTGATAAAATAGCTGTACTTAAAGATGGAAAATTATGCGAAGTGTCCGAAACAGAAGAGCTGTTTAAAAATCCAAAACATAATTATACTAAGGAACTACTAAAATTAATGCCAAAAATTGAGTCAATTTATAACTAAAAGGAGAAAACTATGACAATATTTAAAAAAATTTCTGAAAGTGAGGCTACTGGCAAAGTAAAAGAAATTTTTGATGAAATAAAAGAAGCCCGACAAATAACTGAAATTCCGAATTTTTGGAAAACTATGGCTAATAGTCCTGAAACATTAGAAAGAACCTGGAGATCATTACAACAAGTAATGGGAAAAGGTGAATTAGATCCTGCTGTAAAGGAGCTTATTTATGTTGCAGTTTCAATTACTAACAATTGTGAATATTGTATTAAATCTCATTCCTTAGCAGCAAGAAAAAAAGGTGCAACAGATGGAATGATAAACGAAATGATCGCAATTGTCGGGATGGCAAATGAAACAAATCGTTTAGTTGAAGGTTATCAAGTAGAAGTAGACGACTTTTTAAAATAAAATGAATTTCGATTTTGTCTACAAGATATGCACAAAATCAGAGTGGAGTAATGCAAAACAAAATAATATTTTTAAAGGCACTACATTAGATTTAAAAGATGGTTATATTCATTTTTCAGACAAAGATCAGATCAAGCAAACACTAAATAAGTTTTATGTTAATCAAACTAATTTAATAATTCTTAAAGTGGATGCTCTAAAATTAAAAAATCTAGTTTGGGAGCAATCAACTGATGGCAACATGTTTCCACATTTATACTCAGATCTAAATTTAGATTTTGTAGTTAAAGAATATATGATCAATTTAAAAGATGACGGTAAGCATGATCTGCCAGATGAACTTTAATATTTAATTTGATTTTCCTACTAAATTAACAATTAAAACTCCAGATATAATTAGTATTAGACCTATAATTGTAAAAAAGTCAGGAATTTGATTAAATTTATAAATACCAACAACTGAAGTAGCTATTATACACAAGCCTGCAAATGAAGCATAAGTCACGCCAACAGGAATAGTTTTCATAACTAAAGACAGCGTATACATGCAAGCAACTATTGTTACTGCTGTAAAGACACTTGGTAAAAATATTGTAAAACCATTTGCAGCTTTGGCAAAACCATTTGATGCTGTACCAAGAGCAACTGCAATAATTAAGATTATATAAGCTGTTATATTACTCATCAATTAAGAATAATATTATCTAAAATTAATATCTATAAAATTATATTATTCAATAATAATTGGCCCAACCATTCCAGTTTCATAATGACCCGGAATATTACACGCCATTTCTAAAGAAATATCTTTTGAAAACTTCCAAATAATTTCTCCTGTTTTATTTGGCTCTAGCATTACACTATTTGCGTGTTTATGGCCTAATGAGTGATCTTTTTTAGACATTTCTTTCATTTTTTTATGATCAATACGGTCGCCTAAAAGAATATCGTGTTCAATTAATCTTGCCATTTCGGGTTGGTGATCAATATGCATCTTTTTAGTGCCAATATTATATTCATGCACCAGTTCACCTAAATTTTTAACAATTATCTTTACTGTTTCGCCTTTTTTGACTTGAATTGAACTTGGCTCATAATAATTGTCATACATCTTTACTTCTATTACTCTAGTAACATCATTTGGATTACCCTTAGATCCAATCATCTTCATTGAAGCTGCATTTGAATTAAAGGCGATAAAAATAAATAAAAGTATTAGTTTTTTCATTATTTAGGCATTGGTGTTGCGCCAGTCTCTAAACTCATGATTTTTCCATTATCATATTTGTAGACTGCCATTACTGCTTCAGTGTTTCCATCATCAAATGTTACAAATGCGTGGTGTACACCAACTTCGTCATTTTCATATACAACTCTTGTATCTCTTTGATTAATATCACCGCTCATCGCCCATTTGATCACTTCAGCTTTACCCAAAGTATTTCCTGATTTATGCATTTTAAATTTGAAATCGTCATGCAAAAGTTCATTCATAGCTGCTTCATCTTTATTTTTTAATGCAGCACTGTATTTTTCTAATATTGACATTTTATCTCCTTTAAACTCCTTCAATTATCATTCCATTAGAATCTGCGTTATCTAACCGAATTTGTTTTATTGGTTTATATTCCTCAGAATTATACCATTCTTTTGCTTTCTCGTAACTTGGAAATTTTATCACAACTGTCCTTGGATGTTGCCATGACCCTTCAATAGTCTCGCTGGTACCACCTCTCACAAGATACTCTCCACCAAATTTTTCTGCAGTGGGTTTAACTTTGTCTATGTATTCCTTATAATTTTCTGGATTGTTAACATTAAGGTTAAAGATCGCATAACCACTCATAATTATTCTCCTGGTTTAATAACAGACTTTGTGGCATCTGCAGCATTTTGAAAAGCTTTATTGTAGTCAATAACTTCATGTACCATCAAATCATCCATAAGACCTGAATTTTTAAATGCAATCTTCAAGGAAAGTGCTTGTTCATAATCTCCCTCGACACATGAGATAACATCAAATCTACCTCTTACCCATTCATAGCTGATCAATTTTAAACCAGCCGCCTCAGTAACTTTCTTAGTCGATGCATATCTATCTGCAGTTGGATCATTTTGCATTCTTTTCATTAATTCTGCACTTATTTTGCCAACCAAATAAAATTTCGCCATATTACATTTCAACCTTTGTTAAATCCCAAGCAGTCATTTTGATAACACATTCATCGTAAATTTCCTTTCCAACTGGATGTGTACCAGATATTAGTTCTTTCATTTTTTCCATATTATGAACAAATACCTTAAACATTACGCCACTTTTATCTGGCTTTACTGCTCCTATAGTTTTTTCTGGATGAGCTGCAGATTTTCTCACACTCATACCTTCATCTGATTGCATCCATCCCATAAATTTTTCAAGCTTTCCTTCTTTCAAATCTACGATTACTAACACTTCTTTTTCCATATTTTTCTCCTTTTTTTTGTATGATATTTTAATTCAATTAAATGATTATTCAATTGTTTCAATGGTTGTTCCAGGAAAAGCATATCCAACTTGATATGTGAATAACATCGTCTGAAATTCTTGTATTTCAGACCATTGTGAACCAAGTTGTTGATGATTTGCAAATCCAGCAGGATTTTCATAAAATTCATTTAATACATAGAAAATATTACCAGTTGTCCCTTGTGATGGGTCACCAGGATTTTTCCACTCAGGACCTTTCATGATCGAATATGAATTTAGTTTTTTTTCACCTGTTAATGGATGTGTTTCTTTCATCCATTTTGCATGTTTCATAAGCATTTCCTCAACTTTTGCTGTATCGGCCATAGGAACTTTAAGAGTTATTGAAAAACCATTTGCATTTGCATGACCATCAGCAAAAGAGTTTGTTGTGAACAGACTTAATATTAAAATTAAAAAAATTTTTTTCATTTATTTACATCCTTTTTTTATTTATCTAATCTGAGCAAACGCTCATTACTGTTGTCTCTTGTTTATGACCAGATTCCGCAATTACTTTAGCATTCTCTGGATTCTGCATAAATTTTTGCATAGTGTCTGCTGCTGGTGTTTCCATCACAATATGTACTTTATTTGGATTTTCTATTTCATTACCTACGTAAATAGTTTTAATACCTGCTGCTTCCCTAGGACCAGAGTGCTCATCAAACATTTTTTTCCAGTGAGCCCAGTCTTTTACTTCAAAGTTACCAACCATTTTTACCATTTTATTCTCCCCAAACCCCGGCAAACTCATATGCTTCAACAGGTTCATTGCCAACTACCCAAGCGTCATGACCTGGTGTTACGGAGTAAGAATCTCCTGCTTTATATGTAACCTCTGTTCCATCATCGTGTTTTGCACAAACAGATCCCTTTGTGATAATTCCAATATGGTTTGCCTGACAACTGTCAGTTCCAATATGTGGCTTAACATCTGTAGACCATTTCCATCCTGGTTTTAAATGTAATCTAACTACTCTTTGACCGCCTACTTTAACTGCTTCTATTTTAGCATTATTAAACTTATCAACTACCTCATCTGCTTTATCAAAGGTTTTAACTTCAATACTACTCATATTAAACTCCTTCTGTTAGTTTATAATTATTTTGGTATTTTGGTTGCGCCTGTTTCGAGTTCAATGATTTTACCATCTTTAAATTTCCAATAACACATTAAAGCCTCTTTATTTCCATCTTCGGCATAAGTAACAATAGAATGATCAAAACCTATTTCATCGTTTTCATATAAAATTCTATATTTATCAACTTTCATGAAACCTTTGTTAATTGCTTCAATCATACCTGTTTTTCCACTTTCAGTATAGGCTCCCTGAAGATGAGAATATCTCTTATAATCATCATGAATAATCTCAGCTGCTGCTGCACCATCTTTTTCCATGATTGCTTTGTTTAGTTTTTCTAAAATTGACATTCTGTTCCTTACTTCTTCATTGCATTGAACATGCTAAGTGTATCATCAAAAGTCATCATAACTTTAGTTTTTCCCTCATCACTTACTTCAAAATAGTGACCAAACATAGTATCCATGTTATCTGCAGTTGCATGAACTCTTGCAAAAACTTTATTTCCTTCACTTATCATATCTAAAACTTTTAAATGGAAATTTGGCCAAGTAGCTGGGATTTTAGACATTGCAGCCATCATAGCTTGTTTTCCTTTGTGAACTCCAGAAAGTGGATGTACACCTTCTTTACCTGGAAAAGTCCAAACGATTTCATCATCGATCATATCGTTAAAAAATGTTTCCATATCTCCAGAACCAAAAAGTTCATATGCTTTTTTAGTTTGTTCTTTTACGTCCATAGTTTCTCCTTTAAATTAATTGACATATTAGAGTTTATTATAAGATAGAAATGTAATGAATTTATTACAGTACTGCTATGCGTGATTATATCCAGTGAGGATAAGGAAGGCCTTTTTCTTTTAAAAAAGATTTATTAAACATCTTAGAGTTGTATTTATCAGATTTATCACAAAGAATCGTAACAATTGTTTTACCTGGACCTAAAAGTTTACCCAACCTTATTGCTCCAGCTATGTTTACTCCACAACTTGTACCTAAACTTAAGCCTTCTTTTTCAATTAAATCAAATAAAACAGGCAAAGACTCATGATCACTTATTGAAAATGCTCCATCAATTTTTGCTTTTGCAAAATTTGCAGTAACTCTACTAGATCCAATACCTTCAGTTATTGAACCACCTTCACTCTTTAATTCACCATTTTCAATGTAACTATAAAGAGAGGAACCTGTTGGATCCGATAAATATATTTTAATATCTTTATTCTTTTCTTTTAAAAAACTACTTACTCCTGCAATTGTGCCACCAGTACCTGATGAACATACAAAACCATCAATTTTGCCGTCAGTTTGTTCCCATATTTCTGGTCCTGTTGTTTCATAATGACCTTTAGAATTAGCAGTATTATCAAATTGATTAGCCCAAACTACACCGTAATTGTTACTACTCTTCAACTCAGCAGCCAATCTTCCTGCATATTTAACAAAGTTATTTTCATCTTTATAAGGTTTTGGTGGAACCAACCTTAAATCAGCTCCAATATTTCTTAATAAATCTTTTTTTTCTTGTGTTTGATTATCGTTCATCACGATAATAGTTTTATAACCAATAGAATTTCCTAAAAGACACAACCCAATCCCAGTATTACCAGCAGTTCCCTCAACAATTGTTCCACCTTTTGAAATTAGTTTTTTTTCTTCAGCATCTCTAATCAGAGCTAAAGCTGCTCTATCTTTTACAGAGCCACCGGGATTAAGGTACTCTGCTTTTCCATAAATATTACAACCAGTAATTTCTGATGCGGCTTTTAATTTAAATAAAGGAGTATTTCCTATTGCTTCGACAAAATTATTTTGTAAAGTTTTCATACATCAAGCTTTGTATCACCACCTGGTGCAACACCATAGGGTTTAAATTCTTCAGATGCAGTTCCAACATTTTTTGCAGGAATACCAACCATTACTGCATTTTCTGGAACATCTTTTGTAACGACAGCGTTGGCTCCAATTTTTGCATTTTTACCAACAACAACTGGTCCAAGGATTTGTGCACCAGATCCTACAACTACATTTTCTTTTAATGTTGGGTGTCTCTTAACATTTCTTTGATTATCTGAATTTATACTTGGAGCAATTCCGCCTAATGTTGCCATGTGATAGATGGTAACATTATCTCCAATATCAGATGTTTCTCCAATAACTACTCCCATACCATGATCTATAAAAAGATTTTTTCCAATTTTAGCATTTGGATGGATTTCTATACCTGTTAAAAACCTTGAGAACTGAGAAATTATTCTTGCAACAAGATGAAATTTTGCAATTGAAAAAAAATTTGCAATTCTATGAAAAAATATAGCTTTAACACCAGGATAAGTTAGTATTAAACTCAACTTTGATCTTGCAGCAGGATCTCTTTTAATTATCGACTCTAAAAAATCATTCATGTTTATTTAAGATTAGTTATTAAAATTTAACTACTTGTTACAACAGCAGTTTTCTGATGATGGTTTGCAATCACAGTTTTTACAAACGCACCTGTCACAAGAACAGTTTTTACATTTACAGTGTGTACTATTGCATGCCATAAGAGTTATATAATTGTATATTTTTTAAAAACAATACTAATAATACCCCTGATTTTAGAGTTCTTTAAGCGTTAATCCCTTGAGATTTGCTGGTACTGCGATATCCATCATTTTTGGATTGGCAAGATTAAGATTATTCATTATTTCAGCATATTCCTCTTTTGAGCTAACTTGTAGTCTAGGGTTATTACTCTTCTCACTACCAATTGTTGAATTTTTTTTTCCATTATAATCATGAGCAGGGTATACTAGGGTTTCTTCAGGAAGTTTTAATAGTTTACCAAATAATGATTCATATGCTTCATAAGCACTACCATTTTGAAAATCTGTTCTACCTGTACCATTTATTAAAAGAGTATCTCCTGTAAAAACTCTATCATTCATTAAGTAACTATATGAACAATCAGTATGTCCTGGAGTATAAATGGCTTTAAGTTCAATTTTCTCAATATTTATATTTTCGTCATCTTTTAACTTTATATCAATCACCTCCGACTTAGAATTTTCACCCATAATACGAATACAATTTGTTCTTTTATTTAATTCGTTTAGACCAGTCACATGATCAGCATGAATATGAGTGTCTATTACCTTCACTAGTTTTAAATCTAAATCCTTTAAAACTTTTATATATTGATCAGTATGCTCAATAACTGGATCTATGATTAAAGCCTCTCTGCCTTTTCCACTAGAAATAATGTATGTATAAGTTGAGGATTTTTCGTCAAACAATTGATTAAATATCATATTAAAAGATTATTAAAATTTGCATACCAAATCAATCTTCATTATAATTATTCTAAATAATAACTAAGGAGAGACTAAATGTTAAAAATAAACAGTATGTGTCCTGATTTTCAATGCAAAACTACAGAGGGAGATATTTCTTTTCATGAGTGGCTTGGAGATAGCTGGGGCGTATTATTTTCTCACCCAAAAGATTTTACACCAGTTTGTACAACAGAATTAGGTTCATTAGGACAAATGAAAGCCGAATTTGATGCGCGAAATGTAAAAGTAATCGGACTAAGTGTAGATGGAGTTGAGGATCACAAAAAATGGTTAGAAGATATCAAAGATGTATCTGGGACAATGCCTGATTATCCTATCATTGCTGATGAAGATTTAAAAGTTGCAAAACTTTTCAATATGTTAGAAGCGGATGCAGGAACAACTTCAATGGGACGAACAGCAGTTGATAATGAAACTGTTAGAACTATTTTTGTTGTAAGACCTGATAAAAGAATTGGTCTTTATTTAACTTACCCAATGGCAACAGGTAGAAATTTCCATGAAATTTTGAGAGCCATAGACTCAATGCAACTTACTGCAAAACATAGAGTTGCTACTCCAGCTAATTGGAAAAAAGGTGAAGATGTAGTGATTCTTCCTGCGGTAAAAGACGACGAGGCTAAAAAAATATATCCAGATGGATGGGAAACAGTTAAGCCTTATTTAAGAAAAGTTCCAGATCCTACAAAGTAAGAAGGATTTAGGATTAATTTATTATCTCAGTTCTAGTTTGATAATTAGAACTGAGATTAAATTAAAATCTTTTATATTTTTTCATAGAAATATTTGCCAACAGAAGGTTTGGGTCAACAAATACTTTTGATTGTTTTATTTTCTTAAAAGATTTGTAAGCAAATATTGCAATTGGCAGCTCAGTACAGCCTAGAATAATTTTTTTACATTTAATTTTCATTAAGTAACTTACTGCTGGTCTAATTGCTTTTTCTGCTTCTTTAATTTTTCCCATTTTAACTAGCTTTATAGATTTATTTACTGAATTTTTTTGTAAATTTTTGTTAGGACTTACTAAAATAAAATTTTTATCAAAATATTTATTATAAACTTTAGTACTTAATGTAGCCTCAGTAGATAAAATACCAATCTTAGAATTTTTTTTACAGTTTTTTGATGTATCTAAGTAAACCTCTTTAGGCATACTTAGTATTGGTATTTTAACTTTTTTTCTTAAATCATCGTACCAATAATGAGCTGTGTTGCATGGCATTACTATGAATTTACAATTATTTTTTTGTAACATTTTACACCCTTCAACAAGTGAATCTAAAACGTTGTAATATTTTTTTAAATTTTCTGGTCGTTTTGGAATGTTAGACTTGTTATATAAAACAAACATTGGATATTGTTGATCAAGTTTTCCAGCATTTATTTTCGCAAGTTTATTACAAAAATCTAATCCAGCCTGTGTTCCCATTCCTCCAAGAATACCAATCATAAATCTACTTTGAATTTTGTTTTAAAAGTTACAATATACAACTATATTTTATAAACAATTATGCAAGATATTTATATTGATGATATTGGTTCAGGATATCCACTAGTTTTAGTTCATGGATATCTAGGATCATCAGAAATGTGGAAACTCCAAAAAGATTATCTTCATAAAAAATTTAGAATTATTGCACCAGCCTTACCAGGATTTGGTGAAAGCTTTAATGCAAAATCTTTAAATAGTATTAGTTTAATGGCTAAATTCATTATCCAACAAATTGATTTAAAAAATATAGATAAGTTTAATTTAATGGGTCACTCTATGGGTGGAATGATAGTACAAGAAATTGCAAATATATCTGGAGATAGAATTAATAAATTGATTTGTTTCGCTACTGGACCTATAGGTGACATCCCAGGAAGATTTGAACCTATAAATACATCGATAAAAAAGCTGGGTGAGGAAGGAATTAAGGAACAAGTAAAAAGAATACCACCAAAGTGGTTTGTTGAAGGAGATCTAGCCAAAAATTATTATTTATGTGAAAATGCAGTTAAAAATATATCTGAAGAAACAGCGCGTAACGCCCTAATAGCCATGAGAGACTGGAACGGATTAGAAAATTTAAAAAAAATAAAAAACAAAACCTTGATAATTTGGGGAGATAAAGACAAATCTTATAATTTTGAACAAGTCTCGATACTTAACAATAATATTCCTGATAGTGATTTAAAAATATTTAATAACTGCTGTCACAATGTACATCTTGAGCAGCCTCAGAAATTTAACCAAGTTGTTGAGGACTTTCTTATTTAAATCGGCCATTTTAGGCTTTTGCATAGCAGATTTTACTATTTAGCTTATTAGAAATGTTGACTCTAAATTTAAAACAAAGTTAGATTTTATTTATAAAAATAACTTAAATGGGGAAAATATGAATATAATCAAAAAAATTCTTGTGGCTGGAGTAATTTCATTATTTGTACCAGCCTCAAGTTTTGCTGAAAAAGTAAAAATTGGTGATCCTGGTTGGACGGGTGCAACTGCAATTGCAAATTTACTTGCTGCTGTTGTCATTGACAAAATGGGTGGTGAAGCCGAGTTAGTTCCAGGAAACAATACTGCAATCTATGGAGCGATTGATAGAAGCAAAGGTGAAATCGAAGTTCACCCTGATATTTGGCTACCAAATCAAGAAGCTTATACAAAAGATTTAGTGCCGAAAGGAACATTAAAATTAAGCAAAAATCCTTATGAGGGAAATCAAGGCTATTGTGTTTCTCAACAATTTGCAAAAAAAATGAATATTACTGCAATAGAAGATTTGGGGAGACCAGAAGTTGTTAAAGCAATGGATAGTGATGGAAATGGAAAAGGTGAGTTTTGGATTGGTGCTGACGGATGGGCTTCTGCAAATGTAAACCAAGTAAAACTTAGAGACTATAAACTTTACGATGCTGGTATAGAGCCAATAAGAGCTGCTGAAGCTGTAAAAAATGCTAGAGTTTTAGACTCGATCAAAAAGGGTGAGGGTTACGCATTTTATTGTTACAAACCTCATGCTATTTGGGGAATGGCTGATGTAGTTATGTTGGAAGAACCTAAGTATGATCCAGCTAAATATAAAATGATTCAACCAAAAGCAGATGCAGATTGGTATCAAAAATCATATGTAGCTTCAAAGGATGCTTTGAAACAAATTCAAATCGGATGGGGAACTTCTTTAGAAAGTAAATCACCAGCGATTGTTGAATTTTTTAAAAATTTCCAGATAACAGCTGATGATGTTTCTTGGATGGCATACGAAGTATCAGTTCAAAAAAGAGACCCAGGAGAAGTTGCAAGAGACTGGATGACTAAAAATAAATCAACAGTTGATGGTTGGTTAGGTCTTTAATTTAGTCAATTTAAATTTAATTTACCTGGCGACTTATAGTTGCCAGGTATCATTTTCAATAATATTAAGCTAAAATCCTTTTATGGAAGCTGCTATACAGATCCAAAACGTTTGGAAAATATTCGGAAATACATCCAGTGATGCATTAGATGCAATCCAAAATAGGAAAATTTCAAAACAAGAAGCTTTAGAAAAGTATAACTCAGTAATTGGAGTTTCTGATGTTTCGTTTGATGTTAATAAAGGTGAAATCTTTTGTGTTATGGGATTATCTGGAAGCGGTAAGTCAACACTTGTAAGGCATATTAATAGATTATTAGAGCCAACATCTGGAAAAATTTTAATAAATAACCAGGATGTAATGCAATTTAATAAAGAAAATTTACAAGAACTTAGAAATAAAAAAATTGGTATGGTTTTTCAAAATTTTGCATTGATGCCCCACAGATCTGTTTTAGATAATATTGCAATGCCTTTAGAAATAAGAGGAGTAAGTAAAAACGACAGGTTAGATGCAGCAAATAACATCTTAAATATTGTTGAATTACAAGGATGGGGTAATAAATACGCACATGAATTATCTGGAGGAATGCAACAAAGGGTAGGATTGGCCAGAGCATTAGCTGCTGATCCTGAATTTTTACTCATGGATGAGCCTTTTAGTGCACTTGATCCGCTTATAAGACGCCAACTTCAAACAGAGTTTATTAAACTTTCAAAACAAATGAAAAAGACAACTGTATTTATAACTCATGATCTTGATGAAGCTGTAAGAGTTGGACATAGAATAGCAATAATGCGAGATGGAAGAGTAGTTCAAATCGGAACCCCTGAAGAAATAGTTGTAAATCCATCTGATGATTATGTTGCAGATTTTGTAAAAGGAATTTCAAGATTAAAAGTTGTTCAGGCTAAAACTGTTATGCAACCTTTAGAGCAATATAAAAAAAACTTCGGGGAAAATTTAAGTAATAATGAAAAAGTAAATGAAAACGACATATTAAGCAAACTTATTGAAACTTCTGTTTCTAAAGATAAACCAATTGTAGTTGTAAATGATCTTAATACGGAAGTTGGAATTATTACTCAATCAGACCTATTAAAGGCAGTTGTTGAAGGAAATGAGAATGAGTAAGGAAATTAAAAATTTATCAAGATCCGAACTTATCAAAAATTTTGTAATTTCAAATCCAGATTATTATATCAAAGAGTTTAAAAAAATTGGCAGCAAACCATCTTACTCTTACTCTTTTAACCTTTTTGCAGCATTGTTTGGACCTGTATGGTTTGGACTAAGAAATGTATGGAATTATGCTCTGGCATTTCTAATTGTGGAAACATTTGCTGTTGTTCAAATTGTTAGAGGATTATTTGGCAACATCACTAAAGATGCAGTTGAAAAAATTGACAAAATTCAATCAACTATCGATTTTAGATACAAACAATTAGAGGCTGCAAAAGAAAACAACCCAGATAAAGTCGAAGTCTACGAAAGGGCAATCAAATCACTTGAAGACGCAATGAAAGAATATGTAGTTGATGTTCAGCAAATCGAGGCTTCAGCAATATGGATAACTATTTCAGGGATTATATTACTAATTTTTGTAAAATTTATTCAAGGAATATTAGCCAATACTGTTTTAGAGAAAAGATACTCTGAGTGGTTATCAAATAAATCAATAAGTCCTGGCATGAAACCAAAAAATTACTTACTTAGTGTTGGTTTTACAATAGTGATAATGTTTTTTTCAGTGATACATTATAGTTTCCCAGGTTTCTTCTCAATAATGAATGATTTTCCTACTCATCCAGAAATAAGACTTACTTCTATTAAATGGGTAGAAACAATTTTTGATTATGCTGTTATTAAAGGAGACGCAGTATTTACTGCAATTACAATTGGAATAAGATCTGTTCTTGATTTTTTAGAATTGTTATTTGTAAAAACACCTTGGATTGTGATCATAACTACCATTGTAGTTTTAACTGCTTTATCAGCAGGAATAAGAACCGCAATATACTCTGCAGGATTTTTAGCTTACATGGGTTTTTTGGGATTTTGGGTTAAAGCAATGACCACACTTGCTTTACTTGGTACAGCTGCAATACTAAGTATTGTTATTGGAATACCTTTAGGAATTTATTGTGCGAGACGTCAGAGATTTTATTCAATGATAAGACCAATAATGGATTTTATGCAAACTATGCCTGCATTTGTATTTATGATTCCAGTCATTGCGTTTTTTGGAACAGGCAAGGTTGCGGCTGTAATTATTACAATGATTTTTGGAGGAACACCTGTTGTTAGACTTACAGTCTTAGGTTTAAGAGGCGTTCCTGAAACTATCAGAGAAGCTGCAATAGCTTATGGTGCATCCAAATGGTATTTGTTAAGAAAAGTAGATCTACCACTGGCGACACCTTCAATACTAGCTGGTGTAAATCAAACTGTGATGTTAAGTTTAGCAATGGTTGTTGTAGCTTCACTGATCGGAGCAAAAGGTTTAGGACAAGACGTACTTGAGGCACTTCAATATGCAAATGTTGGACAAGGAATTTTAGCTGGTATTGCAATATTATTTGTTGCTTTAATATTGGACAGAGTAGTTCAAGGTAAGAAAAGAGTATAATACCTTAATGAATAAAAATGTATGGTTGCTATTTGCAAGCAATGCATGCGCATTTTCAGTTGCACCTGTAACAGTTTTTTTAAGTGGAATAATTGGATCTAGCATAAGCCCAATTAAATCTTTGTCTACATTGCCAATGTCGTTATCAATAGTTGGTACGGCCATTTTTATAATAGCTGCTTCTAAAATAATGAGCATCACTGGTAGAAAAAAAGGATTTATACTTTCATCCATCACAACCTCATTGTTTGCTTTACTGGCAGCTTATGCAGTAATGAAACAAAATTTTATCCTTTATTCGTTTTCATGCTTTTCACTTGGATTTGGGATGGCATTTGCTCATCAATATCGTTTTGCAGCAGCTGAAAGTGTAGATAAAAAACAGGCTCCAAAAGCCATTTCTTTATTACTTTTTGCAGGAATTTTGTCAGCTTTATTAGGTCCTAATCTAGCAAATCTTGGAAAGAATTTAATTTCAGAGGGTTTATATGTAGGCTCTTATCTATGTTTGTCATTATTAACTTTATCATCAATTATTTTTTTAGTTTTTTATAATGAAAAGAAAGTTACCGAGAAAAAAAAAATTTCAAGAGGAAGATCAATTTTAGAATTAATTTCTCAACCAAGGTTTCTTCAGGCTTTAGTCTCCTCATCTTTTGCTTATGCAGTAATGTCTTTTTTAATGACCGCTACCCCAATAAGCATGCATATTAATGATAATATGTCTTTAAACAGCACCAGTTTTGTAATTCAATTACATATAATTAGCATGTTCCTGCCAGCATTAGTTACCGGAAATCTAATTAAAAAATTCGGACACAGCAAAATTATGTATTGCGGCGTATTATTTTTTATAATCACAATATTTCTGAGTTATCTGGATCAAACAGTTACAAACTATTTATTTTCATTAATATTTTTAGGTCTTGGATGGAATTTTCTATTTATATCAGGGACAAGCTTACTTGTATTAAATTATAGAGAAGAAGAAAGGTTTAGAGCTCAAGGTTTTAATGATTTTATAGTTTTTTCAATTCAAGCTACTGCAAGTTTAACAGCAGGTGTTGTTTTAAGTTATACTAGCTGGAAAACAATGAATATGCTTTGCATACCTTTTCTAATTATAATTATTTTTACAACACTAAGAGCTGAAAGATTATCAAGAAAAGTTTAATTCTCTCAGCCCGTGTCAACTTGTAACACATATTGCTTGTTGTAAGATTATTTTAAAAACATATATGCATCTTATGAAATCACACAAAAAATTTTTAATTATCACTACCTTTTTATTATCTACACTTTTTGCTAATATCGGTTTGGCCGCAGATGAAACTGTAGAAATGTTAAATAGACTGGATAAACAGTCAAATATTTTTGAACCAAAAATAGTAAGAGTTAACGTTGGAGATACAGTTCTTTGGAAAGCTAAAGATAAAGGTCACAACGTTGAATTTATTAAAAAAGGAGTTCCAGAGGGAGTTGGCAAATTTAAATCAAAATTCAATAAAGATGTTGAATATAAATTCGAAGTTCCAGGAATTTATGCATACTGGTGCACACCTCATAAAAATATGGGTATGATTGGTTTTGTAGTTGTGGGTGATGATAAATCAAACCTAGAAGCAATAAAAAAACTTAGATTTTCATCAAAATCTAAGAAAATGGCTCCAGATTTAATAAATTCACTCTAATTAAATATTAAATCAGTTTTTAACTTTCTTACCCTAATTAGTGAGTTTTTGAACTTACTATCTGTGTGAAAATCTCCTGGAAAAGCGATACATTTAATTTTTGCTTTAACGGCTGATTTTAGGCTAATTTCTGTATCTTCAATTGCAATACATTCATCATTTTTTAATTTAAGTTTCTTTAAACAATGTTTGTAAATTTCTAATTTTGTTTTTGTCTTTTTACTACCATTGGTATTACCAATATAATTAAAATCTTTCTTCTTAAGATATTTTACTGTGGATAAAAAAACTGAATCAATATTATTTTTTGTTGTAGATGTAGCAAATCCTATTTTTATTTTGTTTCTCTTACAGTAACTGATAATATCTAAGACTCCAGGTCTTGGTTTTATTTTATTTTTTTTTAGATAATTATTAAATATTAATGTTTTTAAATTTCTTATTTTTTTTGCATTAGTAGATGTATTATTTTCTAAACTATATTTCCTAACTCTTTTCTCTCCGCCTGGTTTTTTTAACATTGATTTATAAATTTTTTTACTCCAGTACCAATTTAATCCTACTTTTTGAAATGCTTGATTAAAACAATTTCTTTGTATATCAGAGGTCTCAATAATTGTTCCAATTGAACCAAATAAGACTGCTTTGATTGTCATTAGCCTTTAATGGCACCAGCCGTTAATCCACTTATAACCTGTCTTTGAAAAAACATTACTAATAGAAATAATGGAGCAGTAGCAGACACAACTGCAGATACAGCCCACATTAAATTTCCTTCATGTTGATTGGTTCCAAGGTAACTTTGAATTTTGGGAACCATAGTGTGGTTCTCTTGGTTTAACAATAAAGCTGTTACAGTAAAATCATTATAAGCTAACATGAGACTAAACAATCCAGCTGTGATTACTCCTGGCCACATCACTGGCATTATAATATGTCTAAAGGCTTGGAAGTATGAACAACCATCAATCAAGGCACTTTCATCTAATTCTTTAGGTACAGTTTTAAAAAATGAATAAAGGAGCCATAAGGTAAAAGGTTGATTGATTGCAACAAGAACTACAATTGTAGTTGGTAAAATTCCCCAAATTTGTAATTGAAAAAAAGGGAATAGATAACCTGACACCAATGTTATATGCGGCATTGCTCTAAAAATTAAAGCAATAATTAAAATCCAAAATGCATAATTTTTTGTAGATCTGGATAGTGCGTATGCACCTAGTGTGCCAAGAAATAATGAAATTGAGACAACACTAATTGTAACTATTACTGTGTTTCTTGAAGCTTTCCAAAATTCACCTTCAAACCACGCTCCACTATAAGCTTCCTTGGTAAATCTAGCGCCAGTCTCAATTAAAGTATTAAAAGCTGTTATTGCATACCACCAATCAGCTCTTGAGAAAAAGTCAGCTCTGACTTTAAAGGATCCCCAAAACGTCCAAATAAATGGAAAACATGCAAGTAATAACCATATAACTATAAATATTGTGTTGAAGGTTTTTAAACTGTTTGATTTTTTATCTAATCCAAAATCCATAATTATCTATTTGTTCTAAACTCTTTCCAAGTTCTCAGTAAAACTGGCGTTAAAATTATTGAAATTCCTACAATAGTCATAATCGATGTTGCTGCTGCTGATCCAAATAAAATTACTTCCTCATTAACTAAGTTATCATAAATCAACCAGGATAAAGATTGGGCACTACCCTCAGCACTAAAACCTATGATGGGTTCAAATACTCTAAAATTATCCATTAATGAAATTAAAGCAACAAATGTAACTACGGGATATATATGTGGTAAAACTATATGTTTAACCCTTTGAAATCTTGAAGCACCATCTATTATTGAAGCTTCTAATGGTTCTTGCGGAACAGTTTGAAGTGCTGCATAAAAAACAACAAAAGCAAAAGGGGAGTGATGCCAAACTCCATAAATAATAATTGTAATCCAAGTTAAAGCTTTTGATGATTTAACCGATAAGTAAGGATCATCCATTAATATTTGAAGATTTGCACCTATAATTCCTTCTGCATCAATCATCCAGAATAACACAAGTGAACCTACCAAAGGAGTTACAATCATTGGTAAAATTGTACCAAAAATAAGGGGACCTCTAATTTTTCTAGAAATTGCGTTTAGACTTAGTGCAATAATAAATCCTAAAAGCAGAACGCATGGTGTAACAATTACACAATAAGTTAAGGTAAATACTAAAGCTTTGTAAAACGGAAGATTTCCTACTTTACCAATAAATTCACCTACTGATTTACTCTCGTTCCAAAATTCTGACACTTGATCAGATGCCAAGTGATTTCTATCAATGTATGTACCAAAACCATTAAATTTTCCTAATGGTTTCTCTTCTTTAATTTTTGAAGTAGCTTCTTGATCTACAACTACTGATGTTTTGCATCCAAATGGATCACATTTTTTAACCTCAATGAGTATTTGATCATGTTGAGCGTAAAAAGATTGAATCCCTGTTGAAATAATTGGTAGCCCAATGAATAAAATCATTGCTAAACCTGCTGGGAAAAAAAACCAGAAAAAACTTCTATTGGGCATGATAAATTTATAAGTGGGGATAGTTATATCCCCACTTAATTAATTTATATTTTATAGAAAACCTTGTTCTTTTGCTTTAGTGATATAAGCGGCTTCAACATCTTTCAATGCTTGCTCAGCTGACTCATTTCCTTGCAAAAACTCAACAATTTCACTACCCAAAGCACCATGCATTAATCCCATTTGTGGTAACATCGGATAAGGTTTTGCTCCCATTTTAACTGCTTCAATTACTCCAACAGATTTTGGACCAGGTACAAAGCCTTCTACTAACCAAACTGCTTGATCAGCAGCTTTTGCAACCATCTCTTTTGATGATGCTGCATGAGCCATTGCTCTAAAAGAAGCTTCTGCATCTGCGTCAGATCTATTTTTAGCAAGTGTAAATCCATCCCACCAAAGTGTTGCTGCAGGAATGTTACCTCCACCAACTGTTGCTGGAGCAACTAACTTAGTAGCAGCAGTTATCTTAGCATCTCCTTCATCATCAAGTAATGTTCCAGATCTAGATGCCCATAAGGTCATAATAGCTACGTTTCCAGATTCCCATTCAACTTTAATAGCTTCACTATCATGTGTTAAATAATCAGGATTACTTAAATCAGCTAGTTTTTTCAACATGTTTAAAGTTGCAACACCTTTAGCATTATTGATGTTTGGTTGTGCACCACCATCTTTAAAGAATTCACCACCATGACCAATGTACATGTTTACAAATTCTTCAGCTAAATTCCATCCAGCTTTATATGCCGCTGCATATGGGTATTTCATTTTTCCAGCTGCTCTTATTTTTTCAGCAGCCGCTACAACTTCCTCGTAAGTTTTTGGAATAGCAATACCATTTTCTTGTAATACATCTGTTCTTACGTAAAGATGTTGTGTATTAGCCATAAATGCTACAGCCATTACTTTTCCATCAATTGTAATGAGTTGTGACTCTTGAATTCCTTTTCCATATTTTTTAACTAGATCATTCATTGGTCTAATTAAATCAGCATTCATTAATGGAACTATAGAACTATTAGCAGCAACCCTGACTGAAAACTCTGAAGGATTTGCTGTTAAAGCTGGTACTGCAATTTTGTTGTGTTCAGCTGAGTGAGTGACTTTAAAGTCAGCACTTCCTTTACATTCTTTTGCAGTTTCAACTAAAGTTCTTAGAGCAGGAAAATCATTTGCTAAAATATTTATTGACCCACTTTTAATGTTACAGTCAGCGTTAGCTACTGTTCCAAAAAGTAAAAACAATAAAGTAACTAGTATTTTTTTCATATTATTCTCTCTTTTGTTAATATTAATTAGTTTTACTTAACAAAAATATACATATACGCTTAAGTTTATAAAAGTAAAAATTAGATTTGTTTTGACGCAAGTTCAGCACCTGCGACAAGTGCTTCAAGTTTTTTGTAAACAATATCCTCATCTACATTTCCATAGCCCGCAAAGGTGCTAAATCCGCAATCTGTTCCTGCCATTAATTGATTTGGCTCTAGTACTCTAGAAAAAGCTAAAATTCTATGTTTTACAACATCTGGATGTTCAATAAAGTTAGAAGTAGACTCAATAACTCCTGGAATTATCATCTTATCTTTGGGTACTTTTATATTTTCAAATACTTCCCATTCATGAGCATGTCTAGGGTTAGCAGATTCAATTAAATATTTACTAACATTGGCTTTAAAAGCTAATCCAATTATTTTATCTAAACCAATATCATGAGTATGAGGTCCTTCATAATTACCCCAGCAAATATGCATTCTTACTTTAGATGGATCTATATTAGATAACGAATTATTTAAAACATCCACATGTTTGTTAGCTCTTTCTAAAAAATCTTTTTCTGAAATTTCTTTGTAAATCATATGCCTTGATAATGCGAGATCTGGGCAATCAATTTGAATAGATAAGCCGTTCTCAGTTATTTTCTCATATTCGAACTTCATTATATCTGAAAGTTTCTCAAGATACTCATCATCATTTTTATAATACTTGTTGGGTAAAAAATTACATATAACTCCTGGAGATGGTGAATTCATAAATCCATCAGAATGTGAATTTTTTTCTAAGGCATTTTTAAAATTTAGAATATCTTTGTTAATTGAATCTTCATCTTTAATTTTAAGTTCACTTGTACAACACGGTCTTTTATATGTTGGAGTTCCACCAGATAGGATAAGTTTTTTTTTAAAAGATGGAAAATCATCTAAGTCTTTTGGAGCTTTTCTTTCACTTTCTCCTGAGAAACCTTCAACTCTATCTTTAATGTAAGTTGCGTAACTTATTTTTGACATTTCTCCATCGCTAATAGAGTCTATTCCGGTATTAATTTGCTTTTTTACAACTTCAGATACATTTTTTTTAACCACTGCATCAAAGCTGCTAATATCTATTTTTTCTTGATTATCTTTAGAGGCAAGAAGATTGGAGAGTTCGTTTGATCTTGGTAAGCTACCAACATGTGTAGTTTTTATTTTAACCATGGTTCAATAATATTTGTTTCCATATAGCAACTTCATCAAATAAAACCCATTCTCTAATAATTGAATTATTATTAAATTCAGCATGGTTAATACCCATTATAAATATTTTTTTATTTGATGCTTTACCATATTCATCACTTTCATTAGCATGTTCCCCTTCTAAAAACCATCTGGCTGACACTCTTGGATTTTTCTCTTGCTCTTCTAAAAATCCAACATGCTCAATACTGAATTTTATATTTGTGAATATTTTCTTAATGGAATTCCATTTTTCAATAATATCTTCTCTTCCGTGACCAAGTTTATTTCCTGGCCAAAACAAATTTGCAGCTCTGTCATAATCTTCATATTGGTAACTTTTATTAAAGATATTACTTAAAACCTGCGTATATTTCTCAGCGACTGATCCATCTTTATAACTCTCTGCTGTATAACCTGAATTTTTATCAGAATTAGCATCATACAATTTACTTGAATTTGATACGCCACCTTCCTTTTCAATCATTTTTCTAGCAAACTCCTCTGGGGAATAACCAATCTGTCTGACCATTGCTCCTTGATCTCTAACGATCCATTCATCATAAACTTGATTATTCTTACAAGCACAATCAGCAATAACCCTATAATAAATATTTTTACCAGTGGGTTCACCATAAAAACCTTTTCCAAGATGAGTTCCTTTGCTTAAAATTCTATGTGATGAGTGATATCCTATTTCATCATTTCCATTCCAAATAACGTCCTCACCTAATAACTGCCTGTTTGGAAATTCTTGTAAGGTTGAATAGGTTGCTTCTATAACTGGTTTGTTTCCATATGTAACACCAAATGGTGATCTAACAGGTATGTCATTGGTATAAAAGTCACTAATTGACTCAACATCTTTATTTTCCCAAATTTGTTCTGTGATTTTTAAAATAAAGTCTGGAAAATCTTTATATTTTTTATCAAAACCTCTCATTAGATGCTTGATACACAATTAAGATATGAAACTTCACTTTCATTAATCTCAATATTAACATTCACACCTAATGGAACTGAAATAGTATCTTTAAAATTTATTTCTTTTGATAAATTTTCCATTTCAATTTTCCAATTTCCTTTTTGTGAAAAAAGTATTGTAGGTTTATTAAAAATTAAATTTTCAACTCGCCCTTTTTTTGATTTGAAACAACTCAAACTAAAACCTGTATCTTGTTTTATTATTGGATTAACAGACTTATCTTGAAATATGTTTCCCAGTATATGTGAAATTTTAATATTGTCTCCAATATTAAATTCATTTTCAATTCTATTATTAAGAGTAGAAATATTACTTTGTAATTGATCTAACTTATAATTATTAAATTTTTTTATTTCATCATTAGATATAGGTTTTAATAATCTCCTGCCATTTGGTATTGCGTTAATGTTTAGATCGATTAATGAATTATCATCTAAAAGAGCCATACCTGTCTTTTTTGCTCTCTCTAATACCTCAGGTATCCAAGTTACAATTCCTGGATCATCACCTCCTAGTACAACAAAAATTAAGCCTTCTTCATCACCAGCATTTTCAAATGCTCTAAACATATTTGTTGGCATTGAAATAATGTCTCCTGGATTTAAAATCGTTTCATCTTTACCTTCAGACCCCCAATAAAATCTCCATTTACCTGAATATATTATGAATACCTCTGCTGTTAAATGGCTATGTAAACCCGATCCATTAAAGGGTTTTGCTGATACTGCACCTAAATTAAAACCATGGGGTTCAGATATTTTTATTGATTGGTCAGCGTCTTCTGCGACACCTGGGCCTAAAATAGAATAATTTTTTCTTTCTTTGTGTCCATCTAGCTTACCCTCAACAAACGGCAAACTACTAGGAATTAAATCTTTGAATTTTGCTAATCTAATATTCATATTTTTTTAATTATAGTATTGTGATACACGATTATTTCCAATAAATAAATATATGCAAATAGAACAATTTGATACAGGACTAAAAACAAAAACTAATGTTCAAGACATTATTCTGTCACCAGAAAAAAATTTACAAAATAAAAATTTAATTCGAGGTTATCTGAATAAAATTATTACATCAGGTGTAAGTGAAATAGACAAGAATTTAGATGAAGCATTTATAAATGATGTAAAGATAAATAGTTTTTATCCAATAAACGAATTTGAGGGACTTAAAAATCTTAAAGAAAAAATCTTTATACCTCTACTTGAAGCTTTTCCTGATCTTGAAAGAAGAGAGAATATTGTTGTTGGTGGTGCTTTTAGAGACAAGGTTTTAGTAGGTTCATACTCAGTCCTTTCAGGATATTTTATAAAACCTTGGTTAGGAATAAAACCAAATTATAAAATGATTAATCTTAGATGTTGTGAAATTCATGAGCTCAAAGAAACAAAAATAGTAGAAAGTCATATCTTAATTGATGTGATGGATTTTTTAAGACAGTGTGGCATATCTTCGATAAATCCATCTAGAGGCTCTGAGGGAGCTTGGCTTCCACCTATAAATACTGATGGAGTAAATTTTTATGAAAAAAATATGGAGGTATCCAATTTTAATTTAAAACAAGCACTCTCTATGAATAGAAGTCTGAATTTGAAACCTGAAAAAGAAAACTTATCAAATGAGGAATTAAAAAATAGATTATTAAATCATCCTCAAAAAGAATATTGGCATGATAAAATGATCTGGTATGGTCCATGTGGAATAGGCACTTCAAGATCACTAGAGGGGTTTGTTGATATGCATCAATTACCTTTTAGAAAATCATTTACAGAAAGAGATTATTTTAAACTGGGTCATTACTGCGAGATAGGAGATGGAAAATTTTCTCTATGTGCAGGATGGCATAGTCTTGAGGCATATTACGGTTCAAATGATTGGCTTGGATATAAGGCAAATAACCAAAAATTAACAATGCGTGTTATGGATTTTTACCATCATGATGAAGGAAAAATCCGTGAAAATTGGGTACCAATTGATATACTTCACATTCTAAAACAAATCGGCATAGATGTTTTAGATAATATTAAAGGCTAAAATGGCAAATATAAAATTTACTGGAGTACATAAATCTTTTGGCTCCAATAAGATTATTACAGACTTCAATTTATCCGGCAAGGATGATGAATTTCTTGTACTGGTTGGGCCATCTGGATGTGGAAAATCAACTTTATTAAGAATGATCGCAGGTTTAGAACAGATTGATGAAGGTGAAATATTTATTAATGATCAAAAAATAAATGATCTACATCCTTCCAAACGACAAACTGCAATGGTGTTTCAGTCATATGCTCTTTACCCTCACATGAATGTTTATGAAAATATGTCATTCGGGTTAAAGATAGAAAAGAGATCTAAAGAGGAAATCCAAACAAAAGTTATGCAGGCAGCAAAAATTCTAAAGATAGAGGAATTGTTGGAAAGAAGACCCAAACAATTGTCAGGGGGACAAAGACAAAGAGTTGCAATTGGAAGAGCAATAACAAGAAATCCAAAAATATTTTTATTTGATGAGCCTTTATCAAATTTAGATGCAGCACTAAGATCAGAAATGAGAGTTGAGATTTCCAAATTACATAATCAAATTAAAACAAATATGATTTATGTTACGCATGATCAGGTAGAGGCAATGACTTTAGCAGATAGAATTGTAATATTAAATCTTGGTAATATTGAACAAGTTGGAACTCCAGACGAAATTTACAACAATCCAGCAAATATTTTTGTAGCTCAATTTATTGGAACTCCAAAAATGAATATTTTACCTTTAAATAATGAAAATATAATTTCAGATAATAAAATTGTTTTTTTAGGTAATGAAATAACTTTTGAAAAAACTAAATTTGATAAAAAGAAATATTTCTTAGGAATAAGACCTGAGCATTTTAACTTATCTAATGAGTCACAATTTAAATTTAAACCTAAAATTGATCTTGTTGAAAATTTAGGTAATGAAAAGATTGTATACATGAGTAACGACAACTTAGAACTTAGTGCAAAAATTTCTAGTCAGGAAGATTTTCAAAATCAGATTAATTTTGACTCTAAAGATATTTTTATTTTTGACGAAAACGGAAGAAGAATTTAAATTTTTTTAAAAATTATTGTTTCATTAATTATTTAATATGAATTGGATAGTTGTTACAGTTATTGCGGCTTTTTTTCAGAATCTAAGGTCTTCATTTCAAAAAAAAATTAATAAGGATGTTTCAACTATAGCATCTACTTATGTTAGGTTTTCTTTTGCTCTACCTTTAGCATTAGTCTTGTTTTTTTTGTATTTCAGAGAAGTTTCTATAGTTCATGAAATACTTAATCAACCAGACTTTTTAATAAATGTAACTTTAGCATCAATTTTTCAAGTAATATTTACTTTTGTATTATTATATTTATTTAGGTTCTCAAATTTTGTTGTTGGAACCTCACTAAGTAAAACAGAAGTTGTACAAGTTGCTATATTTGAATATTTAATATTAAATGAAAAATTAAGTAAGCTAGGCATAAGTGGAATTATAATATCAACTCTAGGTGTAATAATTTTATCTATAAAAGATTTAAAATTATTTCTTCAAAACATATTTTCAAAAACAACATTAATTGGACTTATATCTGGCTTATTCTTAGCTCTGAGCATTGTTTATTTTAGATCTGCCGCATTATCTTTAGAAAATTTTGATTCAAATTTTGAAAAAGTAATATCAACTTTACTTTTTGGATTATTAATTCCAACAATTATTTTAACGATTTACCTTTTAGTCTTTGAAAAAAAAGAGTTTAAAAAACTATATAATGATAAATACGACTGTATGTTAATTGGTATTGGAGGTTTTTTTGCATCGCTCTCTTGGTTTTATGCATTCACCTTAATCCAAGCATCCTTTGTCAGAGCAGTTGGTCAAATTGAATTATTATTTAGTTATTTTTCCTCAAAATATTTATTTAAGGAAAAGGTAAAGTTAACAGAAATTTTAGGTATTGTTGTTTTTGTGATTGGTGTTACAATTTTATTGCTTTCTAGAGTTTAAAGCTAATTAGAAAATCCGTATTTTCTAAGTCTTACATCTCCAGTTCGAGCATGAGCTTCCATACCTTCATATCTTGAAATTCTTGCACAAGCTGCGCCCACTTCTTTAGTTGATTCCTTTGTCATTCTTTGAAAACTCAATGTTTTAATGAATTTTCCGACGAATAAACCGCCTGTATATTTTCCCGCACCTTTTGTTGGTAAAATATGGTTTGTTCCAGAGCATTTATCACCATAAGCAACTGTAGTTTCTTCTCCAATAAATAATGATCCGTAGTTTTTTAATCGATCATGAAACCATTGAAGGTTTTTAGTCTGTATCTCTAAATGTTCAGGAGCATATTCATCACTGATTTTAGCCATTTCTTCGTCTGTATCGCATAAAATAATTTCCCCATAGTCTCTCCAAGCTGCACCAGAGTTTTCTCTTGGTAAGTCTGGCAAGTCTGCAATTAATTCTGGCACTCTTTTCATTACATATTCAGCTAATGATTTACTAGTAGTAAATAACCATGCAGGAGAATTGTAACCATGCTCAGCTTGTCCAACTAAATCGAAAGCAACTAATTCTGGGTCTGCTGTTTCATCTGCTATAACTGCAATTTCTGTAGGACCAGCAAATAAATCTATACCTACTTTGCCAAATAAAATTCTTTTTGATTCTGCAACAAATTGATTTCCAGGACCAACAAGCATATCAGCAGGTGCATTACCAAAAAGACCATAAGTCATTGCAGCAATAGCCTGAACTCCACCTAAATTCATTATTACATCTGCTCCACATAAGTCAGCGGTATAAACAATAGCAGGATGAACTCCTACTCCAGGTTTTGGTGAGCTGCAAACAATAATATTTTTAACACCAGCAACTTTAGCTGTAGTAACACTCATCACTGCAGATGCAATATGAGCATATCTTCCTGCCGGCACGTAACACCCAGCTGTATTGACAGGAATTAATTTTTGACCAGCGAACAAACCATCAGATAGCTCTACCTCAAAATCTTGGCCATAATTTTTTAATTGTGCTTCAGCAAACTTTCTAACTCTTTCATGAGAGAATTGAATGTCGTCTTTTGTTTTAGGATCTAAATTCTTTTTAATTTGTTCAATTTTTTCTCTAGTAACAATTACTTCACCTTCATATTTATCAAATTTTTTTGATAACTCGATACATCCCTCTTCTTTTGTTTTCTCTATATCCTTTAAAATATTTTCTACAATTTCTCTAGTTTTTGTATCATCTGTTGACGAAGTTTTTGGTGATTTTTTTAAATATGTTATTGCCATCTTTAAATCCTAATTTAATTATTATTTTTTTTCAATATTCATTTAATCTAAAGCTACCACAGCTGCCGCAATAGATGCTAGCCTTGCTGTCGCATCATCCGATCTACTAGTAATTACCACAGGGACTTTTCCTCCTATAACAACTCCTGCCGCACACGCTCCCATAAAGTAAATCATCATTTTAACTAAAGCATTACCTGTTTCAACATTCGGAACTAATAATACATCTGCATCTCCTGCAACTATATTTTTTATGCCTTTTATCTCTGCGGATTTTTTTGAGACACTATTATCAAATGCAAGAGGTCCAAAAATATCTGCATTAAGACTCTCTTTCTCAGCTAATTCACATATTTCTTTAGCATCAAGTGAACTTTGCATGCTATCTAAAACTTCTTCTGTTGCAGAAAGAATGGAGACTTTTGGTCTTGCTATTTTTATTCTATGACAAAAATCAACTACATTTTTTAAAATATGCATTTTTGTTTTAACATTTGGATTAACATTTAGAGCACCATCAGTTATTATTAATGGCTTATCCTCTTTATCTAAAGTCATATGCCAAATATGACTCAATCTTTTTTTACCAATCAAATTATATTTTCGTAACAGAACTTCTTTCATCAAAATATCGGTGTGTATATGACCTTTAACAATTATTTTTACTTTTCCATCACCAGCAAGTTTTGCTGCAATTTTAGCAGTGTTATTTTCAATTGGCTCATTTATTATTTCATATTCAGAGATATCGAATTTTAACTCTTCGGCAGTTTTTTTAATTTCTATTTCATCACCTATAAAAACAGGGATGATCAATTTTTCTTTTACACAATCCATTATAGAAAGCATCGGAAGTCTTTTGCCTGCATTAACGATTGCTGCTTTGGCTCCTCTTTTTTGGTGAGCAATATCAAGTAAATTGAATGGACAGACTGTTGATTTATCTGAAAGCATTTGAATTTATATATACTAAATTAATAAAAAAACTAATATAGTATTATTGATATAAGGATAAAAAGTGGAAGTAGTTACAAAAATAGCTCCGATCGCTCTAGCTCTTATAATGTTAGGTCTTGGATTAGGATTAACAGGACGTGACTTTTTAAGAGTAATCAATAATCCTAAAGATTTTATAATTGGCTTTGTTTGTCAATTGATACTTTTACCAATAGTTGCATTTATAATTGTATTAATATTAGATTTGCCAATTGAAATCGCTGTAGGCGTTATGATTATTGCTGCAGCTCCTGGTGGAGTAACATCAAATGTAATGACTAAATTTGCAAATGGAGATGTTGCATTATCAATCTCTTTAACTGCTATAATAAGCCTGATTAGTATTATTTCTGTTCCTTTTATTATTTTTAAATCAGCAAATTTATTGGGAGTTACAGAAATATCTTCTGATATCACCATGACTGGCATTGCTTTAAAAATGGCTCTTGTTGTTACAGTGCCTGTAATTCTAGGAATGATTATAAGGAAATTTGCAGAAAATTTTGTTTCTTCAAATATTTCTATAATCGAGAAAATCACAACCGCATTATTTGTTATTGTTTTTGCAACAATATGGATTGAAGAGAGAGAGAATATATTCAATTACTTAAAACAAGCGGGTTTTGCTGTACTTGTGCTTAATATTGTCATGATGGTGCTTGCATATTACACAGCCAAGTTATTAGCCACTGGCATAAAGCAAAGAAAGTGTATTTCAATTGAGTGTGGACTTCAAAATGGCACATTGGCAATATTTGTAGCAACACAAATATTTAGTAATATTGGTTATATTATACCAACAGCAGCATATGCTCTTATTATGTATTTAACTGGCTTTATAATGATTTTTATACTTAGAAGATCTACCTAATATTTATTTGCCCGAATATCTTAAAGATTAAATGAGAAAGTGAGAGTACATTTTTCTCCTGCAGTTTAACAGTATCAGTTAATGTTTTGTCTTGCATGTTAACATTAAACAGTTTTTTTTTATTAACACTTATATATTTATTTTTTAACAAATAATTTAATTTTCTAACAACTGTTGGTCTTGGAATATGAGTTATTTCTGAAATTGACATGGCATTCACGCCAGTTTCAGGAATTATTACTTTGTTTTTTTTCCACTTTGAAAAGTTCCATCCATTAGCTTCATAAGATTTTGTAACAAGTGAATGCCACATTATAACCATTCCAACTGAAAATATTTCAAGATCACCTACTTGTCTTTTCCATCTATTTGTAAAAATAAAAATAAACTTTAAAAAAAAATACCAACAATATGTGAAATTATTTTTAATTTCATTTGAGATTTCATCAAATTTCTTAGATTGATTAACCAATTTATTTTTTTCACATATCTCAGTAATCTTTGAAAGTAATGCGCATAAATTCTGAAGAGTATTTTTAGGTTGAACCAGTCTAAAAGCTGATCTATCAATATAAATCTTTTTACCAATTTTTTTCAGTACACCAAATTCTTCTAAGCGAAGAATTTTTCTTCTAGCACTTTCTTTGGGAATAATTAAATTTTTTGATATTTCAATAATATTTATTCTGTCTAGTTCTAATGATTTATCATATAAGAAAAAAGTATCATAACTTTCTACAAGTTCATTTTTAATATAATAATCAAAATCTTTATTTATTAGATAAAGAATTATTAAATACTTATCTATGTCTTGAAATGTTTCATATGATGAATTAGTCCATTCAGATAATAATTTATAGTAGAAGGGAGCAATTTCATCAAAATTTTCCACAATAACTTTTTGAATTTTGTTTTCACTTAATTGTGATGAGTTTTTAATCATTTTTTCACAAACCCATTTTAGTCATTTGACCCCATTTTGGACATCAAATAAAATTTTAATAACCCATTTCGGACACTTAAAAAATAGCATCAAAATTAATATGTGCTTTAATAGTATTAATATGAGTTTGAATAGCCTAAAAAGAGCATCTAATATTGAAATTTCTTCTCAATTAACAGGTGACGTAAATATTGATACCCCTCAAAAAGTAAATATTGATGCTCTTAAACTCAAAATGATCAAACAAGAAAAAAAAGAAAATTTTATAAATAAAGCTATTGTCGTATCACTATTTTTTGGATTAGGAGTAGTTGGATATTTTGTTTCTTTTTAGCATTATTAATCAAAGAAATAATCTAAAAATTTAGTTATTCTCAACAATTATCAGTTATTGTAATAAATAATAATTAGTAAATAATAAAGATATGAAACCATTTGCAGGATATTTAATTTTAGCCTTAGGAATTACTACAGGCATAGCTGCAAACAGTTTTGCAAAGATTTCAGACGGTTTTACAAAACTGACACCAACTATTGCTTGTTTAATTTTAATGAGTGTTACAATGTTTTCTTTGGCTAAAGCAATGTCAGTGATACCTGTAGCATTTAGTTACTCAACTTATAGCGGATTAACAGTTGCGGGTGTAGTTTTGTTTGGAATTTTAAAATATAATCAAGTTCCTAATATTTATGGATTAATTGGTATTTGTTTAATTGTAATAGGGGTTATAATGGTAAACTATTTAGGACGTGCTGGTTAATAATTTTATCTATTTCAGTAGAATATTAATATCTTCCATTATATTTTCGGGAATTTTTATCCCAGATTTATAATTTTTTTTAAACCTTCTTAACTTGTTTTCTCCTGGATATAATATTTCTTTAAGTCCTTTTAATTTAGGAAGTTTTTTAATTCTTCTTATGTTTTCTTGTATTCTTTTTTTGTAATTAGATTGAAATAAGTTTGCTTTCATTACAATAAATAAATGACCAATATTTTGTGGGCCAGAAAAATCATCAAAAGGATCTTTCACTTTACCACCATGATTACCTCCAGTATAAACACCACTTAATATATCAACCATCCACGCAAGTCCTGATCCTCTAAATCCAGCTATAGGAAGTTGAACACCCTCAAGTGCTTTTTTTGCATCAGTTGTTGGATTGCCAAATTTATCCAAAGCAACTCCTTCAGGAATTTTTGAATTTGATCTTGACGCAACTCTTATTTTCCCTCTATTAATCATTGAGACAGATGTATCCAATATAAATGGAACTTTAGAACCAGTTGGCGATCCAAAGCAAATAGGGTTTGTACCAAATAAAGATTTTATAGCTCCATGTGGGGCAATTGCAGGTGGTGCATTAGTGAATACTAAAGCGATCATATTTTCTTTTACAGCTTGTTCAGCGTAATATCCTGACATGCCGTAATGACCACTGTTTTTAACTGCAACAAGTCCTATTCCTGTTTTTTTTGCATTTTTTATGGCTTTTTTAATAGCTGTATCTGCAGCAACAAATCCAATGCTGTCATCAGCATTTATATGAGTAACAGATTGGGAAATATTTTTTAGCTTGATTTTAGGCCTTGGATTAATCAGCTTTTTTTTGATCCGATCACAATACATTTTTAATCTAGATAATCCATGAGTTGGAGCGCCTACTAATTCAGCATTAATTATTGCATCAGCACAAATACCTGCATGTTTTTTTGAAAGTTTAAACTTATAAAATATTTTAATAATAGTCTTTTTAAGTTTATTTTTTTCCATACTAAATATTTAAATCTTTATTAAAAAATGACCTTATATCATTAACTAATAAATCTGGCTCCTCAAGAGCCGCAAAGTGGCCACCTTTTTTCATTTTTGTCCACCTTTTAACATTAAAAATTCTTTTTACATACGATTTAGGTGGCCAGCTCAACATTTCTTTTGGAAATTCTGCAATAGCAGTAGGTATTCTAATTTTTTTAAAATTTTTTGGAAAAGGTCTTCCACCTTCTTCTCTTCTACCAAAATAAATCCAAGCTGCAGAATTAAAAGTTTTTGTTAATATATAAATCATAATATTAGTTAGTAACAAATTCTTTGAGTAAACGTTTTCAATATTGCCTTTTTTTAAGTCTGACCATGAGTAAAACTTTTCTAATATCCATGCAGCAGTACCCACAGGGCTATCTATCATTGCATAACTTAATGATTGAGGTTTGGTTGCCTGTTGTGTCCTATATCCCTCTTGCATAACTTGCTCTTTAGCAAATCTTTGTTCCCATTTTTTTTCTTTTGAAGTTATTGCTCCTTTTGGGTGTCTCATATTTAAACAATTTACATGAATAGCTTTACAATTATAATAATGATCATGACCTAGCCAATTACAAACAGCAGAACCCCAGTCTCCTCCCTGAGCAAAATAATTTTTATAACCTAATTTTTTAGTCATTAATTTATTCATAATTTTTGCAATTTTTTTTGGACCAATTGGTTTTTTAGGCGTTCCAGAAAATCCAAACCCAGGTAGAGAAGGTATTATTACATCAAAACTCTCTTCTTTATTCCCTCCGAATTTTTCAGGATGAGTGAGTTTTTCCACGATATGTAAAAATTCAACAAAACTTCCAGGCCATCCATGAAGAATAAGCAATGGTTTTGGTTTTTTTCCACTACCATTTTGCTTAATAAAATGAATATTAATCCCATCTACATTAGTAATGTAATTGTTAAATTTATTGATTTTTTTTTCTTGTAACTTCCAATTAAACTTTGATGTCCAGTATTTAGAAATCTTTTTTAAATAAGCATGATTTGTTCCATGTAACCATCCATTCATCTGTTGGATGTCATTAAATGGAAATTCCCTAACTTTTTTGTAGATATTATTTAAGGTCTTTATAGAAACATTTACCTTAAATTTTTTTATCATTAATTATTATATTAACCCTTTCCTCGCCAAGGAATAGTTCTATCAATTATTTTTCTTAAAGTTATATCAAATAATAATCCTAACATTCCCATAATAAAAATTGTTATCCAGATTACTTCATATTGAAAATATTTTTTCGCAACATTTTCAACAAATCCAATACCAGTTGTTCCAGCTAAAAATTCTGCAGCGACCAAAGTTCCCCAACACATTCCAACTGCAACTCTTATACCTGTGAGTATTTCGGGCAAAGAATTTGGAAATATCACATGTCGTAGTATTTGTCTTTTTGAGGCACCTAATGAGTGAGCAGCATGAATTTTTGACAGTTGAGTTCCTGATGCGCCAGCTCTTGCTGAAATAATCATAATTGATAGTGAAACCATGAATAACAAAAATACTTTTCCAGTATTATCAATTCCAAGTACTGAAATTATAAGTGGAGCCCAAGCAAGTGGAGGCACTGGTCTATATAATTCAATTAAAGGATCAAAGAAACCTTTAGCAAAACGGTTTAGACCCATAAACAAACCTAATGGAACCCCTATAATTATCCCAAAAACTAATCCTAAAAATACTCTTAAGAACGAGTCCCAGATATGGCCATAAGGTACAGGTATTTTAAATAATTTAAAATCACCAGTTACTACTTTTAAAACTTTGCCTTTAAAATTTTCTTTAACAATTCCCTCACTTGTGTGAACAGGGTATTCGCCAGGCAATATATCTGCAATCCAATCAGGTAAAATAAATCCAACTATTGAACTAACATCAATCATTTCTATCCAGAGAAGAGGTATATTTTTATATCCAACACTTGGATTAGACATCAGGATGAATTTATTTAATGTATCTGACGGTTTAGGTAACCATCTACCAGAACCTTGTTCCGAGCAACTTGGACCACTCGCAACAATTGTTCCAGCTGGAAATAAAACAATATCAATTAATCTAAGACCAGCTTGTTCTTTCTCTTGAAGTTCATCAAATTCAATAATCGCCTTTTGCATTTCATTTAGTGCATTTGGCGGATAAATGCTTGCAAATTCAATTCTTCTTGCAATTTTGACTATATTCTTAGCATAATCTGAGGCAATTTCCTCATTATCATCTAAACTTTTTCTATAAGTTTTAACTTCATCTTTCAGCTCTTTAATTGAACTTTTGAACTGTGGATTATGATTTCTTAATTTAAAAAATTTATCATTAATTTTTTTTAGTTCCTCTGCTGCAGCTTGAAACTTTAAACCTTTTGAGGTTTCTGCAACAAATGGAACTTCAATAGTGTTTTCTATAGTACCAGTTCCTGATCTAACTGTTGTTATGCCCCAGTTGCCTTGTTCAGATATTGTTTTTAATCGTTCACTTTTTTCAACTTCTGTTTCAAATGGATAATCTTCTTTTTTAAAATTTGAACTTAATTGTTTTATCTCATTTGTCATTTCACTTATTTTAATTTTGGTATCCATTTCAATTAATTCTTCATTAGTTAATAAAGGAATTAATTTTTTAGTTTTATTTATATATCCAACTAAAATTGTTTTTTGTTGATTGTTAAGATCATTTGAATTTTTAATCTCATTAGTAATTTTTTGAAGATTTTTATTTTCAATTTTAATTATAGAGGTGCTTTTAAATTCACGTTCTTCTATTGGAAATTGATATTTCAATCCTAGTAAAGATTCATTTATTTTAGCTACCTGGCATAATTCATTTGCTGATTTTGGATAAAAACCTTTTGCTATATCCCAAGAGTAATAAAGCCATACTAGTAGTATTGCAGCACTTCCAACAATAACCCAATGAGTTCCACCTTTAGCTCTTTCAGGATTTCCAAATACGGCATCAACTTTCTCAGTTTGTATTAGTCTTCTGCCGTACATAATACATCCAATTATGGATACAAATATAAGTATGGTTATTATTTGAGTTAACATTTAATTTTCCTTCCCCATAATTTCTTCTTCCATATTCCAAATCATGGATAAAATTTCTTCACGTTTAGATGAAAATTCTTTATTTTTTTTTATTTCTCTTAAATCTTCCTTTAACCCCATTTCTGCAAAAGGTAGATTGTATTCTTTATGTATTCTTCCTGGTCTTGGTGCCATTACATAAAGTCTTTCACCAAGTAACAACGCTTCCTCAACAGAGTGAGTAATTAAGATAATAGTTTTTCCTGTTTCTTTCCAAATTTTAAGAACCAAAGATTGCATCTTTTCTCTAGTTAATGCATCTAATGCGCCTAGGGGTTCATCCATTAATATTAAATCAGGATCATTTATTAGACATCTTGCTAGAGCCACCCTTTGCTGCATTCCACCTGATAATTGATAGGTAGGAGTATTACCAAATCCTTTTAAGCCAACAATTTCTAGCCATTCATCAACTCTTTTAGCAGTTTTTATTGGATCTTCTTTTTTCATTCTAAGTCCAAAATCAACATTTTCAGCAACTGTTAACCACTCAAATAAAGCCCCTTGTTGAAAAACCATTCCTCTTTCAACTCCTGGACCATTAATTTCATTGCCAGCCAAAACAATAGATCCTGACGTGGGTCTCAAAAAACCTGCAGCAATATTTAAAAGAGTTGTTTTTCCACATCCTGAAGGACCAAGAACAGTGAGAAGTTCTCCTTTTTTTAAAGTAAAATTTACATCCTTTAATGCGTGAACAGTTTCTCCTTTGGGAGTTTTAAAAATCATATTTAAATCTTTGGAAACTAAGTCACTCATAGAAATAACTTTATATAAAACTTATGTTAAAAAAAATAGGCGCTAAATAATTAGCGCCTATTAAATTTGTTTCACTCTTTATGTATTATAAAGGTAAAAAACTAGTATCAACGGCACCGCCTGGTGTTCCCATACCTTTTAGGAAACCATCAAGATTACCGCTCTCCATTGACTGTTTAGTCTCTTCTGGAGTAAGAAATTTAAATCCACTTAAAGTTTCTTTCATATCAGCAACTTTCATTTCTGAAGCTTTTGACATTGCGTTCATATCACTTTTACCAGATCTATATCTGTCGTTTGCTTCATGAGTTACTTCTATAAAAGTTCTAAGCATCCCTGGATTTTCTTTCATAAATTTGTCAGTTACAGATGTAATATCTATTCCTAAGATACCTGCATCTCTTGCTTCTTGTACTGTTAAAAGTCTAGAACCAACTGCAACTGCAGCTTTGATAGAATTTCCACCAAATAAACATGCCATTACAACATCACCACTTACTAATGCAGCAGCACCTTCTTCTGGATCCATTTGAATTATATCCATTTTACTTCTATCAGCTCCAACAACTTTCATACTTTCGTCAAAGACATACTCAGCCATAGTTCCAAGTGGAACAGCAACTTTTTTACCTTCTAATTCAGAGCCATTTGCTTTTGTAATTCCAGAAGCATTAGATGTAACACAAGTTGTTCCGCCCATCCCATATTCCATTGCAATATCAACTAATTTGATAGGTGCATTAGATTTTACAGCATTGATAAAAGGTACTAAACCTTGAGAGTATGAAATATCAATATCTCCAGCTAGCATTGCATCAGTCATAGCTCCACCATTAGTGAAGTTTGTCCATTTTACTGGAACTCCTAGTGCTTTAGCAAAATTCTTTTTTTGCATGTCCTCTAAATTTGGACTTGGCCATTCTAGAAAGTAAGCAACTCTTACTTCATTTGCAGCAGCATTTGCAGCTGAAATAGACAAGTTAAGAGCGAATAAACTTCCTAAAATAAAGCTAATTAGTTTCTTCATTTTATCTCCTTAATTAAATTTAATTACCCTCATTTAAGTTCAATTTTAGATATATGTAAACGTATTTTGTAAGCACATTAATCATAGGTGATTTGAAAATGTCTAAAATGGGTTCAACTTTAAGTTGTATTTGATGTCACCTAATGACATACTTATAATGCAGAGAAATTATTTTCTATTTTTTTATTTTAGTCTATGAAAGAGTAATAACATTAAATTTTTTATGAGTTCAGAAAAGCCACAAATACCAAATTCTTTAAATGAACATTGGATGCCATTTTCATCCAATAGAGATTTTAAAGCAAACCCTAGATTAATTGTTGAGGCAAAAGGTGTTTATTTAAAAAATCATCAAGGCAAGACACAAATCGATGCCAGTTCTGGATTATTTTGTAATCCATTGGGACATGGTAGAGAAGAAATAATTGAGGCAATCACAAAACAATTAAGAACAGTAGACTACGCTCAACCATTCCAACAAGGCTTTGGTGGATCATTTGAACTAGCAACAAGAATTTCAAAACATACACCAGGAAATTTAAATAGAATTTTTTATACTATTTGTGGGTCAACTGCAGTTGAAACAGCAATAAAAATTTCAGTAGCTTATCATAAAGCTAGAGGTGAAGGGGAACGATTTAGATTTGTAGGTAGAGAAAGAGCTTACCACGGTATGAATATAGGAGCAACCTCAGTCGGCGGAATGATCAACAATGTTAAAACATTTGCTAGTGTATTGATGCCGGGTGTTGTTCATATGAGACATACGCATTTACCAGAACATAAATTTATATCAGGCCAACCAGAAACAGGAGTTGAAATTGCTGAAGACTTAGAAAGAATTTGTACAAACTTTGGATCAGAAAATATTGCAGCTTGTATTGTAGAACCAATTGCAGGATCTACAGGAACTCTAGTCCCACCAAAAGGGTATTTACAAAGACTAAGAGAAATTTGTGATAAGCACGGCATATTATTAATTTTTGATGAAGTTATAACTGGATGGGGAAGAACGGGCTCTCCATTTGCATCACAAGAATATGGTGTTACACCAGATATTATAACTATGGCAAAAGCTACAACAAATGGAATAAGTCCTTTGGGTGCAGTTGCATGCAAAGAAGAAATTTATGATACGGTAATGGATGGATCACCAAAAGGCTCTATTGAATTATTTCATGGTTACACATATTCAGGAATACCTGTTTCTGTTGCAGCAGGTTTAGCTGTTCAAGATATATTTGAAAAAGAAGATATATTTAATAGAGCTAAAAATTTAGCACCATATTTCCAAGAAGGTTTGATGTCGTTAAAAGATATAGACGTTGTTGATAACATTAGAGGTTATGGAATGATGGGTGGAATTGATATTAAAATGGATAAAAAACCTGGAGCAGCAGGATTTACATGCTTTAAACATTGTTATGATGCTGGAGTAAATTTTAAAGCAACAGGGGATTGTTTAATTATTGCACCAATGTTTATTTGTGAAAAAAAACACATCGATGAAATAATAGATAAATTAAGAACAGGGATTACAAATTATTCGAAAAGCAAAAAAAATTAATCCACTTATATGAAAATAGGTGTTCCAAAAGAAATAAAGTCTCAAGAAAATAGAATTGGCCTTACTCCTGAAAGTGTAAAAATATTAACTTCAAATGGAAATGAGGTACTAGTAGAAAATAATGGTGGTTTCGAAGCTGGATTTTATAATGAACAATATAAATCTGCAGGTGCAAAAATTTTAGATAAAGCTGAAGATATTTTTGATGATGCAGAAATAATCGTAAAAGTAAAAGAACCACAACCAAGCGAGGTAAAAATGATTAAAGAAAATCAAATTGTTTTTACATATTTACACCTAGCGGCTGCAAAAGAACTTACTAAAGGCTTAGTGGACTCTAAATCAGTTTGTATTGCTTATGAAACGGTTACTGACAACAACGGTAGATTACCTTTATTAGCTCCAATGAGTGCAGTTGCTGGAAGAATGTCAGTTCAAGCTGGTGCACATTGCCTTGAAAAAAATCAAAAGGGGAGAGGACTTCTTTTAGGAGGAGCGCCTGGTGTTGATCCTGGAAATGTAGTGATTTTGGGTGGTGGAGTTGTTGGTGAAAATGCAGCGATTATTGCTACAGGTATGAAAGCAAAAGTTCATATAGTAGATAAATCAGAGCAAAGACTAAACGAATTATCAAAAAAATTTGGTGATCTTATAATACCAAAATTGAGTGATGAAACTGATTTAGAAAAACTAATTTCAGAATGTGATTTATTAGTTGGAGGTGTTTTAATACCAGGTGCAGAAGCACCAAAACTTGTCACAAAGAAGATGCTTAAAAACATGAAAAGAGGATCAGTAATAGTTGATGTTGCAATAGATCAAGGAGGATGCGTTGAAACAAGTAAACCTACCACATTCGCTGAACCAACATACATTGTAGATGATATTGTTCATTATTGTGTAGCAAATATGCCAGGTGGTGTCCCTAGAACATCAACCATCGCATTAAATAATGCTACACTTCCTTTTTTAAACAGAATAGCTAGTGATGGTTATTATAAAGCTTTAAAAGATGATCCAAATTTCTTAGCTGGCTTAAATGTCCATAAGGGTGAAGTAACATACAAAGCAGTTGCAGATGTTTTTGGATATAATTATTTAAGTGCTGGTGAGGCTTTAAATTAATTAATCAAACTAGTTATCTTTTTTTCAATATTTTTGCTTATAATTTGAACACCTTTAGGATTTGGATGCATCCCGTCCTCAAGATTTAGCTCTGGCTTTAAGGCAACACCTTCTAGAAGAAAAGGTAAAAAAGTTAAGCTATATTTATCAGAAAGGTTAGAGTAAATTATATTAAATTTATCTCTGTATTCTTTACCATGACTTTCAGGGGCAATCATACCTGCTAATATAATTTTAATATTTTTATCAATTATAATTTTAATTATTTTCTCTAAATTTTCTTTTGTCTCTTTTGGCTTTATACCTCTTAACATATCATTTGCGCCTAAACCCAAAACCAAAATATCAATATTCTTTTCAGATAGAGTCCAATTTATTCTATTTAAACCTCCCGCAGTTGTATCACCTGAGACACTTGCATTTATAATTCTGACATTTAATCCATTATTATTTAAATTTTTTTGAAGCACTGTAGACAAATGGTCTTCTTTATTAAGTCCGTATCCAGCCATCAAACTATCTCCGAATAAAACAACCTTATTCTCAGCATTTACCCCAAATGCAACTAGACATAATATAATTATTTTAATAATACATTTTTTAAACATGACTAAACTTCTTAAACTAACAGATGTGAACTTAAACTATAATACTGATAACAATCTTATAAATGTTTTACAAGATGTAAGCTTTGAGGTTGATTATAAGGAAACAATATCTGTGGTAGGCGAAAGTGGGTCAGGAAAGACAAGCTTAATAATGCTGATAGGTGGTTTGGAAAAAGCATCTTCAGGAAAAATTGAATTTAAAAACTTTGAGATTTCGAGTTTAAAAGAAGATGAGATTTCAGAGATAAGACGAAAGGATATTGGCATTGTTTTTCAATCATTTTATTTAATTCCCAATTATACAGCTATAGAGAATGTGAGTTTAGCATTAGAAATTAATAAAATTAAAGATCCGATTAATAAAGCAAAAGAAATCCTAGATAAATTTGGCCTTGGAAAGAGGCTTAATAATTTACCTAGTCAATTATCTGGAGGAGAACAGCAAAGAGTAGCAATTGCACGATCAATTGTTATGAAGCCTGAATTAATTTTAGCAGATGAACCTACTGGAAATTTAGATAGTGAAAATTCTGAGCTAATCTCAAATATTCTTTTTGATTATGTTAAAGAAGAAAATGCAAGTTTAATTATGGTTACGCACGATAATAAATTGGCAAATCTTTCTAAGAGAATTATTAAAATTAAGGATGGTAAAATTGAATAAAAATCAAAATTTTGGTCTTTATTTTAAATATGCTCTTAGAGATTTAACAAGAAGTTATAATAAGATCAAAAGTATAATTATTACTCTTTTTATAAGTCTTTTTATTTTAAGTTCTATAATGACGATTGAAGATAGTCTAGAAAATGAACTTAATGAAAATGCAAAATTATTATTAGGGGGTGATATAGAAATTGACTACAACAACAAACAAGGTGATCAAACTAAAATAGATAAAATTACTAAATTTGCTACGGTCTCCCAAATGGTTGAATTTAGTACAATGATTTCAACTGTTAATAAAAAAATCAATAAAACGTCATTTACTAGAGTAAAATCAGTTGATCAATTTTATCCATTGTATGGAAATGCACTCTATGAACCCAATGACGCTTTAGAAAAATTAAATCAGGTTGAAAGTTCAATATTAGTAAATGAAAATATTTTTAAAAATTTAAACTTAAAAATAAATGACATTATAAAAGTTCAAGACAAAGAGTTTAAAGTTATAGGCATAGTGAAAGTTTTACCAGATATTGGAGGTGCCTTTGTATTTGGAGATTTTGCCTTAACTGGAAAAAAAACATTAGATAAGCTAGATTTAAATACCCTTGGTAGTTTTTTAAATTATGAATATAAAGTAAAATTCAACAAATCTGTTAACAGCAAAGAGGGCATTAAAAGAGTAGAGAATTTATTTAAAGATCAAAATAGAGTTAGATTAAGATACCCAGAAAACTCAGCAGGAGGCATTAGACGGATTGTGGATAATTTTTCACAATTTCTATCACTTGTATCAATAAGTGCCATGTTAATCGCTGGCATTGGTATAGCGAATACTCTTTTATCATTTATAAATCAAAAAAATTCATCAATTGCAGTTCAAAAAGCAATAGGTGTATTTTCTGGAAATATAAAAACAATCTATTATTTACAATTAGCTATCTTACTAGTCTTAATCACCGTATTTTCATATGGGTTAAGTTTTTTTTTAATTCCAATAGTCGATAAATATATTTCAGATGGCTTGGGTTTAAATATAGAAGCTAGTTTTTCTATTATAAATTTAATTATAGTTTTTTTGGTTGGAATGTTAGTAATGATAATATTTTCTATACCAACTGTTAATTCTATAGATCAAGTTAAAGCATCAAATTTATTTAGAAATGTATTTCAAAGTCTGCAATTTAATTATTCAGTGAAATCAGCAATAATTAGTATAGTATTATTGCTAATATTAATTAGCCTTTTTGCGATTAGGTCTTCAATACCATTTTATAGTGTTGCATATTTCGTATCATTTTTTATTTGTTTATTAATTTTTTATTATCTTTCTGTAACAATTATTCATTTATTAAAAAAATATAAAAATTCTCTGATTTCAGTAAAAATAGCAGTCAAAAATATAACTCAATCAAAAAGTATCACGCCCATTACAATAATGTCCTTAGGTCTTGGAATGACACTTTTGTTAACACTGGCATTTGTAGGATCAAATTTTAAAAGAGAAATTTCCAAATCTATTCCAGAAATTGCACCAGATTATTTTTTCTTAGGAATTCAAAATGATCAAAGAGAAAAATTCGAAAAAATAATATTTAATTCTGATAATAAGTCAAAATTAGAGGTAGTTCCTATGGTTTCAGCAGGTCTTGTAAAAATTAATGGGATAGATCCTAATTCTTACATCAAAAATACTAATGACAGTTATTGGGTTATAATGAATGATAGAAGAATATCATGGTCAGATGAGATACCAAAAGATAATCCTTTAACACAAGGCAAGTGGTGGGATTTATCAAGACCAGACAAACTACAAATTTCTTTGGATAGCAAAGTGGCACAAGATTTTGGAGTAAAAATTGGAGATATATTCACTCTCAACATTTACGGAAGAGAAATAGATGGCGAGGTAGTAAATTTTAGACTAGTTGATTATAGAGATCTGAGCATTAATTTTGCAATGTTACTAAACCCTCAATTTGCAAATAAAATTCCACATGAGTACCTTTCGACAGTGAAGTTTTATAATATTGATAAATTCGATGATATTAATTTTTTAAATGAATTCCCTAGTGTTTCTATTGTAAAAATCTCTGATTATTTAAAAAAAGTTACCGATGTTCTTAATAAGGTATTTATAGCGGTCATTATAATTTCAACTGTTACAGTAATAATAGGGTTGGTTGTAATATCGAGTGCAATTATAGTGCAAGGAAAAATAAAAACTTTCCAAAATTTAGTTTTTAAGATTTTAGGATTTTCAAAAAAAGAAATAATTTACTCATCTTTAATTGAATTTATAATTACATTTTTTTCTATAATTCTTTTTTCTACAATTTTTTCTATAATTTCATCGAAATTTATTATTGAAAATATTTTTCAACTTAAATGGCTATTTGAATTTGATATATTCTTAAATGTAACAATTACAGTTGGATTAGTAACAATGATATTGATAGTTTTTACAAACCTTAAGTATCTAAGTCCAAAAGTTTATCCACTTGTCAGAAATGAATAAGATTTAATATTTTTTAGATTTTGGTTTTAAATAGAAGCTTTTAAAGCCTGATAAATTAAATCTTCAGTAACTTCACCAATACTTCTGTAAACTTCTGTATCACCCTTAAAAATTAATAGAGTAGTTTGATAAAGCACATCAAACGAATTTGCTATATCTCTGTTTGTTACATCAAATGCAAAATATTCAATGTTATCGAATTTAATATCTAATAATTCACCCTCTTTTTTTGCTTTTTGCAAAACTTTCATTTGATTTGCACAAGATCCACAATATTCGATCCAAGAACTGATAACTATAATTTTGCCCTCAGATTGGGCTTTGTTAAACAAATCTTTATCAAATGTTGTTTTCTTTTCCATTGAATTTGCAGCAAATGCAAAAAAACAGAAAATTAAAATATAAAATTTTTTCATTGAGAATAAAAATACATATTTAGACGACTAAAGAAAATAATTTATAATGACACATGTGTTTTGAATTAAGGCTGAAATTCAACAAAAATTTCTTTTCTAGGCTTCAATCTACGAAGCCTAGTATTATAATTAACTTATAATAAGAGAGAGAAATTAACTAGTACAGCATCAGTCATGTTTTAGGAGCGCTAATATTGAATAATAGCTATGTATAATTCATATAGTTGCTTAACATCTCTGTTTACTTATATATCATTTAATATAAAAATTATTTTGGGGTGCTATATGGCTGAGAAATACCCAAGGAACCTGTCCGGTAATTCAGAAAGGGAAAAATGGATCAAATAAACATCTTAAATCAATCATCTGCAATTTTATTAACCTTAATTATTAGTATCATTTTTGTAATAGTTGGCCTTGTATATTCAAAAAAATATCAAGGGTTAAACAATTATTTAGTTGCAAGTAGATCTATAGGGACTTTTTCACTAACAACTAGTTTAGTTGCATCTGCTCTAGGTGCATGGATTTTATTCGGTCCGGCATCAGCAGCAACCTGGGGAGGAGTAGGGGCTGTTATTGGATATTCTTTAGGGACAGCGTTTCCTCTTTTTGCATTAATTTATTTAGGAAAAAAATTTAGAGATAAATATCCAACAGGAAAATCATTAATTGAGGTGATTAGATCTAGATTTGGCTCACAATTATTTAAGTTAATTTTGTTTTTATCTATTTTCTATATGACTATTTTTTTAATAGCAGAAGTTACCGCCGTTTCAATTTTAATTAATTACATTTCAGGAACTGATCTATGGATCACGGCAATTATTGTAATTGTCAGCTCACTCGTCTACACTTTGTATGGTGGTCTTAGAGCTTCAATATTTACAGATAATATTCAATTTATAGTTTTTGGTTTGCTCTTAATAATTGCATTTTCTTATTTAATTTCTTTTAATTCTAATGATTTTAGTTTTGAGTTTGTAAAACAGAACAAACCCTATTTGTTAAGCTCAGGTTATTTGCCTAACTTTACAGCAGGACTAACTTTTTTTATAGCTGTTGCAGCAACTAATCTTTTTCATCAAGGTAACTGGCAAAGAGTTTATGCTGCTAAAAATAATAAAGTTTTAAAAAATAGCTTAATGATTTCTTTTATAATCATTATACCAGTAGTATTCATGATGGGCTTTTCAGGTTTAGTTGCAACCTCCCAAAATCCAAGCGTAGTTCCTGACCTTGCATTCTTTTCTTTATTGTTAAAAGACCAAGCCATCTTTTTATCAATAATAATAACTATTTTAGCAATTTCACTGACAGTGAGCAGTATAGATACACTGGTAAATGCTATCTCTAGTTTGATTATTGTTGATGGAAATAAAGTTATAAAATTTAAAGGTAATTATTTAAAATTATCTAAACGAATTATAATATTTTTATCCTTGATTTCATTTTTTGTTGCATCAAAAGGATTAAGTATTTTATATCTATTTTTGTTAGCTGATTTATTTTGTTGTGCAGCAGTATTAAGTGTATTTTATGGTTTTTATTCAAAATCATTTAATGAAAAAAATGCATATGTTTCAATTATAGT
>CACMYJ010000004.1 GCA_902617895.1 uncultured Pelagibacteraceae bacterium | reverse complement strand
ATGACGGTTGATAGATGGTGTGGTTCCTCAATGGAAGCTATTCATATTGCTGCAGGTAAAATTTCGTTAGGAGCAGGAAAAGTATTTATATGTGGAGGTGTTGAAAGTATGACTAGAGTTAATACAGGTTTTGATCCAATACCTTATCCAGAAAATAAAAATGATAATCCGCACGTTTATTTTTCAATGGGAACTACTGCTGAAAATGTTGCCAAAAAATATAATATTTCAAGAAATGAACAACAGAAATTTGCAATCTCAAGTCATCAAAAAGCACATGAAGCACAAACAAAAGGTAATTTTAAAAATGAAATTGTATCAATCGGAGATTGTAATACGGATGGAAATATTAGACCAGGCAGCACAATGGAAAAGTTGGATGGATTAAAACTCGCGTTCGATGAAAATGGTACTGTTACAGCAGCCACTTCATCCCCTTTAACCGATGGTGCAGCTGCAACATTAATTTGTGAAGAAAGTTATGCAAAAGAAAATAATTTAAATATTTTGGGAAGAATTTTATCTACTGCAGTGCAAGGTTGTGACCCTGACTATATGGGATTAGGTCCAATTGGAGCATCAAAAAAAGCCTTGGAAAGAGCTAAATTGACAGCAGATAAAATTGATATTGTTGAATTGAATGAGGCTTTTGCGTCGCAATCCTTAGCATGTATTAAAGATTTAGGTATTGATAAAGATAAAGTTAATTTAGATGGCGGAGCGCTTGCCCTTGGACATCCTCTTGGAGCAACAGGCGCAAGAATTACGGGCAAAGCTGCTGAATTACTAAAAAGAGAAAATAAAAAATATGCACTTTCAACTCAGTGTATTGGTTTAGGTATGGGAATTGCTACAGTGATTGAGTCTGTAAACTAATTTATCTATTTATTCCTCTTAATCTCTCAGATCTTCTTCTCAAAAGTTCAGCAGTTAGTAAAATTAATACTGATAAAACTATTAAGCAAGTTGCTACAGCTAAAATTGTAGGACTAAGCTGCTCTCTAAGACCTGTCCACATTTGAATTGGAATTGTTGTATTATCTAAGCCTGCTAAGAATAATACGACTACAACCTCATCAAATGATGTTACAAAAGCAAATAAACCACCTGAAATTACTCCTGGCAATATTAATGGTAAGGTAATTTTCATAAATGTATTATAAGGACTGCTTCCAAGACTAGATGCTGCACGTGTTATACTATGATCAAAGCCTGATAATGTTGCAGTAACTGTTATTACAACAAAGGGAGTTCCAAGAATAATGTGTGCTAATATAATACCTAAGTGTGTTGCTGCTAAACCTACTTTTGCCATAAAAAAGAATATTGCAACACCTGAAATAATCAGTGGAACTATCATTGGAGAAATTAAAATTGCCATTATCAAACCTTTATATGGCATATGTCTGCTGCTTAAACCCAATGCAGCAAGAGTGCCCAAAATAATTGATCCTAAAGTTGCAAAAATAGCAATTATAAAACTATTTCTTGCTGCTAATCCCCAAGGATTTTTCGTTCCATAAATCATATCATTATACCACCTTAATGAAAAAGCATCTGGATCCAGTCTCTTCATTCCATCTGTAAAGACTAAAAATTCCTCCGCATTAAATGATAATGGAAAAATTACAAATAAAGGTGCAATTAAAAAGAAGAAAACACATCCACAAACAAAAAGATAAAAATAATGCCAAATTCTATAATGTGGTTCTGTATATTTCGGTAAAGCCATAATTATCCTAGTTTAATATTATCAACTCCTACAAGTTTGTTATAAATCCAATAGATTACAAGTACTCCTGTCAAAAGCATTAAACCCATCGCAGATGCAAAACTCCAATCTAAAGTACTCTTCATGTGATATGCTATTTGGTTACTAATAAGTGTTCCAGAAGCTCCACCTACTAAGGCTGGGGTTATGTAATACCCAATTGCAAGGATAAATACTAATAAGCAACCTGCCCCAATACCTGGAATTGTAAGCGGAAAATAAACTTTAAAAAAAGCAGTAGCTGGTGTTGCTCCTAAAGATTTGCCAGCTCTCATCAGACTAGGTGATATTGTTTTCATAACACTGTACAAAGGTAACACCATGAATGGTAATAATATTTGTGTCATTGCTACATAAGTACCAGTTTTATTGTACATCATTTCTGGTCTGTTATCGTCTGCAACGAGACCTATCCAAACAAAAAAGTCATTAACAATACCTTGTTGTTGTAAAAGAATCATCCAACTAGCAGTTCTTACAAGTAAAGAAGTCCAAAAAGGCAATAAGACACAAATCATTAGCAAATTACTATATTTCATGGGTAGAGTTGCCAATAAATGTGCAATTGGATAAGCCATTAAAAAACAAAACAAAGTTACAAAGAAAGCAACCTCAACTGTTCTAATCCATAAAATTCTGTGAATTCGTCTATCCTCAGATACTTGAACAATTTTTCCATCTTCATTTGAGTACATATCTATACCCTTAAGATATTTTGAATATGTATAAGATGGAGCTCTTCTTTTAATTGCTCTCCAATATTCAACATTTCTCCATCTTTTGTGAACTTTCATTATTTGTTCTTTGTAGTTTCCTTCCTCGAATTTCTTTTGTTTTCTGGCAAGTTTTTTTAAAACACTTTTAAAACCATTTTTTTCATAATTTAATTGTGTCTGTAATTTTCCTGCAGTTTTATTCTTAACTAAAATTTTATAATCTAAATAAAATGCTTCAAAAACTTCTTCTGGTGGAAGTTCTTTACCATCCCAGTTTTCCATTGCTTTATAAGTTTTGGGAAGCATATTTGTAACCATCTTATCATCTATGCTTCTAGAGAACATGTCTCCAATTGGAATCATGTATGTGATAATTAAAAATAATAATAATGGTGCAACTAGTAAAAAAGCTTTAATTTTGTTTTTCTTTTCTGACTGTTTTAGACTTTCCTCTAGGGGAATTCCATCTGTTGTTAAAATTTTTCCTGTTTCTGAGCTCATAAAAAAAAAGGGCGGCCAATTTGACCGCCCTTACTATAATATAAAATTAAAATGTTTAAAACTTTAATTATTTAATACTAGCTTTCATAGCTTCCCATTTTTCACCAAGCTCTGTACCATTATCAGCCCAGTACTCAGCATCTACTAAGAAGTATCTTTTAAGGTTAGCTGGTGCTGTTGGCATATGTGGAACCATATTAGTTTTTCCATCTTTATACCAAGGCTCTCCTGCTTGCATAACTGCAATTGATGATTTTCTCCATGGAGCATAAGCAATATATTTTGCACTTCCTGCTAACATCTCAGTACTTGTCATCATTGCTAAAGCCTTCATAGCATCTTCTTGGTTTGGTCCACCCTTAACTAATGCAAAATATTCGTAGTCAAGACCTTGTCCATCCCAAACTTGAACTATTGGAGCACCTTCTCCAACTGCTGCATTGAAAAATCTACCATTCCAACCAGTTGCCATTACAACTTCACCACTCATTAATAATTCTGGTGGTTGAGCTCCAGCTGACCAGAATACACATCCGCCATTTGGATCCTCACAAAGTGCTTTGATTTTATTCATTGCTCTGTCAACATATCCTGGTTCTTCTAATTTTTTGTAGATAAATTCTCCACCTTTACCCATTTTTACGCCATCTGCTGCTAATGCAATTTCTAAGTTAGTTAATGCACTTTTGTAAATAGCTCTTTTTCCAGGAAATCTTTTTGTGTTAAAGAAATCTTTTAAAGTCTTGGGTGTGCTTTTTAATAAATCACTGTTGTAAGCATAGTTCCAAGAATATAAGATATTTCCTACCGCACATTTACTTGGCATATCAGTAAAGAAGTCTTCACTAGCTGGTGTACCATCTGGTGCTGGCGGGAAATCTTTGTCAAAATCAAATTCAACAAAAATTCCTTCGTCACAACCATTAATAGTATCATAAGCGAATACGTCTATGATATCCCATGTGATTGCTCCTGCCTCTATTTGCGCTTTAATTTCTGAAAGTCCACCTGAATAGTCAACCCACTCAATCGGTACACCTAATGCTTTAGATGTTGGATCACCATATCCTAACTTTTGACTTTCTGTGTATGCGCCACCCCATGATGCAACAACTACTGCAAAAGCGGATGTAGATACAGAAACTGCAAATGTTAAAGCAAGTAATAATTTACTTAATTTTTTCATTTATCCTCCGTTTAAACGTTTTTTTATAAAAAAAGAAGTACAGCAACATAGAATATAAGAGTCAACAGGTGATTTTGGCGAAAATGAAGTAATTTAGCTTATTTTGGGTCTAAAGCTCGAGCATCATGACTGTTCCAGCCGATATTAATTTCATTGCCAAGTTTAATATCTAAGTTTTGAGAACTGTTTGGAACTTTCAATATAAATTCTGAATTACCAAGTAAATTTAATCTAACTCTAGTATGATCCCCATGATAAATGATCTCTTCGATTTTTCCTTTTTGATTGTTGTCCATTTTATCTTTAGGATTAATTAATGCTCTCTCAGGTCTAATTGATACAGTAGTTTTTTCACCAACAGATTTTACTGAAATCGGGTTAGCAATTATTTCACCCTTTTCTAATTTCACTCTACATGTTCCATTTGAAATTTCAGAAACCTCTCCACCAAAGGTATTATTTTCTCCAATAAATTCTGCAACAAAGGAGTTCACAGGTTCTTCATATAACTTATCAGGACTTGATAGTTGTTGAACTTTACCATCATTAAATACCGCGATTCTATTTGACATAGTTAAAGCTTCACCTTGATCATGAGTTACATAAACTACTGTTACACCTATACTTTCATGAATGTGTTTAATTTCGTACTGCATACTTTCTCTTAAATTTTTATCTAAGGCACCTAAAGGCTCATCCATTAATACAACAGATGGATCGAAAACTAATGCTCTTGCAACTGCTACTCTTTGTTGTTGACCTCCAGACAACTGACCTGGCATTCTATTTGCAAATCCACCGAGTGAAACCATTGATAAAGCTTTATCTACTTTTTTTTCTATTTCCACTTGAGACATTTTTCTTACCTTTAATGGAAATGCTAAATTTTCAAAAACTGTCATATGAGGAAACAGAGCATAATTTTGAAAAACCATTCCAATACCTCTTTTGTGTGGAGGAATATTTGAAATTGGATTATTATCTAAATAAATTTCTCCATTAGTTGGAGTTTCAAAACCTGCAAGCATCATTAAGCATGTAGTTTTTCCTGAACCAGAGGGTCCTAGCATGGTTACGAACTCACCTTCTTCGATATCTAAATTTAAATCTTTAACTACTAATACTTTTCCATCGTAACTTTTGTCGACTTTATCAAATTTTACGAAATCTTCTTTTTTTGACATAGATTAGTTTTTAAAACATTTAGTTAAGTTGTTTGCAACAGTTAATTAGCTCTTAATGTATAACTCTTTTGGAAAATTGCAGAATAATTCACACCCTTTTTCTGTAACTCTTATAGCCTCTGAAGCTTCAACTCCCCAATCACCAAATTGCATTACAGCTATCATATGAAAACACGCATTCGGTACTAGTTCAGTCATTTCTCCTTTATAGATGTTAAGAGTATGCTCGCCCCAATCTGGTGGGTAACCTATTCCAATTGAGTAACCGGTTCTTGATTTTTTTTCTATGCCATATTTATCTAGAATACCCCAAAAGGCTTGAGCTACATCATTTGCAGTATTCCCAGGTTTTGTAACATCTATTCCAGCTTGCAAAGCCTCGATAGTTTTGTTCATTGTGTCTATTTTTAGTTGATCAGGTTTTCCAAGTAAGACTGTTCTAGCCATTGGCGCATGATATCTTTTATATACTCCAGATAACTCAACGATTGTCGCCTCACCTTCTACAAACTTATCATGCGTTGCTGTTAAATGAGATGCAGATGTCCCTTTTCCTGTTGGTAAGAGTGTTGCGATACTAGAATACTCTCCACCAAACTCAGGTGTCCCATAAAATAAAGTTTTTTGTATATCACCTACTGCATCGCATTGTCTGACACCCGGTTTAATTACCTCCATTGCAGTCTTCATTCCTTTTTCTGAAATTAGTGCAGCAGTTTTCATGTAATTAATTTCTGCATCAGATTTTGCATATCTTGCCCAATTTACTAATCTTTCTGAATCTTTTATTTTTGCATTAGGTAAACCTTGTTTTATCTTTTCATAGCAAAAAGCGGTGAAGTAATGAGCATCCATCTCAACTCCGATTGAAAGTTTATCCCAATTTCTATCTTTTATAATTTGAACTAAATAATCATAAGGATGTTTTGGCCATGTATGAATATAATTTTCATCGTACACAATTATATTTTCATCTTTGAGATAAGTTTTTATATACGCACCTCCTGAATCTTGAGCTCTTACAAAACATAAAGGTTCATCAGCATTAACATGAACAATTGCACACTGAGCATAATAAAAAGACCATGCATCATAACCAGTTAAATAATTCATGTTATTTGTGTCGTGAGAAATTAATAGTTCAATTCCTTTATCCTGCATCATCGACTGAACTTTTTTTAATCTTTGTTTATATTCGTCTTTAGTAAATGACATGGATTTCTATCTAAATAATTTACCAAAACCTTCTACAAGGTTATTTTTATTTATTTGGACTAGGGTATCCCAAATTAATGTCTGATTACTTGATAAAACAATCGTGTTAAGTTTTTTTTCAAGTTTATCAATTATTGGCAATACAGGAAGAGCTGTACAAGATACGAATAATGCATCTGCTCCATTTAAATCTATTTTAGACAAGACATCATACAAATAATTTTGGTCTACTTTTCCTATGTCGTAATCTGCCTCTATATCAAAGTATGAATTAGATGTTATCTCAAATCCCTCTGACTTAAAATAACCCATAACATCATCATTAAGTTTTTTGCTGTAGGGTGTAAATAGTGAAAGCTTTTTAATGTTTAACTTTTTTAATGCTTTTATTGCGGCTGTACTTGGCGTTGTAACTTCAGCCATTGGTTTTGCTGCTTTTACCTTTTGCTTAATAGAGTTATAACCTGCTGCAATAGTTCCAGATGTGCATCCGTAGACTACGCAATCAATATCTTGATCTGGCAAAATATCTTTTGTTACACTGGTTACTTTATCTGACATTTTAATGAGATTTTCTTTTGTTAAAGGATTATAACACTCTATTCTATTAACAAAAAAATCAATTTCTCTATCCTTTATTACATTAATAAAATCTCTCTCAATCATAAAATCACTTGCAAGAGCAATAAGGCCAACTCGTGGATTTGATTTACTTATGTATTTTGGTTCTATTTTTGTTGAATTCATATTTTAAAAAAGTGAATATATCATAAGTTCTTGAATAATCATTAATATTAAATGAATTGAATGAATTTTAAAGACACTCTAGTTGCATCACTTGTTCCTATCTTTTTAGGTTTTGGTTTTGTAATTGCCAAACCTGCTTTTGAGTCTTTTCCTCCAATACTTCTAATGGGAATAAGATTTATTTTTGCTGCTTCTATTTTAATTTGGTGGTTTCCAATTCCAAAAGTTTTCTTAAAAAAAATTTTTATCGCTTCGTTTATAGCAAACACTTTGCAATACAGTATTACCTATACTGGTTTAAATTTTATTGATGCATCTGCAGCGGTATTATTAGTACAAACAGAAGTTCCATTTGGAGTAATATTTGCTTTTTTCATGTTGAAAGAGAAGCCAACTTTAAGAGCTTTGATTGGTATAGGAGTTGCATTTGTAGGAGTTTATATTTTAACTGGCTCACCTAATTTAGATGGAAAAATATTTGGTATCACTCTTACGATTTTAGGTTCAGCAATATGGGCACTTGGCCAAGTAATTGTTAAACCTTTGAGTAAAGAAATTAATCCTTTAGCTTTAGTTGCGTGGCTTGCATTATTTTCTGGACCCACTTTAATTTTAATTTCTGCAGTAATTGAAGGTGATACCATATCATATCTATCAACTGCTAAATTTAATCATTGGTTAATAGCATTTTACATTGGATTTATAATGCAACCTATAACTTATGGCTGCTTTTATTATGTTCTTAAAAATAATCCATTATATAAAGTGTTACCCATAGTGACTATGGGTATACCACCAACTGGATTGCTTGCAGCAATTTTTTTATTAGGTGAGAAACCAACAAGTGAATTATTTATTGGAGGAATAGTAATAATATTTGGTGTCATAATGATATTATATAAAAAGAAAGAGGAGGTAAATTAATGAATATAGGATTTATTGGTTTAGGAAATGTTGGAGGGAAACTAGCTGGGAGTTTATTGAGGAATAAATTTAATTTAACAGTTAGAGATTTAGATAAAAATTTAACAAAACAATTTGAGAGCATGGGGGCTAAAATTGCAAAATCTGCTAAAGAGCTGGCTGAGGAAGTTGATTTAATAATAACTTGTCTTCCTTCTCCTGAAATTTGTGCAGAAGTTATGGAGGGAGAGAACGGGATTCTTAAAGGTATTTCAGAAAATAAAATATGGTTGGAAATGAGTACAACAGATGAGGCAGAGGTAAAAAGGATTGGTAGAAAAGTAATTGAAAAAAAGGCAATACCCCTAGATGGTCCAGTAAGTGGTGGATGCCATAGAGCAGCGTCAGGAAATATAGCAATATTTGTTGGTGGAGAAAGAGATGCATTTGAAAAGATATTACCTGCCTTAACTGTAATGGGGCGAAAAATATTACATACAGGGGAATTAGGCACTGCTTCTATTCTCAAAGTAATTACAAATTATTTAGCCTCTACACATTTGGTTGCCCTTGGGGAGGCATGGACAGTAGCCAAAAAATCAAACCTAGATCTTACAAAAGCTTATAAAGGAATTGCTGTGTCATCAGGAAATTCATTTGTTCATGAAACCGAGAGCCAAGTTATTTTAAATGGCTCTTATAATATAAATTTTACGATGGATCTTGTCTTAAAAGATACTGGTCTATTTGATGAACTCGCAAAAAAATTAAATGCACCTTTGGAAATTTCACCTAAGATAGTTGAAATATTTAAAGATGGTCAAAAAAAATATGGCTCAAGAGCTTGGTCCTCGATGATAGTAAAAAGAATGGAAGACTTAAATAAAATTAATTTTAGAGTTGAAGGTTTTCCTGAGGAGTTAATTGACAATGAACCTGAAGAAAAAGGTTATGAAATTTAAATTTTATGCTACAATAAAATTATGATTGAAAAGAAAGATTTTTATATAAATGGAAAGTGGGTTTCGCCTGCTAAGCCAAATGACTTTGAAGTAATAAATCCCTCAACCGAGGAACCTTTTGCAATAATATCTTTGGGCTCGACAGAAGATGCTGATAAAGCAATAAACGCTGCCAAGATCGCATTTGAGACTTGGAGAGAAACTACAAAGGAAGAAAGATTAGCTTTACTTGAGAAGTTTGATGAAATTTATAATAGAAGATGGGATGAAATGGTTGAGGCACAATCTAAAGAAATGGGCGCCCCATTAGATTTTGCTTCCGAAACACACACTAAAATGGGTGCTGATATTTGCAGAAATAACATTGAAATTTTAAAAGATTTTAATTTTGAACATCAATTTGATCCTAAATCTAATAATCATATAAGATATGAACCAATTGGAGTTTGTGGATTAATTACGCCATGGAATTTTCCTATGAATCAAATCGTATTAAAGGTTATTCCTGCTTTAGCTGCTGGTTGTACAATGATTTTAAAACCATCCGAAATTGCTCCAGTGTCAGCAGTATTGTTTGCAGAAATGATTGATGAAGCTGGTTTTCCTGCAGGAGTTTTTAATTTAGTTAATGGAAATGGAGAAGTTGTTGGAAATCATATTTCTGGTCATCCTGATATTGATATGGTTTCATTCACAGGATCAACAAGAGCTGGAAAATTAATTCAAAAAAATGCAGCAGATACTATAAAAAAAGTTACCCTTGAATTGGGTGGAAAAGGTGGAAATATAGTTTTTGCGGACTCTTATCCAAATGCCGTTAGAGATGGTGTAAGAAATATAATGAGTAACTCAGGACAATCATGTGATGCTCCAACAAGAATGTTGGTTGAAAAACCAATTTATGAAAGAGCTGTTAAAGAAGCTGTTGATGAAGCAAATAAAATTAAAGTTGATCTGGCTTCTAAAAAAGGAGATCATATTGGACCTTTAGTTTCAAAAGTACAATATGATAAAGTTGTAAATCTTATCAATGAGGGAATAAAAGAAGGTGCAACATTAGCTGCAGGTGGACCAGATTTGCCAAATGGACTTAACAAAGGTTATTTTGTTAAACCAACAATTTTTTCAGATGTAAATAATGACATGAAAATCGCAAGAACTGAAATTTTTGGACCTGTGCTTTCAATTATACCCTTTGAAACTGAAGAAGAAGCTATAGCAATTACAAATGATACATCTTATGGACTAGGTAATTATCTACAAACAGAAGATAAAGAAAAAGCCAAAAGAGTTGCTAGAAAAGTTAGAGCTGGAACCGTTTATATCAATGGTCAAGCTACAGATACTGGAATGCCGTTTGGTGGCTATAAACAATCTGGTAATGGTCGTGAAGGTGGTGTCTGGGGTTTCACTGAATTTTTAGAAGTAAAAGCAATTACCGGTTGGAATTAATAGTTTAAATAACTTATAATCAGAATTAGTTAATAGAGGTTTATATGATTGGTTATGTGATGGTAGGTACTAATAATTTAAATGATGCTATTACATTTTACGACAAAGTTTTAGAAGTAATTGGTTTAGATAGAAACGAGACAATAGAAGATGATTATGCTGCATATGGAGCAAAAGGCACCAAAGATATTGAGTTTTACGTCACTAAACCTTTCAACAAAAAAGATGCTACCTTTGGAAATGGAACACAAATCACATTTTTAACTTCATCAAGATCTCAAGTAGACAAATTTCATGAGGTAGGTTTAAAAGCTGGAGGAACTAGTGAGGGATCTGGTGGTGAAAGACCAGAAGGCTCAGGAGTTTATTATTCTTATCTTCGTGATTTAGATGGAAATAAAATTTGTGCATTTACAAATAGTAAAGAATAAAATTTATGTCATACGACCCAATCAAGACAAGATTAGAAAACAATAGAATCATTATTTTAGATGGAGGTATGGGCGCAGAACTAGAAAAAAATGGTGCTGAAATGGATAAGCATATGTGGTGTGGGAAGTGTTCTGTTGATCATCCTGAATTAGTTAGAAAAGTGCATGAGGATTATATAAATGCTGGAGCCGATGTAATTACAACTAATACTTATAGTACTACTCCTATATCAATGAGACAATATGGTTATGAAGACTCTATAGAAAAATTCAATCAAAAAAGTGTTAAGGTTGCAAGAGAAGCAATAGAAAATACTAACAACAAAACTGCATTAGCTGGAAGTGTATCAACTTTTGGAAACTTTTATAAACTTGGTATCAAAGCAATGATACCTGGTTTTCATGAACAACTAAAAATTTTATCTGATGCTGGAGTAGACTTAATTATTTTAGAAGCTATGTCTTCACAAGCTGACATAGTTGAAGCAATGTTAAATTGTTCCACAAAAGTAAATATACCTGTTTGGTTATCTGTGTCATGCGTAATGGATGATCAAAAAAATATAATGCTTGGATATAATGATACAATTGATTCTGATACACATGTCTATGAAAACTTTGAGACATCCATAAATAATTTTAAAAAATTACACAGTGGGCCAATATTGGTTGCTCATTCAGATATAAATATTACAGGAAAAGCAATCGAAACTGCGAGACAAAATTATAATGGAGTTATAGGAGCATATCCAAATAAAGGATATTATGAAAAACCACATTGGAGATTTATAGATGACATGACTCCAGATGATTATTTGAATGAGGTAAAAACGTGGATTAAAGATGGAGCTCAAATTATAGGTGGTTGTTGTGGAATAGGAGTTGATGAGATTAAAGCCATTTCAATTTTAAAAAACTAAAGTATAAATTAAAAAATAATGAAAACATTTATTGGTGGTATTGGTTGTTTTTGGGATGAAACTAAGTACGAAGGTATTAAAGGTATAATCTCTACCGAATGTGGTTACTGTGGAGGGGATGATCCCAATGTAACCTATAAAGCTGTGTGCGGTGGTGACACTGGCCATATTGAAGTTGTAAAAGTTGAATATGATGAAAAAGAAAAATCATATGAGGACATGGTAAATCTATTTTTTGAACTACACGACTCAACACAAGTAAATCGACAGGGTACTTATGTAGGAATTCAATATAGATCGGAAATTTTTTATAATACTGATGAGGAAAAAAAGATTGCTGAAAAAGTATTAAACGAGGTTAATAAGAAATTAGACGGTAAGGTATCAACAAAAATATCCAAGGAAAAAAATTATTGTAAAGCAGAAGGATATCACCAGAAATATGAACAAAAAAAATCATTGAAATATTGAAAATAAAAAAATTAGCTTCTGTTAAAAATCCTGAATTAGAGACAATTAGAGACAATAAGGCTTTATGGAATCTTCCAAAAACTAGAAGATTAGGTTACAGAAATCTACATAAAATAAATAGATACAGTCTTTATTTAAGATCTGATCTAGTATTAAGACTAAAGTCAAAACCTAATAATAAAATTAGTAAAATACCATTGGTTAAAAAAATGATCAAAAATAAATCTTTTTGCTCATTAATTGTTGGCAAAGGTCAAAATATATTATTTGAAAAATACGCTAAAGACTTCAAAAGAAATCAACCACAGACAATTATGTCAATAACTAAAATGTTTATTAACTTATTTGTTGGAGAACTGGTTAAAAAAAAATCGATAGATTTGAATAAAAAAGTTTCACATTATTTGCCTAAAATTGGAAGTGGTTATGCTAATGCAAAAGTGCAAGATGTTTTAAATATGAATATTATAAATTCCTATACCGAAGATTATACTAAAGCATATTCTTCTTCTTTTTTACATGAGCCTGTTGGGGGTTGGAGACTTCCAAAAAATTTAAAAAATCATTTAAGCCAAGAAGAATATTTAAATACAATTAAAAAAATTAAAAACAAAAGTTTAATAAATAGTTCTGAATATGCATTTTATAAATCTGCAAATACTGATGTGGTGGGATTAATTGTAGAAAAGGTAAGTGGAAGAACTTTAAGAGATTGGGTTTTATCAGCAGTTGAAGCTGCTGGCTTTGAAGAGGGCTTATATATTGCCTCTGATAGATATGGGATGCCATGGATGTCTGGTGGTGGTTGTTTAATTACAAGAGATTTTTTAAGAATGGGTTTACTTTTTGCAAGAAAAGGTATGGGGGTTGGAAATAGAAAAGTTGGATCACCTTCTTATTTTGATAAAACGATTAAAAATTTAGGACCTAAATACATGGAATTATCAAAAAATAAATATTTGTATTACTCAAATTCAACAATGGTATCAGGTAACATGATTGGACACTCTGGATATGGAGGTCAGTTTTTGGCAACAAATTTTAAAACTGGCAAAGTCGCAGCATTTTTTTCAGTATTGGAAACAAAATCTGCAACAAAAGAGAGTTATAAAGTTGATATGATTAATATGTTGATAAACTTAGTTAAAAATTAATATTAAAATTAAGAATACCTTGAAATTAATTTTTTGAGATGATTATCTGTGACACCACAACACCCTCCAATAATTTGAATTTGGTCATCAATTAATTTTCCACATTCATCAGCAAATTCATCCTCTGCGTATGTCACTGTTGCCTTATGTGTTTTTGTATCAAACTTATGTATCTCTGGATAAAACATAATTGGACCCTGCCAATTATTTTTAATCACCTTCAATCCATCAAAGGCATCAACAAGCCAAGTATGCATAATACCATAAACATCTCCGCCGATATTTGTTAGAGATTTCATAATATCATCTAAAAGAACAATCTTATCATCAGGAATAAATTTTGGTTGCTCTTTGTATATACTTTCATCATAAATAAGTGATTTTTCTTTTTCAGCTCTAAAATTTCTTCCAATAACCTTATTATCAAACTTGCTTATACAGCAACTAAGTCCAACCCAAACAGGTAAACCAGTTTCTAATGCAGAGTTAAGTAAGATTTTTGAGTGATCTATATCTAATATCATTTCTAGAATTAAAAGATCAACTCCCTCTTCTTTTAAGATTTTAGCAGCCTCTTTATAGTTTCTCTCTTCCTCTCTAAATGAAGGTATGTATTTTGGGTTTGGAACAAATTCATTTTCCTTTAGTGAGAAAAAATTCGACATACTCCCTGCTATTCCAACTATATTTTCTTTTCCCTTATTCTTAATTGCCTTTTTGGCTATATCGACAGATCTAATAATAAAATCTTTTGTTTCATTACCTTTGTTAATACTATTCATATTGTGTCTTGTAGTGCTAAAAGTATTTGCTGTAATAACATCACAGCCTGCATCCATAAAATTTTCATGAACTTGTCTTACAATTTCTGGTGCTGTGATTGTTGCTAATGCAGAAAAAGCTGGTGTCATCTCACCTCCTAAGTTTGCAATCTCAGAACCATTTCCACCATCTAAGAATATTTTTGAATTTGATTTAAACTTTTCTTTAAACAGCATCTACTTTTCTTCTTTTGGTGCTAGAACAACAGCTAATACTCCTCCTACAACAATCATTGTACTTCCAACAACTTCTCTCCAACCAAATGTTTCGTCAGTCAGAATGCCAGCTGATATAACTCCAACTACTATTTCGCTTAAATATAATATTGCACAAAGGCCTGCACCTAAAACAGATGGAGACCACATTATAACTACTCCAGTAGGAATAAAATAAAATACTGAAATAAGAACTAAAAAAGTAAACATTGATGTAAAAGCTTCAATCGGCGGCATAGGTCCTAAGTAATCTTTTAAAATAAAGCCAGCAAAAATATTAAATATTGTCCCATAAACGAAGAAGGAAAAGATTACAGGAAAGACACCGTCTGTTTTGGAAATTTCTAAACGTACCAACCCAGCCCCAAATAGCACACCACCTACCAATGCCAACCAATCTCCTGCATTTTGTGGTAACGGTATAATGTTAGATTGACTAAAAACTACCCACAAACCCCCTAGTGCTAAGCTTAAAGTTAAAACTCTTTCTAAACCTGGTCTTTTTTTTAAAAAATATATTTCAAAAATAGTCGTCCAGACAGGTATCATGTAAAACATGATCAATGCTCGCACAACATCTGTAAGCAAGAAACTTAATGCGTAACATATAAAACCACTGCCCGTTAAAAAACCAACAAAAGGAATTTCTAAACCAGATGTACGACCTTTATACTTTCTCCACAAAGAGATGGGTGTAAGTAATAAAATTCCGATCATCATTTGAGAAATTGTTCCCCAACCTCCAGTGAGTCCCCCATCTTCTAAAATTCTTTGAGGTAGCCAATAAACTCCCCATGACCCAGCAGCTATTGCTAACGCAAAAGCTATTTTAAAATGATGTTTGTGTCTGACCATTAGTTTAATTTTGGTTTAATTTTAGAAAAATTAAAAATTTCTTCATATCTTTTTGCAAAAGATATCACTTTTAAATCTTCTTTTTCTTTAGCTATAATTTGAATACCTATTGGAAATCCATCTTTATTAAAACCAATAGGTAAAGAAATTGATGGCAAGTAAAAAAGACTAGCAAATATATGTATTTCAATCCATCTATGATAAGTGTCCATTAATTTTTCATTTATTTTTTCTGGATGTCTTAAATTTTTATCAAAAGGAAATGATTGTTGAGATGGTAAAGCTAAAAAATCAAAATCACCAAACAAACTATTTACATCATTTGATAATTCAATTCTTAAGTTAAGAGCAGATTTTACATCTTCATCTGTAAGTTTGATACCTTTATTGTATTCCCATATCGCTTGAGGAGTCATTTCATTAACATCTTTTATATTCATTGTAATAATATCCTCATAAATACTTTTTGCTCTCAACGTTCCCCAGCAATTCCATAATTTATGAGCATCTATTTTTGGTTTTAAGTTTTCAATTATAACTTTATACTTTTCAAGATTGTTAAGTTGTTTGTTGCATATTTCAATTATCTCAGGATCATATTGATAATTACCATTCATATCAGATAACCATCCAATTTTTATTTTTGAAAATTCCTGGTCACTTAAATTAACCTCACTAAAAGAATTATCTAAACTGAAAGAAATTGGATCTTCTTTATGTTCTCCAACTATGACATCTAAAAAAATAGACATATCTTCAGGTGTTCTGGCTAGACATCCTGGTGTTGAAATAACTGGAAGATTTTTCTTTTTTTCATTTGTTCGATAATCGGGAAGTAATCCTGGTGTTGGTCTAAAACCATAAACATTTGCGTAAGCAGCAGGTGTTCTACAAGAACCCATCATATCTGTACCATCAGCAAATGGCAGTAAATTTGCTGCAACTGCAACACCAGCTCCACCACTCGATCCACCTGATGATTGACTATTTCCATATATGTTTGGTGTTATTCCAAATAATCTATTAGCTGTATGAGCACCCACTCCTAATTCAGCAGTATTTGTCTTTCCAATTATTAATCCACCAGCATCTATCTGACGATCAACAATTATAGAATTTTTTTTTGGAAAATAATCTTTATATCCAGGAAAACCATAAGTGGTTGGAAAACCAACTACATCTAGCAAATCTTTAGAGGCAAGAGGTAAGCCAAATAACGGCTTATTCTGTTCAAAATTTTTGTCCTTAATCTCAGCTTCTTTAATTATTTCCTCTTCATTCTTAATTGAAACAATAGCATTCAAAGATGGATTAAATTTTTTTATTCTTTCAAAATATAAGCCAACTATTTCTTTTACTGAAACATCCTTTTTCTTAATTAAAGAAATAATTTCTTTAACTGATTTATTTTCAAGCATGGGAATTTACTATTACCTAGCTTTTTTAATGGATGCTAGAGTAATTTCCTTTATTTCTTCTAAAGTTGCTTTTCTAGGATTTTGTCCATAGGCTTGATCTTTCATTGATTTTTCAGCAATTCTATCAACACAATCCTCGGGGACTCCAATTTCGCTCAAACTTTTTGGAATTTTAATTCTATCAAGAATGTTTTCAATGTTTGATATAAATGCATCTACAGAATGATCTTTAAATTGCATAGCCTCTGACATTCTTTTAACTTTTTCTTCCATACCTGGTAAATTATATTTTAAAACTACAGGTAATATTATTGCATTCGTTAGTCCGTGATGAGTATTGTATTCGGCTCCAACCATATGAGCAATAGCATGTACTAATCCTAAACCTTTTAAAAAAGAAATTCCCGCTAAACAAGATCCAACATGCATTCCACCTCTTGCAACTATATTGCTAGGATCTTCTACAGCTGTGATTAAAGATTTTGATATCAAAGATAAACCCTCTAAAGCAGCACCATCACACATTGGATTGAAACCAGGAACACAATAACCCTCTATACCATGGATTAAAGCATCTGCACCAGTCCATGCCGTTAAATTTGCTGGCAATCCAATAGTTAGTTCTGGATCTAACAATGCTAAGGAAGGTCTAACATCTGGATGCCACATACAAAATTTCATGCCTTCTTTTAAATAAGTAACCATAGCTGAAATTTCTGTTTCAGCTCCAGTTCCAGCAGTTGTTGGAATAGTTATAATTTTTGGGAACGGGTTATCCTTACTAATGTTAGGCGGAGTTAATTCAAACTCAAAATCTCTTAATGGAACGTCATTGTTTGCTGTGAGGCAAATTAATTTTCCTCCATCCATGGCACTGCCTCCACCGATTGCAATTATAGCATCATGGTTTCCATCTTTAAATTTACTAACACCATTTGAAACTTCATCTTCTCTTGGATTTGGAGATATATCAAAAAATAAATCGGATTTTACATCAGAACTTTTTAAATAATTTTGTAAATTAATTATAAATGGTAATTTTGTGCTACCTTTATCTGTAACAATTAAAGGGTTTTTAATATTTAAATTATTACAGATACCACCTATTTCTTTCAATCTACCTGGACCGTATGCAATATTAGTCGGAAACGTCCAATCTTGATTGGATAGAATATCGGTTTCGTTAAGTTTAAAACTTTGCATTTCTTTTATAAAGTATACAATTTTAAAAAATTATAAATGAATATTTCTTCAGAAAAAACAGATTTAAAAAAAACATATTTAGCAATATTTACCATGCTCTTAGCAATACTATGTGTGGATATGTATATGGTTGTAATAAAGTTTTTGGGTAATGAATATACTGTAATTCAGTTAGCAGTATTCAGAAATATTGCGGGGGTAATCCCTTTATTTATACTTATTTTATTTACTAAAGAGTACATTTCAGTTTTTAGGAACCTAAACAATAAATTCATTATCTTAAGCTTTTTTAGAGGTTTGGCTTTCTTATCAATGAATATATTTATATTTATTTCTGTAATTAACTTAGAATTTGCTACTGCTATGGTTCTTACATTTTCTTCACCATTTTTCATTGTAATTTTATCGATAATTTTTTTAAAGGATAAGGTTGGTATTTATAGATGGTCTGCAATTTTTATAGGTTTTTTTGGAGTTGTTTTAATTGTTCAGCCAGGAAGTGACATATTTAGTTTTTACTCAATATTTCCAATTCTAACTGCGATAGCTTGGGCATTAAGTGTGATAATTTTAAAATTTATACCTGATGGTCACTCAACAGCAAAAATTCAATTATATACTTTAATATTTAATGTAATTGGTGGTGTTGTACTGTTTTTATTGACCACTGGACATGCAGAAATAAAAAATACTCAAGATTTTTTTCTTATGACATTGACTGGTATTCTTGGAGGTACTGCAGCAATACTTTTTATCTATTCTTACAGATTAATCTCTGCAAGTAAGATGGCTTCGTTTGAATATTTTGGCATTCCTTCATCATTTGTTTTGGGCTGGTTATTTTTTAATGAAGCTCCTTGGGAACAATTATTTCCAGGAGTTTTCGTAATTGTGTTTGCTGGAATGATTATAATTTGGAGAGATAAAGTAAAACAAAAAAAAACTAAGGTGAGTAGAGAAATTAACTAGCAGATTTCATTGATTTCATAACTATTGCTCTATCAATTTCACCAATAAGCTCACCTGTCTCACTATTAACCACTGGAAATTTCTGATCTGTATCTACAAGCTTATCAATTAAAGTTTCTATTTTTGAATTGTGAGGAATATTATTTGATCCGTTTTCAAACATTTTTTTTGTATCGTCACAACATTCTTCCCTCATTACTTTGCTTGCACTAAGGACTTTGTATTTTGGCACATCTTCGCAAAAATCTTTTACATATTGATCTTTGGGGTTAGCAACTATTTCCTCTGGTGTCCCTACTTGAGAAACTTCTCCATCTTTCATAATTGCAATATGATCACCCATTTTAATTGCCTCTAAGAAATCATGAGTAATAAATACCATAGTCTTCTGTAACTTTTCTTGAATCTTTAAAAGTTCATCCTGCATTTCTCTTCTAATTAATGGATCTAATGCTGAAAAGGGTTCATCAAAAATTAAAATTTCTGGATCTACAGCTAATGCACGAGCTAAACCCACCCTTTGTTGCATTCCTCCTGATAGTTCTCTTGGATAATTATTGTGCCAACCTTCTAAACCAACCATTTTTAAAACTTCCATTGATTTTTCTACTCTATCATTTTTTTTATTTCCTCTAATCTCTAAACCATATCCAATATTCTCCACAACTGTTCTATGTGGAAATAAACCAAAATGTTGAAAAACCATGCTCATTTTATTTCTTCTTAAATCTAATAATTCTTTTCCGCTCATTTTCGTTACGTCAACATCATCCATTTTTACTGTTCCAGACGTTGGTTCAATTAATCTTGAAATACATCTAACTAAGGTTGATTTTCCGCTTCCCGATAAACCCATTACAACAAATGTCTCACCTTTCTCAATTGAAAAGCTAACATCTTTTACTGCAACCACATGTCCGGTTTTTTCTTGAACTTCTTTTATTGATAAACTTTTATCTAAATCTTTAATTATTCTTTGTTCGTCAGAACCAAATAATTTCCAAACATTTGAACACGTTATTTTTGGTTGATTATTCATATTTTGTTATTTTAATAACACAAAAATAGACAATATTTTTCTTTAAAAGTAAAATTATTTATTTTAAATTTTAGATAATATGTCTTCTGAAGTAGCAAGTATCCAAGGAAAGCCAAATTCATCAAAAAATATTATTACATATTCTGTAATCTTAATAACATTTTTAGTTGCACTGTGGTTATCTTTTCAAAGCGATGGTCCTTCAAAAATGCCAAAGGTCGTCACTGATCAATTTACATTTACAGCATGGGTTAATGAAGGTGAAGATTATTTAAAAAAAAATTATAGATGGATTACCAAAATAATAGCCAGTTATATTAAAAATGTATATTACTTTGTTGAAGATTTCCTTATCGACTCACCTTGGCTATTAATTGCAGCATTAATATTTTTGCCTTGCTTAATTGCAGGTGGTTTAAGATTAGGATTGTACTCTTTATTTGTCATTTATTTTTGGGGTGCAACAGGAATGTGGGAACCATCTCTGCAAACGGTAGCATTGATGGGTTTATCGGTTTTACTATGTGTCGTAGTTGGAGTGACTCTAGGTGTGCTTTGTTCACAAAGTGACAGGTTTGAAAATTTTATGAAGCCTATTTTAGATACAATGCAAGTAATGCCTGCGTTTGTTTATCTTTTTCCAGCTCTTTTCTTTTTTGGAATTGGAGGAGCGCCAGCAATATTAGCCACTATGATTTACTCAATGCCTCCAATAATAAGATTAACAAATACTGGTATAAGACAAGTTTCAGCAGAAACAATTGAGTCTGCTACCTCATTTGGATCAAGTAAGTTACAACTACTATTTAAAATTAAAATTCCACTCTCGCTACCAAGTATAATGATGGGAATTAATCAGGTGATAATGATGGCTTTAGCACTTGTAGTTTTGGCATGTTTTATTGGAGCTGAAGGGATCGGTGGTCAAGTATGGCAAGCAATTAGAAGACTTGATGTTGGATGGGCAATGGAAGGAGGACTCTGTATTCTTTTCATGGCAATAATGTTTGATAGATTTAGTATGTCATTTAGTAAAACGAAACAAATACTTCCATCGAACGTTCAAAAATTTTATTTGCTTCCTCAATCTTGGGAAAAATTTACTCTAGCAAGAATTATAGAAAAGCCTTTAGAATTTTTAGGTGGTTTAATTAATTTTGTTTGTACAAATTTGACAAAAATTATTGCATATGTATTTGAATTTTGTATTTCGTTAGCAAATAGACAAACAGCAAGAGATATTGGTGAAATAATTTCTAGAAGATATTATATAATTCCATCTTTTTTACTTGTTCTGACTATATCATTCGTTGATTCTTATATGATAAGTATTGGATCATTTCCTGAAGAGTGGAGATTATCAATAAGACAACCAATTTCTAATAGTGTAGAGTCTTTAACTGTTAATCCTGGTTTTATTGCATTTACAAAAGCTCTTAGAGGATTTGTATATCTTAAACTTTTAAGACCACTTGATATATTCCTAACTCATGTGCCGTGGTGGTATACACTAGGTGTATTTGCAGCAATTGGATATTTTACTGTTGGTATCAGATTTGCAATTATTACAGCAATATTATTACTTTTTATTGGTGCTTGTGGGATATGGCCACAATCAATGATAACACTATCATCTGTTTTAGTATCTGTAGCTTTATGTTTTATAATTGGAGTTCCTCTTGGAATTATTGCTTCTTATAATGAGAGATTTAGAAATGTTCAAAACGTGGTTTTAGATGCCATGCAGACTTTACCTTACTTCTGTTATTTAATTCCTGTTTTAATGTTTTTTGGAGGAGGAATAGTATCTGCTGTACTAGCAACAGTAATATACTCCATACCACCCATCATTCGATTAACATCTTTAGGTTTAACTCAAGTATCCGGAACTTACTCAGAGGTTTCACGTTCATTTGGTGGTACTTTATTACAAACTCTAAATAAAATTAAATTTCCATTAGCTATTCCAAGTTTAGTTATTGGATTTAATCAAACAGTAATTATGGCTTTCGCAATGCAGATTGTTACACCTTTAATTGGTGGAAAAGGATTAGGTTTGGAAGTATTTAATGGATTGGCAAGATCAGATACTGGTAGAGGATTAGCAGCAGGTATAGGAATTGTATTATTAGCAATAATTATAGACAGAATTTCACTTGCTTGGACTAAAAAACAGAGAGAAGCTCTAGGTTTATAAGTCAAGTAAAAGCATCATTATTCACAGTTTACAAACTAGTAATTTTTGTTTTAAGATAAGACTTTAATTAATTAAAAGAGAGGAAATAAATGAGGTTATCAAAAACAATATCAGCTCTATTCTTATCTTTCGTAATTTTACTTGCTAGTCTTACTCAGGCAAATGCAAAAAGATTACATGCTGCTATTGCTGACTGGACAGGTGGAATAATCACTTGTGAAGTTGCAGTAGCAATTCTTGAACGAGAAATGGGCTATAAAATTAAACAAACAGTTTTCCCGTCTGGTACTGGATTATGGGAAGCAATTGCAGCTGGAGAACTTGATTTCGCTTGCGAGAGTTGGCCAAGTTATGCAGAGGCAGACGATGTAATGTTTAATGAAGATTTAATTTATGACGGCAAAGTAGTAAAGTCTTATAAAGGAGATGGAACAGTTGATCTTTTAGGAACTACTGGAATCATCGGTATGTCAGATTACTGGATACCTAGATATGCTGCAGAAGAAATGGGCATTAAAACTTGGAGAGACCTAAACAAACATAAAGCTAAATTTGCAACTATTGAAACCGGCGGTAAAGGAAGATTAATTGGATGTCCTGTAGCTGGTTGGAACTGTCATGACCAAAAAAGACTTGATCTTTTAGGAATTGATTTCCAAGCAGATGAGCTAGGTACTGAAGCGGCTGCAATTGCAGAAGCAAAAGCTGCTTACATGAGAAAAGAGCCGTTCTTGTTATACTTATGGTCACCACACTGGTTCTTTGGTGAGTTTGACATGGTAGGAGTTCAACTTCCTGAATACAAAACTTGTGAAGGAGACACATTTACTGAAGCAAACAACTGGAAAACTTGCGGTACAGATGGATGGCCAGCAACTGGTTGGGATAAAGATTACACTATGAATTATGGAAATCCTGACACATTTGCTAAACCAGAACATGCTAAAGCAAAAGCTTTTTTTGAAAGAATGAAATTAGAAAACTTAGACCAAGCTAAGATGCTTGTTGAAGTTGACATCAAAAAAAGAGACGTTAAAGAAGTTGTAAATGAGTGGTTAGACAACAATCCAGATAAATGGAAAAGTTGGTTACCTAACTAATAATTAAACTTCAAAAAAATAATTAAGGGCTTTGTGGAAACAGAGCCCTTTTTTTTTACATGCATATAATACATAGAGGAATTGTAAATAAGAGTTACAAAGAAAACTGCTTAGAGTCTTTTCGAGCATCATTTAAAAAAAGATTTGGGATTGAAACAGATATTCATTCAACCAAAGATAAAAAGTTTGTATGCTTTCATGATTTTACTTTAAAGAGAATTTTTAAAATAAGCAAAAGTATCAAAAATATTAATTATGAAGATCTAAAAAAAATTAAAAATAAAAACTTTCAAATACCACCATTAAAAGAGGTTCTAAAAATTTCAAAAAAAAAATTTCCTATCTTTATTGAAATAAAGCCATTATTTAATAAAGAACTTTTATCTAATTTGATTAAAGAAACTAGAAGTTTTAAAAAATGTACTTTTATCTCTTTTAAGCATGAAAATATCTATAATCTTCTTAAACTTAACTCAAAACTATCAGTAGGTTTATCTTTTTCCAACAAATCTAGCATAAAATCTATTTTAAAAAGTAGCCTAAACAAAAAAATAAAATATCTAATATTAGATAAAAAGTTTTTAAATAGTCGAAGAATACAAATAATTAATAAAGAGAAATATTATTACACGATTAAAAACAAAAAGGAATTTTTGAAATATGAAAAAGATAACAATCTTATATTTGAAAACTTATGATTTATATTTTTTAAGATATTCCAATCTTCCAAGTATTTCATCTCTATCTAAATAATATCCTTGAAGATGACGATGACCTGAATTTGGGTCAAAAGCAGTTCTGCCGTGTAAAACACGCCTATTATTAAAAGAAAATATGTCTCCAGGTCCTAATCTAAATTTAATCTGAAACTTATCATCGTGTAGAAGATTTCCAAATCTATGGTGGGCTTTATAAACTTTGTCCATTTGGTCTGGATGACAGTCTAATGCATCCATAGTTGCAACACTAAATCTAATATCATGAAAATCTTTATCTTTTGTTAAACTAATTGCTGGGGCATGGAAGCTTCGGTGAGATTCTTGGGTATAATCTTTATCTCTAAACTTTAGAGGTACAGAGATTAATGTTTCAAAAATATCTTTTTCATTTTTTCTCAAATAATCAGCAACTGCAAAACCATCAATCGCAGAGGAATCTCCACCCTTTGCATCATTTACTAAACAATGCAAAAACTGATAACCAGGTGGTAATTCAAACCAAGGTAAATCCATATGATTTCTTAGAGCATGCGCCGTGTATGCAGAATTATTTGGTTTTGGAATATTGATTACTTCAAAAGGAGTTTTAAAAAAGGTTTCCCTTACATGACTTATTCTATGAAGAATTTCAAAGCCTGATTTTTTTTCTGTAGGTGAATTTTTAACTATTGCTATACCTTTATGATGTAATAATTCTAACCACTTTATTAATCCTTCATCAGAATTAATTACTTCATCATGTTCAATACATATCGACGAAAATTCGTTTTCCAAATTATTATCCCAAAGATGATAAGGTGAGACATATTCTTGTTTATTTTTAATAGTATAACAATTTTCTCTCAACCACTTAGGATCATAATAACTTGTGTGGTCACCCTCACTCCACTCTATTTCTAATTTGCCATCACCATTTAAAGAATATTTTTTGGGATTTATTTCTTTTGATACCTCTAAGATATTAAACATTCTATGTCTTGAGTCTTTATCATGTGCAGTAGGACAATTATCTCTTAACCACATGTAATTAAATTTACTTTCTTCACCATCATTCCAAGTAATTTGTAAATAAGTGCTGTTTTTTGCGATTTTAGAAATCGAATTCATAATAAATAATTATATAAAAACCAAAAAATTTCAATTCAATTAATAGTTGAATTAAATAAAGTTATTTTATTGTTGATTTGCTTTGATGTACTAAAAGGACTAAACTTTAAATAAATGTCTAAAATCGAAATCAACAACGTCTACAAAATTTTTGGTCCAAAACCTTCTAGCGTTCTTAAAATGGTGCAAGAAGGAGCTACAAAAGAAGATGTTCTAGAAAAAACTGGACATACAGTTGGATTAGATAATGTGTCTCTAAAAATTGAAGAAGGAGAAACATTTGTTTGTATGGGTTTGTCTGGATCAGGAAAATCAACACTAATTAGACATTTAAATAGATTAATAGACCCAACCTCAGGAGAAATTTTAGTAGAAGGCAAAGATGTTACTACTCTAAACAAAGAACAATTAATTGAATTTAGAAGGCAAAAAATGAGTATGGTATTTCAACGATTTGGGCTATTCCCACACAAAACAGTTTTACAAAATGTTGGTTACGGACTCGAAATGCAAGGTATGGAGATTGAAAAAAGAAATTCTGTTGCTATGGAAAAAATTGAGTCAGTTGGATTAAGTGGATTTGAAAATCAATATCCTGCGCAACTTTCTGGAGGTATGCAACAAAGAGTAGGTCTTGCAAGAGCCTTGGCTACAGATACAGACATAATGTTAATGGATGAAGCTTTTTCTGCATTAGATCCTTTAATTAGAAGTGATATGCAGAAACAACTTATAGACCTCCAATCAGAATTAAAAAAGACAATAGTATTTATTACTCATGATCTTGATGAGTCATTAAGGTTAGGAGATCATATTGGAATTTTGAATGCAGGAAAACTTGTGCAGGTAGGAACACCTGTAGAAATCATAATGAACCCTGCTGATGAATATGTTGAGGCATTTGTTAAAGACGTAAATAGAACAAAGGTTATAAAAGCAAAAATTATTATGAAACCAGTAAATCAATCAGATGATATTGACAAATCAAACTTGATAAAAGTTGAAGAAGACCAATTTATAGAGGAATTTCTACCTCAAGTTGTTTGTAGTAACTCTAATTGTGAGGTAGTTGATAAACAAGGAAATGCTAAAGGCTATATTTCTAATAAAGAATTGCAAGAATCACTTTCAAACTCATAATTAGATTAAATAGTTATGAAAAAAAATTTAAGTAACATCGTTAATTTAGTTAAATACCCAATTCATGATTTACAATCACCAAAGATCAAGAAAATAATTGAAAAATGTAAAACTGAATTAGATAGCGATAGTTGTTCAGTAATTCCTAATTTTATTTTACCAAATTCTTTAAATGTAATGAAAAAAGAATTAGAGCAACAGATTAATGAAGTTTATATGTCTAAAGAAAGTATCAACGCATATCTTTATGCAAAAGACGATCCTACTCTTCCTAAAGATCACCCAAAAAGAATATTTATGGATAGATTTAATGGATATTTAAATTCTGACTGTTTTGAAAAAAATTCGGAGATGAAATTTCTTTATGAAACTGAGGAATTATTAAAATTTGTATCTGCATGCTTAGGGATCGCACCTATATATAGATGGGCTGATCCTTTAGCCTGTCATGCATATAACGTTATGGAACCAGATGGAATATTACCTTGGCATTTTGATAGCTGTGAATTTACTTTAAGCCTCATGATCCAAAAACCAGAAGAAGGAGGAATATTTGAATATTGTCCAAACATAAGAGAACCAGGTAACGAAAAATTTGACGATGTTAAAAAAGTACTAGATGGAGATCGAACAAGAGTAAAACGACTTGAACTTGAACCAGGTGATTTACAAATATTTAAAGGTAGATTTACTATGCATAGAGTAACTAAAGTTATTGGAAAAACATCACGTTTTATGTGCATACCTGCGTATGTATTGGATCCCTGGAGAGTAAATACACCTGAACATTCAAAAGCAATTTATGGAAAAGTATTGCCCATACATTTAGAAAGAAATAAAGTTAGATCCGATGGATTAACAGATTAATGTCATACAATTTCAAAAATAAAAAAATAATTATCTCTGCTGGAGCATCAGGAATTGGGTGGGCAACAGCAAAGGAGTGTCTTGACAAAGGTGCGAAGGTATTCGTTTGTGATGTCGATAAAAAATCTATAAATAAATTAAAAAAAAATCCTTTGAATAATAAAAGGTTGTTTTCTTTTCATTGCGATGCCTCAAATGAAAATGATGTAATAAATTTTTTTAAAGAAATTAAAAAAAAAACACAAAAGATTGATGCACTAATTAATAATGTTGGAGTTGCAGGCCCAACAGGAACTATGGACAAACTTAAAACAAAAGATTGGGAACAAACGTTAAAGATAAACGTAATTAGTCATTTTATTTTTTCAAAGTTAGCAATCCCAATGTTAAAAAAAAATAAAGGTGGATCAGTCGTCAATCTGTCTTCTACAGCAGGTATATTTGGGTTTCCATTAAGATCTCCCTACTCAGCCAGTAAATGGGCGGTAGTTGGAATGACTAAAACTTTAGCAATGGAATTAGGCAAGTTTAAAATTAGAGTGAACGCAATTTGTCCAGGAACTGTTAAAGGAGATAGAATGGGAAGAGTTATTAGAGATAAAGCTAAATTTTTGAAAATTTCAAAAAAAGCTGTAGAGAGTGAATTCGTTTCTATGACTTCTCTTAATACTTGGGTTTACGAGAAAGATATTGGTAAAATGTGTTGCTATTTAATATCCGATGAGTCTTCTAGAATTTCTGGTCAAGTAGTTGGCGTTGATGGTAACACTTTAAGAATGCATTAGAGCTTTAAATATTTTCAATAAATTCTATTAAGTTATTTGCAATTTGCTCAGGAGCCTCTATCAAAAAAGAGTGTTTTACCTCTGGTATAATAACTAATTTAGAATCTTTTACCTCATTTGACATTTTTTTGTTATGAGAAGGAGTGCATCCACCATCGTTTTCACCTGTCATAAATAGGCATGGTTTCTTTATATCCTTTAACCAAGAAATCATCTCAGTTTCCGCATAAATTTTAAAAACATTTATAAATACATCTTTATCTGTATCTATTACTTGTTTTAATCTCCTAGATACAAGATCTGGATTTTTTTCAATAAAATTGTCTGTGAACCATCGGTTAGTTAGATTTTTTAATGTTTGTTCAACGCCTTTATCTTTTAGATCTGAAATAACATTCCAAACTTTTTGTTTATCTTCATCAGATCTACCTGCAACTGTTGATAATAAGCCAACTGACAAAACTCTTTCTGGAAACTTTTTAGCATAAGCAGGAGCAATCATGCCCCCCAAAGAATGTCCCATAAAATGGGCTTTTTGGATGTTTGTCTTTTCTCTTACTCTTTCAAGATCTAATACAAGATCATCTAAATTAAAATCTTTATTATTTACAGGTGATTTTCCGTGACCTCTTAAATCATATGTCACAACTGTAAACATGCTTTTAAGTTTTGGAGTAATAAATCTCCATGCATCTTCAGCACCTCCAACTCCATGAGTTAAAAATATTGCAGGCCCTGATCCTGTGACTGAGTAATTGCAATCTATGATGCTCATAGATATTTAAGCTACTTGTATATTAGATTTTTTGAAATATGGGATTACGTTTTCACCAATTCTATACATTGACTCTATTAGGTCTTCTTGAGATTGTCCAAAACTTGAACTAAGAATTACCTCATCAACTCCTGCTTCAGCATAAACGCTAAGTTTATCAATCATTTCATTTAAAGGGCAAATTAAAAGATTTTCTTTTAATTCTTCTAAAGTTTGTTTTCTTGGCAAAGCTTCAATATTCCCTTCTTTTACTTTTCCTGGTCCTGTAAACATATTGTCAAATCTTTTATAATATTCATAAGCAAGTTTTGTTTTCTCTCTAGCTTCATTTTCATCCTTTGCTAAGTAAGCCATTCGTTGCATTGAAAGTTTGAGTAACTTACCTTTTTCACCTAGTTGAATACAGCCTTCTTTAAATGCATTAACTCTACTTAATAAAAGATCTTTTGTACCTGATAATACTGTTGATTGAACATGAAATCCTCTTGAAGCCGCATCTTTTATACTTTCTAAATTCATTGCGGCAACCATCATTGGTATTGGATTACTTATGGGTCGAGGCATTATGGTTAATGGTTCGAAGTCATAGTATTTTCCTTTATACGAAACTTCTTTGTTTTTTAATAATAATTGTAGAACCTCTAAAGACTCTACAAATTTTTCTTTCGATTGTTCTATTGGTGTGCCTAGTCTCTTCATTTCCCATGGAAATGCTCCTCTTCCTACACCTAAGATTAATCTTCCATCAGTTAATATATCAGCAGTAGCTACTTCACCAGCATATGTTCTCATATCGTGTAGAGGCAAAACAACTATCCCTGTTGTTATTTTAATATTTTTTGTAACTGATGCAATCTTTACAGCCATCTGCAATGGTGACGGCATCATTAGTAAGTTAATTAAATGATGCTCTGGTATTGATACCGTTGCATAACCAAGTTTTTCAGCAGTTACACATTCTTCAAGCATATTTTTAAAATGCTGTCTTGAACCAATACTTGTATCTGGCATGTAACTTGTTAAAAAATGATTAAAATCCATACAACTAAATTACCATTTTAAGTTTTTTTAGATATCTATTTTCTAATTTTATTTTCATATTTTTTTCTAAGGTTTTGTAAGTTGACTAAGTACTCATCTCTTATATTTGATAATTGATTGATTGACTTTCCTTTTGCTTGCTTTTTTGTACCAGAAATCAATCTTTCTGAGAGTTTTTTTGATAATTTTGGTGCTTTAAGCTTAGTCCATGGGAGTTTTAATGCGGGCCCAAATTGTTCAAGCATATGTTTCATTCCGGCTTTTCCTCCTGCCAAATGAAAAGTTAAAAATGTTCCCATTAATGAGTATCTTAAGCCTGGGCCGTCCTCAATAGCTCTATCTAAATCCTCTGTTGAGGCATATCCTTCATTTATAATATGAAGTGCTTCTCTCCATAAAGCTTCTTGCAGTCTGTCAGATAGATATCCTGGCAGTTCCTTTTTAAGGATAATTGGGTTCATTGAGATCGATTTATAAAATTTGCTTGCTTCATTTAATGATTTAGAACTTGTTTTTTTTCCTGGAACTATTTCAACTAAAGGTAGTAAATAAACAGGATTGAATGGATGGGCAATAATACCCCTTTTATTATTTTTACATTTTGAAAAAATTCTTGAAGGAAGTAATCCAGATGAGCTTGACGATATCAAAACCTCAGGTTTACAATTATTTGAAATTTGACTTATTAATTGAGTTTTAAGTTTATAGTTTTCAGGAGCACATTCTTGGATTAGATCAGCATCTTTAACAGTACTCTCTAAAGAAGAAAAAAACTTTAAATTATTTAAATTTATTTTTTTTTTATTAAATAGTTTTTTTACAAAAGGTATGGCTCTTTTTATTTCTTGATTAAAGTTATTTCTTTGAATTAAATTTTTATCGTATGCTAAAACTTTTATGTTGTGAGCCAAGAGTCTTATTGTCCACCCTACTCCAATTACTCCTGTGCCAATTACTGCAACTTTTTTAATTTTGGACATTACTTGTGTTTAACAAGCTTTAATTTTTTCCTTGTTTCTTCTGCAGTCATTATTGATGCACCAAGATCTGTTACAATTCTGATCGCTTTTTCAACTAACTGAGCATTGGTTGCAAGTTTACCTTTTGATACATACAAATTATCTTCTAAACCAACTCTTGGGTTTCCACCCATAACAACTGTTTGTGCTACAAAAGGCATTTCATTTTTTGATATTGCAAAGCCTGACCACACTCCTTGCTCTGGCATTATATCTTTCATTGCTTGCATTGCTAACGGAGTAGCTGGAGCTCCCCAAGGAATACCTAAACACATTTGAAACATTGGAGGATCATCTAACAAACCTTCTTTATATAATTGAGAGCCAAACCACATATTTCCTAAATCAAATGCCTCTATCTCTGGTTTAACTTTAATTTCCTGTAATTTTTTTGCAGCTTTTCTTAAATCATTAGGAGTATTAACTGTAATGACTGAACCATCACCAAAGTTTAATGTTCCAGCATCTAATGTACAAATTTCTGGTAAAAATTGTTCTGCATTAGCTATTCTTTCCATTACATTTGCCATATCAGTCATTGGACCAAATTCTAGTGGGTTTTTTCCTTGTCCTATGTCCAAATCTCCACCCATCCCAGTAGTTAAGTTTAAAATTACATCGGTTTCACTTGATCTAATTCTATCAACTACTTCTTTATATAATTCCAACCTTCTACTTGGTGTTCCATCTTCTTCTCTAACATGAATATGTGCAATTGCTGCTCCAGCTTTTGCTGCCTCTATTGCTGATTTAGCTATTTGTTCTGGAGTTTTTGGTAAGTCAGGGTGTTTGCTTGCAGTATCGCCTGACCCTGTTACAGCACATGATACAAAAACGTTGTTGTTCATAAATTATTTTTCAACTATATTTTAAAATCATGCAAATGGAAATATCAGAATTACAGAAGGATTTAGCTGCAACTTTTAGATGGACGGCTAGACTTAATATGCATGAGGGAGTTGCAAACCATTTTAGTGCATGCATACCTGGTACATCTGATTTTTACTGCAATAAAGCAGGTATTCATTTTAGTAGAATGAAGGCTAGTGATTTGATCTTAGTTACTAAAGAAAATAAAGATGAGTTAAAGAATAAGCCAGACGTTATTGATCCGACAGCTTTGTATATCCATGGCGCAATTCATGAAAAAGCTCCACACGCAAGGTGTATTTTTCATGTTCATTCTAAATATGCAACTGCTCTTTCTACGCTAAAAGACCCAGTCTTGAAACCAATCGATCAAAATACGATGATGTTTTATAATAGAGTATCTACATACAATGAATTTGGAGGTTTAGGACTTGAGGACGAATCCATTAAAATGGCGAATTCTCTTGGAAACAAACAGCACATGTTACTCGCAAATCATGGAATTTTAACAACAGGAGAAACTGTAGCTGAAGGTTTTAATTCCCTTTATTATTTTGAAAGAGCGGCGGAAACATATCTTACAGCTCTTTCAACAAACCAAAAACTTAATGTGGTCAGCCATGAAGTTGCAGAGAAAACAGCAGAAGAACATGCAAACTTTCCAACTGATTTTGCAAATCTATTCCTATCTCAAATAAGATTAATTTTAGATAAAGAAGAACCTGATTACAAAAATTAAATGGACTTGAACAAATTAAAAGTAAGACGAAGTTTTATTTTTACACCTGGACTTCATCCAGAAATGTTTCCTAAAGCAATTGCATCAGGTGCAGACATGGTTTGTATTGAATTAGAGGATGGGATAGCAATCAATGATAAAGCAGAAGCTAGAAAAAATACTATAGAGGCTCTAAAGACTCTCGAAGTAAAAAATGATGTAGAGTTAGTTGTCAGATTTAATAATCAAAGAACAAAGTTTGGTCTTTTAGATTTAGAAGCTTTCATATCTAGCAAAATAAATCTAAAGGCTATCATGTTACCAAAGGTTAAAACTCCAGATGAAATAACGTTTATAGATGATCTTTTAACAGACTGTAATTTAGATACGGATCTTCATGTGATAATGGAAACAAATGAGGCTTTAGAAAATATTTATAATATTGCTCATGCCAGTAAAAGAATAGTTGCTTTATATTTTGGTGGAGTTGATATGGCAGCTGAACTTAGAGTTGAAAATAAATGGGAAAATCTTGTCCATGCGAGATCTAAATTAGTTCATGCAGGTGCAAGTGTTGGTGTAGATGTAATTGATGTACCTTATTTAGACTTAGAGAATATGGAAGGAATGAGGAAAGAGGCTGAACAAGTAAGAAACTTAGGCTTTACTGGAAAAGGTTCCATTCATCCAAAACAAATTAAAATTTTAAATGAAGTATTTACACCACCTCAAGATGAAATTATCAAGGCTAAAAAAATTTTAGAAGAATTTAATAATTCAAATACAGGTCTAGTAGTCATAGACGGTAAACTTATAGAAAAACCTGTCCTTCGAGAAATGAAAAGGAAAATATTGATAGCAGATAAAATAAATAAAGTTTAAATTAAATTATGACATTTCATCTTGCCACTAGAAAAGTTATTAAGGAATGGACAGACTATAATGAACATATGAATATGGCATACTATGTTCTAATTTTTGATCAAGCATGGGAAACAATGCTTAATAAGTTTCATATGGGTGGTTCAAATGCACAAATTAATAAAAGAAGTACTATGGTTGTAGATACGAGAACTACCTATGACAATGAAGTGAAAGAAAATGATGAAGTAGATGTTTACTGCACCTTCTTTGATCATGATAAAAAAAGATTACATTTAAAATGCGAAATGTATGAAAAGAAGTCAAAAAAACTTGCTGCAACTATTGAAAGCCTCTCGCTTTATATAGATCTGGATAAAAGAAAGGTCACAGAATTTGAACAAGATAAAATCCAAATAATGGATGACTTTATAAATAAAAATAAGGTTTCTTTTAACTCAGAAAATTTAGTGTTTTCTGGTAAGCTAAAAAAATAAGTTATGGAAATAAAACTTTTGTCAGGAGCACTAGGTGCAGAAATAACAGGGATAGATCTTAAAGATACATCTGATCAAAACATCAAGGAAATTAATAATTTATTATTAGAACACAAAGTTATTTTCTTTAGAGACCAAAAAATTAATGCTGAACAACATATAGCCTTAGCTGAAAAATTTGGACCATTAGAAACACATGCATATGTAAAAGGATTAAGTAAACATCCCGAAATAGTAAGAATAATTAAAGCAGAAGATGAAAAAAACCAATGGGGTGAGAATTGGCATAGTGATGTTAGTTACAATGAAAAACCAACGAAAGCAGTAATATTAAAATCAATTAAAATTCCTCCTGTTGGTGGTGATACATGCTTTGCAAACATGGAGCTTGCATGGGAAACATTAGATGAAGATATAAAAGAAAAGATAAAAGATAAAAAAGCAATCCATAGTTCTCTTGGGGCAGAATTTTTTATTGAAAAATATAAAAAAATGGAGGGAAATGAAAAAAGAAATTTTGGTGAATATTCTAATGAACATCCAATAGTAAGAACACATCCTGAGACTGGAAAAAAAATTCTATTTGTCAATTGGACATACACAAAAAAAATAATTGGACTTGAACAGGAAGAAAGTGATGAAATTTTAAAAAAAATATTTGAACACCAAGCACGACTTGAATTAACCTGTAGATTTAGCTGGACTGAAAATACAGTCTGTATATGGGATAATAGAAGTGTTATTCACTTTGCAATTGCAGATTTTTATCCAGGTAGAGGATTAGGATATGAAAGAGTAATGGATAGAATTGCTATTGAAGGTGACCACCCACAATAAATACCTTGAAATTTGATTATTTAATAATTGGAGCAGGTACAGCAGGATGCGTTCTCGCTAATAGACTAACTGAACAAAGTAAAAATAAGGTTGCAATTTTTGAAGCTGGTAAAGATAGTGATATATGGAAAGTAAACATGCCCCTTGCAATACTTTATGCAATGCATGACCCAAAATATAATTATAAATATTATTCTGAACCGGAGCCACACTTAAACAATAGAAAATTATTTTGTCCTAGGGGAAAGATGATTGGTGGTTGTTCCGCGCATAATGGGATGGTTTATGTCAGAGGAAATAAAAATGATTATGAGAGATGGGCTTCATTTGGTTTAAAAAATTGGTCTTACGAAAATGTTCTACCTTTTTTTAAAAAAATTGAGACATGGTCAGGTGGAGAAAATAATTACAGAGGTGGAAAAGGTATATTGCCTGTAAATCAATCAAATAACAAAAATCCCCTTTTTAAAGCTTTTTTGGACTCGGCTAAAGAGGCAGGACATAAAATAAATAGTGATATGAATGGAGAAGACCAAGAAGGCTTTGGAATGTACGATGTTACTATTCATAAAGGACAGAGAGCAAGTGCTTCAAAATACTATTTAAAACCAGCTAAAAGCAGGGAAAATTTAAAAGTATTTACTGAGTCATTTGTAGAAAAGATTATTTTTGATGGCAAAAAAGCTATTGGAATTAAAGTTAAAATAAAAAATGAAACGAAGACTATTTACGCAAATAAAGAAATTATTTTAAGTGGTGGATCAATTAATTCTCCACAATTATTAATGTTATCAGGTATTGGTCCAAGCAATCATCTTAAAGAAAAAGGAATTGAGGTTATTCATGATTCAAAAGGAGTTGGAAAAAATTTACAAGATCATTTAGAAACCTATATTCAACAAGAATGTAAAACTCCAGATACATTATATTCATATGTAAATAAATTTAATATGGTAAAGGTGGGTATCCAGTGGTTCTTAAACAAAAGTGGTCCCTGCTCTACCTCGTTTTTAGAAGCTGGTGGATTCTGTAAATCATCTCCAGATAAAAAATATCCAAATATACAATTTCATTTTTTCCCAGCATTTGTAATAGACCATGGTTTAGTAGATCCTGATAGACACGGATACCAATTACATGCAAGTTTAAACCAACCTAAAAGTAGAGGGGAAATTACTTTGAAAAGTTCAAACCCTTACGATTATCCAAAAATACAATTTAATTATTTAAAGGATGATTATGATCTTAAAGAAACAATAAAATGTGTTCGAGTAGCAAGAAAAATTTTATGTCAAAACTCTATGAAACCTTTTGCTGGTAAAGAAATTGGGCCAGGTGATAATGCAAATTCAGATGAAGAAATTGAAGAATATGTAAGATCAAAAGCAGAAACAGCATATCACCCATCATGTACTTTAAAGATGGGTATAGATGATATGGCAGTGGTAGATGAAAAATTAAAAATTCATGGTCTTCAGAATATAAGGGTAGCCGATGCATCTGTGATGCCAGAAATTACAAGTGGAAATCTAAATGCACCAACATTAATGATAGGTGAGAGAGCTGCTGATTTTATTTTGAATTAACATATGGAAGCAAATAATAATACTAAAGGCATCCTATTTATTATGATAGGGATGGCTTTTTTTTCAATTCAAGACTCTCTTATAAAATATATATTTGAAGAAATTGCTTTGTTTGAGTTATATCTTGGTAGAACTATTGTTCAAGCTACAGTTCTTATATCTATATTCTTAATAACAAAGAAAAAATTTACACTAAAGACACATTATCCTTTTTTAACTTTATTAAGAGTAATTTGTTTTTTCTTTGGTTTTAGTTTCTTTTACATTTCACTTACATTTATGTCTTTAGCTATGGTCAGCGCATTATTCTTTTCATGTCCTTTTTTCATGTCAATATTTGCTAAAGTATTTTTAAAAGAACAAATTGGAATTAGAAGATGGAGTGCAATAACCGTAGGATTTATTGGCGTTTTAGTTGTGCTAAATCCAACTTTAGAGGACTTTAACTTTTTTAAATTGGCACCAGTTGCATGCTCACTTTGTTATGCATGTTCTATGACAATTACAAAATATACATCTGAAAAAGATAATATTTATACTCAGTTAACTTTACTTTATATTTTTGCAGTAATTGCGAGTGTTATAATATTTTTAATAAGTGGTGATGGTAAGTTTAATAATTTTTCTGATCCTACAATGCAGTTTATTTTTAGAGAATGGTTTGTAAATCCATCTGTTTCTTGGCCTTACGTTTTTGTAATGGGTATAGTTGCATCAATATCTTTTTTTTGTGTTTTTACAGCATATAGTATTGCTTCCCCGTCTGTGGTGTCTCTGTTTGAATATTCATATATAGTTTTTGCAATGGTAGCAGGTTATATATTATTTGAAACTATACCAGTACCTAGAACTTTTCTTGGAGCCGCAATAATTATTGGTGCGGGTGTATATATTTATTTTAGAGAAAAAGTTCGAGGCCAAATGATTGCATCTGATACACCTAATAGATGATAAAAAAAAACTATATTCCAACAATAAATATTTCTTCTCTTCTTGAAAAAAGTTTTGATACAAAACCTACACTTAAAATAGTTAAAGAAATTGAGAAAGCTTGTTTAGATGTTGGTTTTTTTCAAATTACAGGTCATGGTATAAAATTAAAAAATATAAATAAAATTTGCAAGGTCGGGGAAAATTTTTTCAAATTAAATATAAAAAATAAACTTAAATTAGCTCCAAAAAAATGGAATAAAAAAAATAAAAATGTTTATAGAGGATACTTTCCTAATTACGTAAATGGTAAAGAAGGATTAGACTTAGGGGATTTAAAAGTAACTAAGAAATATTCAAAAAGAATAAAAAATCAGTACATAGAATATTTAAATATTAAGCAGTCATTTACCACAAATAATATTTCTAAATTATCTGATTATTATGAAGATATATTTAACTTAAGTGAAATTCTTTTTAAAAGTATTATTAAAATCTATAATAAGGATACTGATATATCAAAAAAAGCATTTTCAAGATTAAAAACTTTAAGCACATTACGTTTTAATTATTACCCTAATCAATCAAAGCCTGTTGAAATTTCTAAGCAAGATGGAGTTGCTCTTGGATGTGAAACCCATGTAGATAGTGGTATTTTCACAGTACTTTACCAAAACAAAAAGGGTGGTTTACAAGTACAAAACCGTAAAACAAAAAAATGGCACAATGTTCCGTTTGATAAAAATGCTTTAGTTGTAAATACTGGAAGAGCGCTTGAATATTTAAGCAAAGGCAAGTTTAAAGCAACAAATCACAGGGTATTGTGGAATAAGCAAAAAAGGCTTTCAGTTCCTTTCTTTTTTGAACCCTCATATGACTTTAAAATGAATCTTTCATTTCTTAATAATAAGAAATTAGCAAAAAGTGGTATCAGATATGATAAATTTCTTAATAAATCCCTTAAAAAATTCATTGAATATCAAAGGTAAGAATAATAATATTATTTCATAAAGCGATACATAACTCGTCGTAAAATCATATACGAAAGTGGGATCGGTCGTCTTTAAATTAATTTTTAAAGGAGGCTTAATGAAGTTTGGTTATTTTTGTAATACTACAAATTGGACACACAAACCGTATCATAAATTATTAGATGAAACTAAACAGATCACCGAATATTGTGATCAAAACAGTTGGAATTCAATTTGGTTTACTGAACACCATTTTAACCATGAAGGAATGGAATCGTGTACCAATCCCCTAATGTTAGGAGCAGATGCTGCAGCAAGAACAAAAAATATAAGAATAGGACAAGCAGCAAATGTAATAACTTTTCATAATCCTATAAGATTAGCAGAAGATATTGCTACACTTGATCAACTTTCAAAAGGAAGAGTAGAAGTTGGTGTTGCAAGAGGTGTTTATGGAAGAGAAGCAATTAATTTAAATAAAGAAGCAGATCTAAAAGATCAAGCAAAAAATTTTAGATTATTTGCTGAAACATTGGAAATTTTGAAAAAAGCATGGTCAGAGAAATTTTTTAATCATGATGGAGAATTTTATACTTACCCATCACCAAACTATGTTTGGCAGCATGACATGAGCCCACCAAGTGAAGAATTTATGAATATGGAGGATAGCACTATGAAAAAAATTAGTGTTCTTCCAAAGCCTTATCAAAATCCACACCCTCCAATACATCAAGTTGTTGATGGTATAAGATCTATAGAGTGGGCTGCAGAAAATAATATAAATGTAATTATGTGGATACCTACAGTTAAAGCATTGAAAATAAGATTTGAAGCATACAAAAATAAAAGATCGGAAGTTACTAAAAAAAATGTTCCTTTAGGTGAAGGCGTTACTCTCGTTAGAGATATGTTTGTTGCTGATACTATGGAAGAGGCCAAAGAGAAAGCTGGGCAACATATGGTAAATTATATGAAATGGGTTTGTCATTGGAGAGGTCTTGGTAATCACATGGATCCTGGTGAAGAGCTTCCAGAAACAAAGGGTAAATTAGATCTTCTTAATTACGAGTTTTTACATAAGCGAAATATGTTATTTGGTACTCCTGAATATGTAACAGATAAGATTAAAGAACTTCAATCAGAGCTTAATCTTCAAAATCTTCAAGTTTGGTCTAACTTTCCTGGTGTTAAACATGAAGATTGTATGAAAAGTATTAAGCTATTCACTGAAAAAGTAATGCCTAACTTTAAAGATGATCTAGATACTGAAGTTAAAAAAGTATCGTGATCAAGACCAAGAATACCTTGACCGGTGGTCAAGCGGCAGTGAAATCCTTAAAAAAAGAAAAAGTAAAACACGTATTTGGTTTAATTGGTTCAGCTACAATGGAGATGTTTGATGCATTATATCATGAAAAGAAAATCAAGTTTATAGGTGTAAGAGACGAAAGAACTGGAACGCATATGGCAGATGGATATGCAAGAGCTTCTAATCAACCAGGTGTAATAATTGCCGGCCAAAACGGTCCAGGAGCAACTAATCTCGTTACAGGCATAGCACAAGCAAAAGCAGCATTTTCTCCTGTGGTATCTATTGCAGGTTTATATTCTACTAAAGATAAGATGGAGGACGCCTTTCAAGGACTTGATCAACAATCACTTTTTGATCCTATAACAAAAAAAACATGGACAGTAAAAAAGACAAGTCATATACCAACAGCCTTTAAAGATGCTTTTAATCTTGCAATGTCACCACGCAGAGGACCAGTTTGTATAAACCTTCCAAGAAATGTTCTTTCTGATACTTCAAAGTTTAAGATTAATGAAAATAAAAAATCTTATAAAGCTGAAAGTGACTTAAAAAGTAAAAAGAATTTAATTGATAGAACTATAAAACTTATTCTCAACTCAAAAAAAACAGTAATTGTTGCTGGAGGAGGAATAAAATATAATTCGAAATTCAAATCTGTAACAAGGCTTGCTGAATTTTTAAATATTCCAATTGTAACTGCAGCGGGACATGGAGATGCAATTCCCTTTAGTCATAAGTTAAATGCCGGACAAATGGGACCTAGAGGAAATATTGTTGCATCAAGATTAGTCAAAGAGGCAGAGCTAATTATTGCAATCGGTACAAGACTTGGTTTCAATTCCACTTTCTATTCGTATGACAATATAAATAAAAACGCAAAAATTGTACAAATTGAGTTGGAAAAAACAATGATAGGAAGATACTTTCCAATTAATGTAGGTATTCATGGCGATGCTGCACTTGTGACAGATCAAATTTTAGCTGAATTAAGAAAACAAAAAAAAATTTTCAATTACAAAGAATGGACAAATAGCTTTTTATTAGAGAGATCAAAATTTCTTAAAGATAGAGATAATATAATGTCAAAAAATTTTCCAATCCAACCGAACGGTCTATTCAGAGAATTAAGAAAAGTACTACCAAAAAATACTGCAATAACACTTGATGCTGGAACACTTTGTCTTCAAGCAACAGATGCTTTAGAATATTACAATCCTCCTTCCCTTTTCACACCCCTTGATTTTGGTTTAGTAGGCTTCTCATTTGCATGTGGTTTGGGAATAAAGGTTGCAAAACCTAATAAAACAGTTGTTAGTTTAATGGGTGATGGTGGATTTGGAATGACTATTTCTGAATTAAGTACAGCTGTAGAGCATGGCATTAACACAATTACAATTGTAATGAATAATAAGAGTTGGGGAGCAGAAAAAGCTTATCAAAAAGATTTCTATGGTGAAAGATATTTAGGAGCTGATATTCAAAGTCCTCCTTTTGATGAAGTTGCGAAACTATACGGTGCTAAAGGAATTAAAGTTAAAAAATTATCAGAAGTTAATGAGGCCGTAATAAGTGCATTAAAAGTAAATAAACCAGTTGTTATAGATGTTGATGTAGATCCAAAAGCGTTATACAGTTTTAGGAGAGATAGCTTTACACATAGAATTAAAAAATGAAATTAGAATTACGTAAGTTTACTAAATTTGTAGATAAAACTTTTATTGAAGGTGGAAAAGAAGCTAAAGAACCCGTTTTGATGGTTTCTGTTGCTGCAGTTTTTAAAAATCCTTGGGATGGAAAAGGTTTTGTGGAGGACTTAAAACCAATTATTTTAGATCTAGCTCCTAAACTTGGAGATTTATTAGTTCCTGAACTTATAAAAGAAATAGGCTCTCCTGATAAAATATTAGCATATGGGAAAGCAGGTGTGGTTGGACTGAATGGAGAAATAGAACATGCATCAGCATTTATTCATACCTTAAGATTTGGAAATAAGTTCAGAGATGCTGTTGGAGGAACTTCTTATTTAAGTTTTACGAATACAAGAGGTCCGGCTGGATCAAAAATATCTATTCCAATGATGCACAAAACCGACTCTGGTTTAAGACCATATTATCTTACACATGACTTTACAATTCATGATGCTCCATTTGATGATGAAATTGTTATTGCAATTGGTGGCGCCTCGACAGGTAGAGCTCATGCGAGAACTGGCGATAGATACCAAGATATGAAGGAGATGGGCATTGATCCAAAATAACAATGATCAATGCAACAGACTCTAAAGGAACATTCTATAAACTAAATCAAAAAAAAGGAATTCCAATAGTATTTATTCATGGTGTGGGTCTTGATCATAATATATGGGATCCACAAATTAATGAATTTGATAATACAGTTTTAATTTATGATATCCTTGGACACGGTAGAACACCTTTAAATAAAGAAAAAATAAGTTTTGATGATTTTTCAGATCAAATTATTGATCTTATTGATGAATTAAATTTTAGTAAAATTCACCTCATTGGATTTTCAATAGGCTCTTTGATTGCAAGAAACTTTGCAACGAGATTTAGTGATAGATTGAAATCCCTAACATTGTTGTGCTCAATATTTAATAGATCTGATAACGAACAGAAGATAGTAAATGATAGGTTTGAACAGACAAAGAAAGATAAAAAACTAACAAAAGACGCACTTAATAGATGGTTTAATAAGGATTTTATTGAGAAAAATCCTCTAATTTCAGATAAAATTTTCTCAATACTTAACAATAATAATATGGACAACTTTATTAAAGTTTACTCGTTGTTTGTAAATCATAAAGATAACGAAAAATTTGAAAATATTAATGTCAAAACACTTGTGATGACTGGAGAAGGTGATGTAGGCTCAACTCCAGAAATGTCTGATAATCTGAGTAAAAAAATTAAAAACTCTGAAGTAAAAATAATACCTGTAGGCAAACATCTATGTAGTATTGAATGCTCATATGATGTAAATAAAGCAATTAAAGATCATATACAAAATGCCTGAATTAAAAAAATATAAAATGTTTATAGGGGGACAATGGATTGACTCTGATACTAAAAAAACTTTTGAAACTTTAAATCCGGAAGATAATAAACCCTGGGCAGTTGTTCCTGAGGCAAGTGCTTCTGACGTAGATAAAGCAGTTCAAGCAGCTCAAAAAGCCTTTGAAGGAGATTGGCCTAAAATATTACCGCGTGAAAGAGCAAAGTTTCTGAGAGCTATTGGAAATAAGCTTAGAGATAACGCAGAATTACTTGGAAAAATTGAAACTATAGATACTGGAAAACTTTATAGAGAAACAAATAAACAAGCAAATTATATTGCTGAGTATTATGATTATTATGCAGGTATGGCAGACAAGGTCGAAGGCACAGTTCTGCCAATAGATAAACCAAACATTCAAGCCATAACTTCAAGAATACCTATTGGTGTTATCGCTGCGATTGTTCCATGGAATTCTCAAATGTTTTTAACAGCTACAAAACTTGCGCCTGCTTTAGCTATGGGAAACACGGTGGTTATTAAATCATCAGAACTTGCCCCAGCAGTAATGTTTGAATTTGCAAAACTTATTGAAGAAACTGGTATTCCTAAAGGAGTTGTTAATGTTATTACAGGATTTGGAGACCCATGTGGAAAGGCTTTAACTACACATAATTTAGTTGAAAAAGTTGCTTTTACAGGCGGACCCGAAACTGCAAGACACATAATTAGAAATTCAGCGGAAAATTTATCAGAAGTAAGCTTAGAACTAGGAGGAAAAAGTCCTGTTGCAGTATTTGATGATGCTCATCAAGAAAATGCTATTAATGGAATTACTGCAGGAATATTTGGAGCTAGCGGACAGAGTTGTATTGCTGGTTCAAGGTTATATCTACAAAAAGGAATTTACGATGAGTTCCTTGACAAACTCACAAAAAGAGCTGAAAAAATAAAAATTGGCGCTCCCATGGATCCAGACACAGAAATGGGACCATTAAGTAATTATAAACAATTAGAAACTATTGAAAAAAACATAAAAAAAACCACAGAACAAGGTGGAAAAATAAAGTGTGGTGGTGAAAGGCATTCATTTTCAAATGAGGGATACTACTTTCCTCCTACAATAATTGAATGTGATAATCATAATCTTCCAACTGCAGAAAACGAGCTTTTTGGACCAGTTTTGTCAGTTATGAAATTTGATACGGAAAAAGAGGTAATAGAGAAAATGAACGATAATCAATATGGATTATCTTCTGGGGTCTATACAAGTGACTTCTCCAGAGGTCTAAGAGTTTCTAATGCAATAAGAGCAGGTATAACATTTGTAAATACTTATCGATTGATTTCTCCATCAGCACCTTTTGGTGGTATTAAAGATAGTGGATATGGAAAGGAAGCGGGAATGGACTCAATTAAAGATTACACTAGAGTTAAGACAACTTGGTATTACACATCTGATGAACCAACTTTAGATCCTTTCTCTATAAGATAATTTTTGTCTGCAAAACATACTTTACTTATTTTATTTGTTGTATTTTTATTAGGAAGTGCATATCCAACTGGCAAGCTTGGATTAAACGACACTATTCCACCAATTCTTTTTGGCTCATTAAGAATGGCTGTTGTTTTTATTTGTTTAATCCCATTTTTTAAAATTCAAATAATAGACAAAAAATATGTTATTCCTTTAATTGGGTTTTCATTATGTTTTGGTGTTGCGGTAAATATGTTTTTATATTTATCTATAAATGCATCAAGTATACTTGCGCCAATTACAATAGGGGCTCAACTTTCAATTCCTTTTGGAATTATATTAAGCTCAATATTTTTAGATGAAAAAATAAGTTATAAGAAATGGATATTAATTATGATTTCTTTTTTTGGTATTGTCATACTCGCATTCGACCCAAAAGTAGTAGACGAAATAATAGGATCACTTCTTATTTGTGGTATGGCTTTTTTCTACGGACTATCCCAAGTATTTTCTAGATATTTAAAAGAATTAGATGTTAAATTTACAAATACTATAATGAGCTTCACAGGATTTATAATTTTAATAATATTATCTGCAATATTTGAGGGAAATACATTTCAAACAATAAAAAATATTAGTTTAGGAAGTTGGTTCACAGTTTTATACGCTGGAGCAATTATTTCTTTGCTTGGACATTTAATGATGTTCTATCTTTATAAATTTTATCCTCTTGATATGGTATTGCCATTCTACGCTTTATTCCCTGTATTTGGTTTAATCCTTACTTTTTTTATTTTTGGTGAGATTCCATCTCTAGTAACAGTAATTGGAGGAATAATTGTCATTACTTCAGTGTTTTTTGCTCAAAAAATGAGATAATTTTCTCATTGAAAATTAAAATCAATAGGATTTAATTTTGTTTATATAAATTGTTAACAATTAGAGGGAATATATGAAAAAACTAGTATTAGCGATGTTTGTATTTGTTTCTTGCTTTGCAACTAAAGCATATTCAGATGGACATGGCATTAAAATGGGAATTATTTTAGGATTTACAGGTCCTATTGAATCCCTAACTCCAGCAATGGCTGCATCAGCAGAGCTTGCATTTAAAGAAGCTTCAGATTCAGGTTCATTACTTGGAGGAAAGAAGATTTCTGTTGAGAGAGCAGATTCAACTTGTGTTGACTCAGCTGCTGCAACAGCTGCTGCAGAAGGTTTAATATCTGGCGGTGTAGTAGCAATTATGGGTGCTGATTGTTCTGGTGTAACTGGAGCTATTGCGACTAACGTTGCTGTTCCAAATGGTGTAGTTATGATTTCACCATCAGCTACTTCTCCAGGATTAACTGATCTTAATGATAATGGATATTTCTTTAGAACTGCTCCATCTGACGCAAGAGGTGGTCAAGTATTAGCAGATATTACTAAAGATAGAAAAGTTAAAAGTATTGCAGTTACACACACTAACAACGACTACGGTAAAGGTTTAGCAGATGTATATGTTGCAGCTGTTAAAGCTCATGGAATAAACGTAACAGTTGTTACAGCTCATGAAGAAGGTAAAGGAGACTACGGTGCTGAAGTTGCAACATTGGCAGCAGCAGGTGGCGATGCTTTAGCTGTGTTAGGTTACTTAGACCAAGCTGGTGGAAGTATCATTGATGGTTCATTAGACTCAGGTGCGTTTGACGTATTTGTTTTATCTGATGGAATGATTGGTGACTCTTTAACTGACAGATTCGGAAATGATCTAAACAAATCTTTTGGATCTTTGCCAGGATCAATGGGTAAAGGTGCTACAATATTTAAAGGTGTAGCTGGTGGAGCAGGAATCGATTCATCTGGACCTTATACTTCAGAGTCTTATGATGCTGCAGCTTTGATAGTACTTGCAATGCAAGCTGGTGGAAAAGCTGATAGAGCTACTGTTCAAGCAAATGTAATGTCTGTTGCAAATGCTCCAGGAGAAAAAATTTATCCAGGAGAATTGAAAAAAGCATTAGATTTACTTGCTAGTGGTAAAGCAGTTAACTACGAAGGAGCATCTAGTGTTGAATTTACTGATGTTGGAGAAGCAGCAGGTGCCTTTATAGAAAAAGAAATTAAAGGCGGTAAGTTTAAAGACAAGAAACAAAGATAATATTTAATTATTTAACTCCAGCGGTGAAAATCGCTGGAGTTTTTTTTATCCTAAAATATTGATTAATACGTAAATACTAAGAGCAGACATAAATAAAATTATTAAGATATTTATAATTCTCCAAACTTTATTGCTTTTCAAGTAATTAGATAAAAACTTAGATAAGAATCCTAATGTAAAAAAAAATATTATTGAGGAAAAGGTTGCACCAAATCCAAATAATAATTTTTGATTAATTAAAAAACTTTTCGAAAAGTTTCCTAAAAAAAATACAGTATCAGAATAAACATGGGCGTTTAAATAAGTAAAACCTAGAGTTTTAATTATTATTGAGCCTAGACTTGCTGTTAGATTTTTTTGATTTATTTCAAAATTAGTATTTATACTTTTTATTTTTTTCCATACAAAATGTATTAAAAATAAAAGCAAAAGAATATTTAAAATTAGCTCAGCAAAAGGTGAAAAAAAACTTTCAAAATAGTGAAATAGGAATATTCCTAAAAAAATAAGAAGGAAATCTGAAAATGCACAAATTGCACACACAATAAAAACGAATTGTTTTTTTAAACCTTGCTCAATTACAAATATATTTTGAGCACCAATAGCTAATATTAAACTCAGTCCTGTAAAGAACCCTAAAATAAAAAAACTCATTATAAGTTATTGTTTTATAATTTTTTCTGGAATTATTCCTTGAGGTCTAAATCTCATTATCAAAAGAAGCCCAATACCAACAAGCAAAAATCTAAAATATGGAGCACTATTTATTAAATGAACTTTGATTTCATTTGTTTCAGGTAAATGAGCTGTAAATAAATTTATAAAGAACAAAGCAATTGGCGCTGCTTCTACCCATAAAAACCATACAACAAATCCTCCTAGAATTGCTCCAAAGTTATTTCCTGTACCACCAACAATAACCATGACCCAAATTACAAAAGTATATCTCATTGGTCTGTAGCTTCCTGGGGTAAACAGCCCATCATTAGTTACCATCATAGCTCCAGCAATGCCAACTATTGCTGATCCTAGAATAAATATAAATAAATGTTGTTTAACTACATTCTTACCCATTGCACTTGCAGCTTCTTCATTATCTCTTATTGCTCTCATCATTCTACCCCAAGGCGAGTAAAGAGCCTTTTGTGTAATTATTAATAAAATTATAACTACAACTAAAAACATGCCTGCAAAACATAGTTTTACATAAACAGATGATGCATCAATCACTAACTGATTTAAAATATCTTGTCTCTCTGACAATGAATTTGCTAGATCTAATTTTGCTGAGTGAAATTTTTCTACTAAATTTATAAACCAAGGAGAAGTTTGTAGGTCAATTTCATAAGGGGCTGGTCTTTTTAATCCAATAACGTTTTTTACACCTCTTGCCAACCAATCTTCATGTTTAATAATGGAAACAACAATTTCAGCTATTAATAATGTAGCAATTGCTAAATAATCTGCTCTTAATCCTAAAGCAACTTTCCCTACAATAAATGCTAACCCAGCAGCAAAAAGACCTCCAACTATCCATGAGAATAAAACTGGTAACCCAAGTCCTCCAAGAAACCCTGTCTTTGCAGGATCAACAGCTTCTATTTGTTCAATTGCAGGTCCAGCAATTATTTTTATTAGGATTAATCCAACTATAATTATTCCAGCTATTAAATAATTTTTTTTTTTAGATTTTTGAATATTTTTTAAAATATACCTTGTAGAAAATATCATTATTATAATTATTCCTAAACAAGTCATCATATTTACTCCGCCCACACTCCAGGCTTCTGGAACAGGTGCTACAGACACTAATACTACTGCTAAACCTCCTAATGCCGTATAACCCATGATTCCAAAATTTATTAAACCAGCATAACCCCATTGAATATTTGCTCCCAAGGTCATTACTGCAGAAATCATACAATAATTAAAAATTGTTAGTGCAATAGACCAGGATTGAAAGATTCCAACTAAAATTATTAAAAGCATCATTATCGAATATGCTACAATTATATTTAAATAATTTCTCATATACGTTTTCCTTCAAATATGCCTGACGGCCTAAATATTAAAACAATTACTAATATCGAAAATGAAATAGCAAATTTGTAATCGGTTGATAATAATTGCATCAATGAATTTGGTTCTAATGACTCTGGCAAAATATAAACTAAAAATCTTTTATATGCATAAGTCAAAAATATTTCAGCAAATGCTATAACATAACCTCCAAAGAACGCTCCATATGGATTTCCAATTCCACCAACTATCGCAGCAGCAAAAATCGGTAGCATATTATTAAAATACACAAACGGTCTATAACTTTTGTCTAAACCATAAAGAATCCCACCAATTGTTGCTAATATCCCAGCAATGATCCAAGTAATTAGAACTACTTTTTTTGGATCTATTCCAGAAAGAAGTGCTAAATCTTCATTATCTGAATAGGCCCTCATACTAGTTCCAGTCTTAGTTTTATTTAAAAACCAAAACATAATAGCAACAACAATAATAGTAACTACAATTGTTATCATTTGCGTAGATTTAATTGTCAAACCTTCTGCAAGACCTGTCATTTCTTTAAATTCAGTTGCTTTTAAAATGAATTTTTCACCATCTAAAAACCTTCGATCAGTTGGTCCAATTATAATCCTTATTACTGCTTGGGTCACAAACATTACCCCAACACTAACCATAGCAAGCTGAACTGGTGGACTTTTTTTAATTCTGTAATATTTAAAAACTGTTTGATCAATTAAAAGCATGTATAAAATCATCATAAAAATTGCAAAAGGAATAGTGAGCAAAGCAGTGGGAAGAAAACCAAAGCTAATTCCTATTGATTGAAAGTAATAAGTCAAAAGTACAGCAAACATTGTACCAAATGACATCATGTCTCCAGTTGCAAAGTTAGCAAATCTTAAAATACCGTATATTAAAGTTACAAAAATTGCTCCAAGAGCTAACTGAGAGCCATAAGTTAAGGCTGGAATAATTGTATAATTCAATAAAACTATTACTGCATTAATTAAATCCATTCTAAGCTCCTAAGAAAGATCTCCTAACTTCTGGATCATTTAATAATTCCTTACCAGACCCCTCAAACTTATTTTCACCAGTAACAAGCACATATCCTCGATCAGAAATGCTTAAAGCCTGTTTTGCATTTTGCTCGACCATGATGATTGCTACTTTTGTATTTTTAACTCTAATAATGTGTTCAAATAATTCATCCATAACTATTGGGGAAACACCTGCTGTAGGCTCATCTAACATAAGAACAGATGGTTTTATCATTAGAGCACGTCCCAAAGCTACTTGTTGTCTTTGCCCTCCCGATAATTGTCCTACCACTTGATCTTTTTTTTCTCTTAAAATTGGAAATAGATCATATATTTCTTCGATAACATTATTTACATTATCTGTTCTTAAAAAAGCACCAACTTCTAAATTTTCTTTTACAGTAAGTTCTGCAAAAACATTTCTAGTTTGTGGTACAAATGATATTCCCTTTTTTACTCTTTCTTGAGGAGATAGTTTAGAAATATCTTCTCCATCAATTGAAATATTACCTGATTTTAGATTTAACAATCCTAGCATTGCTTTCATTGCTGTAGATTTTCCAGCTCCATTTGGTCCAAGAATAGCAACTATCTCTCCTCTATTAACATTGATAGTACATGAGCTAATAATATCAGGACCATCGCCGTATCCTCCTGTCATTTTATTTCCCTCAAAAAATGCCATTTACTTCTTTCTACCTAAATAACTATCTATAACTTTTTCGTTTTTCTTGACTTCATCTGAAGTTCCCTCAAAAAGAACAGATCCTTCTGACATTACAATAACTGGATCACACATTCTGCTTATAAAATCCATATCATGTTCAATCATACAAAAAGTATAGTTTTTTTCTTTATTAAGTCTTAAGATTGCTGTTCCTAATTCTTTTAATAATGTTCTATTAACCCCTGCCCCTACCTCATCCAATAATACAAGTTTTGCATCAACCATCATTGTTCTTCCAAGTTCTAGCAACTTTTTTTGCCCTCCGGATAAATTACCAGCACGTTCATTGGCAAGATGTTTAAGATTTAAAAACTCAGTTACTTCATACGCTTTTGCTCTAATTAAATCTTCTTCTTTTTTAATTAAATTTGGTTTTAAAAGAGCGTTTATTAAAATTTCTCCTGTTTGATTGCCTGGTACCATCATTAAATTTTCAAGAACGGTCATATTCGAAAATTCGTGAGCTATTTGAAAAGTTCTTAGTAAACCTTTTGAGAAAAGTTCATGAGAGGGAACATTTGTTATATCTTCTTTATTAAATAATACTTTTCCGTCAGATGATTTGAGATTGCCTGCTATAAGATTAAATAAAGTAGTTTTGCCTGATCCATTTGGACCAATTATTCCTGTAATTGAACCCTCTTTTATTTTTAATGAGCAATTTGATACAGCTGCCAAACCACCAAAATATTTTGATAAGTTATCAATTTGCAGAATGTTTGATGATTGCTGCATGTAAAATTATACTTTATTTAATCTTTTAAGAATACTATTTAGGGTTTTGTTAGTGGCTTTATAGAAACCAGCTTTTTTTAATTCATTTACACCTTGCTCATTTAATCCTTTTGGTGTTTGGGAGTCTTTGACAAGTATTTTTAAATCTCTATTTGAATTAACTACAGCATCTTCTGAAAGTGCTAAAAAAAGAGATGTTATATATCTCCGAGATTGGTCTTTTTGAATTCCCCTTTTATTTAACCATTCAGACATTGTTCTTAATAATTCATAAAAAGGTGCCATCATTCCAGATGTTGACCAAAAATTTTTAGACAATTTTTCGTTTTTAATTTCAACAACTGTTCCAAGATGTTTAAAAAAGTTTTTAACTTTCCTGTTTGGTGGAAAAATAGGAATTGGTCCTTTTTTAAAAGAAATAGGTGGTAAAGGAATTACTCTCGAAATATTTGCTTTTACTTTGACTGCCTTCTTAATGTTTTGAAGATTCATTGTTGATATGAAACTTACAATTACCTGACTTTTTTTAAATTTTAGCTTATGTATAATTTGATTAGCCACAGTAGGTGTTACAGCTAGAAAAATCCAGTTACAATCATTAACAATATCTTGATTATTTTTTTCAATATAAATTTTTTTAAAACTTTTTTTAAGTTGTTTTGAAATTTTTTTATTTCTTTCAGATAATATAATTTTGGTATATTTAATTTTAGACTTGCATATACCCGTCACCACTGCTGAAGTAATTTTACCGGTTCCTATAAATCCAAGTTTCATAAGTGTATTTTCTACACTTAATTGTTAAAAAAGGAACCTCTTATTCTTAGTAATTCTCTTGATAAATTTTTATTTTCTTTAAAAGGTTTTCGACCATGAAGCCAAAAATAATTATTCGCCACAACAGCACTTCCAACCGGCAAAGATGTTATTATCTTATTTTTACTACCCTCAAGAGCATCAGATAGTCTTTGTAAAAACAATCCTTGATCCATATTTTTTGGTTCAGGAAATTGATCGATGTAAGAAATAATGGGTTTTCCATCACTATCTTTAGAAAACACAGGATGTTCAACTTTATAATCAATATTTTTACTTTTTGGAGATCCCCAAATAAATTTTTGCTGTCCAATTTTATCATCTGAGAGATCAGACAAATGTTCCCAATCATCAAGATGTAGTAAGGCGGTCTCTCCACCAATCACATTCTCCTCCTCAAGCTTTGACATTAATATCCAATCAGTTATTTCTCGTACATATGTTCCATCAGTATGTAAATCCATATTTATATATGCCTTACGAAGATATGAGTCACTATGATCTTCATGTTTAACGTGAAATCTTGCATAGTATTTTCCAGCCATTGAGTCGTGATTTGGATTTCCAATTAAGTGAGTTATTGCAGTTGATAGTTTAACTAAAAATGTTTGATCTATTTTAGAAGACTTATTTTTTGGACCAATTATAAAACAACCAGTATCTCTATCTTTAATAATTTCGTTTAAAAAATTACTTAATTTATTAGATGCAGTTTCATCTAAACTTTTTGCAATAGTGAACCTTGTAAATGGTTTATATTCTAATGCTGTAATATTAAATTTTTTAAATGGAAACACTAATCGATCAATAATTTGATCCTCAATTTTTATATTTATTATTCTCTTAGATTTTTCATGAAAGGAAATTTCAAATCCATCTAATTTAAGAAGATTCTTCACGAATTTATTTATTACAAATACCTATAGACTCTGGTCCACAAATTTCTCCCATTGTCCAAGTAGCTCCAATTAAATTCGCACCATCGAAATTTGCATTTAAAATATTTGATGACGTAAAGTTTGCCTCCATTAGATTGGAATTCTGAAAATTTGCATCTATGAGGGTAGAACCTGTAAAATCAACTCTTGTTAAGTTAGCACTTGTAAAATTTGATTGCTCAAAATTTCCACCACCTAAATTTGACTCATATAAATTAGATCTTATAAAAGATGACTCTGAAAAAGTTCCAAATGTTAAATCTGAATTCATCATTATACTTTTATCAAAATTTACTTGGATAAAACTAGCAAATGAGAGATTAGAGTTAGGAAGAAAGGTTCCTTGTAAATCCTGACCATCTGAAAATTTACATTTAGAATAGTCTACTCCATCAGCTATTGGATCATCACATCCAGCATTTGCATTACTAGAAAGTATTAGAAAAAATATAATAAAAAAAAGTTTTTTCATATAGCAAAACTATTTAATGTAGCCAAAATTATAGCAGATAATATGGTCGGATAAACTAAATTTCTTTTAGTGACATAAAAAATTAATATTGATAATAAAATGACAATTATCCTTAAAATATAATGTACATCTGAAAGATCTCCAGATGGAAAAATTAACATTCTTGAGATTAAAGCTGCAAGAGTTGAATATGCTACACAATTAAACCATTTATAAATTTTAGATGTCTCTCCTATCTTTTCTGAAGTTAAAGCACCAAGAAATCTTGAAATATAAGTTGCAAGAGAAGTTACTAAAATTGCTAAAACAATATTAGCTGTCATAAACCTCTCCTATAAAGTAAGCAATTGAACCAGCTACCAACCCACCAAGTAAAACACTCCATTCTGGTGAAAAAAAATAAAAAATTGGACCTAAAAAAGCGCCCAGAATAATTGCAGAGGAAAGTTGTATAGTTTTCATAACTCCTATCATTGCACACATAAAATAAATTGGATTTACTATAGCAAGTCCAATTATCATATCTTTGCTTAAAAAGTCGGCAGCATAAAATCCTAATACTGTTGAAAAAATGGCAATTAACCAAGTAGCTGTTCCTATACCAATCCAAAAATCTATTCTATATTTCCTATTAATTTCCTCATAATTACTTTTTAAAATCAACCACGACGAAACAGCTACAAAGTGACAAGATATATAATATTTCCATCTAGGTTGACTATCATGTTTAAGTAATGGCATAATTGAAACTGTCATTGGAAATAGTCTAGAATTTACCAACCATACTGCTAAAAAAATATTTACAAGTGAAGCGCCAATAAGCATTGACTCTGCCATAACTAATGATCCTGGAAGGGCGTAGGTTAAAAATGTTGAAAAAATACTTTCTTGTATATTAAACCCTAAATTTTTTAATAAGGCACCTATAGCAATGAAACTAGCTCCTAATGCGATTGCTGGACTATCAAATTTTTTTGAGCAGACAATTCCTTTGATAAAATATTTTAGGTTTATCATTAACCGCCTAAAAATAGACGGCCGACATCTGGATTATTTAAAAGATCATCTCCTTTACCTGCAATAGCTGTTTCTCCTGAAACTAAAACATAGCCAATATCAGCAAACTCTAAACCTTTTTTTGCATTCTGCTCAACTAATATAATTGTTTTTTTTTCATTTTTTTGAAGATCGTCTAAAATCTCAAAAACCATTTGAATATATCTAGGCTCAAGCCCAATTGATGGTTCATCAACAAGTAAAATAGAAGGTTTCATTACTAGGGCTCTAGAAATTTCTAAAAGTCTTCTTTCTCCACCCGATAATACTTTTGCAGGTTGATTTCTTCTGTTTCTTAATCTTTCATATTTTTGAAGAACTCTCTCTGCTTCTTCAAAAGATTCTTCTGTTTTATCTTTAATGTATCCGCCCATTAGAAGATTTTCTTCTACAGTCATATCTGGAAAAACCGAATTATCCTGTAAAATATATGCTATCCCCTCAGATTTAAGTTTTTCTGCAGGACTAAGGTTGGTTATTTCTTTTCCATCAATTTCTATTTTTCCAGAAAAGATATTTGTAAAACCATATATTGAATGAAGTATAGTTGATTTTCCTGCGCCATTTGGACCAATCAAACAGAGAGATTGTGCTTTACTTACAAATAAATCAAAATTGTGTAGTATTTCCATCTTACCATAACCAGCTGATAAACCTTTGATAGTTAGGTGAACATTTTCAGATGATAGTTTTTTTAAATCCTCTGCTACAGGAGCTTTACCAAGAACTTCGTATTGATTTGCCATTATTGAGCTCCTAAATAAGCGTCAATCACACGCTTATCATTTTTAATTTCGTCAGGTGTTCCATTTGCAAGCATTTTTCCATGCGCAAGACAAAAGATACTTTCAGCTAATTGCATTATTACTCTCATATTATGTTCAATAACAAGCAGAGTAATTCCAAAATCTTGATTTACTTTTATCAATCTATCAATAATTCCATTTATTAATGTAGGGTTGATACCTGCAGTTGGCTCGTCCAGTAATAACATCTCAGGCTCATTCATTAATGCCATTGCTAATTCTAATAACTTCTGCTGACCAAATGATAAATCTCCCGCTCTTAGTTTTCTTTTTTGATATAATCCAACAAAATTTAATAAATTTTCAGCTTTTTCTGTAAGATTTTGTGGTATCTGGGAAAATATAGAAACTAAACTTTCATCGCTCGCTTTGTGACTTATAAGCATATTATCTACGCAATTCAATTTTCCATAAATTCTTGTTTGCTGGAAAGTTCTAAGCAAACCAAGTTTAGCTATTACTGGAACTGGTAATTCAGATACTTCTTTACCATTAAATTTAATTGATCCTTGGTCAATAGGATACGTTCCAACTATAGAATTAAACAATGTAGTTTTTCCAGATCCATTTGGCCCAATTAAACCTACGATTTTTCCTTTTTCAACTGACATAGATATATCAACATTGGCTTTAACCCCACCAAATGACTTACTGACATTGCTTACCTCTAAAATACTCATTTAAGTGTAACCTGTGCTTTCCGATCTGCTTCATCCACAACTTCACCAAATCTCTCTGGATACTTTTCTCTCAACCAACCCATAATCCCCTCTGGGAAATAGATAACAATTACAACAATCAAAACTCCAAGAGCAACATACTGCCAACCTAAGAAGAAAGTCCAAAAACCTTCTTTAAATATATGAAATAAAGTTGCACCAATTACTGGGCCCCACAAGGTTCCTTTTCCTCCAAGTATAGCCATCAAGACCATGAATACTCCCATTTCTCTTCCATCAAATGCAACATCAGTTGAGTCTATATATCCAACTAATCCACCCATAATACCTCCAGCCAATCCACAGAAAAACGCAGAAATCATCCAACCAATAATTTTATATTTCATTGTTTGAATACCCATTGCTTCTGCTTTATCCTCATTATCTCTAATTGCATTAAGAACAAGTTTAAATCTTGTTGAATAAATTGCTTTAACTGCAAGAAAGGTGAATACCAAAACTACAAAACTGCAAAAGTAGAAAAACTCACCTCTTGCTTCTAACCTATCGACATTAGGAAATGGAGGTGTTGTAAAACCTTGTCCTGCTCCAATGATTTCTATTCCACCAGAAATTTCTCCGGCTGCAACCCCTAAACCTAATGTGCAAATTGCAAAGTAATGTCCTCTTAAACCTAAAATTGAATAACCAATTAAACCTGCAATAATTGCTGGAACTACTGCTGCAACTGCCAAACCAACTGCAAACCCTTGAAAGAATTGAGCGGGAGTATGAACAAAAGTTTTTTCTCCGCCACCCTCAGTCCACTCTCCTAGAGGAAAAAACATTCCAACTTGAACTGAGGCACATAAATACATTCCCAGTCCATAAAATAAAATATTTCCAAAAGTATTATAACCCATTTCACCACCTTGTACGTTCCAAGTGATAGCTAGAATTATTAATATACAAAGAATTGATAATTGAACTTTAAATGCTGGAAAAATAAAAGGGGCTGCAATACCAAATATTAAAATAGCACTATATAAAATAATATTTTTGTTCATTATTTTAGATATTCTCTTTTTCTTGAAAGTTTAAATCTTCTATAAACAAGTATTAAAACCAATAGTAAAAATACTGATCCAATTCTAAATTCTGTTCCTAAAATATAATCTGCAAACTCCTCAAATACACCCAGTCCCATACCTGACATTGCAACACCAGGTAAATTTCCAAGTCCAGCAACAATTACAATCATAAAAGATCTAATTGTGTAAGGTAAGCCCATATAAGGGTGTATAGTAAATGTAATAGAAATAAGTGCTCCAGCTACTCCACAAAGAGCAGCATTTATTCCAAAAGTTGCTGCATAAACTTTTTCAGTATCTACGCCTAATATTTTTGCGGCTCTAGCATTTTGAGCTGTAGCTCTAATAGCCCTTCCAAGCTTTGATTTTTTCATATAAATCACAAGTCCGATAGCAAAAACAATACTTATAAATGCTGAAAAAATCTTTGAATTTGGCAATGTAACTGAATTATCAAACAACATCGTTGTTCCATATCCAGAGTTTGCAAGAACTACATCTGCACCAAATGCAAAATTCATTAATTGCATAAATAAAATGCTTATTCCAAACGTTGCTAAAATCGAAATGAATAAGTCTCTATCAACAACTTTGTTAATAACTAATTTGTAAATAATAACTCCAACAAAATACATTATTATTGGTGAAACTATTACTCCCCACGCTGGATGAATTCCATACAGATACATAAAGTATGCAATGTATCCTCCTAATATAACTAAATCACCTTGCGCAATGTTAATAATATTCATTACTCCCCACTGGAGAGCCATTCCGTAGGCGATTAAAGCAAATAAAACTCCAAGTAACAAACCATCTAGTACAGCTTGTAAAGTTAACATCGGAACTTGGAAAATTAAAAAATCCATAATTTCTAAATGCTATATAAAAAAAAGCCCCCTATTACTAGGGGGCTAACATTATTTTTAATTATCTTTCAGACCACTTAGGAATTGGGTGAATTAATTCTGCTGAAGCCCATTTTAATGGAGCTACAACTTTATTTTCACATTTTCCTGCATCGTCACACATAACTTGGAACAATACCATTGGTTTGTCAACATTTTGACCACCTTCTGCAAATTTGATATTTCCATAGAATGTTTGCATATTAGTATCAGCAAGTGCATCTCTTACTTTCTTTTGATCAAAAGAATTTGCTCTTTCAAATGCATCTTTAAAAACTAACAAAGCAGCTGAAGACTCTGCTGATTGATATGGCGGATCATAACCAAATAATTTTTCAAAGTCTGCAGCGTATGTCATGCCATCTTTGAAGAAATCATCTTTATAAGTTAATGTTTTATGCCATTGAGATGCACATAAAGCGTACTGTGAGTTCTTACCATGTTGCTTAGATAATTTAGCAGCATCACAGTGTGTCATTGCTAACATTGGAACGTCAACTTTCATTTCAGCAATTTGTCTAATAGCCGTTAATGCACCTTTTGTGTGTCCAGATACAACTAAAACATCTGGTTTAACAGCTTTAACTTTTGCTAAAGTTGCAGCCATGTCGTTTAGCTCTTTTGGAAGTTTATCATCGATTATAATTTTAGATCCAGTTCTCTCTGCAGCATCTAAAATACCTAATCTAACGTCTTGTGAGAATGCATCTTGCTCAAAAGCTTGTGCTATTCTTACGCCTTTTCCACCGTTTAACTCCACAGCTGTTTCAATCGCAACATCTAAATATAAGTTCGCTGGGGCAAGCACTGCGAATAAATATTTATAACCTTTTGTAAACAAAGATCTTGATGCACCATTAGCTTCAACCATTGGAACACCATATTTCTCTGTTACAGGTGCAATCGCTTTAGTTAATCCTGAACTGTAAGGTCCAAGCATAAACTCAACACCATCTTGTGAAATTAATCTTTCTGCAAGTTGCGCTGCTCTTTTAGGATTTGACTCATCATCATAATAGATAATATCAAACTTATAAGTTTTTCCTCCAACTTTAATACCACCCATGTCGTTAATTCTGTCAACGGCCATATTGTAACCATTTTGAGTATGAACTCCATTAGATGAATATTTTCCAGTTAAAGAAATTGCAGCACCTAAAATAATTTTATCTCCAACAACTTTTGCTAAAGAAACAACTGAAGTTGAAAATAAAATTGCTATTGCAGAAACAAATGTAATTATAATGTTTTTAATTTTCATTTATCTCCTCTTTATTATTAATTAATTAATTTAAACCTTATTAAACTAAGAAATTAATTTTTTTGCAAGTAACAGTAGTATCGCATTAAAGACTAATATTGTTGCATAAATGCAATTATTGCTGCAATTACAATTAAAACGCACGCAGAAATTGTGTTTATAATCTTTGCATTAGCTTTAACCCAGGTAATCATTTTATTTGCTAGAATGGCGTAACCGATTAAAGATAAAAAATCTAAAATTACATATGTAGTTATTAAAATAATGAATTGAGCAACATAATTAGAGTTGAAATCAATAAATTGTGGAAAAATAAAAGGAAAAAACATCCAAGCTTTAGGGCTTGTTCCAGCAACTAAAAAACCATCTTTATAAAAAGATAAAAAAGTTTTTTCTGATTTTTTATCAGAGTTTATACTTTTTGGTCGAGATTTATAAATATCATAAGCAAGATATAGAATATAAATTATTCCTATCCACTTAATTGTATTAAGCAACTTAGGGTTATCAGAAATAAATGAGCCAATAACAAATATAACAAGAGTTGCTTGAATAATATTTGCAGTAACATCTCCTAATGCTGTCCATACACATTTCTTTACTCCATAATTCATTGAATATGAAATGATTACAATCCTTGGTGTTCCAGGAGTAATAAACATAAAGAGAATAATTTGTAGAAAAAGGAAATAGTTTAATGGGAGCATTTTAGGATAGTCCTAAAAAACCGGGAGCTAAAGATGGCTAGATAGGACTATCTAAAAGTGATAATATCATAGGCATTAAAATTTGCATTAAAATTTATTTAGAGTTTTGCTGAAAAATCTATGAAAAAAAGTCACAGGCCTACAACCAAAGTCAAAAATCCTGAGCCAAAACCAGGAAGTCCAGACTGGGTTATCTGGGCAGCTTGGGCTGATCGAATAACATTTGAGGAGATAGAAAAAAAAACAGGCAAAACTGAATCTGATGTAATTAAGATAATGAGAAGAAGTCTTAAACCTTCATCTTTTAGATTATGGAGAAAAAGAGTAAATTCACAAAGTATTAAGCATAGAAAAAAATTTGAATATTCAAGAAAACAAATAAGAGTAAAAATAAAGAAAAATGAAATTCTTAACTGGTAAATTTATAAAATATAATTATATCTAAAGTATGAAAAATATTATTATGTATTCAGGACCAATGTGTGCTTTTTGTGATGCAGCGAAAAGATTATTAAGTAGAAATAATCTTGAATATAAAGTGATTGATGTATCTACAGGACCAGAATTAAGGGATGAAATGATTAAAAAAGCAAACGGGAAAAGAACAATTCCACAAATCTTTTTTAACGATGAGCATATTGGTGGTTATCAAGAACTAAGAGAACTTGAAAAAAATGGTACATTAGAAGCATCGTTAAAGTAAATTTAATTCCAATCAATTAGGCCTAACTGTTTTTTTGCAAGAAGACTTAAATCTTTTTCAGTTACCCTTCCTTTATAATTAACTTCAAAGTCTTCTGCTGCAAAATCTGGTGGACTTTTTCCATCTAAAAACTTTTTTGATTGATTTTTAATATAATCTAGATTTTTTTTACAATATGGAGTTGATCCTACATAAATAACATTAGAATAATTTTTTCCTAAATGTATGTCTTCAACCGCATGAATAACATCAGGGTGCCACCAAATTGTATCCCCTGGATACATTTTAGGAATTGAAATCAATCCTTCTAAAAGTAAGCTATGATAAGTTTCATTTACCGATAAAGCTTTTCCAACTTTTGAACCACAGAGTTCATTTTCTGGAACATCATCTAACAATGCTCTGGTTAAAACATATGCCATTGCTTTTGCAATTGGAATCAACTGTAATGTTCCATCTTTAGGGCCTTGTTCTGTTAAAGCAGTCCATCCTTGAAATGTTCTAAATACATGCGCCACCGCAGGTGACTCGAATTCAATAGTTCTATCTCTATATTTTGCATTAAATGGGTCATAATTATTAAAATTGTCTGAAAAAATATTATTATAAATTATTTGATATGAGGGATCTGTCCATCTTTCTACAGATCCTGCATCACAATGAGGAGATAATCCCAAACTATTGTCACCAGGTTCTCTTCTTCGAACTCTATCTGCGTAACAAAGCTCTCGATTAGGATCAAAAACTTTATATTCATCATTTTCATAGATCCACAAATTATTGAGAAAAGCCTTTACTGTTTGCATTTCCTCAGAATGTCTTATCTCAGATTGTGAATTAGACCAGTATAATCCATATATTTGTGGCTTTCCCGATTTCAAATCGCTAAAATAATTATCAAGTCCCACTTTTTTCTTTTGGTGTTCATAATAATTATTTTGAATTATATAATTTTCTAGACTTTTATCTAATTCCAATACTCTATTATCATCAAAGACATCTCTAATAATTACACAGCCTCTTTTTTTAATTAATTTTACAATAGAATGGGTGTCATTAGATAATTTATCAAAGCTAATTTCAGGGATAATATTCTCTGAATTTTGTTTTAATTTTTTAATTTCATAAATTTCTTTTTTTATAAAATCTTCAATATTTTGAAAATTATTATTATAGTTTTTAGATTTTTTTCTTAAAATTTCTTTTACTTGAATAATTTTGTCCATATCTAATTATAAGATATTAAACTAGAAAAATGAGAGAAAAAATATTTTTTTATTCAATCGTAATTGACACTGTTGGCTCTAATGCATCAAATCTACAATATTTCGTTCCGCCCGTATCTATTGCAAACACCTGCCCTACATTTTCTGTACCAAAAGCCATATCTAATGTTGGCGTATCTAATGTTACTGTCCAAGGTTTTGTTAATGCATGAATTAGTATCATAGAGTCTCCTGATATAGCATTATGTATTGCATATAAAGCTCCTTGATCTTTTGCTCCATAACTCATCCATGAACTATCTGTTTCAGTTGTGGTACAATCGTCGTTTAAGCATTTTGTTACAGATTCATTTTGCATTCTAACTTCAGTGAGAGCCATAGTTTGACCATTATTTATTACAGGAATATGAGAATATTTTTGATCGGCTTCAGTTCCTGCATAATTATCATCTGTGACTGCTGCTGTATTACAAGTTACGCCTCCAACATCTGCAGTGCCTGTCATTTGAATAGTTCGTAACATGGTTGTTTTCATATGTGTATAAGTAGTTCCAACTTCTAAAATAGCCGTAGAACCATATTCAGACACCACTTCCAATATATCAACACTTGCAATATCCATTTCTTCTGTTGCGTTTCCAACTATTTTTGCATTTTCGCATGAACCTGAACCATCTGTACCTGTACACATTTCTACTTGTTGGATCGTTACAATGTATGTGCTTGGAGTAAAATTTGCTGCTTGTAAAGAGCTGTAATGAAAACCTATCAACGATAAAGTTATTATATATTTAAAAATTTTAAACATTATTAATCAGCCCTCGATATGGTTGTTTTTCCAGAAAATTCTACAAAAATTTTGTTATCTCTCTTAACTTTTGTAAGTAGACTGTCAGACATATCTCTACTTTCACTAAAGGCTGAGGTACTCAACAAACCGTCTTGTAATGATGGTCCTTTTCTAGGAGGATGCACAAAAGTTAACTGCGCTGACCATTCATCTTCTAATCCTGATAAATCTTTGTCATCATGAGAAAACTCAAATTGTAAACTAGGAGATAATGTAAGATCTGATCCAATCTGCCTACCTTTAATATCGGCTCTATCTCTTCCATCCCATTCATATGAATTAACAAATACTTTTGCCCAGTGCATATATGGTATTTGAGAGTCTAGTCTTAGATCATATCCATCTAAAACTTTTTCTTTATCTCCATCATCTAGTCTGATGTATTTGTTATATGTTAATTCTAGGACTGCACTTCTCATTTCAAATCCTATACTTGTTCTTGCGTTGTCGTTATCGTCATAATCAATAAAAGCATTAAATCCTGTAAGCAATGTTTTATCTTCGCTTAAAATTCTTTTACCAATTCCTAAATTTGCAACTATTCTTTCATCATTATCTTTTTCAGTATTGAATAATGAAAGTTGAGTAAAATAATTTCCATTATCTGTTTTTTCAATTTCTCTAACAGCAAGAATACTGTAATCAGGTTTATAGTTCTCACGTAAATCAATACTTACTTCTGTATCACCCTCACCTGGGACAAGATTGGATAAATACGCTGAAATATTTTCTGAAACATCGGCTTTTAATCCAGTCGCAAATAGCATAACCGTCAAAAAAATTAAAAACTTCTTCATAAAAACTTTTTACAAAATAAACCCATTTTGGACAAGTTTTTTTTAACTATACATTTTTTTGCTTGAAAATTAGACATACTCCATTGTTGCAATATCTCTTCCCTGTAGGTTGTGGGCCATCATCAAATATATGGCCATGATGACCTCCGCAGTTCTTACAATGATACTCGGTTCTAGCATAACCAATATGATAATCAGTTGTAGTTTCAAACGCATCAGGTAAAGACTCGTAAAATGAAGGCCAGCCTGATCCACTTTCGTATTTAGCATTAGACTCAAATAATTTTACTCCACAGTTAGCACAGTGATAGGAACCTTCTCTTTTTTCATTATTTAATTCACTTGATCCTGGTGGCTCAGTGCCCTCTTCAAATAAAATTTTGTTCTGTGTATTAGATAAATTTGGATTAATTTTTTTCATTAAGAATTTTTTTACAATTTTTATGTAAACTTGAGTGTAATTCAATAAGTTTATCAAAATCTTTATTATATCCACCTCCCAAAACACCACAAATTGGTATTTTTTTTTGATAAAAACTTCTAATGACTAGTTGATCTCTTTTTTCTATACCTTGGTCAGATATATGTAGTTTTCCTAATCTATCATTTTTGTGAATATCAACTCCAGCTATATAAAATACAAAGTCAAACTCATAATTAATTAAATTTTCTAAATTATCTTCAAGAATATCTAAATATTCGTTATCCTCCATATTTTGTTCTAGCTCAACATCTAGATCACTAGTAGATTTTATAGGTGGATAATTAACCTTTGAATGCATACTGAAAGTAAAAACATTACTATCATTTTTAAAAATATCTGAGCTTCCATTTCCTTGATGCACATCTAAATCAACAATTAAAATTTTTTGCGCTAAACCTCTTGATGTTAAATATTTTGCAGCAACTGCCACATCATTAAAAACACAAAACCCTGCACCTTCGTCATAGTTTGCATGATGACTGCCGCCGGCAGTATTGCAAGCAATACCGAAGTTTAATGCGAGTTTTGAAGCAAGCACAGTTCCTCCAGTTGCAACTAAAGATCTTCTAACAACACTATCAACTAATGGAAATCCAATTTTTTTAACTTTTTCTGTCTCTAAAGTTTTATTTTTAATTTTATTAACATAATCCATTGAATGAACTTGAGTTAAAGTATCGACAGAACATTCTTTAGGAACATGAAATTCTTTAACGATTTTTTGTTTTTTAAGAAATTTTGCCAATTCACCGAATTTTTTAATTGGAAACTTATGATCATCTCCAATTTTAGCTTCATAATCAGGATGATTTACAACTGGGAATTCCACTTTACTTAATTTCTCGAATAGGCTTACCAGCAACACAAGCCTCTAAATTTTCAATCATTTGTGTATAGAAAATAGAATAATTTTCAGCGGTAACATAGCCTACATGTGGAAGCAAAAGTGCGTTAGGGACAAATCTTAATTTGTGACCACTAGGCAAAGGTTCTTTATCATAAACATCGATACCAGCACCAGCGATTACGTTAGTTGATAGAGCTATAATTAAATCGTCCTCGTTTACAATTGGACCCCTTGAAGTATTAATTAGAAAAGCAGATTTTTTCATTTTATCAAATTCAGCAAGCTTTATACAATCCTTGTATCTTTCTCCTCCTTGGACATGAATAGATATAAAGTCAGAGTTTTGAATAAGATCCTCTTTACTTGATGGTAAAACATCAAGTTCCTTACACTTATCTAGACTTAAATTTTCACTCCATGCCATAACTTGCATGCCAAAAGCTTTTCCTATTTTAGCAACTTGAGATCCAACTTTTCCTAAACCAATAAGTCCTAATATTTTACCTTTTAATTCAACTCCAACTGTTGTCTGCCAATAGCCTTGGTACATATTATCAACTTCCACCTTAATATTTCTAGCTAGCCCTAAAATTAACGCCCATGTTAACTCACAAGTTGGATTAGAATTGATTTCAGTTCCAGTAACAATAATTTTTGCCTTTTTTGCTGCGTCTAGATCTATTGCTTTATTTCTCATTCCACTTGTTGAAATATATTTTAGTTTTTTTAAATTTTTAATGAGATTTGAACTTATTAAAGTTCTTTCTCTCATAATAAGTAAGGCATCGAATTCTTTTAATTTTTCAATAGCATTATCTTCATTTTCAAAAGGTTCGCTAAAAATCTCAATATCAAACTTTGATGAAAGGTTTTTCAAATCTATGAATTCTTGAGCAACGTTTTGATAGTCGTCTAAAATGGCTACCTTAAGCATTTTGAGTTTTTTTATTCGAGATTGTAATACCAGCAATTATGAAAATTGCACCTAAGAAATGATAAAATAAAATTTTTTCATTAAAAATTATCATGGCCATTATTGCACCTAGAATTGGCATCAAATGAAGAAAAACTCCAGATCTATTTGCACCAATGAGTTTTACACCTTTTATCCAAAACAGAAAAGAGATTAGACCAGGGAAAAAAACAACATAGAATAAAACTAAATAAAAAGAGGATTGTAATTTGATTACACTGCCCAAACTATAATCAATAAAATACATAGGAATTAGGAAAATTACTCCAAAAGTTATAACGACCTGTAATAGAGAAATTGGAGATAGATTGAATTCCTTTTTTTTTAAAAGCGCTGAATAAAGAGACCATGCGAACATTGCAATTAATGCAAAAATATCTCCTTTGTTAAATGATAAATTTAATAAATTGTTTAAATTTGCTTTTGTTATTATAAACAAAACGCCTGTAAGTGATAGAAATACTCCTATTAATTGAAATAAATTTGTTTTCTCAATTTTAAGTAAGAATGAAAATAATATAATCATAACTGGTACTGTTGAAATCATAAGTACTCCAGTTATAACTTGTGTATGTCTAAGTGAGTAAAAAAGAGCTGAATTAAAAACTGTCACAGCCAAAATTCCCAATAATGAAAATAAAAAAAAATTATCTATTATAATTTTTTGGTTATTTAATAATTCTTTATAAGTGAATGGAAGTAAAACTAACCAGGCCAAAAACCATCTGTAAAAATTTAATGATATTGGAGGAATATCAATAATGCTTGCAGCTTTTCCTACTATAAAGTTGCCTGCCCAAAATAAACAAGCTAAAACCAAATAAAAAGTGGCTAAATATAAAGGGTTAAGCGTTTTCATGAAAAGAATTTAGTAAATCTGTTCTATAGTTTATAGCTTCTTTTATATTCTTTTCCTTAACATGTCCAAAACCTCTGATTTGATCAGGTACTGATGCTATTTTAACTGCCGTTTCATAGTTTGATTTATTTATTTTTGTTCCTATGTCAGTAATTGTTTGCTTGTAATCTCTTATTAATTCTCTTTCTTTTTTTCTTTCATTTAGATAGCCAAATGGATCAAGTTTTGTACCTCTTAAAAATTTAAATTTTGAAAGTAATTTGAATACATTAAATAACCATCCACCAAATTTTATTTTTAGTAATTTACCATCTACTTTGCTTTTTTTACTGAAGATTGGTGGAGCTAAATAAAAGTTGTAATTAAAGTCACCTTCAAAGTTTTTATTTATATCATCTACGAATTTTTTATTTGTCATTAATCTTGATACCTCATACTCATCTTTGTATGCCATTAATTTGAAATAATTTTTTAAGACTGCTGTTGAGAATTGACTTCCATTTCCTATATTTTTATCTATCTTTCTTGCGTAACTAACAAGTTCTTCAAATTTTTCAGCATATTTTATATTTTGGTAATCTTCTAAAAATTTAAATCGATTCTGATATTTTGACTCAAAACCTTCTAATATTTCAGGCTCATCTTTAATTATATCTAAAACCTCATCTTTTAAATTTTCATAATGTCTGCCAAATCTAAATGCGTTTATATTATCTTTTACACTTGCACCATTTAATTCAATTGCTTTTTCAATCGATGAAGCTGAAATAGGTATCAGGCCTGATTGATATGCAACTCCAACATTAAACATATTAGATAATATTGAATTTCCTAAAATCTTGGATGTAATTTTATTTGAAGATATAAATTTTATATTTTCTTGACCTGCTATATTAATTAAATTATCTCTCATTTCATCGAAAGGTAAGTAAAAATTTTTGTCTCTAGTAAAGTCTCCAGGCATAACTTCATCCGTATTAACTATTAATTTTGAAATTTTTTTATCTAAGGTTTTTATTATTTCTAAATCATTTGATACAAGTAAATCAAACCCCAGAAGTAAGTTTGTATCACCATAAGATAATCTTATTGCCCCTACATCCTCTGGTTTTTCAAAAATTCTTAAGAAACTTTTAACAGCTCCACCTTTTTGAGCTAACCCAGTCATATCTAAAACCCCTGATCCTTTTCCATCTATTTGGGCAGCGGTTGCTAACACAGCTCCAATTGTAACAACTCCTGTACCACCAATTCCGGCAATCATTATTCCAAAAGACTTAGTAATTTCAGGCAATATTGGATCTTCTATCTTTGAATTTATTTTATTAATTAAATTATCGTCATAATTTTTCTTAAGTCTTATATCTCCCTCAAGACTTACAAAACTAGGACAAAACCCATCTACACATGTGTAATCTTTGTTACAAGAAGATTGGTCAATTTGTCTTTTTCTTCCATACTCAGTTTCAATAGGTGCAATAGAAACACAATTAGATTGTATTCCACAATCTCCACAACCTTCGCATAGGTCTTTATTAATAAAAATCTTTTTCTTAGGCTCTTCTAAAATGCCTTTTTTTCTTCTCCTTCTTTTCTCAGCCGCGCAGGTTTGATCATAAATAATAACAGTTGTTCCATTAATTTTGCTTAATTCAATTTGAACATCTATAATATTTTTTCTGTCATAAACTTTTGAATTTTTTGCAAAACCTCCTCTATCACTATATTTTTCAATTTCATCTGTGATTATTGCAATTTCTTCAACACCTTCTGCTTCAAGCTGTTTAGACATTTGCGCAACTGTTGGTAATCCGTCTAATGCTTGACCTCCTGTCAACGCAACAGCATCGTTATACAAAATCTTAAATGTCATTTTAGTTTTTGCTGCAACTGCATGTCTTATAGATAGAATTCCTGAATGAATATAAGTCCCATCTCCCATATTTTGAAAAACATGGTCAGTATTGCTAAAAACAGACTCACCAACCCAAGTTGCACCCTCTGATCCCATTTGTGAAAAGCCTTCATTATCTCTTTCCATATGTTCCACAAGGTATGCACAACTGATACCTGTAATTGCTCGACTACCTTCCGGTATTCTAGTTGAAGTATTGTGAGGGCACCCAGAGCAGAAATGTGGAACTCTTTTTAAGGAGATATTTGAATTAGTTTTTTCTTTCAAAGACTTTAACTTTTTTGAAAGATTATGTACTTCATCCGGTAAGTTAAGGTAATTAATTATTTCAGATATTTTTAAACCGATTTCTCCTGGGTCTAAAGCTCCAGAAGAAACAAATAAATCATTATTATTTTCATCATTTTTTCCAACTACTTTTATATTTAGATTTTTATTAAATAATATTTCTTTAACTTGTGTTTCAATAATTGATCTTTTTTCTTCAACAACAATGATTTTTTCTAAATTTTCCGAAAATTTTTCAATTATTGTTTCCTCCAACGGCCAAGGCATAGCAATTTTAAGAAATTTAATTCCTATTTGGTTTGCAACATCGTCATTTATTCCTATTTTTTCTAGCCCTAATTTTGTATCTAAAAAAGATTTTCCAGTGCTAATTATTCCAACTTTTGGATTTTCTGAGTCGAAAATAATTTTATTCAAATTATTTATTTTACAAAATTCTTTTACATATTTTATTTTATGATGGTGTAGTCGATATTCTTTTTCTTGAGCGGTATCTTTAAGTCTTATATTTAAACCTTCAGATGGATAGTTTTTACTTGAAATATCTAAGAGATTTAACCTATTTTCATCTAAATCAACTGTTGCTCCTGAGCTTACGTTATCATGAACACACTTTATCCCTACCCAACATCCGCTTTTTCTTGATAATTCGATTCCTATTATTCCATAATCTAGTATTTCTTGAACTCCACTTGGATTAAAAAAAGGTATCATCGCATCAATCATTGCAAATTCACTTTGATGAGAGGTTGTTGAGGACTCACATATATGGTCATCTCCCATTAAAGCAATGACGCCTCCAAACTTTGAGGTACCTGCCAGATTTACATGTTTTAATGCATCTCCTGCTCTATCTACTCCTGGCCCTTTACCATACCATATGCCAAAAACACCATCGTATTTATCTTGTTTTCTAAGATTTACTTGCTGTGTTCCCCATAAAGAAGTTGCGGCGAGTTCCTCATTTATTCCTGGTTGAAAATAAATATTGTTTTCATTCAAATATTTTTTGTTTTTTAAAATCTGCTGATCGTAGCCACCTAGAGGAGATCCTCTATAGCCAGAGATGTAACATGCAGTATTTAAGTTTTTTTGTTTATCTCTTCTTGCTTGAACAATTGGAACTCGAACAAGAGCTTGGGCACCAGTTAAAAATCTAGTGCCTTTACTTAATTTATATTTGTCTTCAAGTTTAATTTCCACACTATTTAACCTTTTTAAGCAAATCTAACTGAACTGTAAGGCTTTAAATCCATATTAGTTTTTTCATTTGCAATCATACCAGACACTATTTTTCCAGAAATTGCACCTAAAGTCCATCCTAAATGATGATGACCAAATGAGTAAAATACATTTTTATAATTTTTTGATGGTCCAATTATTGGTAAAAAATCTGGCAGTGTAGGCCGAAATCCTAACCACTCATCTTTGTGCTCAGGCAAACCGTCAAGCATATCCTTTGCATTTAAAATTAAGTTTTTGATCCTGGATTTTGATAAAGCATTTTCTAAACCACCAAACTCCACAGTGCCAACTACTCTTAACCCTTGATCCATTGGTGACATTCCAAACCCTCTATTAGAATAAACCACTGGTCTAGAAATTAAATGATCAAAATTTTTAAAATGAACGTGATACCCTCTTTCGGTATCCAGTGGAATATTTTCATGAAGTTTATCAGTGAGTTTTTTTGAAAACGCACCACATGCAATAACTAATTTATCAAAAACAAATCTCTGGGTTTCTGATCTTAAAACAGGTTTTTCCTCATCAAAATTCAAATCTTGAATATTTAGTTTTAAAAACTTTCCACCTTTTTTAATAAAATTTTCAAATAGCTTTATTAATATTTTTTTTGGATTTCTTGCATGTCTTGCATAATCATAGAAAACCCCTCCATGATAAAATGGTTTTAAATTTGGCTCTAGATCATGTATATCTTTTTTATTTACCACCTGTTGTTTAACACCTAGATCGTCTCTAATTTTTATTTCTAATTCTCTACTTTTTAAATTTTTTTCATTCCAGACATATAAAATTCCATTATTTTCAACTAAACCCTCTAGATCTATCTCTTCGAATAATTCATCATAAGCCAGTAATGATTGATCTAAAATTTGATGCATATTTTTTGCGGTATGCATCATTTTATCATTAGTACAATTCATTAAAAATTTTGAAAACCAAGAGATCATTTTTGGAACATAATTCCATTTAAGTGCCAAAGGTCCTCTTGAGCTCATAAGCATTGATGGAACATCACTTACAATATCTGGCCTGTTTAAAGGAACTGATGCATAAGGAGAAAAATGACCTGCATTACCATAAGAGGCTGCATTTCCAGGTTCATCTCTATCGAACAAAATTACTTGATAGCCTTTTTTTTGAAGAAAAAGAGCATTACATACTCCTTGGATTCCTGCTCCTATTATACCAACTTTTAAAATTTTTTCTGACACAGGAAAAATATAGTTGGTGGGTTAAATTATTATAGATGTTATTTGATCGCGGTGGATAACTGTTTACATTATCTTAATTGCCGATCGGATCTCGACTGTAAATTTTGCAGCTCATTACAATACTTAAACCTAGCATTATTGATAACATAGATGATCCTCCGTATGACATGATAGGTAGTGGTGCTCCAACGATTGGCAACAAACCTACTACCATGGCTATATTTACAAAAATATATAAGAATAAAGCAGATGCAAAACCATAACAGTATAGTTTTGCAAAAAATGATCTACTAGAAAAACCAATCCTTATTATTCTATAAATTAATAAAGCGTATAATAAAATTAGAAGCATTGAACCAACAAAGCCAAATTCTTCAGAAAAAAGAGTAAAAATAAAGTCAGTGTGTTTTTCAGGTAAGAATTCAAGATAACTTTGTGTACCCTGCAAGAAACCTTTACCTAATAATCCTCCTGAACCAATTGCTATTTTAGATTGAATTATTTGATAACCTGCACCCAAAGGGTCTCTGTCTGGATTAAAAAAAGTTAATATTCTAGATTTTTGATATGGTTTTAAAATTGAAATTACAAAAGGTAATGAGACTAACAATATTAATCCTGAATATATAAAATATTTCAAATTAAGTCCTGCTAACCAAATAATAGCCAACCCACTTCCTGCTATTAAAATTGCTGTTCCTAAATCAGGTTGAGTTATAACTAAATAGCAAGGTATCAACAAAAGTATAATTGGTTGTAATAAATATTTATAACTTTGAATATCTGAGCTTTGAATTCGATGGTAATATCTTGCAAAACAAACTATTATTGCAATTTTCATTAGTTCTGAAGGCTGAAGGTTCATTATGAAAAGATTTATCCATCGTTTAGATCCTGATGCTGAAATTCCAAAAAAAATTACAAGTAATAGAAGTAAAGTTCCTAGAATATAAAAAATATATGCCTGTCTATACCAAAATGAAACTCTTACAAATGACAGAACTAAAAACATAGAAAAAAATACTAGAAATCTAGTAAGATGATTTTTAGTATAAAAAGAAAAGTTCCCACTCTCAGTAGAATATATTGAAAATACACTTAATGAACCTATTATGGCAACGATTATTATTAAAAAATAGTCAACTGCCTTCAGTTTATCAATAAATGAATAACTGGTAGAGTTTAGAGACGTTGAAAGTATCATGCAATATTTTTTAAATCTTTTCTAATTTTTTCTCTTAATTCATGCCTATCTAAAATTTTTTTTATTAATTTGTTTGCTATTGGAGCGGCTGCTTTACTCCCAGAGCCTCCATGCTCTATCAAAACACTAAGGGAATATCTTGGTTTATCATAAGGCGCAAATGCAATAAATAAAGCATGATCTCTACTTTTATATTCTATCTCTTCAAGGTCTAAATCAAGCTCTCTATCTTGATCAGTAATTCTTTTAACTTGAGAAGTTCCAGTTTTTCCAGCAAACTTGTATTTATCTTCTTTGTGTCTAGATCTGAAGGAGGTTCCAAATTGTTCATTGGTTGACCCATACATTGCATCCAGAACTAACTTTAAATTATTTGGATTTCTGTAAAGTCTTTCATAATATTTAAATTCTTGATCTTCTAAAATATTTTGACTTACAGATTTTTTTTTTTCGCTTTCAATTTTTGATTTAATAATATCTAAATCTATTTCTTTATCATAAATTAAATTTGGTTTAATTTTGAAGCCTCCATTAGCCAACTGCGCTGTCATTAAACATAATTGAAGTGGGGTAGTCTGAATGTAACCCTGTCCTATCCCAGTAATTACAGTTTCGCCAAGATACCAAGACTGCTCTAAAACTTGTTTTTTCCATTTAGTTGAGGGGACAATTCCTTTTTTTTCTTCTGAAAAAAAATCTTCTAAGACTTTTGAACCTAGGCCATATCTTTTTGCAATTAATGATAGCTTATCTACGCCTAAAAGCCTTGCGACTTCATAAAAATAAATATCACATGACTGTTTAATGGCATTTCTCATACTCATCCATCCATGACCATTTTTTTTCCAACAATGATATCTCTCTCCATACAATTCATATGGATGATCATGGCCTTTACAGTTTACTTTAAATTTTTTGTCTATTATTCCATATTCTAGAGCAGCAAGTGCAACCAAGGGTTTTATAGTTGATCCAGGGGAATATAGTCCAGCTAATGATTTATTTAATAAAGGTCTTAACTTATTATTTTTAATTTCATTCCAATCTTTAGTACTTATTCCATTCGTAAACTTATTTGGATCATATGTTGGGGACGATGCCATGGTAATTACTTCACCTGTGTATATATCCATAACACATATTGAGCCAGCTTGATTTTTTAATAACCCTTGAGCCAATTGCTGAATTTCTAAGTCTATGGTTGTTCTTAAATTTTCACCTTGAGTTTCTTTATTATAACTAATTTCACTTATTTTTTTTCCTGATGCATTTACTTCATATCTTTTAGTTCCATGATTTCCTATTAGGTCAGTATCTTTTGAATTTTCAATACCAATTTTTCCAACTTTTAAACCCGGTACAAAGTTTTCCTCTATTTTTTTTTTATTTTGAATATCTTGAGTTGTTGCATCACCAACATAACCAACAACATGTACTAAATCATTGGAGTAAGGATAATATCTTGAAGTAGACAAAACTGGCTTGGCTCCATCCAATTCATGCAAGTACAAATTTAATTTAGAAAATTCGTTCCATGATAAATTTTCAGAAATTATTAAAGTATCCCACGGCTTAGACTTTTCTTTCTTATCATATATTTTTTTTATTTCATCCTCTTTAAGACTAATAATATTTTTAAGTTTAAAAATTGAATTATTAAAATTGGAAACTTCTTCAAGAGATAAATGAACTTGATAAACTCTTTGATTATCTGCAATAACATTATTAAAATAATCAGTTATTATTCCTCTTTGAGGTGGAGTTTTCCATTCTCTAATTCTATTTTTGTCAGATAAAACTTCATATTTTTGCTTTTGAGAAATTTGAAGATTATATAATCTTGAAGTAACAATCCCAAGTAACCCAATTTTTGCAGCAACTAAAACAAAAAGTCTTCTACTTATAATTTTATTTTTATTTAAATTATCTGTTTTTTTTATCATTTTTTTTAAATAGCACCATATTATCTATCCAAACAAATATTTTGAAAAATATAGGGTAAATTAAAAATGTAACAAATAAACCCAATATTAAACTTTCATAGACAATTGGAATTTTAAATATTGATATTAATATAATGTAATTTACTGATCCTACAATTAAAATTGCTATGAAAAATGATATCCAATCATAAATTAAATTGTATATGATTGTTCTATTTCTTATAAATGCTCCAATCGCAGATAATAATAAATAATCTAGGGAAGATATTCCAATTGGTAAACTTTGAACTACATCATTTATAATACCTGCAAAAAAAATTAATCCATAACCTAGATGCTCTGGTTTTTTTAAACTCCAGAAGAATACAATTATGTAGCTAAAGTTTATGATAAAATCATAATTTTTATAAATAATATTAATATTTAAACCTAAAATTACTACTAAAAATAAAATTAAAGTGGGTAAACTTGTAATTGTCTTAGAATAAATTCTGTTAGCAAATAAACTCACTTTTTAAAATAAACCTTAACAAAATTAATTTGATCAAAATCTGCAAAAAATTTCACAAATTTTTTGGAATTTATAATAATTATTTTGCCTATGGGTATTCCAGAGGAAATTATCCCATCAGCTCCTGAAGTATAAACAATATGACCCTCTTCGACTTGATTTTTTTCAGGCAAATACTCAATATCACCATTTAATTTACTTCCATTCCCTGAAACTATTGCACTAATTCCATTAGGCTCAATTATTACTGGTATCTTACTATTAAGATCATTTATTAATAAAACTCTCGAAGTTAAGTAATTAACAGCAACTACCTTCCCTATAAAATATGATCCACTTCTCACACCTGAGCCTATTTTAATATCATGTTTGAAACCTTTATTAATCACAATTGATCTTAAATACGGACTCTCCTGATCCAGTAAAGTTTTAGTTAAATGATAATTATCTGAAAAGAGGTTTTTTTCTTCAATCAGTGCATTAAGCCTTAAATTTTCTTCTTTTAAAAATTGATTTTCAAGTTTTAACTCTTCAATATTTAAATCAATAATCTTAAGTTTTTTATTTTCTTCATGTATATTTAAAAGATCACTAGCACCGTAATAAGCATTTTTTAAAGATAAAAATGGTAATGATATAATATATGAAGTTTTAAAAACAGCATCTTTAGCTACTGACCTAAACTGATTAATAGGTCCTGTTTTAAAATATTCTAATGATAAAACAATTATTGATACTACAATTAAAGTTAAAAGTGAAAATTTTCGTCTATTACCTTTATTCAAAAAAATTGAACGAGCAGATATAACCAAATCATCTCTGCCCATTTCTCTAGACATTTTGATTAATACTCAGATAAGACTGATGAAAAAGTTTCCTCTTGGTCTAAAGCTTTACCAGTTCCAATTGCAACACAAGATAAGGGATCATCGGCAACATTTACTGGAAGACCTGTTTCTTTCGAAAATCTTTTATCTATATTATTTAAAAGAGAACCACCGCCTGTAAGGGTTAAGCCCATATCAACTAAATCAGCAGATAACTCTGGTGGAGTATTCTCTAAAGCTTTTTTTATTGCAGATACTATATCTTTTAGAATTGGATTTAGTGCTTCTGCAGTATCCTCTTCTGAAATATTTACCTCTTTTGGAGTTCCAGATCTTAAATCTCTACCTTTAACTGCATATGTATTATTATTTGTTGGGATAGCTGTACCAATATCTTTTTTGATTTTTTCTGCAGTACTATCGCCAATCATTAAATTGTACTCTTCTCTCATATATTCTTTCAAAGAATTATCCATTGCGTCTCCAGCTACTCTTAATGACTCAGAATATACAACGCCACCTAAAGATAGAACTGCAATTTCGGTTGTGCCTCCACCTATATCGACAACCATTGACCCAGTTGCTTCAGATATTGGTAGTCCAGCTCCTACTGCTGCAGCTATTGGTTCCTCAATTAAATTAACTTTACGAGCTCCCGCTGCAAGAGCACTATCTTGAATTGCCTTTCTTTCAACTGGTGTTGAACCAGTTGGCACACAAATTAAAATTCTTGGATTAGCTAATGTTTTTTTATGAACTTTTTTAATAAAGTGTTTAATCATTTCCTCTGTTACAACGAAGTCTGCAATAACACCATCTCTCAAAGGTCTGATTGCTTGAATATTTCCTGGTGTTCTTCCAAGCATAGTCTTTGCTTCGTCTCCAACGGCTAAAACTGATTTTTTTCCTTTATTGTCAACAACTGCAACAACTGATGGTTCATTGAGAACTACACCTTTGCCCTTTAACACTACAAGTGTGTTTGCAGTGCCAAGATCTATTGCCATATCTTGACTCCATAATTTCTTTAAGTTGCTGAACATTGCCATTTTTATATACCTTTCATCTTTTGATTTTCAAAATTTTGATTTTCCATATTTGTTCCTGGTGCTGTTTTATCTCTTTTTATGATCATTTTATTAAGTGAATTTATATAAGCATTTGCAGATGCAACTAAAGTGTCAGTATCTGCAGCTTGTCCTACAGTTGTTTTTCCATTTTCTTCAATTTTAACACTTACTGTAGCTTGAGCATCTGTTCCTTCCGTAACAGCGTGAACTTGGTAAAGTTGCAAGTTTACCTCATGCGGGTAAAGTTTTTTTATACATTTAAAAATTGCATCAACTGGTCCATCGCCTGTTTCTGATGCTTTTTTAACCTCACCAAAAACATCTAGTGTCATTTCTGCTCTTTGAGGTTCACCAGTACCAGCAAATACTTTCAAAGACTTCAAATTGATAGCACTTACTTTGTTATCAATTATTAAACTATCATCTATTAAAGCAATTATATCCTCATCATAAACATGTTTTTTTTTATCTGCTAAGATTTTAAATTTTGCAAAAGCATTATCGACAACATCATCGGTAAGATCTGGATATCCTAAACTGGTTAATTTATCTTTAAATGCATGCCTACCTGAGTGTTTACCCATCACAAGAGATGTTTGTTTAACACCTACACTTTCTGGTGTCATAATTTCGTATGTTTGCCTATTTTTTAACATTCCATCTTGATGAATACCTGCTTCATGAGCAAAAGCATTTTTTCCAACAATAGCTTTATTGTATTGGACAGGAAAACCTGTGGCATTTGATACTATTTTGGATGCTTTACTTAGAAGTGTAGTTTCAATGCCAGTCTCATATGGCATTAAATCAGGTCTTGTTTTCATAGCCATCACAACTTCTTCAAGAGCTGCATTTCCAGCTCTTTCTCCTAGGCCATTTATAGTACATTCAATTTGTCTAGCTCCTGCTTGAACACCTGCCAAAGAATTGGCAACTGCCAAACCTAAATCGTTATGACAATGAGTTGAAAGAATCGCTTTATCTATGTTTGGAACTTTATTTAACAGAGTTTTAATAATTTTTGTAAATTCGGATGGTATAGTATAGCCAACAGTATCAGGAATGTTAATTGTTTTAGCGCCACATTTAATTGCTAGTTCTACCGTCTTACACATATAATCCATATCTGTTCTAGTCCCATCTTCGCAAGACCATTCCACATCATCGGTAAAATTTCTTGCATAAGTTACATTTTGTTTTACTGCTTCATAAACTTCTTCTGGTGATTTATTAAGTTTATGCTTCATATGTAAAGGACTTGTAGAAATAAAAGTATGAATTCTAAATCTTGGAGCATGTTTAAGAGCCTCATAGCATCTATCAATGTCTTTTTTTGAGTGTCTTGCTAAACCTGCAGGTATTGATTTTTTTAATATTTTACTGACTTCGGTTACAGCTTCAAAATCTCCCGGAGATGCAATTGGAAATCCAGCTTCAATAATATCTATTCCAAGCTCGTCAAATACTCTAGCAATTTGGATTTTTTCTTCCAAACTCATTGATGCGCCAGGAGACTGCTCTCCATCACGCATTGTAGTATCAAAAATGTATACTCTGTTATTATTAGTCATTTTATTAATTTAAGCATAGGTATCATACATGCTCACGCTCAGATTGCAAAATAAAATGGCTATTTTAGACCAGATAAAACAATAATTTATCTACTTCTTATCGCTATCGACAAGTTTCTTTTTTGAAATCCAAGGCATCATAGCCCGAAGTTCAGCACCTACTTTTTCAACTGAGTGTTCTGCTAACTTAGCTCTAGTTGCAAGAAAGTTTTTTTGACCATTTTTGCATTCATCCATCCATTCTTTTGTAAATTTACCAGATTGAATTTCTGCTAAAACTTCTTTCATTCTTTGCTTAGTTTCATCTTTTTTAATTATTCTTGGACCTGACTGATACTCACCATACTCTGCTGTATTTGAAATTGAATAATTCATATTAGCAATTCCACCTTCATATATTAAATCCACAATCAGTTTCACTTCGTGAACAGTTTCGAAATAAGCCATTTCTGGTTCATATCCAGCTTCAACTAAAGTTTCATATCCATTTTTAATTAATTCAACAAGCCCACCGCATAATACTGTTTGTTCTCCAAATAGATCTGTTTCTACCTCATCTTTAAATGTAGTTTCAATTATCCCAGACCTCCCTCCGCCAACAGCTGATGCATATGACATTGCCAAATCTCTTGCTTTACCAGAACCATCTTGGTGAACAGCAAATAAACAAGGCACACCACCACCTTTTTCATACTCACTTCTTACTAAATGTCCAGGTCCCTTTGGTGCAACCATAAATACATCTAAATCTTTTCTAGCTTTAATAAGATCATAATGAACATTTAAACCATGAGCAAATGCAATTGATGTTCCTTCTTTAACACGTTGCTCTATATGATTTTTATATATTGATGCTTGTAATTCATCTGGCGTCAAGATCATAACAACATCTGCCCATTCTGCAGCATCAGATAAATTCATTACTTTTAAGCCTTTGGACTCAGCTTTTTCAATACTTGATGAACCTTCTCTTAAGGCTACCACAACTTCTTTAACACCACTATCTCTTAAATTAAGTGCATGTGCATGACCTTGACTTCCATAACCAAAAATTGCTACTTTTTTATCTTTTATTAAATTTACTTTAGTGTCTTTTTCATAAAACATTTTCATATTTTCTCTCCTTTAATTTTTATTTATTTAAATATTTCTGACCCTCTAGTCATGGCAACTGCACCTGTTCTTGAAACACTTACCAAACCAAATTTTTTTAAATTTTTTGACATACTGTCTATTTCTCTTCTTAAAGCTGTAATTTGTATAACATTTGATTTATTTGTTTTATCTAATATTACTGGATTAAAATTTTTACAAGCTTCAAAGGCTTTATTTAATTTACCATTGTTTGCAACAAATTTAAACAATGCCATTTCTTTAAAAATAACATTTTTATCTTCTCTCTTAAAATCTGCTACTTTATGGACTGGAACTAATTTTTTTAATTGAAGTTTAATCTGATTAACTACTTGTGGTGTCCCCGTTGTTACAATTGTTATTCTTGAAATATTTTGCTTCTGATCGACCTCAGCTACTGCAAGAGATTCGATATTGTAGCCTCTTCCGGAAAATAAACCAACTACACGAGCTAAAACTCCAGCCTCATTATCTACCCATACAACTATAATATGAGTATCGGGCTTCTGCTTTTTTCCCGCAAAACTATATGCTGATTTTGAGTTAGCCATTAAACCAATGTTCTACCCTTTCCAGTAATCTTTTTTTCTTTTTGATCTTTAGGACCAAGTAACATTTGATTATGAGGTTTTCCAGAAGGTATCATTGGAAAACAGTTTTCTTGTTTATCTACAAGGCAATCAAATATTACTGGTCGATCTGTGTTTAACATTTCAATGATCTTATCATCTAATTCTTCAGGTGTTTTTGCTCTTATGCCAACACAACCATAGGCCTCAGCCATTTTAACAAAATCTGGTAATGCAGCAGTGTAACTTTCAGAATAGTTTTTATCATGGAGTAATTCCTGCCACTGTCTTACCATTCCCATGTATTCATTATTTAAAATAAATATTTTAATGGGTAAATTGTATTGCACTGCTGTAGACATTTCTTGCATAGTCATTAAAACAGAGGCTTCTCCAGCAATATCAATAACTAATTTTTTAGGATGTGCAATCTGAACTCCAACAGCTGCAGGTAAGCCATATCCCATTGTACCAAGACCCCCTGAAGTCATCCATCTATTTGGTTTATTGAACTTATAATGTTGAGCAGCCCACATTTGATGTTGGCCTACCTCAGTTGTTATATATGTATCTTTATCTTTAGTCAGCTCGTATAATCTTTCAATTGCATACTGTGGTTTTATTGTCTCTTCACTACCAATATAATCTAATGATCTTTTAGATCTCCATTTCTGAATTTGTTCCCACCAATTAGATATTTGAGACTTATTTGACTTAGAAAAATTTTTTTTTGATTTTTTAAAAGTTTTTAATGTTGTTGTTAAAACTGATTTAATATCTCCTACAATTGCTAGATCTACTTTTACATTTTTATTTATAGATGATGGATCTATATCAATATGAACTTTTTTAGATTTGGGAGAGAACTCATCAATTTTGCCTGTAATTCTATCGTCAAATCTTGCGCCAACGTTTATCATTAAGTCACAACTATACATAGCGTTGTTTGCTTCATAAGTACCATGCATACCTAACATTCCTAAAAATTGATTATCATCAGCAGGAAAACAACCCAGACCCTGCAAAGTTGAAGTTATTGGAAAACCTGTTGTATATACAAGTTCTCTTAAGAGCTCACTAGCTTTTGTACCTGAATTTATTACTCCACCTCCAGTATAAAAAATTGGTTTTTTTGCTTTGCTAATTAAATTAATTAATTCATCAATATTCTTTTGTGAATAGTTATTATGAGATTTGCCATTTAATTTTTTATTATTTTTAAAATTTTTGTATTTAGATTTTTGAAATTGAATATCTTTTGGTATATCGACTAAAACAGGTCCTGGTCTGCCTGTTGTTGCTACTTCAAAAGCTTTATGCATTATTTCAGCTAAGTCATTAACATCTTTGACTAACCAATTATGTTTAGTACAAGGTCTAGTAATTCCAGTTGTGTCACATTCTTGAAATGCATCGGTACCAATTAAATGCGTTGGAACTTGTCCAGTTATACAAACTAATGGGACAGAGTCCATGTAAGCGTCTGTTAAGGCAGTAACAGCATTGGTGGCTCCAGGGCCTGAAGTTACTAACAATACACCTGGTTTTCCAGTTGATCTTGCATAGCCTTCTGCAGCATGTCCTGCGCCCTGTTCATGTCTTACTAAAATATGTTTTATTGAGTTAAAATTTTTTAATTCATCATATATTGGAAGGACTGCTCCTCCCGGATAACCAAATATGTGACTAACATTTTGATCTTCCAAACATTTGAATACTATCTCAGCTCCTGAATAAAATTTTGGCATTCAGCCAATCTAGCTGAAGTTGTACTCATTGGTCAAGTTATTGTGAGGATTTTTATAATTTTTTTATAAATTTTGAAAGAGACTCAGCATCAAATTTTTGCCAATCTCTCATTTGACCTCTAGACCAAGTTCTCTGCCTTTTAGCGTATTGTCTAGTTTTTATAACAATATTAAGTTTTAAATCATGCATAGAAGTTTTTTTATCAATAAATTCTTTAATCTCTCTTATTCCTATAACTTTGAAGATGTTACTATCACTCTTCAAGTTAAGCTTTAAAAAATCCTTAACTTCTTGAATAGCTCCATTTTTCATCATTTGATCTACTCTTTTAGAAATTTTACTAATTAGTTCATCTCTGGGGTAATCAATATAAATTTTAATAAATTGATCATTTCGAAAAGAAGGTTTTGTTTTCTTATACCATTCAAAAATTGATTTTTTTGTAAATGAAATAACCTCATAAGCTCTAATAGATCTTTGAAGATCAGTAGGATCAATCCTGTTTTTTACTAATGTATCATTTTTTAAAAGTTTTGAATAAAATTTTTTTTGACCTAAACTAATTTGCAATCGTCTTATTTTATTACGAAAAGAAATTGGTATATTTGGAATTTTAACCAAGCCATCAGTCAATGCTTTGAAATAAAGACCGGTACCACCAACTAAAACTGGTATTTTATTTTTATCTCTAATTTTTTTTATATTTTTTTTTGCTAATTTTAACCATTCGCCAGATGAAAAATCTTTTTTAACAGTTCTAAAACCATATAAGTGATGTTCTATTTTTTTTAAATCAATTTCCGAAGGTCGAGCAGTCAATATCTTTAATTCTTTATAAACCTGCATACTATCTGCATTTATAATTTCCCCATTTATTTTTTTAGCAATTTTTAATGCAAGTTTAGATTTGCCAGATGCTGTAGGACCTGAAATTAATATTATTTTGGACTTAAGGTCCATTTGGTTATTTTAATTTAACACCAACATATGTTCTTTGATTTTGGTTATTATATATTGCAATCAGTAAGTTATTTTCATCACTTCTTAATTTCAATTTTACCACATTATCAAGATCACCTATTGTGTTAATTTTTTTTCTATTTGCTTCAACAATAACATTATTCACTTGGAGATAATTAATTGGACTATCTTTATCTATTTTTGTAATTACTACTCCACTTGTACTCTTTGGAAGGTTTCTAGATTCAATATCATCTTTACTTAATAAACGAACATCGATTTTTAAACCTTCAATTCTCCTCACCTTTGGTTTTTCAATTACAGGTTTTTGTGCTTTAAAGTCCTCAGATGTTTCTAATCTTCCAAGAATTATTTCTTTTGTAATTTCTCTTTTATTTCTCCAAACTTTTACAGTTACTTTTTTTCCAACATCTGTTTCAGCAACAATTTTAGGTAGTTCTTTCATTTCATTTATTGGTTTTCCATCAAACTCTAAAATTATATCGCCAGGTTTAATTCCTCCTTTATCTGATGGACTATTATCAGCAACACTAGCAACCAGAGCACCTCTAGGTTTATCTAGCTTTTCTGCATCTGCTATTCCTTGATCTACTACTTGAATTCTAACACCAAGCCATCCTCTTTTTGTTTCTCCAAATTCAATTAATTGATCAATAACTTTTTGAGCACTATTAGATGGGATAGCAAATCCTATTCCAATTGATCCAGACTGTCCAAGTATAGCTGTATTTATTCCAATGACATCTCCATTCATATTAAACAGTGGACCACCTGAATTTCCTTGATTTATTGAAGCATCAGTTTGAATGTAATCCTCATATCTTGAAAGTCCTATGCTTCTATTTCTAGCAGAAATTATTCCTGCTGTTACTGTGCCTCCAAGACCAAATGGATTACCTATTGCAATAACCCAATCTCCAATTCTAGCTTTATCTGAATTGCCAAATTTTACTGGCTTAAATTTTTCGTCAGACTTTATTTTTAATACTGCGATATCCATACCTGCGTCAGCACCAAGAACCTCAGCTTTATAATTTTGATCTCCATTTACTCTGACAAATATATCTGATGCTCCTTGAATAACATGGTTGTTTGTTATTACAATTCCCTCCTCATCAATTATAAAACCTGATCCTAGCGCACTTGTTTGTCTTTGTTGAGGAGAGCCAAACATATCTTCAAATGGTGAACCTGGTGGAAATTCAAATGGCAAAGGATTTGATCTAGTTGTTACAGTAGTGGTGGTTGAAATATTTACAACTGATGGCATTAATCTTTCTGCTAAATCTGCAAATGATGATGGAATTTCCTGAGCTTTGGAAATCGAAAAATAACTTATTGAAATTATTAATATTGATAAAATTTTGTACATATTTTTCATGACTTTGAATACCAAATAATTATAAATCCTATAATTGCAAATACTAATCCACCTGCTCTTAATTGTTTGTCAGCTACAGCATCGAGTTTTTTTAACATATTTTTCATTTTTGATGGAAATAAGGCATATAAAACACCTTCAATAAATAAGAAAAGACCAAATGCTATGATCAATTCTTTCATGTTAACAAAAGTTGTTATTTTTCTTTATTTCCAAAAAACTTAAAAAATTCACTATCAGGAGATAATATCATTGATGTTTCTCCACCAATTAAAGCATTTTGGTAAGCTTGCATTGCTCTGTAAAAACCAAAAAATTCAGGGTCTTGTCCAAATGCATCAGCAAAAATTTTATTTTTTTGACCATCTCCTTCCCCTTTCATAATTTCTGATTTTTTTTGAGCGTCAGCTAGAATAACTGTAACTTCTTTATCTGCTGTTGATGTTATAGTGACCGCCATCTCAGCACCTTTTGCTCTAAATTCTTTAGCTTCTCTTTCCCTCTCAGTTTGCATTCTTCTAAAGATCGCATCACTATTTGCTTGAGGTAGATCAGCTCTTTTAATTCTTACGTCAACTATCTTAATACCAAAATTTTCAGCTTCATTGTTAACACCTTGTTGAATTAAAGCCATTTGCTTTGATCTATCTTCAGATAATAATGTTTGTAACTTTTGTTGACCTAGTACGTTTCTTATTCTTGAGTTAATAATCGTTGCTAGTCTTGATCTCGCAACTCTTTCGTTTCCTACGGAAATATAAAATTTCAATGGATCAATAATTTGAAATCTTGCAAATGCATCAACTATTAGACGTTTTTGATCAGATGCAATAACTTCTTCTGGTGGAGTATCTAAATTTAAAACTCTTTTATCTAAAAACACTACGTTTTGAATAAAAGGTAGCTTAAAGTTTAAACCTGGCTTTAAAATAATTCTTTTGGGATCACCAAATTGTAGAACTATAGCTTGATTTACTTCTTTAACTATAAATATTGAAAAGAATAAAGTTGCTCCTATTAGGATGATTATCGGTAATATAAATTTTCCAGCTTTCATTAGTTTGTCCCTGATTTTAATTCTTGTAATGGAAGATATGGTACAACACCTGAGCCTGAGTCTTTATCAATTATAATTTTATTGATATCAGCAAGAACCTGCTCCATTGTCTCCAAATACATTCTTTCTTGAGTAACCTCTTTTGCTTTCGCATACTCAGTGTAAATTGATAAAAATCTACTTGCTTCACCCTCTGCTTTTGCAACAACTTCTTTTTTATAAGCTTCAGCAGCTTGTAAAATTTTAGCAGCTTCTCCTCGAGCTCTTGGAATTACATCATTAGCGTAAGCCTCTGCTTCATTTTTTGATCTCTCCATATCAGCTCTAGCAGCTTGCACATCTCTAAAAGCATCAATGACCTGGTCTGGTGGGTCAGCTTTTTGAGTTTGAACTTGTGTAATTTGTACGCCACTTTCATATTCATCAAGTATTCCTTGAATGATATCTTGAGTATCTCTTTCAATAACCGCTCTTCCTTCTGTAAGAATTGGTTGAATATCTGATCTTGCTATAACTTCTCTCATAGCAGTTTCTGCTGCTGCTTTTACTGTACCCTCTGGATCTTGAATTTTAAAAAGAAAGTTTCCAGCATCTTTTATTACCCAAAATACTGAAAAGTCAATGTTAACAATATTTTCATCACCTGTTAGCATCAAGCTTTCCTCTGGAACATCCGCAACACCACCACCTTGACCGAATCCGCTATCTCTTTCTGATCTAAAGCCAATGTCCATTCTGTTTACTTTAGTAACCTTAGGAGTTAACACACTCTCAATTGGGAATGGAAAATGATAATTTAATCCTGGCTGAGTAGTATTTACAAACTTTCCAAATCTTAAGACTACACCCTGCTCATCAGGTAAAACTCTATACAAACCACTTAATGCCCATATTACTACTAATATGATTAATCCAAGTACAATTGGTTTTTTACCCCCTGCACCGCTTCCAGTAAACTTATTTATAGTGTCCTGTAATTTTTTAATTGCTTCATCCAGATTTGGAGGTGTTGGACCTCTTCTGAAACCTCCACCATTTCCACTTCCACCGCCTCCTGGAGGACTACCCCATGGACTTTGATTTTTATAAATCGTCATTATGACACTCTATATAGTGTCTTTATATTCAAAAACAAGATAAGTATATTTTTATGAATGATAAAAAAGTAGGTCTAAGTGACACAATGAAGGCAAAAACTGAGCCAAAAACCTTTAAAAGAAACCCAATTCGAGGAACTAAATTTACAATTGCAATATCTAGTGCAAAAGGTGGTGTAGGGAAATCTACATTTGCCACGAATTTAGCTTTAGCGTTAAAAAAAGTTGGATGTAAAGTAGGAATTTTAGATGCAGATATTTACGGCCCATCTTTGCCAAAACTATTCTCTATAAATGAAAAGCCAGATAGCGACGGTCAAACCTTAAAACCAATTGTAAAGTATGATGTTCAATGTATGTCCATTGGTTTTTTAACAGACGAGCAAACACCGATGATCTGGAGAGGACCAATGGTAACAAGTGCTATCAAAACCTTTACTCAAAAAGTTGGTTGGAAAGATTTAGACTTCATTATTGTTGATATGCCTCCAGGTACAGGTGATACACAATTAACTTTTGCACAAGAGATTAGTGTAGATGGTGCAATCATAGTATCAACTCCTCAAGAGATAGCACTCCAAGATGTAAAAAGAGGAATTAGAATGTTTGAAAAATTGAAAGTAAATATTATTGGATTAATTGACAATATGAGTCACTTTATTGGAGATGATGGAAAAAAATATGCAATTTTTGGAGAGAATGGTGTTGAGAGAACTGCACAAGAATTTAAGAAGAAATTTTTAGGACAAATACCAATAAACTCTGATGTTGGAAAATATGGGGACATGGGAATTCCTATAGTCGAAAAAGACCAAGATCATGAAATTACAAAAATTTATTTAAAATTTGCTGAGGAAATCAAACAATCTTATCTGTAATTTCAAAAGCTTCCATAAGTTCATTCCATTCTCTTTTTGAAAGTCCAGATTGTTCTAAATTTATGTCCTCACCTTTCAATAATTTTTGTATTATTGCTTTTCCTTTAGTAGAGACCTCTGTACCACCTACTCTATAATCCATGAATGCATCGTATGTAATAGGAACCCATCTCTTAAGTGTATCTAACATTATATCCGCATAAACTCTAATTTCATATTGAGCATGATGGTCAGCACGTAATCTTAAAAAATTCATTAAGTTTAAAAGATCAGTTTTCCAATACCACTGAGTATAAGTATTCAAAGTTAGGTTCATTCTAGCTAACTCTCTAGCTAATCCTTTTTTATTTTCGTCAATTGTGGACCCATCAAATTTCTGATTAAGCATAGTTTCATAATTATCATATGTTCTTTCAGCATCATTTTTTAATAGTTCTAAAACTTCCTTTGCTTGCTCTCCCTCAATCACATCACCTCTACCTTGTCTGTTTGCAATTGATTGAGCTGCTAAATTTTGTGGATCAGGTAAATAAAATTCTTTATCTAAAATTGAGTATCTTGCTGAGTATTCGTTGACGTTTGCAGTACGATGTCTAATCCATTGTCTTGCGATAAATATTGGTAATTTAACATGATATTTAATTTCACACATTTCGAATGGAGTGCTATGCCAATGACGCATTAGATATTTTATTAAACCGCTATCTGTTGAAACTTTTTTAGTTCCTTTACCATAAGAAACTCTTGCAGACTGAACTATTGAGCTATCATCTCCCATGTAGTCAATAACTCTTATAAAGCCGTGATCTAAAGCTGGCATCGCTTCATATAATACTTTTTCTAATTCAGGAGCGATAACTCTTTTAGTTACATTCTCTTGAGATTGTTGATCTTTTATGTCATTTATTTGTTCTTTTGTAAGTTTCATGAATAAATTATTGAATCTCTCGTATTTGGTTTTATATTAATAGTGTTGGTTTTCCAACTATGACGATAAACGAATTTCGTAATAACCATTACGGACGTGGGGGCAGTACCCACCACCTCCACCATTTACAACTTAAGGGGGTGAATTAGGATCGACGAGTGTCTAAAAGTTGTTCTTTCGTTCGGTATTGTTCCGCCGTGATGGGCTAATTTATAAATGCTAACGAAAGTTACGCACTTGCAGCTTAATTAGTTTACTAATTAAGTCACGGGGTTTGGGGCACCTGGCAACAGAACGCCCCTTCCTGATTCTCGGTTCGCTAGAAAAATAAACACTTTTTAGAAAATAAATACAGGGTGGCGTCACAAGAAAGGAAAAAGTGTTTATTTAATCAACCAAGTCGTTTGGACGACTATAGGACGACTGAATATTTATTTTATATCTGCAAACGAATAATCACAAAAATAAAGATCTGAGTACTTTTGATTTTTATAATCATATTTAGATAAAACCATTCTCTCTTTTTGCTCGTCCTTAAATAACATGTTTTCAAAAGTGAGTTGATAATTTGTTAATTTTGCAGTGAAATAATTGTTTCCTATTTCTAAATCCTCAGTTTTAATCTTTTTTAATACGTTATTTTTTTTATCAAAAAACTTAAGTTCAGATGAGTCTAAACTATAATTTTCAGGCTCATGTTTTTCACCAATAGCAGTTAACATATTAAGACAGGAAATTCTTAAACCTTGATCAGCAAATGAGGTCGAGCACATTAATAAGAAAGGTATTAATAAACGCATTATTAATATTGGCACTATTGATTGTTTTTTTTGGGTCTTAATTTTGTTCTAATCAAGATTTAATGATTAATACCATCGTGATTTATCATTAAAAATGCACCTATAAAAACACCAGCAGGTGTAAACCATCCAGGTAACTCAATGTCATATGTAAGTGCTAAAATTATAGGCAATAACATTGAAAAAATAATCACGGCAATCCCACCCAACCACATTGGATTATGTCGTAGTTTCTTTTTCATTAATTCTTAAATAAATAAATAAAAGTTAAAATTATAAGCACTATGATAATCCAAATAGTAAAATTAGTTAACAATTGTTTTAATTTAGAATTAGACTGTAAAAAAGCAGGTAGAACCAACAATAGAACTCCTATCATATATACTACAGGTATTAGTTGATCCATCATCTAAGAAGTTTTTTCATATTAATGAAATATTACACAATTCTTATCTGTATATGATTTTGAATATCCAGACAAAGCATCTTGGGTTCTATTAATGACATACTTGCCTCCATAATCCATATAAATATCAAAATCAAAATCACTTTGATTATCGCTGAACTCTCCGTAGACACTAATTTTGTATTGTCGTTGATCTTTTGTTATTTTAAAGGTTATGCCATCATTATTTGTAAAGCTTAATATAATTTCTGTATCTTTAACTTCATACATAGCTTTTCCATGTCTGAAATTATCACAAGTCCAAGTTTCAGTATAAGCACTCCCACAAAATAACAAACTAAGAACAAGGATCGATAGAATTTTTTTCGTTTTTTATTGTTTGCCAACAATTAAAGGTTGATTAAGATTAATTTTAAAAAGTTTAGCTGCATTTTTATATGCAATCTTTTCTTGTACATCTGGGCTTAAAGATCCAATCATCAAACGAACATGCTTCATATAGTGTTCAACAAAAACATCATGTGCTGGGCTTTTACCTAATTTATGATCAGAACCAAAAAAATATCTATCGGAATATTTTTCCATCGATTTTGCCCAAACCTCATGTAATTTAAATCTATAATCATTTGGGATATGCAAATCCTCAAAGCCCCAAAGAGAAGACCAATGAAATGCTATTTTCCAGTCAGTATATGTATTAGGACAATAATCAAAAATTTCTTCAAGGTCTTTTGTTGGCATCATTCCTGTATGAGCTATCACAATTTTTGCGTTGGGGTATTTTTCACATTTTTTTTTATAAAAATTTTTAAACTCTGTTAATCTATCTATCCCATCTATTTCATGAAAAGGCTCCAGGTGTAAATTAATCGGCATACGGTGTTCATTGACAAATTTGAACGCCTTATCAATAATTGGGTTTTTAAGATCTAAATCTAATTGGGGTTGATACCCACCATAAGGGGGATTTTTTTTCTTTTTATTATAGTGAACCAGTCCAGCTTCTCCCAATCCATAACATTGTCCTTTTTTAAATCTTTTAATAGTTTCTTTAAACTCTTTATTAACTTCTGAGTTCTTATATTTTTTTTTATTTGCTGCCATTCCAATAAAATTGGAATGACAATTAGTTAAAACATTCTGATGCTCTGCAGCAAAATCATAATAATAATTCCAATTATCTTCTGATTTGTAAGTATTTGGAGTTCCCATAATTACAGACATAAAAACATTTGCCTTATTTGTTAACATTGGCAAATCTTCTATAAAATACTCAGTACCTATATCTAAAGCTCTTCCGGTGGATTTTCTAGGATGTGCATGACCATCTATTATAGGTCCTAAATAAGGTTTATTTGTATCTCTTACCTCAAGATTATTAAGTTTATAACTGTCTAAAAGTTTTTTTGCTTCTTCACTACTTTCAGTTTTTCCAAACATAATTCTTTCATAAGCCCAGTGATCAAACTTATAATGATCATCAAAACTGTTGGCAAACGTTGGTAAAATTAAAAAAATAAAAAACAAAATTATTTTCATTATCTAATCTTTATCAAAAAGAGAGTCTCCACCGATTGTTTCCTCTTCTTTTTGCTTAATCTTTTGTCTTTCATATTGATCTGACATATTTAGTATATGTCTCATCATAGTTCCAATATAAGGCTCAAATTCATTTTCAGTAGCCTCTTCCCACATTTCTTCAAATCTCAGGTCAATATACTTTGAGTCTGCATTTTTATTTTTTGATAGTCTTATTGCTTTCATCATAATGGCTCGATCATGTTTTTTTGAAGAAACTTCTTTATCTATATTTAGGTATATTTTTTTTTCATTAGATTTAAGTAATGTTTTAAATTCTTTTTCGGCATTCATGAATAGGATATCACATTCTGAATTCCAATATTTCTTAGATTTTTTAAGTTTTAAAAACCAATTTTTAAAGTTTGCAAATAGTGATTTATCCATAACCCAAGATTAACAAATCCTGAACAGAGAGTCTATTTGCTTTAAAAATGGCTATTTGATTTATCTAAATATGGCCTAGTCTGTGGCATAGTTTGTTATATCAACTTAGCTTTTTTTAAAATATTTTTTTCCTCTTTTGAAGCATCTGGGAAAGCAATTTTTATATCAGATTTTAAACTTTTTCTTAATTCTTTTAAATTTCTGATATCATTTTGTTTTAATGTAAGGTGTGGGTACACAAATCCTTCATGATGTAAATAGTTTTGTAAATATTTTTCTATTGGGGTATTTAGTTTTTTATTTTCTTCAAACTGATCAGCCAATTCACCTTCCAAGCTCACACCAGTCCATATATTTATGACTTTTACTGATTTCAGAAAATCAACATATACAGAAATTAAGTCCTGATTCCCAAGTGCAATAAAAAAAGGGTCAACATCTAAAGTTTTGTATTTAAATCTATAAATTAAGGGAAAATAGTAATGTAAATTGAAATCATAAGGATAATTTTTATCATATTTTCCATTTTTGCAAAATTCGTTAAATTGTGATGCATCAGGAATTGAATAATTCATACTAAAAGCTAAATCTTCTAACTGTTCATACCCAACTCCATAATAGTCGCAATATTCATCAAATTTTTTATAAAATAAGTGATTACAATCTACATAATCTCCAAAATTTTCTACTTTTTTTCTTTTTCCTAAATCACCACAATCAAAAAAAATTATAAATTTGCTCTCATCTTCTTCAATATTTGAGATCCCTGGAAGTTTTTTCATATTAAAATTTTTAAAATATATCGCATTGATAATACCAAATTACTGGATTTTTATCTTCTGGACTGTTAAATCCCTTTTCAACCATTTTTCCATTTTTTTTGTTAAAAATTGATTCAAAAATCCAACCGTCATCATCACGCCACGTCAAAGTTATAGAATTATCTAATATTTTTGGATTTTCTTTTAACAAGTATTCAACACCATCAATAAAAAATTTTTTTTTTTTTAATTCATAAAAAAGTCTATCGTTTGATAATTTGTCAGTTTTTATTTCTTCTCGGCATATAAAATTAAAATCATTTGCATACACATTCTCACTTATTAGCAAACCCAGAACCACGATCATTAAAAGCTTTTTCACAATTCAACACTACCAAATCCTGAACCATGAGTCTGCCTCTATTTATAGTGTTGTATCCCTTAAAATTAAGTAGCTATAGCCTTCATAGAGTTCTGAACATAGCAATCTCGACATACTGGTTTTTCTGCTATTTCAAATTCTGAAAAATATATTTTCATTCTCTTTCTGACTGGTTTTTCTTGTCCACAGAAACCACACCTTTCGGTTCTGATTTTTTCTAAAGTTTCCGCAGTTACGCTATCCTGAGAATTTATATTATACCAAGCCATTGAATTATTTATGGTACCAAAAAGTTTTCAATTGTCCTGTCTTTATTCGACTTGCTATACACCTAAAGCAGTGGGACCCCTTTATGTAGTTATTGATATGTGGGTAACTTTAATTAAATCTATCTTGGACTTTGTCTGGGACCCCTCTTCCAATATTTGGCGTCATGGTGGCGTCACAAGTTCCTTGATTGGTGTTCTATTAATGGTAGTATTTATGAGTGTTTATTAGTGGATCTAGATAAACAGTTCGGGGCACCTAGCAACAGAACGCCCCTTTTTTCAATATAATATTAATTTATGGTGCGGCCAGAGAGAATCGAACTCTCATGAGCTAGGCTCACACGGCCCTCAACCGTGCCTGTCTACCAATTTCAGCATGGCCGCAAATCATGCGTCAGATTAAATGAATGACAATTCTATTTCAAGTTGATAAGTTTTTTATTATGGAATTCACAACTCAGGTAAAGATTGCAACAGATCCTATTTATCAAAAGGTTTCTAAATCCATTCCTGAAATAGAGTGGGCCACTCATGCACCTTACATTTATAAAATAAATAAACTTAAAAAAGAGAAGAACGCAGTAATTCTTGCTCATAATTACCAAACTCCTGAAATATATCATGGCATATCAGATTTTTCAGCAGATTCGTTAGCCTTAGCAATTGAAGCTGCAAAAACAGAGGCTGATATAATTGTTATGTGTGGTGTACATTTTATGGCGGAGACTGCCAAATTAATGAGTCCCAATAAAAAAGTTTTATTGCCAGATATGAAAGCTGGTTGCTCTTTGTCCTCGTCTATAACTGGTGAAGATGTAAGAAACTTAAAAAAACAATATCCTGGTGTGCCTGTTGTCTCGTATGTTAACACTTCTGCAGATGTTAAGGCTGAAACTGACGTTTGTTGTACATCAGCAAATGCTGTTAAAATTGTAAACTCTTTAGGTGTAAAAAAAGTAATTTTCTTACCTGATGACTACTTAGCAAAATATGTTGCTTCTCAGACTGATGTAGAAATTATTTCATGGAAAGGAACTTGTGAGGTTCACGAGCAATTTAATGATGAAGAGATTAATGAAATAAGAAAAAATAATCCTGGAATTAAAATTATTGCTCATCCTGAATGTCCTCCTGATGTAATAAAAGCGAGTGATTTTGCAGGATCAACAAGTGGAATGATTAAGTATGTAAGAGATAATCAACCTAAAAAAGTTATGATGGTTACAGAATGCTCGATGAGTGATAATGTTCAAATTGATAATCCTAATGTAGAATTTATAAGACCTTGCAACTTATGTCCTCACATGAAAAGAATTACACTGCCAAAAATACTTGATTGTTTAGAAAATGAAACCAACGAATTAATAATGGACCACGAAACAATTGAGAGAGCTAGGAAATCAGTAGAGAGAATGGCTGAAATAGGCAGATAAATTCTGTGCCAAAAATTCAATTAAGTAAAAATTTTATCAGATCAACCTGTAAGCTAGCTCTTAATGAGGATTTATATCCTTCAGGAGATATTACAACAAATTTATTAAATAATAATTCAATTTCAAAAGTTAAACTAATAAGCAATGAAAAAGGTATTATAGGTGGATTAGAATTTGCTAAACAAACATTTAATTTACTAGATAGAAATATTAAATTTCACATAAAAAAAAAAGAAGGATCAAAAATCAGCAAAGGGTCTGTAATTGCTTTAATTGAAGGTAAAATTAAAAATATATTAATTGGAGAAAGAGTTGCTCTGAATTTTCTCTCTCATATCTCTGGCATTGCAACTAAAACCAATAAATTTGTAAAAAAGGCAGGCAAGAAAACAAAAATTTGTTGCACTAGAAAAACAATTCCTAATCTAAGAGTTATTCAAAAATATGCCGTAAAACTAGGAGGTGGAACTAATCACAGATTTAATTTAAGTGATGAATTTTTAATTAAAGACAATCATCTAGCCTCATTAAAGAAATTTGAAGAAATAGTGAAAAAAGCAATTAAAAATAAAAAAAAAAGAAAAATTACTGTCGAGGTAGACACTTTGAAACAATTTAAAAGAATTAATGGACTTAATTTTAATACAGTTCTGTTTGATAATATGAATCCTAAAACTCTAGGGTTGGCTATTAAATATGCAAAAGGGAAATATGAAACTGAAGCCTCTGGAGGAATAACTTTGAAAAATGTAAAAAATCTAGCTGCAACAAACGTTGATAGAATATCAGTAGGTGAGTTAACACATAGTATTCAAGCTTTGGATTTAAAATTAGAGATTTAATTTTTTCTTATTTGTGCTTGCGCTGCTGCTAATCTTGCAACTGGAACTCTGTAAGGTGAACAAGACACGTAGTCTAATCCAGTTTTTGCACAAAATTCTATACTTTTAGGATCTCCACCATGCTCTCCACAAATTCCAAGTTTAATTTTTTTGTTTTGTTTTCTACCTTTATCAGTTGCAATTTTTATTAAGTCTCCAACTCCTTCATCAATTGATACAAAAGGATCAATATCAAAAATTTTATTCTCGATATAATCATTAAGGAATTTACCACTATCATCTCTACTAATTCCAAATGTAGTTTGAGTTAAATCATTTGTTCCAAAACTAAAAAATTCAGCGTGTTTAGCGATATCTTTTGCCTTTATTGCTGCTCTTGGCAATTCAATCATTGTTCCAACTAAAAAATCAATTTTAATTTTATTCTCATCTTGAACTTTTTTTGCAATCCTAATGACTAAATCTTTCATAATTTTTATTTCTGCTTCTGTTGAAACTAAAGGGATCATGATTTCAGGCATAGTTGATTGAATTTTTTGTTTTTTACATTCCACTAAAGCTTCAAAAATTGCAGTACACTGCATCTCATAAATTTCAGGGAATGAAATTGCCAATCTACAACCTCTATGACCTAGCATTGGATTTTGTTCATGAAGTTCTGAAATTCTAACTTCAAGTTCTTTAATGGAAATATTTAATGAAACTGCAACATCATTAATTTCGTTATTACTTTTTGGCAAAAATTCATGTAGTGGTGGGTCAAGTAACCTTACTGTTACTGGTAAACCTCTCATTATTTTAAATATTTCAATAAAATCCTTTTTTTGATGTGGTAATAACTTTTTAAGTGCATTAGATCGATCTTCAATTGTTTTTGATAATATCATTTCTCTTACTGATAGAATTCTTTCCTCATCAAAAAACATATGTTCAGTTCTACATAAACCAATACCCTCTGCACCAAATTCTCTAGCAGTTTTACTATCTGATGGTGTCTCCGAATTAGTTCTAATTTTTAATTTTCTGAAATCATCAGACCAGCTCATTATTTTTGAGAAATCACCTGATATTTCTGGTTTAACTGTTTTTATCTCGCCAATAATTATTCTGCCTGTTGAACCATCAATTGTAATTATTTCTCCCTCTTTAATTACTTTATTGTTTGTTTTGAATAATTTGTTTTCATAATCAATTTCTATTTCACTAGATCCAGATACACATGGTCGTCCCATCCCTCTAGCAACTACTGCAGCATGACTTGTCATACCTCCTCTTGAGGTAAGTATTCCTTTTGCTGCATGCATACCATGTATATCTTCCGGCGAAGTTTCTACACGAACTAATATTGTACTTTGCATCATACTATTTAGTCTTTCAGCCTCCTCGGACGTAAAAACAACTTTTCCACTTGCAGCACCAGGTGATGCAGGTAAGCCTGTCCCAATTACTTCTAAGTTTGCTTTCTCATCTAAAGTTGGATGAAGCAAATTGTCTAAAGAACTTGGTTCTATTCGTAATATTGCATCTTTTTTAGTAATCAACTTTTCATTAACCATATCTACAGCTATTTTTACAGCAGATTTAGCTGTTCGTTTTCCAGAGCGTGTTTGAAGCATCCAAAGTTTTTTATTTTCAACTGTAAACTCAACATCCTGCATATCTTTGTAATGTTTTTCTAATTTGATTAATATATTTTTTAGTTGATTGTATGTCTTTGGCATTGCCTCCTCCATTGACTTAAGAGTTTCTTTTGATTCAACTCTAGCTTTTTTGGTAATATGTTGTGGTGTTCTGGTTCCAGCAACAACATCCTCTCCTTGAGCATTTATTAAATATTCTCCATAAATATTTTTTGATCCATCTGATGGATTTCTAGTAAAGACTACACCAGTTGCACAATCATTACCCATATTTCCAAAAACCATTGATTGTACATTAACTGCTGTACCCCAATTAGACGGTATTTGATTTAATTTTCTATAGACTTTTGCTCTGTGGCTTTCCCAAGATAAAAAAACAGCACTTATAGCTCCTATCAGTTGTTCATTGACATTTTGAGGAAAATCTTTTTTTGTTTTTTCTTTTACGATGTTTTTAAAATCTTTTATTAAAGCTTGCCAGTCATACTCATCTAATTCTGTGTCTAATAACACTCCTTTTGTTAACTTATAGTTCTCGATTACATCCTCAAAGTGATAACTTTCTATTCCCAATACAACACTAGAATACATTTGAATAAAACGCCTATAGCTATCATTTGCAAATCTTAAATTTGAAGTTTTTTTTGCAAGTGCTATTACTGTATTATCATTTAGACCTAGATTTAAAATTGTATCCATCATACCAGGCATAGAAACCCTAGCTCCAGATCTTACAGAAACTAGAAGAGGATTTTTTAAATCTCCAAATTTTTTTCCTGAGTCTTTTTCAATAAACTTTAATTCTTTATTTATTTCATTAAGTATTTTTTTATTTAATTTTTTTTTATTCTTATAAAATAAATCACATACCCCTGTTGATATTGTAAAACCAGGGGGTACGGGTAGCCCCATTCTTCCCATTTCAGAAAGATTTGCACCTTTGCCACCAAGAATATTTTTTGGTAGTTTAATTTTTTTTATTTTATTTGATTTAAAATTAAATATAAATTTTCTCATTCTAGGCTTCTATTTTTGAAAAATTAAAATAGTTATCAAAAGTTTTACACAACATATTTAATAATTCTAATCTATTTTTTTTAATTATTATATCTTCATCATTAACAATAACATTATCAAAAAAATCGTTCACCTCGATCTTAACACTTGATAAGATTTTTAAACTCTCCTCGTAATTTTCGTCTTTTCCAATACTCAAAAAATATTTTCTTATATCATTTATTTTTTTATATAATTTTTTCTCGTAATCATTTTTAAATAAACCTGGATCCGCAAAACCAAGGGATTCAGTAGACATTTTTTCTTCAGTATTTAATATATTTGAAGATCTTTTGTATACTGCAATAGTTTCAAAGCCAATTTCTTTTTTAATATTTTTATTTAAACATAAAGATTTTTTATAAGCCTTTAATATATCATCTAATCCAAGCAAAAATGTTGAGCTTTCAATTATATCTTGTCTTATTTTTTTTTCTTTTAAATAATTTTTTAATCTTTCTATTATAAAATCACTTAATTCATTTTGTATCTTTTTAATATCAAATTCATAGCCCTGATCTCTATACACTGAACAGGTGTAAACAATTAAATCTTTTAGTTTAATTTTTATTTCATTTTCAACGATTAATCTGACAAGACTTATTGCCATTCTTCTTATGGCATATGGGTCTTTTGAACTAGTAGGTTTCAGATTAATTCCAAAAAAACCAACTAATGAATCTAGTTTATCACTTAAGGATAAAGCGACACTGTACATTTTTTTTGGTAATTTACTTTCCATCCCGTTAGGCAAATATTGTTCAGATACTGCAAGCCAAACTTCTTTATCAAACCCTTGAAACCTTGCAAAATGACCACCAACAATACCTTGGAGTTCTGGAAACTCTCCAACAAGATCAGACATTAAATCAACTTTACAAATTGATGAAGCTATTTCAATTTTCTCTTTACTAATTAAAAAATTATCAGAAATTAATGATGATAATTTTCTCATACGCTGAATTTTGTCAAAGTAAGATCCTAAACCTTTAAAATAATTTATATTTTTTAATTTATCTACTTGTTTAACTAAATTTTGGGTTTTATTTTTTTCCCAAAAAAACTCAGCATCACTTAATCTTGCTTCAATTACTCTCTCATTTCCTAATTTAACAAATCCTTTTGTGTCTTTTATATCTGAAATTACAAAAAAATTATTTGTAAGATTATTTTTTTTATCAAAAGTTGGTAAATATTTTTGATGACTCTGCATAGTCGTGATCAATATTTCACTTGGGATATTTAAAAATTTTTTGTCAAAATCACAAACAATTACCACCGGTTTTTCAACTATATTTACTATTTCATCTATTAGCCTATCATTCTGTTCAATTTTTAAATTTTTTTTATTAATTATTTCATTAATCTTATTCTGTATAATTTTTTTTCTTAAATCTTGATCAATTAAAATACCTTTTTGTTTAAAAAATTTTAAATACGAATGAAAGTCGTTAAAAATTTTCATACCTTCTTCAAGTGATTTATCTATAAAAGTTTTGTTGGAGCTATTTATGTGGTTAAAATCAAAATTTAGAGGTTTTTTATTAAATATTGCTAAAATAGATTTAAGAGGTCTTCCCCAATAAAGATCATAATTTGCCCATTTCATTGATTTACTCCAAGCAATCTTTTTTAAGATTTCACTTAAATTTTTTTCTAGTAAATCTGAAACTTTTATTTTTCTAGACTCTTTATTAAAAAAATAAAATTCACCTTTTTCAGTATTTTTTTTAAAGATTTTTTCTATTGTTGTATTGTTTGATCTGATAAATCCCTCTAATGCTTTTTCAGGAGCATTGACATTTGGGCCTTTAATTTCCTCTGAGCTTAATTTGATTTCATTAGGGATTTTATCAACATGTAGAACTAATCTATTTGGTGTTGAATAAACATTAAAATTTTCATTGAATTTGATTTGGTTATTAATAAAAAAATTTTTAATATTTTTTTTTAATTCATTCCTTGCGTTTATTTGAAGCCTTGCAGGAATTTCCTCACTAAATAGCTCTACAAATAATTCTGACATTAACTTTGGCTTTCAATCCAAACTTTCCCAATTGATTTAGTTAGTTCCCTTATTCTTGCAATATATTCAGCCCTTTGTGCTACACTAATCACCCCTCTTGCATCTAAAATATTGAAGACATGACTACATTTTAAACATTGATCATAAGCTGGAAGAGAAATCTTTTTTTCAACTAACAATTTTGTTTCTTCTTCAAGCATAATAAATATTTTAAATAAATTATCAGTATTGGCATATTCAAAATTATATGCTGAAAATTCTTTCTCTGACTGATGAAAAACATCTTTGTAAGTAATTCCTTCATCATTCCAAATTAAATCAAAAACACTTTTTTTGTTTTGAATAAACATGCACAATCTCTCTAATCCATATGTAATTTCAACAGATACAGGTTTACATTCAACTCCAGCCATTTGTTGGAAATAAGTAAATTGTGTAACTTCCATTCCATCACACCAAACTTCCCATCCAAGACCTGCCGCTCCTAATGTAGGACTTTCCCAGTCGTCTTCAACAAACCTTATATCGTGTTCCTCATGATTAATACCTATTGATGACAAGCTATTTAAATACATCTTTTTTATTTCTTTTGGTGAAGGTTTAATTAAAACTTGGAATTGATAGTAATGTTGCAATCTATTAGGGTTGTCAGCATATCTTCCATCAGTCGGGCGGCGTGATGGTTGAACATATGCAGTTTTCCATGGTTTTGGACCAAGCGATCTTAAAGTTGTTGCTGGATGAAATGTCCCAGCACCGACCTCTAGATCGTACGGTTGTAAAATTATACAACCTTTTTTAGACCAGTACTTTTGTAAGTTAAAGATTGTATCTTGAAAAGATAAAGTTTTTTTTTTTATTTTAAAGACCATACCTTTGCCAGATTGATCTTTCCTCTAATACACTAATTACTTTATCAGTATAATTTTCAGAAGATGATAGCTTTTTTGATAACCATCCTTTACTTTTTCCAAATTTCTTAATTTCCAAATCATCTCCGTATTTCTCTCTTAATATTTGGTCTGAATTTCCTATTCCATCGATTAGACCTAATTCTTTTGCTTTTTTTCCTGCCCAAAATTCTCCAGAGAAAAGTTCAATACCAGAATTTTTGTTTAGTTTTTCTTTTCTGCTTTCTTCAACAACATCTATAAAATCTTGATGAATTTCTAATTGGATATTTTTTAAACGATTAATATCTTCTTCTTTTTCATCCAAAAAAGGATCTAAAGTACTTTTATTTTTTCCAGCGGTGTAAACTCTTCTTTCAATTCCAATTTTTTCAATTAAATTTTTAAAACCAAATGAAGCAGAAATAACACCGATAGATCCTATGATTGAGCTTGAGTTAGCATAAATTTCATCACCAGCACATGCAATAAGATATCCTCCAGATGCTGCCACATCTTCAGCAAAAATAATTACTTTCTTTTTTGTTTTCTTAGATTGTTCTTTTATTAATTTACATATCAAATGAGATTGTACTGGGGATCCACCAGGTGAATTAATTGTAATTGCAACGGCTAATGCTTTCTTTACTGAAAAAGCCTTTTTTATGTTTTCTTCTTCACTTGAATATTCTATTCCTTGCCTGAACCTTCCAACATTTCCTATAACCCCTGATAATTTTAGGTGACTTATTATCTTTTTTTTTTTAAAAAATGAGAACATTAGAATTGTTATAAGTTTTTTAAATATTTTATAAACCCTACTTATAATTAAAGAATAAGGTGCGTCAATTGATAAGTATATTAATAAATTGGATATAATAGTTTTAATTAATGGGAACTGTAATACAGCTAAAAAAACAAATTAATAATTCATATGCAGATTTAAAAAATTCGGTCGATGATAAATTGATTCTAGTTGAAGAAAAAATCAATTCTAAACTAGCAAGTAAAGTTGAATTGGTTCAAAAGATGACCAAGTATCATTTAAAAACTGGTGGAAAAAGACTAAGAGCACTCTTAACCTTGCAATGTGCTAAAATTTGTGAATATCAAAAAGGATTAAGAGATGTAAATCTTGCAGCTTGTGTAGAACTTATACATGCAGCTACTTTAATGCATGACGATGTAATAGATAGTGCTGACATTAGACGAGGTAAAAAAACACTTAATATAATTTGGGGAAATCATTCATCAATTTTGGTAGGTGATTATTTACTTAGTAAATGTTTTGAAATGATGGTAGAGGACGGGAATTTAGAACTATTAAAACTTTTAGCAACTACATCATCTGAAATTGCCCAAGGTGAAGTTCTTCAGTTACAACATAATAAAGAAATAGATATCTTGGAAGAAACATATCTAAATATTATTTCATCAAAAACAGCTTCTTTATTTGCAGCGGCTACTAAAGTTGGTGCAATTATTGCTGAAAAAGATTTAAAATATAAAAATGCTTTGGAATTTTATGGAAAAAACTTAGGGCTTACATTTCAGATAGCAGATGACACATTAGACTATAATTCTGAATTAAAATTATTTGGAAAAAATATTGGTAATGACTTTTACGAAGGAAAAGTGACTTTGCCTATAATTTTACTTTATCAAAAAGTTGATAGGTTTGAAAAAGAAAAATTAAAATCTTTTTTTGAAAAAGATATTCGTGAAAAGCAAGATTTAGAACATGTCCTAGTTCTAATAAAAAAAAATAATATTATTAATGAGTGTTATAAAAAAGCAGAACATTATATTAATTTAGCTTCTAATTCTTTAAGTGTATTTGAAGAGTCTGAAGAAAAAAATATATTAAAAAAATTAACTTCTTTTAGTATTGAAAGAAATTTTTAAGGGCTTAATAATATTTTTTTCCATTTTTTGGTAAATCTAATATATTTTAACCTTTCATGAATTCGATTCTTTCCATCTAACCAAAATTCAATTTCCTTTGGTTTAATTCTCCAACCAGACCAATGTTCAGGACGTGGTATATTATTTTTATTTGGATATTTTTTCTTAAATTCCTCAATGGACCTATATAAATCTTGTCTTTTTTTTAAAATAGAACTTTGCTTTGAGGCCCAAGCACCTATTCTACTTCCATAGGCTCTTGAATTGTAATAAGCATCAGCTTCTTTTTTTGTTACTTTAGTTGCAATACCAATTATTCTAATTTGTCTTTGTAAACTTTTCCAGTGGAAGCACATAGAAATTTTTGAGGAATTTTTGATAGCCTTGCTTTTATCACTATTAAGATTTGTGTAGAAAACAAATCCATTTTTATCAAAATCTTTAAGAAGCACCATTCTAACTGTTGGAAAACCATTTTTGTTTACAGTTCCAACCGCAAATGCGTTTGGATCATTAATTTCAGTTTTTTTTGCTTTATTGAACCACTCTTCAAAAAGCTTTATTGGGTTATTATGTTCTTTAAAGCAAAGATTTAGTCCAAGTGAGTTTTTTTCGTTCATAAATTTAAAAAAATAATTTATACATTAAAATAATGTCATTTAATACTTTTGGAAAGTTATTTAGGTTTACCACTTGGGGAGAGTCACATGGTCCTGCTATCGGATGCGTTGTAGATGGCTGCCCTCCAAATATTCCAATAAAAGAAAGTGATATACAAAAAGAACTTAATAAAAGAAAACCAGGACAATCTAAATTTACAACTCAAAGAAAAGAGGACGACAAAATTAATATTTTATCTGGTGTTTTTGAAGGTAGAACAACTGGAACTCCAATTTCCCTAATAATTTATAATAAAGATATGAGATCTAGAGACTATGAGACAATAAAGAATAAATTTAGACCAGGACATGCAGATTATACTTATTTTAAAAAATACGGTATCCGGGATTACAGAGGTGGTGGAAGACAATCTGCTCGCGAGACTGCGGCTAGAGTTGCGGCGGGTGCTATAGCAAAAGTTGTTTTGAAAAGCAAAATTGGAAAGAAGTATCAAGCTGTTGGTGCTGTTACACAATTGGGGATATTAGGATGTGACTTAAAAAAATGGAAAGACAAAACAATTTCTAGTAACCCATTTTTTTGTCCTGACAAAACTGTGATTAAACTTTGGGAAAAATATTTACTTGGGATAAGAAAAGCTGGATCATCTTGTGGAGCAATAATTGAAGTTAGAGCAAGAGGAGTTCCTTTGGGACTTGGAGCGCCAATATACTCAAAATTAGATATGGATCTTGCGGCAGCAATGATGAGCATTAATGCTGTAAAGGGTGTAAATATTGGATCAGGAATGAACTCTGCAATGTTAACAGGTGAGGAAAACTCTGATGAAATTTTGAAAAAAAAAGGTAAAACTAGTTTCAAATCAAATAATGCAGGAGGAATTCTTGGAGGAATATCTACTGGACAAGAAATAAATGTTTCATTTGCAGTAAAACCAACATCATCTATTTTGTCATCGAGACAAACAATCGATAGATTTGGGAAGAATACGACAATATCTGTAAAAGGAAGACACGACCCGTGTGTTGGAATTAGAGCGGTTCCAATAGGAGAGGCGATGATGCATTGTGTAATTCTTGATCACTATTTAATGAATGCAGCTCAAAATAAAATTTAATTAGATTTTTTAATTAAAACTTTTGAATTCAAAGTATCTAATATTTTATTTTCAATACCTATAGAGTCTAAATTAGCAAACTTATACATTAGCTCTGGTTTATCATGATCAATAAATCTATCAGGCAATATCATTGATCTAAATTTAAGATTACTGTCTAATAAATTTTTTTCACTTAAAAATTGGCTCACGTGAGATCCAAATCCTCCTATTGAACCTTCTTCTATTGTAATCAAAACCTCATGTTCTGTTGCAATTTGCCATATTAGGTTTTCATCTAACGGTTTTGCAAATCTTGCATCAATAATAGAGATATCAACTCCTTTTTTTATTAAATTTTCGGAAGCCAAAATACACTCCTGTAATCTTGCTCCAAAATTTAAAATTGCAACTTTTTTTCCTTCTTTAATTATTTTTGCTTTACCCAACTCAATTTTCTCTGTTATTTCAGGTAATTGTACTCCCACACCATTGCCCCTTGGATATCTAAAAGCTGATGGTCTATCGTTTATATCCATTGATGTATTTATCATTCTTACAAGCTCAGCCTCATCACTTGCAGCCATTACCACAAAATTTGGTAATGTTGAAAGGTATGTTATATCAAAAGATCCAGCATGTGTTGGGCCATCAGCACCAACTAACCCCGCTCTGTCAATTGCAAATCTAACAGGCAAAGATTGTATGGCAACATCGTGGACGACCTGATCATAAGCTCTTTGAAGAAATGTTGAATATATTGCAGCGTAAGGTTTATACCCTTCAGTAGCCATACCCGCAGCAAAAGTAACAGCATGTTGTTCGGCTATCCCAACATCAAACATTCTTTCTGGAAATTTTTTTCCAAATAAATCCATCCCAGTTCCTGATGGCATAGCTGCAGTTATACCAACAACCTTGCTATCTTTTTCAGCATGTTTAATTAATGAATTTGCGAATACTTTTGTATAAGAAGGAGTATTAGATTTAGACTTTTCTTGTTCTCCTGTTTTTACATTAAATTTTGAAACACCATGAAATTTATCATCCGATTTTTCAGCAAACGAATAACCTTTTCCTTTTTCAGTTTTAACATGGATTAAAATTGGTCCATCATAATTAATATCCTTTACATTATTAAATACTGAGACCATTGAATCAATATCGTGTCCATCAATTGGTCCAATATAGTAAAATCCCATAGAATTAAATAATGTTCCACCAGTTACTGCAGATCTTAAAAAATCTTCAGCTTTTCCAGCTTGATTTTTAAATCTTTTTGAAAAAGCAGATATAATTAATTTTAATGTTTCTCTAAAACTAAAGTAAACTTTACCAGATAAAATTTTTGCTAGATATTTTCTCATAGCACCAACAGGTTTTGAAATTGACATATCGTTATCATTTAAAACAACAATCATCTTTGTTTTGCTTCCACCTGCATTATTCATAGCCTCATAAGCCATACCAGCACTAATCGCCCCGTCACCTATGACTGCAATTACATTGCCTGATTTATTTGATAACTTATTAGCTACTGCTATTCCTAATGCAGATGAAATAGAAGTTGAACTATGAGCGGCACCAAATGGATCATACTCACTTTCTGATCTTTTTGTAAAACCTGATAATCCCTCACCTTTTCTAAGAGTTCTTATTTGTTTTTTTCTACCAGTTAATATTTTATGTGGATAGGTTTGATGTCCCACATCCCAAATTAATTTATCATGAGGAGTGTTAAATATATAGTGTAAGACAACAGTCAATTCTACAACTCCTAACCCGGCACCTAAATGCCCTCCTGTTTCAGAAACAACATCTATTAACTCTTGTCGAACCTCGTTTGCCAAAATTTTAATATCAGATTGTGATAATTTTCTTACATCATCAGGGAAATTAATATTATTTAGAAATTTATAATTATTGTTCATTTTGTTCTATTTAAAATATAATTTATTGTTTCTCTAAAATCGTCACCTTTTTTGCCAAAAATTTTTAAACTTTTAAATATTTTTAGTTTTAGGTTATTTGCATATTTAATAGTATTATCAGGGCCTAGTAAACTTATTAAAGTAGCTTTTCCCATTTTAAAATCTTTTTTGGTTTTCTTACCTGCACTAGATGTTTTGCCTCTTAAATCTATTAAATCATCAGCAATTTGAAATAATAATCCTATTTCGTTACCTATTTTATTAAACTTATTCAGATATTTTGTTTTACCAGACATTATAACAGGAGCAACACAGCAAAAACTAAATAACTTTCCAGTTTTTTTAATTTGCATATCTATAATTTGTTTTTTCGTTTTTTTAATTTTTTCATAACTTAAGTCTAAAAACTGTCCCCCAGCTATTCCTGTATGTCCCGAACTTTCAGAAAGCAAGTTTATTAATTTTATTTTTTTTTGTTCATTTAAATTTAATCTTTTTTCGCTTAAAATTTGAAATGCAATAGTGAGTAAAGAATTACCAGCAAGTATTGCTGTTGATTCACTAAATTTTTTGTGCGTGGTCAATTTTCCTCTTCTCAAATTATCATTATCCATGCATGGCAAATCATCATGTATAAGTGAATAAGCATGTATACATTCAACTGCTGCTGCAACTTGCAAAATTTTTTTTTTATCTACCTTGAATATAGACCCAATATCAAAGAGTATTTTTGATCTTACTTTTTTACCTCCAGGTAAAAGTCCATATAACATAGGTTTGATAAGCTCAGTTTTTTTTTGTTTGGAAAAATATTTATAAAGATAATTATTAGTTATATTAACTATTTTATTTAACTTTTTTTGCATTTTTGTTTGATTTTATGTCTTTAATTTTAAAATTTGTTTTACGTGATATTTCTTTAAAATCTTTTTGGAATTTTTTTTCTATCAATCTATTAATTTTTAATAAATTTGAGTAATCTTCAGATGTATTTTCTAGATTATTTTCGTTTTCTAAATTTTTAATAATTTCGCTAGCTAAATCAGTAAGCTCATTTAATGATTTTGACGCAATATCATCTGGCAAATTTTTTTCATTCATATATTAGTTGGTAATATTATATGAAAAAGAATGATTCAAATATTAAAAAAGCAATAAAATACTTGAATAATAATGAATGTATAGCGATTCCTACTGAGACAGTCTATGGACTGGCAGGAAATGCGTATTCGGATACAGCAGTTTCTAGAATATATAAATTAAAAAAAAGACCTAGAAATAATCCTTTAATTACTCACTATTATAGTATTAGCGACTTAAAAAAAGATTGTGAAATTGATAATAATTTTATTAAACTTTACAAAAAATTTTGCCCAGGGCCGATATCGTTTGTTTTAAAATTGAAAAAGAAAAGTAGGATTTCAAAAATCATTACAAATAATTCAAATTCATTAGCGGTTCGATTTCCAAGCCATCCTTTGACTAGAAAACTTCTAAAAAAAATAAATTATCCACTTGCGGCACCTAGTGCAAACATTTCAACAGGTATAAGTCCTATTTCAAAACAAGACGTGGTTGATGAATTTGGTCAAAAAGTAAAATTTATCTTAGATGGTGGTTTTTCAAAAATAGGTTTAGAATCAACGATTTTAAATCTTATTGGAAAACCTCATATTTTAAGATCAGGAGGAATAAACAGTAAATTAATCCATAAATTAATTAATACTTTAGAAAATAAGAATAAAAAAAAGATTAAAATAAAAGTTCCTGGTACTAGCAAATTGCATTATTCACCCGGAATACCAGTGAGACTAAATGCCAAAAAAAATTTTCAAAATGAAGCTTATATCTTGATAAAAAAAAGAGTAAAAATTAATAAAAACTATTTTTATATCAGTAAGACAAGTAATTTGAATGAAGCTGCAAAAAATCTATATAGAACGTTAAGAAAGATTAAAAAAAATGGGTACAAAAAAATTGCTATTGAAAAAATACCAAATATTAATATTGGTGAAGCTATCAATGATAGAATTCTAAGAGCATCAAAAAAATGAAAAATTTAATTGAAGTAAAAAATATAAAAAAAAATTATGGAAAAAAAGAAGCAGTAAAAGGTATATCATTTAATGTTGAGGAAGATGAAATTTTAGGTTTGCTTGGTCCTAATGGATCGGGAAAAACGACAACCATTGGAATGTTGCTAGGCTTACTTAAACCTACAAGTGGTCAAATATTTATCAATCATCTTAAACTTGAAGAAAATAGAATTGAAATTCTTGAAATGATAAATTTTATATCTCCATATATTGAACTACCTAAAAAACTTACTGTGAAACAAAATTTATATGTTTACTCCAAACTTTACAAAGTTAAAAATATTAAGGAACGAATTGAGTATTTGTCGGAAAAGCTGAGAATAGAAGAGCTATTAAACAGTATTACTGGGGAGCTTTCATCAGGTCAAAAAAATAGAGTAAGTTTGGCCAAGGCTTTAGTCAATGAACCAAAAGTTCTACTGCTTGACGAACCAACTGCGTCTTTAGATCCAGAAGTAGGAGATTTTGTTAGAACATTTTTAGAAGAATATAAAAAAGAAAAAAAAATTTCGATACTTTTAGCTTCTCACAATATGAATGAAGTCACACGTTTGTGCAAATCTGTATTAATGATGAAAAATGGAGAAATAATAGACCAAGGTAAACCTGAAGATTTAATTACAAAACATGGAAGAACAAATCTAGAGGAAGTCTTTTTAAAACTATCAAGGAGTAAAAGTGAGTTTAACTAGAATATATGGTTTATTTTTAAGGCATTTTTATCTAATCACTAGATCATTTCCTAGAATATTAGATCTAGTTTACTGGCCATCGATTCAAATTACATTATGGGGATTTATATCTAATTTTTTTGCAACACATACAACTTATTATAATAATGCAGTTGGTGTAATCCTTACTTGTGCAATTCTCTATGATTTTTTGTTTAGGACAAGTATTGGTTTTAATATGCTTTTTTTAGAAGAAATTTGGAGTAGAAATTTTACTAATCTTTTCATAGCACCAATGAGAATTGGTGAGATTTTAACCTCACTTGTTATAACTGCTTTAATTAGATCTCTAATTGGCCTTGTTCCGGCAATTTTACTTACATCACCATTGTTTGGAATTTCAATTTTAGATTTAGGAATATTTTTATTTTTTCTTTTTTTAAGTCTTTATATTTTTGGAATCACACTTGGTATTTTAGTTTCTTCAGGTTTACTTAGATTTGGTCCATCATTTGAAAATATAGCATGGTCAACAATGTTTTTACTAGCACCTTTTGGATGTATATATTATCCAATAGAAACTCTACCAGAAATATTTCAAAAGATAGCTTATGTACTTCCATTGGTTTACATATTTGAAGAGGCTAGAAATATTTTGATTAATCAAACAGTGAATATCGAAAATGTTTACTACGCATTTATTTGGAACGCTTTTTATTTTTCTCTTTCGATCACTTTATTTTATTATTCTTTCAATGCCGCAAAAAATAAGGGGACTTTGATTAATATGGGTGAATAATGGTGCGCCCGCAAGGAGTCGAACCCTGAACCTCCAGAGCCGAAATCTGGCGCTCTATCCAGTTGAGCTACAAGCGCATATTATATAATTATATCAATATGAAAAGTATTATAAATATAAAAGTTAAAAATAAAGAAAAAAATTTAAGAATAGATATTCTATTATCCAATCAGGATAATAAATTAAGCAGGTCAAGAGTAAAAAGTTTAATTTTAGAAAATAAATTAAAAATAAATAATATTGTAATTACTGATCCTTCTAAGAAAATTAAATTTAATGATGAAATTTATTTTGAGATCTCAGAACAAAAAAAAGAGACACTAGAACCATTTAAATATCCTCTTGATATTGTTCATGAGGATGAGGATTTAATAGTTATCAATAAATCTGCAGGAATTTCCATGCATCCTGGACCAGGAAATTATAATAATACTATTGTAAATGCTTTGATAAACTATGATAACAAAAATTTATCAAATATTGGAGACGAATTAAGACCTGGAATTGTACATAGGATAGACAAAGATACATCTGGACTAATAGTTATTGCTAAAAATAATATTTCACACGAAAATTTATCGAAACAATTTTCGGATCATTCAATTACGAGAGTTTACCAAGCTTTAGTCTGGGGTAAAATAAGACCTCAAAATGGAAAAATAGAAACGTTTATTACACGAAGTTCAAGAAACAGACAAATGATGGAGGTTTCATTTAAGAAAGGTAAAAGGGCTGTCACAAATTATAAAACTTTAGAAATATTTGAGAATAAAAAAATTCCAACATTTAGTCTAGTTGAATGTAAACTAGAAACAGGAAGAACACATCAAATAAGAGTTCATTTGTCTTACAAAGGTAATAATATTTTAGGTGATAAAAAATATAAAAAAAAATATAAAAAATTTGTTAATATTGATATTGAGCTTGAAGAAAGTTTAACTGCACTTAATAGACAATTTTTACACGCAAAAACTATTGGTTTTGATCATCCAAATAATAATGCAAGACTTGAGTTTACATCAAAATTACCATTAGATTTAGAACAGATTTTAAAAAAACTAAGAAATATCAAGTAATAAAAGTATTGTAAAAATTTATTAATTTATTAAATAAATATTCCAAATGAATAAAAATACATATAATTTACCAGCAATTTCTAATGAAGGTGGGCTAGCTGCATATCTTGCTCAGATCAAGAAATTTCCAATGCTTGCTGCTGAAGAAGAATATATGTTAGCCAAAAATTGGCAAGCAACTGGAAATGTTAAATCAGCTGAAAAACTTGTAACTAGCCATTTGAGACTGGTTGCTAAGATAGCAATGGGTTACAAAGGTTACGGCTTACCTCTTAACGAGATGATATCTGAAGGTAATGTAGGATTAATGCAGGCAGTTAAAAAATTTGAGCCAGAAAAAGGCTTTAGACTTGCAACTTATGCAATGTGGTGGATCAAAGCTTCAATACAAGAATACATATTACGGTCATGGAGTTTAGTTAAAATAGGAACAACTACAGCACAGAAAAAACTCTTTTTTAATTTAAAAAAAATTAAAAACCAAATAGCACCTCAGTCAGAAGGAGATCTGAGAAAAGATCACGTTGAAGATATAGCTAAAAGACTTTCTGTGAGTGAAAGCGAGGTTGTTTCTATGAATAGAAGACTTTCGGGTAAAGAACAATCTTTAAATGCTCCAATAGGTGAAGATGGAGATGAGTGGCAAGACTGGGTTGTTGATAATGAGATGGACCATGAATTAAAAATTGCTCAAAGTGATGAAATGGAACAAAGAAAAGATCTACTTCAAGACTCAATTAAAATATTAAATGAAAGAGAAAAAAAGATTTTATACTCAAGAAGATTAACGGATGATCCAATAACTTTAGATGAGTTGAGTAAAAAGTATAAGATAAGTAGGGAAAGGGTAAGACAAATAGAAAATAAAGCTTTTGAGAAACTACAAAAGCATATGCTTAATTCTGCTAAATCAAAAAACTTATTGCCAGCAAATTAGAGATTAAAAGGGTCTTGAATTAAGATTGTATCATTTCTCTCTGGACTAGTGGAAATACTTGAAATTCTTGTCTCAACAAACTTTTCTAATTCTTTTATATAATTTTTTGCATTTTCCGGTAATTCCTCAAATTTTTTTATACCTACTGTTGAAGATTTCCAACCTTTAAAGGATTTATATACGGGTTTGGCCATAAATTGGTCATCAACAGAAGCTGGGAGGTAATCAAATTTTTTACCATTTATCTCGTAAGCAATGCACATTTTAATTTCATCAAGTTCATCTAATACATCTAGCTTAGTTAGTGCAATTCCATCAATCCCTGAAATTTTTAAAGTTTGTCTTACAAGGACACCGTCAAACCAACCACATCTTCTCTTTCGACTTGTGACAGTTCCAAATTCTTTTCCTCTTGTTCCAAGTAATTCACCAATCTCATCTGTTAGTTCTGTTGGGAATGGACCTTCACCAACTCTTGTCGTATATGCTTTTGTAATACCTAAAACATAATTAATAGAATTAATACCACAGCCTGAACCAGTTGCTGCAGACGAGGCGACAGTATTAGAAGAGGTTACAAATGGGTAGGTACCATGATCAACATCTAAAAGAACTCCTTGAGCTCCTTCAAATAATATTTTTTTATTTACAGATTTAAATTCATCTATTTTTTTCCATACTGGCTGCGAAAATTTAAGTATATGCGGCGCAATATTTAATAGATCTTTTTTTAATTGTTCTTTTTTAAATTCAGGTTTTCCTAAACCTTTTCTTATAGCATTATGATGGTTTAATACTACATCCAGTCTTTTATCCAAATTATTTTCTGATGCAAGATCCATTACTCTTATTGACCTTCTACCAATCTTATCTTCATATGCTGGTCCTATTCCTCTTCTTGTAGTCCCAATCTTTGATTTTCCTGCTGCATCTTCTCTAATTTCATCCATTTCTTTGTGAAATGGCAAAATAAGAGTAGCTGCTTCAGATAAAATTAAATTGCCAGAATTAACTTCTACACTTTTAGATTTAATTTCATCAATCTCTTCTAATAACGCCCATGGATCAACCACTACTCCGTTTCCAATTATAGATATTTTATTTTTTCTGACTATTCCTGATGGCAACAGTCTTAATTTATAAACTACTCCATCTATAACAAGTGTATGGCCAGCATTATGACCACCTTGAAATCTTACTATTACATCAGCCTCGCTTGATAGCCAATCAACAATTTTACCTTTTCCTTCATCTCCCCATTGCGAACCGACTACAACTACATTTTTCATCTAAAATTTTTTTTAATTTGAATACTATTTAAATGGTTTACAGGACCGTGACCTTTCCCAAAGTTTGGTTGTGTTCTTAATGAATGATTTACATATTTAATAGCCATTTCACAAGATTTCTTTAAAGTTTTTCCACATGAAAAATATGCAGTTATGGCACTGGAAAGAGTACAACCAGTTCCATGGCTATTTTTTGTATTTATTTTCTTATTTTTAAAGATTGAAATTTCTTTTTTATTAATAAATACGTCTTGAATATTTTTATAATTTAAATGACCACCTTTAATTAGGACATTTTTTGCACCTAATTCTAAAAGATTGTTGCCTGCTGAAATTACATCCTGGATAGTTGATATCTTTAAATTGGTTAAAACTTCAGCTTCAGGTATATTTGGTGTAACTAAGTCCACCTTGGATAAAAGTTTGTTTTTTAAAATTTTAATAGCTTGGTCATTAATTAATTTTTTTCCGCCCTTTGCCACCATCACAGGATCCAATATTATTTTTTTTGCTTTTATCTTTTTTAGAGATTTTATTACTGAATTTATAACATCTTTTGAATGAAGCATTCCTATTTTAATAGCATCTGGCTTTATATCTCTTGCTGTATATTCAATCTGATTAGAAATTTCTTTACTATTTAACGGAACAATTGACTTAACACCAGTTGTATTTTGAGATGTTATTGCAGTTATAGCTGTCATGGCATATGAACCAAGCGATGTAACCGTTTTAATATCTGCTTGTATACCTGCACCTCCAGAAGAATCTGAGCCGGCGATAATTAAAATTTTAGATTTTATTTTCAAGTTAGATAATTGATTTTTTTACAATATTAATACATTTTGAAAGCATAGTTCTATCTACAGTTTCACACATTATTCTTACTACCGGCTCTGTTCCAGACTTTCTTACTAACATTCTGCCTTTTCCCTTTATTAAACTATTTGCTTTTTTAATTGCATTTTTGCACTTCAGATTATTGATTATTGATTTATCTTTTACTTCAACATTTTCTAACATTTGAGGAGTTGGTATAAAATTTTTAAATATATCACTCGCTTTTTTGCCTTTCCTCATAGAAAAGAGTATTTCTAATGCTACTAATAAACCATCACCAGTAGTTGCAAATTTACCAAGGATAATATGACCAGATTGCTCGCCCCCTAAGTTAAAATTACTTTTCTGCATTAATTCTTTTACATATCTATCGCCAACTTTAGATCTTAAGAACTTTATTTTTTTTTTTTTAAAAAAATTTTGTAATCCATAATTGGACATTAAAGTACCTACAACGCCTCCTTTTAAAATTTTTTTTCTATTCCACCTTTCTCCTAGCATTGCTATAATTTTATCACCATCTATAATATCACCCCTTTCATCACAAATAATTATTCTGTCTGCATCTCCATCTAAAGAAATTCCAATATGAGATTTATTTTTTTTAGTATGATATTTAATTTTATTTGGGTATGTAGATCCACATTTATGATTAATATTAAATCCATTTGGGGAGGTTCCTATTTCGTAAACTACAGCACCCAATGATCTAAATAATTGCGGTCCTACTTTATATGCAGCACCATTAGCACAATCAATTGTAATTCTCAAACCTCTTAAATTAAATTGTTTAGGAAAATTTTTTTTTATTATTTCTATGTATTTTTTTGATCCATTTTCCAATCTTTTAACTCTACCTAATATTTCAGGTTTTGATAATTTTTTAGATATCTTAGAGTCAATTAGTTTTTCTATTTTCTTTTCTATTTTGTCAGACAATTTTAGTCCGTCTGGTCCAAATAGTTTTAAACCATTATCATCATATGGATTGTGAGATGCAGTAATCATAATTCCCATATTAGCTCTCATTTTTTTTGTAAGCATTGCAAGACCATTTGTTGGCAATGGCCCAAAAGTGAAAACGTGCATTCCAGCTGATGTTAAACCAGAAACTAATGCCGGTTCTAGCGCATATCCAGATAATCTTGTATCTTTTGCAATTATTGCTATCTGCTTAGTTTTTTTTAGGTTTTTAAAATATGTTCCAGCAGCCAAACCAAACTTAAAAAACATATCACCATTTATTTTATCTCCATTTACTTTTCCTCTTATTCCATCAGTACCAAAATATTTTTTTATCATTAGTTAAAATTTAATTTTTTAAAAACTTTAATTCCCTGGTTAACTTCATTAACATCATGAATTCTAAGTATTTGTACTCCTTGTAGCATACTAAAGATACTTGAGGATACAGTCCCGCCTATTCTCTCTGGGCTATCATTATGTCCAGATATATCTTTTATAAATCTCTTTCTTGAAATTCCCAACATTACTGGCAATCCTAAGGAATGAAAAATAGAAATATTATTAATTAATGTAATATTATGTTTCATATTTTTACCAAATCCTATTCCTGGATCTAAAATAATGTGATTATGTTTAATTCCTTTTTTTCTTATTAATTTCAATTTATCTTCAAAATAGTCGTAAATATCCAGCAAAACATTTTTATAACTTGGTTTTTTTTGCATAATTTCTGGGACACCTTTCATATGATGGACGACAAAAGGTAATTTACTATTTTTTAAAAAATTAATTGTTTCCTTGTCATAACTTAGACCAGAAACATCATTAATTAAGTCTAATTTATACTTGAAAGCTTTTTTCATTACAAAACTTTTTCTAGTGTCCAAAGAAACAAAAATCTTTTTAGATTTAAAATAGTTCATAACTTTATTTACTCTAAGCCACTCTTCCGTTTCAAGAATTTCTTTAGAGCCAGGTCTTGTAGACTCACCTCCTACATCAATAATCTTTGCTCCATCAACTATTAACTTGTTAATCTGTTTTATCGCAGAAACTTTTTTATTAAATTTACCACCATCTGAAAAGCTATCTGGTGTAATATTTATGATACCCATTAAGATTGGTAAATTATCAAATTTTAATTTTGGAATTTTTTTAGCCTTAGATATATTATTTATATCAATTAAAACTTTTTTTTTAATCTTTAGTGGAAGATTATTAATATTTTTTATATTTATTTTTTTTTTATTTGTCCTGGTAATTATTTCAATTGTATCAAAAGATAGTGATTTATTACCACCAATAGGAATTGACGTTTTTTTTTTTACGTTATCCTTAGATTTTTTATTATAATAAAAATTACACGCTCTTGTGTAATATTTCTGCATTAAATTTTAATGAACAATTTTTGGTTTTAAGCCCATTGAACCTAAAGCAGAACTTTGATCATCTTCTTCCACTTTTAAATCTTCTTTATTTTTTGGATATAAATTTTTGTTCACTATGTCCTCAATTTCCTGACCTGTTAATGTTTCATAAGTAAGTAGAGCTTTGGCTAATTTATGCAAATCATCAATTTTATCAGTCAAAACTTTTTTTGCTCTGTCATAACCTTGATCAACAAATTTTCTTATCTCAGTATCTACTTTTCTTGCGGTTTCCTCAGACATATTTTGTTGTCTTGCAACTGATCTTCCAAGGAAAACTTCTTCTTCATTTTCACCATAGGCAACTGGACCAAGCTCCTTACTTAATCCTGCCCTCATCACCATTGCTCTTGCTCTTTTTGTCGCCTGCTCTATGTCACTAGCAGCACCTGTAGTCACTTTGTCGTCTCCAAATATTATCTCCTCTGCAACTCTTCCTCCCATTGCAATTGCCATTTGGGCATGTAATTGTTCTCTTGTTTGAGATACTTCATCTCTTTCAGGAAGTTGCATTACCATTCCCAATGCTCTTCCTCTTGGAATAATTGTTGCTTTATGTATCGGATATGCTGCTTTTTCATTTATGGTAACTATCGCATGGCCAGCTTCATGATAAGCAGTAAGTTTTTTCTCTTCCTCACTCATTACCATTGATCTTCTCTCTGACCCCATCATTACTTTATCTTTTGCTTCTTCGAATTCCATATAGGTAACAATTCTTTTATTTTTTCTTGCAGCTAGTAATGCAGCCTCATTTACTAAATTCGCTAGATCAGCGCCAGAAAATCCTGGAGTTCCTCTTGCTATCGTTCTTAAATTTACATCTGGTGCCATTGATATTTTCTTAGCATGAACTTTTAAAATTTTTTCTCTTCCAAGCAAATCAGGGTTAGATACTACAACTTGTCTATCAAATCTTCCTGGTCTTAATAAAGCAGGATCAAGCACGTCCGGTCTATTAGTGGCTGCAATTATTATCACACCTTCATTAGTATCAAAACCATCCATCTCTACGAGTAATTGATTTAGTGTTTGCTCTCTTTCATCATTACCACCCCCTAAACCTGCGCCTCTACTTCTTCCAACAGCGTCAATCTCATCAATGAATATTATGCATGGTGAATGTTTTTTACCTTGCTCAAACATATCTCGAACTCTTGAAGCTCCAACACCAACAAACATTTCTACGAAGTCTGACCCAGAAATTGTGAAGAATGGTACTCCTGCTTCTCCTGCTATTGCTCTTGCTAATAAAGTTTTACCAGTTCCTGGTGGTCCAACTAACAGACATCCACGGGGTATTTTTCCACCTAGCCTACTAAATTTTTTAGGATCTTTTAAAAATTCTACTACCTCCTCTACTTCTTCTTTAGCTTCCTCAACCCCAGCCACATCATTGAAGGTAACCTTACCTTTGATTTCATTCATCATTTTAGCTTTTGATTTTCCAAAACCCATTGCTCCACCTTTACCACCCTGCATCTGTCTCATGAAAAATATCCATACAGCAATTAAAAGTAGCATAGGAAACCATGACAAAAGTACTCCAAATAATGAAGGCATTTTTTCTTCTAAGGGACTCGCTGAAATACTAACGCCTTTATCGCTTAATTTTTGAATTAAATTTGGATCATCGGGTGCATAAGTATTAAACAATTCTCCATTAGACATTACACCTTTGATGTTTTTTCCTTGAATTTCTACTTGAACAACTCTTCCATTATCTACTTGTGTTAAAAATTCTGAAAATATAATATTATTTTTTTGATTAACTGATCCTTGCGGATTCTTAAACATATTGTAAAGGCCAATAGTCAGGATTACTATTACTGCCCACATAGCTAGATTTTTAAAATTCATTAGTATAAATTAAGAATTATTATCAATTTAACAAGTGTCAATTTGTGCCAATTTTTAGGTATTCTATCTATTTTCTTTAGAAATAATGACTGAATTCTCAAGTTTCTGAATTATACATCCTGAAAGTGTTTTTTTTGAGTAATTATTAGTAGATTTTAAAAATTTAAGTAAGTTTGCAACCTTTACGCCTCGAGCAAAAGTATCTTTTTTTCCAATTTTTTGAATCAATTCTGAAAATGATCTAAAGACTATTTCATCTGGTTGTTTAAGAAAATCGTCTTTTAAAATAATCGAATTATTTAATTTTAAGTAATTAGAATTATTATTAATATTTTTCTGAACATAATAATCTATGGCATTATTGCTTTTACTCAGATTGTTTAGCGATAATTTGAATTTATTAAATGTTAACCCGTCCTTTTCTAAATTTAAAATTAATTTCCTTACTTTTACTCTTAAAAATTTATCGTCTAAATTTGAAGGATCATTGACATTGAAATTAAATGTATTTTTTGAGATATAGATAAGATCTTTTTTAGGTGTATCCAGTAAAGGTCTCAAAATAAAAATTTTATCATCAAATATTACTTTGGATTTAATCTTACTAAATGAAATTAAACCTTTTAAACCCGAACCTCTTAATAATCTTATAAAAAAGTTTTCAATCAAATCATCTGTACTATGTGCTGAAAAAGCATTTCGAGAATTTGTATTGATTAATCCTGATAATGAATTGTCAGGTAATGCACAATATTGGTATGCGGAAACATATAGAATAAGGCAAATGTACACTGATGCTGCAACTGCATATTTAGAAGGTTATCAAAAGTATCCAAAAAGCAAAATTGCTCCTGAAAATTTATTGAAATTAGGAGTGTCATTGGTTCAGATGGGAGAAAAAGATCAAGGATGTTTGATGATCGCTGGAGTTAAAAAACAATATCCAGAAGCAACTCAATCTGTACTTCAAAAAGCTAAGTATTATGAAGAAAAAGAATTTGAGTGTAAAAAAGATAATTCATAATTTTTATTTAAAAAAACTAGATGATCCAAGAATAAAAAAAATTTACTTAAATTTTAAAAAAAAATTATCTATCCATGTGCCAAACAATTTTTGTGTAGCTGTCTCAGGTGGAGTAGACAGTATG